>NZ_VOQT01000012.1:0-161968 GCF_008121555.1 Comamonas sp. Z1
AACCACTCGTTTTCCGCCAGGGCTCTGGCGGTAAGACGTGTAACTGAAAACCAAGGTAAGCGAACGGCGGGAGTCGATCGCCAGCTTTGGGATTCTCCTGCCCTGAAACGGGCGGCGATTGGAAGGTTGAAGCAGCAGCGGGGATACAAACCCAAGCCATTGCGGCGGGTCCACATCCCCAAAGCCAACGGGAAGGAGCGTCCTCTGGGCATTCCAACCATGTTGGATCGGGCCATGCAGGCGCTACACCTGCTTGGACTGGAACCGGTGGCGGAAACCACGAGCGATCCGAATAGCTACGGCTTCAGGAGAAATCGTTCGACGGCAGACGCCATGGGCCAGATATTCGTCACGACTTCCCAGAAGACGGCGTCTTCCTGGGTGTTAGAAGCGGATATCCGAGGTTGCTTTGACCATATCAACCACGAATGGCTGGTGCGCCACGTTCCTATGAACAAGGCAATCTTGCTGAAATGGCTGAAAGCCGGGGTAGTCCATAGAGGGCAGCTATCGCCGACTGTAGAAGGGACGCCGCAAGGCGGCATCATCTCGCCAACTTTGGCGAATATGTGTTTGAACGGGCTGGAAACCGACCTGAAAGCGCACTTGGTTGCGAAATACGGGAAGACAAAAGCCAAGGGACTCAAAGTCCATGTGATCCGGTACGCCGACGATTTTGTGGTGACTGGCATCTCGCGAGAGGTGCTGGAAACACAAATCAAGCCGTGGATAGAAGCCTTCCTCGCACAACGAGGTCTGCAACTGTCGCCGGAGAAGACCAAGGTCGTTCACATAGACGAGGGTTTCGATTTCCTGGGATGGAACTTCCGCAAATACAAAGGGAAGCTCTTGATCAAACCGAGCAAGAAGAACGCGCAAGCGTTCTATCGCAAGGTCAGTGAAATCGTGAAAACACACCTATCGACGAAGCAGGAGGATCTCATTGCCAAACTGAACCCAATCCTTCGAGGCTGGGCGAGGTATCACCAACCGGTGGTGGCGAAGGAAACCTTCAGTCGGATGGACAGCCTGATCTACTGGCGCCTGGTGCGCTGGACGAGACGGCGACATCCGAATAAGTCCCACCCCTGGTGCAAAAGCCGTTACTGGCAGCGCATCAAGGACAGGGATGAGTTTGCTGCAACCGTGAAAACGGCGGACGGCCCGCTTACGACCAAACTGTTGAAGCTTGCAGATACAGAGATCGTGAGGCACGAAAAGATCAAGGGGGAATACAACCCCTTTGACCCGGTATGGGAGGTGTACGGAGAGGAGTTGAGAACGAAACGCATGTTGAAAAACATGGCGTACCAGTACGAAACTTCGATGCTGTACATCAGCCAAAACGGGCGTTGCGCACTTTGTGCGGAGCCGCTGGAGGAAGGGGAACGCTGGCACGACCACCACATTGTTTACAAGGTGATGGGCGGGTCGGACAACCTCTCCAATCGGGTGCTGCTGCATCCGGTCTGTCATAGACGACTGCATGCCTTGGGTTTGCAGGTAGCGAAACCGGCCTCTTAAAGGCTTCGGGTTCATCTCGAAAAAGCCTCTCCGAAGTAGAATGGGGTGCTTTAGACGGGACTGAATCTTGTTGTGCTTGAGCCGGATGCGGTGAAAGTCGCAAGTCCGGTTCTTAGGGGGGAATGGTTCAGCAATGAACTGTTCCTACCCGCCTTTGCCTGTCTGCGCAGCTCCTGAAAAAGCAGCGCCGGGCCGTACTGATCGCAGGCGTCATGCAGGCGTCTTCATACCAAACACCATGAGTACACCCACTTTTTCCGTTGCGGACATCCGCAAGACGTTCCTGGATTTCTACGCTTCCAAGGGCCACACGGTTGTCGCGTCCAGCTCGCTGGTTCCCGGCAACGATCCGACGCTGATGTTCACCAACTCCGGCATGGTGCAGTTCAAGGACGTGTTCCTGGGCACGGACAAGCGCCCCTACAACCGCGCAACTTCGGTGCAGGCCTGCCTGCGCGCCGGCGGCAAGCACAACGACCTGGAAAACGTGGGCTACACCGCGCGCCACCACACGTTCTTCGAAATGCTGGGCAACTGGTCCTTCGGCGACTACTTCAAGAAGGAGTCCATCGAGTGGGGCTGGGAGCTGCTGACCAAGGTTTTCGGCCTGCCCGCCGAGAAGCTGCTGGCCACGGTCTATCACGAAGACGACGAAGCCTATGACATCTGGAAGAACGTCATCGGCCTGCCTGCCGAGCGCATCATCCGCATCGGCGACAACAAGGGCGGCAAGTACAAGAGCGACAACTTCTGGATGATGGCCGACACAGGCCCCTGCGGCCCCTGCTCGGAAATCTTCTACGACCACGGCGAGCACATTGCCGGCGGTCCTCCCGGCAGCCCGGAAGAAGACGGCGACCGCTTCATCGAGATCTGGAACCACGTGTTCATGCAGTTCGACATGAAGGAAGACGGCTCCGTGGTGAAGCTGCCCGCACCTTGCGTGGATACCGGCATGGGCCTGGAGCGCCTGGCTGCCATCCTGCAGCATGTGCACAGCAACTACGAGATCGATCTGTTCCAGGCATTGATCAAGGCTGCCGGCCGTGAAACCCACACCGAAGATCTGAGCACTCCTTCGCTGAAGGTGATTGCCGACCATATCCGCGCCACCTCCTTCCTGGTGTCCGACGGCGTGATCCCTTCCAACGAAGGTCGCGGCTATGTGCAGCGCCGCATCATCCGCCGCGCCATCCGTCACGGCTACAAGCTGGGCCAGAAGACTCCCTTCTTCCACAAGCTGGTGGCCGACCTGGTGGTGCAGATGGGCGATGCCTATCCCAAGCTCAAGGAGCAGGAAGCGCATATCACCAGCGTGCTCAAGGCCGAGGAAGAGCGTTTCTTCGAGACCCTGGCCAACGGCATGGAAATCCTGGACAGCGCGCTGGCCGGTGACGTCAAGGTGCTGCCCGGCGATGTGGCCTTCAAGCTGCATGACACTTACGGCTTCCCGCTGGACCTGTCCAACGACGTGGCGCGCGAGCGTGGCGTGACGGTGGACGAGGCAGGCTTCAACGCCGCCATGCAACACCAGAAGGAAACTGCGCGCGCAGCCGGCAAGTTCAAGATGGACCGTGCGCTTGAATACACGGGGGACGCCAATGTGTTCACCGGCTACGACAAGCTGGCCGAGGCTGCCAAGATCGTCGCGCTGTACGCCGATGGCGTGAGCGTGAACGAGCTCCAGGCCGGCCAAAACGGTGTCGTGGTGCTGGATACGACCCCCTTCTACGCCGAATCCGGCGGCCAGGTCGGTGACCAGGGCGTGATTGCCGCAGGCGGCAACCGCTTTGCCGTGGAAGACACACTCAAGATCAAGGCCGATGTATTCGGCCACCACGGCGTGCTGGAAGCCGGCAGCCTGAAGGTGGGCGATGCGGTTGAAGCACAGGTTGATACGGCCGTGCGCGCAGCGACCATGCGCAACCACTCGGTCACACACATCATGCACAAGGCCTTGCGCGAAGTGCTGGGCGGCCATGTGCAGCAAAAGGGCTCGCTGGTCAATGCCGAGCGCACCCGCTTCGACTTTGCGCACAACGCCCCGGTGACTGCCGAGCAGATCCGCGAGATCGAAGCACGCGTCAATGCCGAGGTGCTGGCCAACACAGCCACCGACGCCCGCGTGATGGATATCGAGTCGGCTCAGAAGACCGGCGCGATGATGCTGTTCGGCGAGAAGTACGGCGAAACCGTGCGCGTGCTGGACATCGGCTCCAGCCGCGAGCTGTGCGGCGGCACTCACGTCAGCCGTACCGGCGACATCGGCCTGTTCAAGGTGGTGGGCGAATCCGGCGTGGCCGCTGGCGTGCGCCGTATCGAAGGCATTACCGGCGAGAACGCGCTGGCCTATCTGCAGTCGCTGGAGTCCACCGTGGACCAGGCCGCGGCCGCTTTCAAGGCCCCTGCAGCCGAGCTGACCAACCGCATCGGCGGTGCGCTGGATCAGATCAAGGCACTGGAAAAGGAAATCGCTGCGCTCAAGGGCAAGCTGGCTTCCAGCCAGGGCGACGAGCTGGCCACGCAGGCTGCCGACGTCAATGGCGTGAAGGTGCTGGCAGCCAAGCTCGAAGGCGCCGATGCCAAGACCTTGCGCGACACCATGGACAAGCTCAAGGACAAGCTGGGCGCAGCCGTGATCGTGCTGGCTGCCGTGGACGGCGACAAGGTGCAACTGGCTGCGGGCGTGACCAAGGCTGAAACCGCCAAGGTCAAGGCCGGCGAGCTGGTGAACTTTGTGGCCCAGCAAGTGGGCGGCAAGGGCGGTGGCAAGCCCGATATGGCCATGGCTGGCGGCACCGATGCCGCAGCCGTGCCCGCAGCGCTGGCCAGCGTCCAGGCCTGGGCGGCCGAGCGTCTGTAAGCGCATCGGAAAAGGCAGCTGGGGCTGCCTTGTCCCAAAACAAAACGCTCCTCAATGAGGAGCGTTTTTTATGGCTTGGAGCCAAGTCCTTGCAACTGGCGCTATCCAAATAGCTGGCGCTGACTCAAATCAGAGACAGCAAGCAAGGGCCGCCCCGCAGCGAGGCTGTCGTCCCCCTCCGCGAAGCAGAGAGGGGGAAGCGGCGGGGCCGCCTAGGCAAAGCCGCTCAGGGGGTGTTACTTTTTCCTGAACACCAGATCCCAGACGCCATGACCGAGGCGAATGCCGCGGTTCTCGAATTTGGTCAGCGGACGGTAGTCGGGCTTTTCGGCGTAGTTCTCGGCCGTGTTCTGCAGCATGGGTTCTGCGTTCAGTACTTCCAGAATCTGCACCGCATAGGGCTCCCAGTCGGTGGCGCAGTGGATGTAGCCGCCGGGCTTGATGCGAGCGGCCAGCTTGGCGATCAGCGGGCTCTGGATCAGGCGGCGCTTGTTGTGCTTTTTCTTGTGCCAGGGATCGGGGAAGAAGATGTGCACGCCGTCGATCGAGGCTTCGGGCAGCATGTTGTCGATGACTTCCACGGCATCGTGCTGCAGGATGCGGATGTTCTCGATCTCCTGCTCGCCAATGCGCTTGAGCAGCGCGCCCACGCCGGGCTCGTGCACTTCGCAGCACAGGAAGTTGTCGTCGGGGCGCACGCGGGCGATATGGGCGGTGGCTTCACCCATGCCGAAGCCGATTTCCAGAATCAGCTTGCCGTCGCGGCCATAGGCGGCAGCGGCGTCCAGAGGAGCCTTCTGGTATTGCAGCAGGAAGCGCGGACCTAGTTCTTCAAAAGCCTTGGCCTGGCCCGTGGTGGTGCGGCCGGCGCGGCGTACATAGCTTTTGATGGTCTTGGGATAGGCCACGCCTTCGGGCGCCTGACCTTGGGATGCTGCGGATGCGTCAGCGGCTGGCACGTTTTCGGCCATATCGGTGGTAGGTGTTGGATTTGAAGAAGTCACGGGGCGATATTGTAGGTTTGGCGCCAGCACCGGACCCAGAAGTCCAGCGCCAAAGGCAAGGCGCTTGCGGGGCTTTCGCTGCTGCAGGATGCGGCTGCTGGCGCTTGTGGCAGGCCGAGCTGCTGCGCGGCGCCAGAAAGCACGGTCAGCGGCTGGCTGACATCCACGGCGGGTGCGCCGTGCTGTTTGGAGAGCTTTTCTCCGTTTTCCATGCAGACCAGCGGCGTGTGCAGATAGCGCGGCTGGGTCAGGCCCAGGGCGTGTTGCAGCACGATCTGGCGAGGGGTGTTGTCGGCCAGGTCTTCGCCGCGCACCACGTCGGTGATGGCTTGCTCGGCATCGTCGACGACCACGGCCAGCTGGTAGGCCCAGAGCCCGTCCGCTCGGCGCAGCACAAAGTCGCCCACGCTGGTGATCAGGTTCTGCTGCTGCGCGCCCAGACGCCGGTCCTGCCAGTGCAGCACGGGGCGCTTGCTTTCGAGGCAAGAGCGCCCGATTGCTATGCTTTGCGTAGCTGCTTTCGCTTGTTGGTAGGGTGTTTCGGGTTGATGCTCTTGTAAGTCATGTACCTGCTGCTCCAGCGCAAAGCGCCAGGCTCTGGCAGGCTTGCCTCGCAGGCCATGACGGCAGGTTCCGGGGTAGGGTCGCTCCACATGGCGTTCGTGAGTCAGTCCCTGTGCCAGCCAGGCGGCTTCGATGTCCTTGCGCGTGCAGCCGCAGGGGTAGGCCATTTTTTGCGCCTGTAGTTGCTGCAGGGCCTTTTCATAGAGTGCATGACGCTGCGACTGCCAGACCACGGGGGCATCGGAGTGCAGGCCGCAGGCGGCCAGTTGGCGCAGGATTTCCTGGTCGGCGCCAGCCTGGCAGCGTGGCGGATCGATGTCTTCGATGCGAATCAGCCAGCGTCCGTGGTGGGCGCGTGCATCCAGCCAGCTGGCCAGCGCCGCGACCAGAGAGCCGGCATGCAGCGGCCCGGTGGGAGAGGGCGCAAAGCGCCCGATATATGGCCCCGTGCAGGGAGCGCTGGAGGAGGAACGGGAAAGGGCCGTAGTCATGAGGGACGCCATCTTACGCCCCTTGACTGCGCGCAGTTGGCTCAGGCCAGGGCCAGCCCCATTTCCAGACCCGAGACAAAAGCGTCTTCCACCCGCATGCCTATGCACCAGTCCCCGCACAGGCCCAGGCCGACCGAGGGGTCGTGGCTGAACGGCCTGCCCAGGGGCGCCAGCGTCTGGGCATGCTGCCAGAGGTAGACGCTGGCATGGCGCGGCGCAACGCGGATGCCTGTGATCTCGCCAAAGGCCTTTTGCAGCTTGGCAAGCACGCGCGTGGCGTCGTCGTGGCGGTGCTCGTTGGACCACAGCGGGTTGGCATGGATCGTCCAGCGCTCGGTCTGGGCGCGGCCGGGTTTGGAGGACTCGCGGGCCACCCAGGCAACGCGCTCATGCGTGCTGCGTGCGGCATTCCACTGTGGGCCCAGTGTGGTCAGTCCGGCCTGCGCAGCCATGGGGTAGGACAGCGTCATGGCCCAGCAGGGGGCCATTTCCACAGGGGCCAGGGTCCTGGCCAGGGCCGCACCCTGAGGCGCGGTCTGCAGCAGCTGCGCGGCCACGGGCGCCGGCACGGCCAGCACCACGGCATCGAAGTCGGCAGCAATCTGCGGGCCGTGGTCTTCGGTATCCAGCATCAGGGACCATTGGTGGCGGCTGTGGCTGCTGCCGCTGGCAATGTGGTGGCTCATGGCGCGCAGGGACTGGCCCAGATGCAGGCGCCCGGCATCCCATAGCGGCGCTGCCCAGGCCAGTGGCAGCGATTGCATATCGGGCATGCCGACCCAGTGGGTCTCGCGCACCGGCGTGTGCTTGTCGACTCTGCGGCCCTGGGCGTTGCGGGTCTGCACGCTGTTCAGGCTCCAGGCGCGCAGATTGCCGGGCGTGGTGTCCAGCACTTGCTGAAAGCGCGGATCGCGTACGGTGAAGAACTGGGCGCCGATGTCAAAGCTGCCGTAGGGGCCGCTGACCGAGCGCATGCGTCCGCCGGCCTGGGTCAGGCGCTCATAGACATGGACGTCATGCCCGGCCTGCATCAGCGTGCGGGCACAGGCCAGACCGGCAATGCCCGCGCCGATGACGGCAATGCGCTTGCCACCGGTATGCGGGGAAGGGGAAGAAGCGGAGGCAGTTGCGGACGCGCGAGTGCGGGAAGCATTCATGAAAAAGCCTTTTCGACACCGTTTGAGTTCTAGCGTAGCCAGCTATCCAAAAGATAGCAAGTGCTGCTTGTGCTGAATTGTTGCAGCGCAACTCACTCTACACCTCCCGCGTGGCGGCTGCGACGCGCAGCAGCTTATTGACGGTGATGGTTTTCCATAAGCGCCTTGCGCGTGGCGGGGCTTTCCAGTTGCGTCAGCCACCACTGAAGGGCGCGTCCAGGCGTGCGGTGGGCGGGGCCGGGCCATGCATAGTGCAGGCGCAGATTGCGACTGGCGCGCTGCACCTGTTTTGTGACCAGCAGGCCGGCATCGAGATAGGCCTGCACCATGCCGCGTGGCAGAAAGCCGGCGCCAATGCCGCGTATCTGGGCCTCCAGCTTAGCCTGCATGCTGTCCACGGTGAGCACGTCCTGGCCGTTGACCAGGCCAAAGCTGGTGTTGCTGCGCACGCCCGAGTCGGCCACGGCCACCATGCGATGGCGCAGCAGCAACTCGTCGGAAAGCGGCTCATCGAGTCCGGCCAGTGGGTGGTGCGGCGCGACGGCGAAGACGAAATCCATCTCCCCGATTTCGCGCGTCTGCAGCTCGGAGA
Organism: Comamonas sp. Z1; assembly: GCF_008121555.1. Lineage (NCBI taxonomy): Bacteria > Pseudomonadati > Pseudomonadota > Betaproteobacteria > Burkholderiales > Comamonadaceae > Comamonas > Comamonas sp. Z1. Next base: position 8,196 of record NZ_VOQT01000012.1, read on the forward strand.
CATTGCTGGTGTTGACCGCCACGCCAATGGCCAGATCGGCATGGCCGCTGGTCAGCACTTCCAGCGTGCCGTTGAGAATGCCGTCGCGCAGCTTGAGTGTGGTGGGCGGGGTCAGCGCATAAAAAGCTTCGACCAGCTCGAAGATGGGCGTGCGGGCCACGGCCCCGTCAATGACGATGGTCAGCTGCGGCTCCCAGCCCGTGGCCACGCGCTTGACGCGGTGCGCGACGGCATCGATCTCCTGCAGCAGGCGGGTGCCTTCGTGCAGCAGGGCCTGACCTGCCTCAGTGGCCTGGGCGTGGCGCGAGCTGCGGTCAAACAGCAGCACATCGAGCGCATCTTCGATCTGGCGCACGCGGTAGGTCAGCGCACTGGGCACCAGGCCCAGGGAGCGCGCAGCGGCGGCAAAGCTGCCGGTTTCGGCAATGGCCTGCAGCATGGCCAGGCTGTCGGGGGTGAGCACATCGCGGGAGCTGGGCATGGTGAGATTGATGATTCAAACAGTTTGAATGATGCCATCAACGCCGTTCAGCCACAGCCTGGCAGGTGACTTCTACAGTAGAGCCCATAGAGACAGTCACTTGAACGAAAGGAAGCACACCATGATGACTCTGCGCAAATCCCAGGAACGCGGCTACGCCGACCACGGCTGGCTCAAGTCCTATCACAGCTTTTCGTTTGCCGGTTACTACGACCCGCGCCATATGGGGTTCGGCAATCTGCGAGTGATCAACGAAGACCGGATTGCCCCCGGCACAGGTTTTGGCTCGCACGGCCACCGCGATATGGAAATCATCAGCTATGTGCTCGAAGGTGCGCTCTCGCACAAGGACAGCATGGGCAATGAAACCCCCATCCTGCCTGGAGAGGTGCAGCGCATGAGTGCGGGCTCGGGGGTGGTGCACAGCGAACAGAACTACGCCAAGGAGCAGACCACACACTTTCTGCAGATCTGGCTGCTGCCCGCACGCACAGGTATCGAGCCAGGCTATGCCCAGAAGACATTCAGCGAGGCGCAAAAGCGTGGACGTCTGTGTCTGGTGGCTTCACCTGACGGTGCCGAGGGCTCGGTTCCCATGAATGCCGATGCACGCCTGTATGCCGGTCTGTTCGATGCAGAAGAGGCTGCCGATGTGGCCCTGCCAGCCGGTCGCAAGACCTATGTGCACCTGGTGCGTGGCGAGCTGGACGTGAATGGACAAAAGCTGACAAGCGGCGACGCTGCACTTATTGAAAATGAGGAGCGCCTGCGCCTTGCCAATGGCCGGGCTGCGGAAGTTCTGGTGTTTGACCTGGAACCTTGAGTCTGACGATTTCAAGGCTTGTACTGATATGAACCAACGCGGCCCTGGGTCGCAATGACTGGAGTTTAAATGTTGAATCAATTGCGAAATCCTCTGGACCTGGTGGGCCGTGTGCTGATTGCCCTGCTGTTTCTGCCAGCAGGCATTCAGAAAATCAGTGGCTTTGCGGGCACCGTGGGTTATGCCGCATCGGCGGGCATGCCCATGCCCCAGGTCGCGGTGGCGGTGGGCCTGGTGATCGAGATCGTGGGCGGTCTGGCCATATTGCTGGGCTGGCACACGCGCTGCGCAGCCTTGATCCTGGGATTTTTCACGCTGATCGCCAGCTTCTTCTTCCATAACTTCTGGGGCGTGCCCGCAGAGGCAGCCATGATGCAGCAGCTGCTGTTCTGGAAGAACATCGCCGTGGTCGGCGGCCTGCTTGGTTATGCGGCTCATGGAGCAGGCGCCTGGAGCATGGACGGTCGCAAAGGCTGAAGCATGAGGCAGCACAGGCTGAAAGTGCGCAAGCAGTCATAGCTTTGATAAGCTAGCGCGCTCTCGCAAGACAAGGCCCGCCGGGTGTCAATCCGGCGGGCCTTTATTTGGCACAGATACAGGATGGCGCGGCGGATGGCTGCGCCGATGCAAGCAGGAAAGAAGAAATCATGAGCAATATCGTTGTGGTCTACCACTCAGGCTACGGCCATACCCAGCGCATGGCGCAATCCGTGGCCCAGGGCGCGGGCGCACAGTTGCTGGCCATCGACGCCGATGGCAATTTGCCCGAAGGTGGCTGGGAGCAACTGGCCGCGGCCGATGCCATCGTCTTCGGCGCACCGACCTATATGGCCGCTCCGAGCTGGCAATTCAAGAAATTTGCCGACGCCTCGTCCAAGGCCTGGTTTGCCCAGGCCTGGAAGGACAAGCTGTTTGCCGGCTTCACCAACAGCGCGAGCGTGCAGGGCGACAAGCAGGTCACGCTCGATTATTTCTACCACCTGGCCATGCAGCATGGCGGCGTGTGGGTGGGACTGGGTCTGCTGCCTTCGAATACCAAGGCCGCCCAGCGCAACGATGTGAACTGGATGGGCAGTTTCTGCGGTGCCATGGCGCAGTCGCCCTCTGACTCATCGGCCGGCGAGATGGCCGGCGGTGACCTGGAAACCGCACGCCAGTTTGGCGAGCGCGTGGCCAAGGCCGCAGCACGCTGGGCCAGATAAGCGTTCAGCTAAGTTGGGTGCTATCCAATTCAAAGCGGCTAGCGCTGGTCCTACATAGGTTTCAGTGATGAATGCTTCTGAAACTTAGCCTGATTCAGCGCTAGCTGCTTAGTTTTTGATAGTGGCGTTGAGCGCCATCTTGGCGCTGCTTACTCCGCGTCCTGTTCCATCAGATGCTTTTTGATGGGGCGGGGGTGAACCAGCTCGGTGCGCGACAGATCGGTGCCCAGCGAGTCGCGACCGTCAAAGACGAAGCAGCCGCCGTCGTAGAACTTGCCGTCGGTCTCCTCGAAATATTTGAGGATGCCGCCTTCGAGCTGGTAGACGTTTTCGATGCCTTCGTCCTGCATGAGGATGGCGGCCTTTTCGCAGCGGATGCCGCCAGTGCAATAGCTGACGACGGTCTTGCCGGCGAATTCGTCCTTGTGCTGGCGCAGTGCGGGCGGGAATTCGGTGAACTTGCTCAGGCGCCAGTCGATCGTGCCGGCAAACGCGCCTTCGTCCACTTCGTAGTCGTTGCGCGTGTCCAGCGTCACCACCTCGCGGCCCTCGTCGTCATGGCCTTGCTCCAGCCAGCGGCGCAGCGTGGCCGGGCTGACCGATGGCGCACGGCCATGGGCGGGTCGAATGGCGGGATGATCCATGCGGATGATCTCGTTCTTGACCTTGACCAGCATTTTGCGAAAGGGCACGGTCTCGGACCAGCTTTCCTTGGGAGCCAGGTCGGCAAAACGCGGGTCTTGCTTCAGCTGGTCCACAAAGCTGCGCACGGCCTGGGCTGGGCCGGCCAGGAAAAAGTTGATGCCTTCTTCGGCCAGCAGCACCGTGCCCTTGAGGCTCAGGTCATGTGCACGCTCCAGCAGCGTCTGGCGCAGCTGGTCGGCGTCGGGCAGGGGCGTGAATTTGTAGCAGGAGATGTTGAGTATGTCGGCCACGTCGATATCCGGGGGGCGGCCGCGCGGCTGCTGCATCGACGGTGATGCAGCTCAGACCGGGGCCGTCAGCTCTGCCTTGATTTTATTGGACAGCTGTGCCACTGCGAGGGATGCGGGTGCTCCGGGCATGGCCTGCAGCAGCAACTGGCGGCGCATCACGGCCTCCCGCACGGCGGAGTCGACCGGAATATCGCCCCAGTGGGTCAGCTGCAGCGGCTGGCCGGACTCGGTGGTCACGAAGCGGTTGAGCACCTGCTGCAGCTGGCCAGTGATGGCGCGGCCATCGCCGGGGCGTTGCGCCTGGTTGATGACCAGACGGATCTGCTGGCGCTTTTGCTGCAGGGCCAGCACCTTGATGGCGGCGTAGGCATCGGTCAGCGAAGTGGGCTCGGGCGTGGCCACGACCAGCACTTCGGTTGCCAGAGAGACGGAGAACAGCACCACATCCGAGATGCCGGCGCCGGTGTCGAGCAGGATGATGTCGTAGCGCGGGCGCAGCAACTCCACCGTGCGCATGAACTGGGAACGAATCTCGGGGGTGAGGCGCGAGTACTCGATCATGCCCGAGCCTGCCAGCAGCACGGAATAGCCGCCCGGCGTGGTCAGAATGGCATCTTCCAGCGTGGAGCGACCCGTGAACACATCGTGCAGCGTGACCTTCGGGTAGAGGTTGAGCACCACATCCAGATTGGCCAGGCCCAGGTCCGCGTCCAATACCAGCACGTTGAAGCCATGGCGCGTCAGCGCAGCAGCCAGATTGGCCGAGACGAAAGTCTTGCCGACACCGCCTTTGCCGCTGGTGACGGCAATGATGTGGGCCTGCTTGTTGCGGCGAGGCGCCCGCAGGGCATCTTCCATGGATATATGAGCGGGCAAAGTAGGGTGAGGGGCCAAGGTGTCCATCGTCTCAAGGCGTTATGACCTGGCTTGCGGCGTCGGTGTTTACGTCTGGTGCTGTATTGTCAGAGACATTTTCCTCTAACGAAGCGGCAGGCAAAGGGCTGAAAAGCAGGCTTTTTTCCTCGGCACTCACCGTACTGTCGGGCGGATCCTCCACGCAGACGCAGTTGCGGCCTGCCGATTTGGCCAGATAGAGCTGGCGATCGGCACGCTCGGTCCACAGTTGCGCCGTGCTGCGAATCCATTGCTGGGCGTAGACCCCGCCGATACTCACAGTGATCTTCAGCGACTGGCCCGAGGACAAAGCGATGGAGTTGCTTTCGATGGCCTGGCGCAAGCGCTCGGCGACTGCGCGGCCCTGATGCGCAGGGCACACCGGAAGCACTATGGCGAATTCTTCACCACCGAAGCGCGCAAGGGTGTCCATGGGGCGAATGATTTCGGACAGCGTCTGTGCCACGGATTGCAGCACCATATCGCCAGCAATATGACCGTGCTCGTCGTTGATCTGCTTGAAATGGTCGATGTCCAGCATCAGCAGCAGTGCGGTTTCTCCGGAGCGGGCCACGCGGTCGATTTCGCGCTCGATCACGGAGCGGAAATGGCGCCGGTTGGCCAGCCCCGTGAGGGGGTCGCGCAAAGACAGTGCGCACAAGCCATCAATCAGTGCTTGCAGGTAATGGGTGGGAGTGTCAGTGGGCAGACGGTTATCGCTACCGCCCGCGCGAGTCACCAGATTGTGTGCGGTGGCAAGGCGCAGATCGCGCAAAAACACGGATTGGTGGGGGGCGGATGAAGTCACGACAAACTATCAATGATGACCGTCAGTGTAGCAGCGACCCCTAGCTTTTTGTGGATGTAGGCTTTTCGTCAGCGTTGATCCGACTCAGTTCTGTGGGGAAATTGCCAAGCGTTCGCAGAAAGTCGGCATCCGTGCGATAGAGCCTGATGGGGCTGCCTTCCTTGTGCAGTAGTCCGGCGCGTTCCAGCCTTTGCTCGGCCGGCAACTTCAATCCCACCACGTGCAGCAGACCGCCGCGCAATGCGACCAGGCGTTCCAGTCGGGCAAATGTTTCGACTCCTGTGATGTCTATGCTGTTGATGGACTGCATCAGCAGTGCCAGGTCTTTGGCCTGGGGCGTTTGCTGCAGGGCATCGGCCGCGTAGCGCTCAAGTGCCGTGGCCGTGGCAAAGTCCAGATCTGCATCCATGCGCAGAGCCACGACTTCAGGTGCCAGGGGCGGCAATTGCCAAAGCAGGCGGCTGCGCAGGCTGCCGTCGGGATGCTCGCCGACCTCGATGATGCGCGGGTGCAGATGGTGATAGAGGTAGTAAGCCTGGCTGAGCATGATGCCCGCGAACACACCCCAGTACATGCGCGGGGCGGTGACGATGGTCAGCACCAGCGTGGCGACGCTGATGCTGGCTTCGACCTTGGAGATCCTGAAAAGCTTGAGAATCGCGCTGGGCTTGACCAGGTTGAGCACGGCGGTGATCACGATGGCAGCCAGCGTTGCCTGGGGCACATGGTAGAGCCAGGGGATGAACCAGAGCACAACCACGACCACCAGCAAAATGGAAAACACGTTGGCATAGCCGGTCCTGGCACCTGCGAGCAGATTGACGGCAGAGCGTGAGAAAGATGCGCTGGTGGCAAAGCTGCCGAACAGGCCGGCGCTGATCTTGGACAGGCCCTGGGCGATCAAATCCTGGTTTTCGTTCCAGCGCGTGCCGGCCTGCTGATGCTCGACCTGAGCGCTGGACGCGGTTTCCAGAAAGCTGACCAGGGAGATGACCAGCACGGGCATGACCAGGGCGCCGAACTGCTCCCAGTCCAGCATGCCGGGCCATTGGAAGCTGGGCAGCCCCGCAGGCAGGTGGCCGATCACGGCTCCGCCCGCATCGGCGAAGCCCGTGAGCCAGCTGATGAACCCGCTCAAGCCGATGATGAAAATGGCCGAGGGAAAAGCAGGACGCCATTTCTTGGCCAGCATCAGCAAGCCCATGCTGACCAGGCCGTAGGCGATGGACTGGATGCTGAACAGATAGATGGACGGCGAATGCCAGACGGTGGACCAGTCAGCGCGCATGCCTAGCAGGGTGGGCAGCTGCGAAGCCAGAATCAGCAGCGCAGCAGCCTGGGTAAAACCTGCCAGTACAGGAGAGGTGACCAGATTGAGCAGCCAGCCCGCGCGTACCACGCCCAGACTCCATTGAACCAGGCCCGACAGAATGGCCATCCATGCAGCGAGAACCACCCACTGGGCCGAGCCCGGTTCGGCCATGCCGGTCAGAGAGGCGCCGATCAACAAGGCGCTCAGCGCCGTCGGCCCCACGCCCAGGCGGGGCGACGGACTGAAGAGGATGGCCACCGCAGCAGGAATGATGGAGGCATAGATGCCGGTAATCAGCGGCATGCCCGCCAGCGCGGCGTAAGCCACGCCCTGGGGCAGCAACATCAGGCCCACGGTCAAGCCGGCCCAGAACTCACCGCGCAGCAGGCCGAAAGTCGGTTTGGGCCAATTAAGAAAGGGCAGCCATCGGGCCAGGGATTGCATGGAAGTCATGATTGCGGCGAACTAAATCGTCTGCAAGCTTAGTCGGGCTTTGTTGTGCAGGGATTAAAACAGGACGAGGCTGCGACCTTGGCCGAGTGGGACGCCTTGCTCCAAAGTGACTCGAGGCGTTGTCCGAACCGGACCCGCATGGCAGCGATGGCGGCAAGGGTGTCGGCGGATGGCCGATGAGTCCGGAAGGGGTCGCCCGCCAGATCCGCGCCCTGCCATACGACCGGGTGGGTCTTTGGCTGCTTGTGAATGATGTTCACGTTGAAATCGACTCGAAGACAGAAAAAACGACGCCAGCTGCTATGGTTTTCAATGCTGGCACCGTGTTTCATCCTAGCACGCTGCCCGCGCATATGCTGGAGTGCGCTCCAGTTTCGGGGCGGCAGCGGCCATAAAAAAAGAGAGGCTCATGGCCTCTCTTTGCACCTTGCGGTGCGGTGCGCGCGGTGGCTGAGCCACCTGTTGTCTATCAGTTGCCCAGGTTGCGAATCGCCTCGGGAGTGTACTGGCTGGGCTTGAGGTTGTCCTTGCCCAGAATTGGTGCCTTGGGGCGCTCCTGGACCAGATTCATGCCCACATAGGAGCCGGCATTCAGGTCATAGTAGAACGATGTGCCCGCGTGCCATTTCTTGATGTCGTAGGCATAGTAGTAATTGATTTCACCGTGCTGCCACAACTGGCCGCGTGCGTCGTAGAAGTCGCCCGAGACGGCGTGACCGGTGTCTTCGTCGATGAACATCACACGCTTGGAGTACAGGTGACGGAAGCCGGGCTTGAGCTTGCCCTCCAGCACCCAGACGCGGCGCAGTTCATAGCGGGTGTAGGCCGGGTTGGGATGACCTGGCTTGAGCAGATCGGCGTATTTCATCTGCTGGTTGATACGGAAGGTGTTCGCAGGAATGAACATCTCGCGCTTGCCGTGCATGGTCCACTCGTAGCGCTCGGAGCCGCCGTTGAACAGGCGCTCGGAGTCGATGGTCGCCTTGCCGCTGGTGCCGGGGGAGGGCTGGTCATAGCCGAACTCGGGCAGTTGGCGCACGCGGCGAGTGCCGGGATCGTAATTCCAGGCCAGACGCTTGTCCGTGCCGAAGTTCATGGGCTCGATGGACAGAATCACTCCGCCTTTTTCGCGCTCGGGCAGGATGGAGAAATTGGTCACATAGGCGTATTTGCCTTCGTTGGGCTTGCCCAGATTTTCCTTGGAGTCATAACGACTGAGCTGAATATAGCTGGTGCGGCCCCAGGCGATATCGCCGCTTGCGCCCACCAGTGCCATGTCGCGTTCCACCTCTTCGGTGCTGGCGCGGCTGGGCATGAGGTTGTTCCATAGCAGTTCCAGGCCGGTCTTTGGAATGGGGAAGGGCAGAGCACCCATGAAGCCCTTGACTCCATTGCCGTCGTTGACTACCTCGGCTTCCAGTGCATTGCGCTTGATGACGGCGCAGATGTCGTCGTCATAACGGAAGTCGCGGTGGCCCGGATAGACGGGAATGCGCATGGTGGTGGGGAACTTGGCGAGTAGCGCCTTCTGGCCGGCGCTGAGCTTGTCGCCATATTGCGCCATGTTGGCGGCCGTGATTTCGAACAGCGGCTTTTCGTTGGCGTAGATATCGGGCTGGAACTGCCCCACTGACTTGGTGAACTTCACGCCGGGCGGAACGCCGAGGATCTTGCCCGTGAATGGCGGGATGCTGCCGTCGGCATTGCCGGCTTTGATGGCGCCGGTGCAGGTCAGCTCCTTGCCCAGCTTGTCGGCTTCCGCAGCGGGAACCTTGGCACAGGCGGCTCCTGCGCTCAGCAAACCTATGCACAGCATCAGCGCTGTGCTCATCGTCTTTTGTTGCATTGCTCTTGTTTTCCTAGTGAAAAAACCTTGCAGGCCGTTGCCTGTGAGCATTTATTCTTCAGATATTTGTCATGACATGAATCGTCTGTTGGGACTAATCGACAGCATCCGAGGCAAGCCCAGGACGCAAAAAAGGCAGCGCCGTTGCCGGTGCTGCCTTGGGTGGGATCAAAAATGACTAGGTATTAACGCGAGCCGTTCAGATCCATTTCCGAGTATTTGACGATCTTGGTGCCCTTGACCCATTTGTAGCCAAACCAGATGACCAGGAAGAGAGGCAGGCCGATATAGGTGGCGATGGCACCGACCCAGTCGATCTGGTCCTTGATCAGGTTTTCATAGTTCTGGCCCAAGGTGATGATCAGGCACAGCACAAAGGCGAATATGGGGCCGAAGGGGAAGGCCGCTGCCTTGTAAGGCAGCTGGTTCATATCGTAGTTCTGCACTTCGCAGCCCTTGCGGAAACGGTAGTGGCTGATGGCAATGCCCAGCCAGGCGACGAAGCCGCACATGCCGGACAGATTCAGCAGCCAGATGTAGACCACTTCGGGGCTGAAGATATTGGTCAGAAAGCACAGGGCGGCAATCACGGTGGTGGCGATCAATGCCAGCACGGGCACGCCGCGCGTGTTGACCTGGGCAAACAGCTTGGGCGCCATGCCCTGCTTGGCCAGCGCATACAGCATACGGGTGGAGGCATACATGCCGGAGTTGCCGGCCGACAGCACGGAGGTCAGCACCACGGCGTTCATCACGGCAGCGGCACCCAGCAGGCCGGCACGTTCGAACACCAGTGTGAAGGGGCTGACGGCGATATCGCCCAGATCGTTGCGCAGCAACTTGGGATCGGTATAGGGAATCAGCAGGCCGATGATGAGGATGGCAAAGACGTAGAACAGCAAAATGCGCCAGAACACCTTGCGCACGGCCTTGGGCACATTCTTGGCGGGATCTTCGGATTCGCCGGCAGCGATGCCGATCAGCTCCGTGCCCTGGAAGGAAAAGCCCACCACCATGGCCACGCCGATCAGGGCTGCAAAACCACCCGCAAACGGCGCGTCGCCTGTGCTCAGGTTGGCAATATTGCCCCAGATACCGTCGGGCGCGCCACCTTGCAAAATACCGAAGATCATCAGCACGCCGATGGCGATGAAGACCAGCACCGTTGTGACCTTGATGGCAGCAAACCAGAACTCGGATTCGCCAAAGCCCTTGGCGGACAGTGCGTTCAGGCCGAACATCAGTGCCAGAAACAGAGCGCTCCACAGCACGCCGTTGGTGCCGGGGAACCAGTAGGCCATCACCAGCTGCGCCGCAACCAGGTCCACGGCAATGGTCACGGCCCAGTTGTACCAGTAGTTCCAGCCCAGGGCGAAGCCAAAGCCTTCATCCACGTACTTGGCGCCATAGGTGGCAAAAGAGCCGGAGACTGGCATGTGTGCAGCCATCTCGCCCAGACTGGTCATCAGGAAATAGACCATCAGGCCCACAATCATGTAGGCCAGCAATGCACCGCCGGGGCCTGCTTGCGAGATGGTTGCGCCAGAGGCGACAAAAAGGCCGGTGCCGATGGAGCCGCCGATGGCGATCATCGACATATGTCGGGCCTTGAGGGAACGGTGCAAGCCACCGTTGTCAGTTTTTGCTTGGCTATCGCTCATGAGAGATATTGGTTTTTTGCGGATCATGAAGCCTTGGCGGTCCTGGCTGGTAAAAGCCTGGGCCCCATGCCCGTTTGTTGCGCCCTGATATCAGGAGTCCCCGGGTATCAACGCGGTCAGCGTGAACGGCGATGACATGCATCGTGCTCAGTGGCTTCCGATAGGGTGCAGATTGTGAGCGATTTGCGCATGAGCCGTACAGCGTGAGCTGTGGATTAGGGCAGCCATGGCTTGAATCGATATCTAAGTGTTTGATATTTCAGAATTAATGACTGGATCGGAGATTCAAAAAAATATCCTTAAATCTTCGTCAAATCGTCGACGAGAGCGGCTTCATACTTGGCTTGCATTCGGCAGGGCTCTGTCTATTTGATTGTTTATTTGTCAATTTCGTCAAAAATAAATGCCGAAATGTCAATGTTGATTGTCGATAGTTTCTATCTTGAGATGAAAAAAGCCGCCAGCCAATGGTTATCAAGGACTGGCAGCTTCTTTTTTGATAGTGAACTGTGTGCGGTCAGGCCGTCCGGCCTCAATCAGCTCAGCAGCAAGGCGTCATCCGCGAGCTTCTCGCCACGCACCTTCTCGAACATATGCAGCAGGTCGGGGACGTCCATTTTGGAGCGCTCTTCGCCGCTGACGTCCAGCACCACATTGCCCTGGTGCAGCATGACGGTACGCGTGCCCACATCCAGCGCCTGGCGCATGCTGTGGGTCACCATCATGGTGGTCAGATTGGCTTCCTGCACGATGCGTGCCGTCAGCTGTAGCACAAAGTCCGCGGTGCGCGGGTCAAGAGCGGCAGTGTGTTCGTCTAGCAGCAGAATGCGCGAAGGCTGCAGCGCCGCCATCAGCAGGCTCACGGCCTGGCGCTGTCCGCCCGAGAGCAGACCGATGCGGTCGGTCAGGCGATTTTCCAGACCCAGGCCCAGCGTGGCCAGACGGTCGCGGTACAGCTCGCGATTGCTGGCCTTCACTGCCTTGGACAGGCCGCGGAGGTTGCCGCGCTCGTGCGCCAGCGCCATGTTCTCTTCGATGGAAAGGTCTTCACAGGTACCGGCCATGGGGTCCTGAAACACGCGGGCCACCTGCTTGGAGCGAGACCATACCGGCATGCGCGTCATGTCGATGCCGGCAATTTCGATCTTGCCCTTGTCCACGCTCTGGTCGCCCGAGACGCAGTTCAGAAATGTGGACTTGCCTGCGCCGTTGGAGCCGATGACGGTCACGAACTGACCGTCGGGGATGGACAGCGACAGGCCGCGCAGGGCGCGGGTTTCGATCGGCGTGCCGGGATTGAAGGTGAGTTCGAGGTTTTGTGCGTTCAGCATGGTGTTCTCCGCCGTCCTTCTTCTTACTTGCGCTTGCTCAGCTTTTTCTTGATTTGCGGAATCACCAGTGCGATGGTCACCAGCACTGCCGTCACCAGATTCAAGTCCTGTGCCTTCAGGCCAATGGCATCGATATTGAGGGCCGCAGCGATGAAGAAGCGGTAGACCACGGCGCCGAGCACCACGGCCAGCGTGGCCCAGATGATCTTGCGCGAGGGCAGGATGGTCTCGCCCACAATCACGGCCGCCAGACCGATGACGATGGTGCCGATGCCCATGGAGATGTCGGAGCCGCCCTGCGTCTGCACGAACAGCGCTCCGGCCAGACCGACCAGGCCATTGGAAATTGCCATGCCCAGCAGAATCATGGCGCCGGTGTTGACGCCCTGGGCACGGGCCATGCGGGCGTTGGAGCCCGTGGAGCGGATGGCCAGACCGCGTTCTGTGGCAAAGAACCAGTCCAGGGCCAGCTTGGCCACGATGACAAAGCCCAGCATGATGAGAGGGCGCATCACATAGTCGTCAATGTTCGCCGGCTGCAGCATGGTGAACAGCGTGGGTTCGTTGATCAGCGGCACATTGGGGCCGCCCATGATGCGCAGGTTGACCGAGTACAGGCCGATCATCATCAGGATGGAGGCCAGCAGGTCCATGATCTTGAGCTTGACGTTGAGCCAGCCTGTGATGAAGCCCGCCACGGCACCGGCTGCCGTGCCGGCCAGCGTGGCCAGCCAGGGGTTGGTGCCCGTGGAAATCAGAATGGCGCACACCGCACCGCCAAGGGGAAAGCTGCCGTCGACCGTCAGGTCGGGGAAACGCAGCAAGCGAAAGGAGATGAAGACGCCCAGCGCCACCAGGCTGAAGATCAGGCCAATTTCAATGGCACCGAGGATGGAAAATAGAGACATAGAGAGAGCGACAGGCGCGGCAAACGTCTAAAAAAATCGGCAGGGCCATGTTGCCACGGCACCTGCCGCTGTGCTGGCACCGCCTGAGAGCGGCAGTGCTGGCGACAGGGAGTGGATTACTTGACCACGGTAGCGGCGGACTTGATCAGCGCATCGGACAGCTTCACGCCTTGCTTTTCAGCGGCGCCGGGGTTCACGAACAGCTCCATCTTGGTAGAGACTTCGGGCTTGATGTCGCCGGGCTTCTCGCCCTTGAGAATGCGCACAACCATGCGGCCGGTCTGCTCGCCCAGATCGCGGTAGTTGATGCCGTAGGCGGCCACGGCGCCGCGCTTGACGGAGTCGGTGTCAGACGCCACCAGAGGAATCTTGGCGTCCTGGCCAACCTTGACCAGCGATTCATAGGCCGACACCACGTTGTTGTCGGTGTTGGTGTAGATCACGTCCACCTTGCCTACCAGCGAGCGTGCGGCGCTGGAGACGTCCACCGAGCGGGGAGCCGCAGCCGTCACCAGAGTCCAGCCCATCTTGGGCAGCAGGGCCTGCAGTTCCTTCACGACCACGGCGGAGTTGGCTTCACCGGGGTTGTAGACCATGCCGATGCGCTTGGCATTGGGCACGACCTGCTTGACCAGATCCATCTGCTTGTCCAGGGCCAGCAGGTCGGAAACGCCGGTCACATTGTTCTTGGAGGGTTCCCAGCTGGCGACCAGCTTGGCGGCAACGGGGTCGGTCACGGCAGAGAACACGACAGGCACGCTCTTGGTCGACGCGATCACGGCCTGGGCGGAAGGCGTGGCGATGGCGACGATGGCATCGGGCTTGTCACCCACGAACTTGCGCGCGATCTGGGCAGCCGTACCGGTATTGCCCTGTGCACTCTGGTACTGCCACTTCAGGGACTTGCCTTCTTCGTAGCCGGCTGCCTTCAGGGCATCCTTGACGCCGTCGCGCACCGCATCCAGGGCGGGGTGTTCAACAATGGCGGTCACGGCCACGGACTTGGTATCGGCGGCATAGGCACCCGACATGGCGGAAATTGCCAGGGCCAGTGCGCCCATGCGGGCCAAGGACAGCTGCTTCATGTGTATCTCCAGCGTTTGTTGTGTGTTGCAGGTGAATTAAGACGGCAGTGCGTGATGCGCGTCGCCTCGCGGCAAAGTCTACTGCACCGATCTGGCTGTCTTCGCGATTGAGATAACCTTGTTTATCCCTATACGATGATCGCGAAAAAATGGCATGAAAGCTGCGCAAAGCGCTAATTGGCAGGAGTTAGTGTGTGTGGAAGCAGGTCTATGGCGCGCAATATTGCGTTGAGTGGTGTCTGATTTTGGTTTTGTGCCGCATTTTTCCTGCGCCTGATGCGATATGGGCAGGCATATTGATGCAATTGCCTGTTTTTTGAACATTGCTCTTTCTGCGCTGGCAAGCGATCTTCAATGAGTGATTTGCGGCGATTGCGGTGGCATGCGTTTTTTCTGTGATGCTGCAAATTTGTGGGCATTTGGCGGCCTGCGTTGCTAAAAACATTCAGCCCATGAAAAAAGCCTGCCCAGCAATGGCTGGCGCAGGCTTTGTGGCACAGCATCCGGAGCAACTGCTGCCGAATGCAATCGCGGACGGATTACATGCCTGAGTAGTTGGGGCCGCCGCCGCCTTCGGGTGTCACCCAGACTATGTTCTGTGTCGGGTCCTTGATGTCGCAGGTCTTGCAGTGCACGCAGTTCTGTGCATTGATCTGCAGGCGCTGCTTGCCGGCATTGGCTTCGTCCTCGACGAATTCATAGACGCCTGCGGGGCAGTAGCGCTGCTCGGGACCGGCGAACTTGGTCAGGTTCACGTCGACAGGAACGCTGGCGTCTTTGAGTGTCAGATGAGCTGGTTGGTTCTCTGCATGATTGGTGCTGCTGATGAACACGCTGGAGAGACGGTCGAAGGTCAGCTTGCCATCGGGCTTGGGATATTCGATGGGCGTGCAATCGGCTGCAGGCTTCAGATAGGCATGGTCGGGCTTGTTGCGATGCAGCGTCCAGGGGATGTTGCCGCGCAGAACGAACTGCTCCAGGCCGTTCATGATCGAGGCGGTGGTCAGGCCCTTCTTGAACCATGCCTTGAAGTTGCGTGCCTTCCACAGCTCCTCATACAGCCAGCTGTTCTCGAACGCATAGGTGTAGGCGGTCAGTTCGTCGCTCTGGCGACCTGCGACGATGGCGGCGTAGGCAGCTTCTGCGGCCAGCATGCCGGTCTTGATCGCGGCATGGCTGCCCTTGATGCGGCTGACGTTGAGGAAGCCGGCTTCGCAGCCCACCAGCGCGCCGCCGGGGAAGACAAAGCGGGGCAGGCTGGAGATGCCGCCGGCCGTGATGGCACGGGCACCGTAGGAGATACGCTTGCCGGGCTTGATGCCATTGGCTTCGTCGCCTTCCAGGTAGTAGCGGATATTGGGATGGGTCTTCCAGCGCTGCATCTCCTCGAATGGAGACAGATAGGGGTTGGAGTAATCCAGGCCGGTGATGAAGCCCAGCGTGACCAGATTGTCTTCCAGGTGATAGAGGAAGGCACCGCCGTAGGTGTCGCTCTTCATGGGCCAGCCTGCGGTGTGCAGCACCATGCCGGGCTTGTGACGCTTGGGGTCGATTTCCCAGAGTTCCTTGATGCCCAGACCGTAAGTCTGCGGGTCGCGGTTGGCGTCCAGGGAGTACTTGGCGATGATCTGCTTGCCGAGGTGGCCGCGCGCACCTTCGGCAAAGATGGTGTACTTGCCGTGCAGCTCCATGCCCAGCTGGAAGTCGCCCGTGGGCTCGCCTTCCTTGCTGATGCCCATATTGCCGGTGGCCACGCCCTTGACGGAGCCGTCTTCGTTGTAGAGCACTTCGGCCGCGGTGAAGCCGGGGAAGATTTCCACGCCCAGGGCTTCGGCCTGCTCTGCCAGCCACTTGGTGACAAAGCCCAGGCGAACGATGTAGTTGCCTTCGTTATGGAAGCACTTGGGCAGCAGCCAGTTGGGCGTGCGCAAGGAGCTCTTCTCGCCGAGGAAGACCATGGCGTCTTCAGTCACCGGCTGGTTCAGGGGGGCACCCTTTTCCTTCCAGTCGGGGATCAGCTCGGTCAGCGCGCGAGGATCCATGATGGCGCCAGACAGCGTGTGTGCGCCGGGCTCGGAGCCTTTTTCCAGCACGACTACGGAGACATCCTGACCTTTTTCGGCCGCCAGTTGCTTGAGGCGAATGGCAGTGGCCAGGCCACCGGGGCCACCGCCCACCACCACCACGTCATATTCCATGGCCTCTCGCGGGCCGTACTGGGCCAGGATCTCTTCGTTTGTCATCGGGAAAGTCTCGCTTGATATTGGATTGGGAAAACTGGCGTGCGCGGCCTTGGCAGGTGCGTCTGCAAAAACCGCGATGCGGGCGATTCTATGCTGACAGCCCGGCACGACCGTGCAGATTTGGCGACAGCTCATCAATCGGTGTTGCGGCAAAGTCCATAGGCTAGTGATCTCCCCAGGGCGTGCCATCCCTCAAAGAAACTAGAACAAGGTGGTGATGCAGTTGCAAATCTCGTTCAATCAGGAGACATACCGGCATGAAAATCGAGCTGCCAGAGCTGAAGAAGCAGGTCTATGAAACGCGCTTTCCCGTACGCTGGGGCGATATGGACGCCATGGGGCATGTGAACAACGCCCAGTACTTTCGCTATCTGGAAACTGCGCGTATCGACTGGATGCGCGGCATGGGCCTGAATCCGGACCCCGCAGGGCAGGGGCCGGTCATCGTCAACGCCTTTTGCAATTTCTATCAGCAGCTTGCCTATCCCGACGAGGTGCTGCTCAAGATGTTTGTCAGCGATCCCGCACGCACCACCTTTGAGACCTGGGCCACCATGGAGCGTGTGGCACAGCCGGGAGTCATCTGCGCCGCTGGCGGAGGCACGGTGATCTGGGTGGATTTCCCCCGGCAGAAAGCCGCTGCGCTGCCGGACTGGATACGTTCAGCAGTAACGGCCTGATTCCCGTTCGGAATTCCGTACATCAATCCGGATACCGTCCGGAAATCCGATTGTTGTTATGCAAAAAAGTATTTTGAATATAAGCAAATCAAAGACTTGGACGTGATTTTTTGGCTGGCACGGTATGTGCTTGAAGGACGGCACGCCGCTTCACTGCGGCTGACCAAGTGAGACTGGGGCTGGACCTTGCTGACGAAACCTCGGTTCCGTCGGCGGTCCGTCTCGGTTTGTTGCCGCTGCCGGAACCCGGTGCCTGCATGGCCCGGATTCAGGCAGCGGCTCAAACAACGCATACCAAGATTCCAAGAAATGAAATCCAACCGCCTGACCATCATGGTTCTGCTGGCCATGGTTCTGGGTGTGGTTGTGGGCTATCTCGTCCACGCCAACGCCGCGACACCGGAGACAGCCAAAGACATCGCCGGCTATTTCGGCATTCTCACCGACGTATTTCTGCGCATGATCAAGATGATCATCGCGCCCCTGGTGTTTGCCACGCTGGTGGCGGGGCTGGCCAATATGGGCGATGCCGGCTCTGTGGGCCGCGTGGGTGGTCGTGCGCTGGGCTGGTTTATCGCGGCGTCGTTCTGCTCGCTGTTTCTGGGTCTGGTTTTTGCCAATGTGCTGCAGCCCGGCCACGGCCTGACGGTGGAGCTTCCCACGAATGCCGAGAGCCTGGGTCTGAAGACCGGTGCGCTGAATTTCAAGGATTTCATCACCCATGTCTTCCCCAAGAACATCTTCGAGGCCATGGCCACCAATGAGGTGTTGCAGATCCTGGTGTTTGCGCTGTTCTTCGGTATCGCTCTGGGCTACCTGAACCACCAGAAAAAGCACATGCTGGTCGATCTGATGGAAGAGACCTCGCATGTCATGCTGCGCGTGACCGAGTACGTGATGCGCTTTGCGCCCGTGGGCGTGTTCGGCTCTGTCGCCGGCACCATTGCCACCCACGGACTGGGCATGCTGCTGGTGTTCGGCAAATTCCTGCTGGGCTTCTATATTGCGCTGGCCGCGCTGTGGGTGCTGCTCATCGGTGCCGGCTATCTGGTACTGGGCAAGGATGTCTTCCGTCTGCTGTCGCTGATTCGCGGCCCGGTGCTGGTGGGCTTTTTCACGGCCAGCAGCGAATCCACGCTGCCCAAGCTCATGGAGCAGCTGGAAAAATTCGGCATCAAGCCGCGTATCACAGGCTTTGTGCTGCCTCTGGGTTACTCGTTCAACCTCGATGGCTCCATGATCTACACCACCTTCCTGGCCATCTTCATCTCTCAGGCCTATGGCATCGAGATGTCGCTGACCGCGCAGCTGACCATGCTGCTGGTGCTGATGATCTCCAGCAAGGGCATTGCCGGCGTGCCTCGTGCCTCGCTGGTGGTGGTTGCCGCCGTGCTGCCCATGTTCGGTTTGCCGGAAGCGGGCATTCTGCTGATTCTGGGCATCGACCACTTCCTGGACATGGGCCGTACATTGACCAATGTGCTGGGCAATGCCATTGCCACGGCCGTGGTTGCCAAATGGGAAGGCAACGAAGAGCAGGAGTCGTGCGCAGATCCGGCTGTCGAGCCACAGCTGATGCCCGAGCCCATTCGCATCCGAGCCTGATCTTCTCCTTGCCCGGATTCCTGTCCCCTGCAGTGCCGGGCGCTGCTACCATGGTTCGCACCATGTTAGCTTTCCTGCCCCCGCGCCTGCGTGCTGCTTTGCTGATCCTGCTCTGGCTGGCTGCAAGCAGCCTGGGCGGCTGGCTGGGCTATCAGGGCTTCGTCAAGATCGGTCTCGAGACCGTGGTGGCTGCTGGCAACAACCGCCTCGATCTCTATGCTGCCAGCCTGCGGCGCGAGATCGACAAATTTGCCTTTCTGCCCGATGTAGTGGCCCTGCAGCCCGAGATCCTGTCGCTGCTGCAATCGCCGGGCGACAAAAGTCTGCAGTCTCGCGCCAATCTCTATCTGGAGGAGTTGAGCCGTCGTGCGGGCACCCTCAGCGTCTACATGCTCGATCACGACGGTCATGTGCTGGCTGCCAGCAATTGGCGCCGCGCCGACAGTTTTGTGGGCGAGAACCTAGGTTTCAGGCCCTATGTCCAGCAGGCATTGCGAGAAGGGCGGGGGCGCTACTTCGGTGTGGGCACCACGCGCGGCGAGCCCGGCTATTACCTGACCACTACCCTGGGGCAGGGCGAGATGCATGGCGTGGTGGTGGTCAAGGTCGGGCTGGCGCAGCTCGAGCAATCCTGGGCCAGCGCAGAGTCTCCGGTACTGGTCAGCGATGAAAATACCGTGGTCATTCTCAGCAACATGCCGGCCTGGCGCTTTGCCACCTTGCTGCCGCTGGATGAGGCAAGGCGTGCCGAGCTGGAAGCTTCGCAGAAATACAACCGCCTGAACCTGCGGCCTCTGGGCTGGCGTGGCATGAGCAGTGTCACGGGCGTCAGGCAGGTGAGCATTCCCGATGTCAAGGACGCTGCGGCAGACCAGAGCGCAGGCCGCTTTCTGGCCCAGTCCAGACCCATGGCCGGCACGCCCTGGCAGATTACCGTGCTCTCCCCCTTGAGCGTTGCACTGCAGTTGGCGGCCAGTCGCGCCTGGGTGACGGGGGCGTTGATTGCGTTGATGCTTTTGCTGGGAGCTTTGCTGTACCAGCGGCGCAGACATGTGCGTGAGCAACTGGCGGCCCAGCAAGCGCTGAAACAGGCTAACGAGGTGCTGGAAAACAAGGTGCAGCAGCGCACAGCCGATCTGCAGAGTGCCAATGTGGCGCTGCAGCAGGAGGTGATGGAGCGCATGCAGGCCGAGACCACGCTGCGCGCGGCGCAGGACGAGTTGGTACAGGCAGGCAAACTGGCCGTCATCGGTCAGCTCTCCACGGAAGTGGCCCATGAGCTGAATCAGCCCCTGGCGGCCTTGCGGGCGCTGGCCGGCAACAGTCAGCGCTTTCTGGAACGCGGTCAGAGCGAGATGGTGCAAAGCAATCTGCAGCGCATGGCCGAGCTGACCGAGCGCATGGGGCGTATTACCGGACAGTTGCGCAACTTTGCCCGCAAGTCCGCAGGCCAGCCCGAGCAGGTTGAACTGGCCAAGGTGGTCGATGGCGCTCTGTCCCTCATGGAGCCGCGCATTGCCCAAAGCGGCGTCATGATCGTGCGACAGCCCTCGGATCTCGAGCTGGGCGCCTGGTGCGATGCCAATCGCGTACAGCAGGTGTTGATCAATCTCTTGAGCAATGCGCTGGACGCCGTGCAGGGCGGCGATACGCGGTGCGTGGAAATTGCCTGCAACCGTTGCGGTGCCTGGGCGCAGATCACGGTGCGCGATCATGGTCCCGGACTCAGCGATCAGGCGCAAGCGCGACTGTTCGAGCCTTTCTTCACGACCAAGCCCGAGGGACTGGGCCTGGGTCTGGGCCTGCCTTTGTCGGCCGAGATCGCTCAGGCCGCAGGCGGCAGCCTGACGGGCGGCAACCATCCGGAAGGCGGGGCCATCTTCACGCTGAGCCTGCCCTTGGTGGATACTCGGCCGCTGTCCTGATTGCCTGCAGCCCATGAACCCTTCCCTCAAAGTCCTGATCGTTGAAGACGATGCCGATGTCGCCATGGCCTGCGAGCAGACCATGCGCCTCGAAGGTCTGGACTGCATCTGCGTGAGCAGTGCCGAGCAGGCGCAAAAGCACCTGTCCCCGGATTTTGCCGGCATCGTGGTCAGCGACATCCGCTTGCCGCAGATGAGCGGCCTTGGGCTGCTGGCAGCCGCGCGCGTGCTGGACGCCGAACTTCCCGTGATTCTCATTACCGGGCACGGCGATATCTCCATGGCCGTGCAAGCCATGAAGGATGGCGCCGCCGATTTTCTGGAAAAGCCGTTTGCGCCCGAACGCCTTGTGGAAGCCGTGCGTCGTGCGCTGGAGCGCCGTCGCCTGGTGCTGGAGGTGCGCAGCCTGCGCCAGCAGCTACAAAGTCGGGATGTGTTGCAGCACCAGTTGCTGGGGCGCTCGCTTCCCATGCAGCAGCTGCGCAGCACATTGCAAAGCCTTGCGGCCAGCGAGGCCGATGTGCTGATCTGGGGGGAAACGGGCACCGGCAAGGAAAGAGTTGCGCGCAGCCTGCATGAATCCAGCCGGCGCAAGAGCGGCAATTTTGTCGCCATCAACTGCGGCGGCCTGCCGGAGACGCTGTTTGACAGCGAAATGTTCGGCAGCGAGGCCGGGGCCTTTACCGGCGCGGGCAAAAAGCGCATCGGCAAGATCGAACATGCCAGCGGCGGCACCTTGTTTCTCGACGAGATCGAAAGCATGCCCTTGCCCATGCAGGCCAAGCTGCTGCGCGTGCTGCAGGAAAGAGTGCTGGAGCGCCTGGGCTCGAATACGCTCATTGCCGTCGACTGCCGTGTGATTGCGGCAACCAAGGTCGATTTGCTGGAACTCAGCCGTCAGGGCCTGTTTCGCTCCGATCTTTACTACCGTCTCAACGTGGTCACCGTGAATTTGCCCCCGCTGCGCGAGCGCCGCGAGGATGTTGCGCTGCTGTTCGAGCATTTCGCGTTGCAGGCCGCCGCCCGCCACCAGCGCCCCGTGGCAGAGCTGACGCCGCCGCGCCTGCAGGCGCTGCTTGCCCACGACTGGCCAGGCAATGTGCGCGAGCTGCGCAACACGGCCGAGCGCATCACGCTGGGGCTGGATGCTGGCCTGTCCCCGTCCGGTAAGGCGCCCGAGGCAGCGGCTTCGCTGGCGGCAACCATGGAGTCCATAGAGCGCTCCCTGATTTCCGAAGCCTTGCGCAACAACGAAGGCAGCCTGACGCGCACGGCCCAGGCGCTGCACACCCCCAAGACAACGCTGCACGACAAGATTCGCAAGTACGGGCTGTGACCGAGCCATGAGCGCGGCAGAGCAGGCTCGCCGTTGCGAGGCTTGCGCTCCGGAGCGAAACCCGCGTCCCGCTACACTGAGGCATGCGTGAATTCAAGGTCATGGTCGTCGGTGCTTATGGCTTCTTTGGCAGCCGGCTGGTTGCCAGGCTGGCCAGGCAAAGCGGTTTGCACATCGTGGTAGCAGGGCGCTCGGCCTCTGCGGCGCAGGCGCTGATTGAAAGTCTGGCCCCGGGCGCTTACTCAAGCCTGAGCCACGCAGTTCTGGACGTGATGGCGCAGGGTCTGGAGGACAGGCTCAAGATGCTGGAGGTGGATGCGCTCATTCACACTTCGGGTCCGTTTCAGGGGCAGGACTACCGCGTGGCGCTAGCCTGCGCCCGTGCCGGCGTCCACTATGTGGATCTGGCCGACGGGCGTGACTTTGTCTGCGGCATCGATGTGCTCGATCCGCGGGCCAAAGCTGCGGGCGTGCTGTTGCTCAGCGGTGCCAGCTCGGTGCCTGCGCTGTCCTCGGCGGTCGTGGATGAGCTGGCTTCGGCCATGGCTCGCGTCAGCCGTATCGACATAGGCATCAGCCCAGGCAATCGTACGGATAGAGGCCTGTCCACCGTCGCTGCCATCCTCAGCTATTGTGGCAAGCCGCTGCCTGGCTCCGGGCAGCAAGCCGTGATTGGCTGGCTGCGCAGCTATGGGCATGACTATCCGGCCCCTGTTGGGCGGCGGCTGCTGTCGGCCTGCGATGTGCCGGATCTCGCACTGCTACCGCTTCGCTATGAAGGCAGTCCGTCCATCAGCTTCGGTGCCGGGCTTGAGCTGTCGTTCTTGCAGCGCGGGATGAATGCCATGGCCTGGCTGGCTCACAGAGGGCTGGTGCAGGACTGGTCTGCACATGCGCGCAGGCTCAAGCGCATGGCGGACTGGTTCAGGAACTGGGGCAGCGATGCAGGGGCCATGCATGTCACGGTCGATGGCCTGAATGCAAAGATGCAAGCCTGCCAGCGCTGCTGGGTGCTTATGGCGGGCTCGGGCGACGGGCCCTATGTTCCCACGCTGGCCGCCAGTGCGCTGGTACGCAAGCTGGCTGCGGGCGTACCGCTGGAGCCCGGCGCCAGGCCTTGCATGGGGCTGCTGACGCTGCAGGACTTTGCAGCCGAAGCGCAGGGACTGGATATTCAGATGCGGGAGCTTGCCTGGTGATGCAGAGTGCTTCTTTGTTTCAGCAGGCCATGGGCGATGAGTTCTGCAAGCTCGATGTCGCCCTGCAGCGCTTTCACGGCCTGCAGGGTGAGCATGAGCTTCAGGGCAGGGTGCAGACCGGCGCCCCCCGGACTCTGGCGGCCAAGCTGCTGGCGCTGGCGCTGGGCACGCCACTCGCGGCCAGCGAGGGGACGATTCATTTCGAACTGCAGGCCAGTCCCGAGGTGGAAACCTGGATTCGCATCTTCCCCTCTCAGCTCATGCGCTCAACCATGCAGTTGCACAATGGTCGCCTGATCGAGCGCCTTGGCCTGGCGCGATTGTGCTTTGCCTTGCAGGCGGTGGATGGACGGCTTCTCATGCGACTGCAGCGTCTGTATTTTCTGGGCTTCCCATGCCCGGGCTGGCTGGCTCCGCGCATCGTGGCTGAAGAAACCGGAGCCGGGGAACATATGCAATTTCATGTCGAAGCGGCCGTCCCCCTGATTGGCGTGGTGGCCAGTTATCGTGGCTATCTGTTGCTGCCCGAGGAAAAAGCATGATTGTGGTCTTTGATGCGCAATGTCTGTTGTGCAATGGCTGGGTGCAGTTCTTGCTCAAGCACGACAAGCAGGGCATTTTTCAGTTCGCTGCCATACAGGGCGAGGTCGGCGGCAAGCTGTTGGCCGATGCAGGCTTGCGCATGGAAGGTCTGCAGACCCTGCTGCTGGTGGACGGCCAGCGCTCCTGGCAGCACACGGAGGCCATCCTGCGCGTGCTGCACGCACTGGGCTGGCCGTGGCGACTGACGGCAGTGATCAGGTTGATACCCGCTGCATTGCGCGATGCGCTCTACCGCATGATTGCCAGAAACCGCTATCACTGGTTTGGCAAAAGCGAGCAGTGCATGATGCCGGACCCTGCTGTGGCAGCCCGCTTTCTGGACTGAATTTCGGATGAAAACCGGTATCGCTCAGCGAATATGGAGATCAATGCGATTGATGGATACGCAATCAGGCATGCTCTGGCGGCATGGGCGGAATATTCAATAGGGCTTGGTACTTTTGCTGCAGCTCGCCAAAGCGTTTCAGCGTCGGCAGCACAGCTTGCATATTCAACGCCTTGTGCAGCAGCGGCAGCTGCTGCATGCCGAGATGGTTCAATGACTGGCTTGGCTCGTGAAAGCAGGCTTCGCCTTTTTCATCTTCGTAGTACAACTGCTCCAGTTCGCGCCAGCCCACGTAGTAGCCGTAGTCAAAGAACTCCTGAAAGTTCTCGGCAATCACCCAGCTCAATTCGTTCACGCAGGGCAGTGTCATGACGATGGGGCTGACGTTACCGGGCAGGCGCTCATCGACCAGATAGCTGTAATGAACGCTGTCGCAGCCCGTGGTCGCAAACGTCATCACATTGCGCGGCGTGCACCAACCGATGTAGCTGGGTACGGGGGGTATCTCCAGCCACAGGCCGCAGTCCCCAAAAACGGCGTCGGGCGACAGGCCGAACTGCGGGCCTATGGCCGCGGCTGCGTCATACAAAGTCTGCAGCGGTGCGGGAATCTGAAAGGACCGAATTGCATTGCGCATTGCAGCATATTAGCAACGCCGGTTAGGCGGCCCGGCGCTTACTCATTAGAATAGACCGCTTATCAGTCCTTCTTGATGCTGCTGCTCGAAGGTGCGTTGCATCTCCCAGATTCGGAGATGTGCTGTTGCGTACCTGTTTTTCTCAGCATCATGTCGCACTTTTCCGGGAAGCTTTCCCGACTGCAAAAAGCTCTGTCACGTCAGGGCATCCAGGTCTCCTACCGAGACAATATCTATCAAATCCATAACGAGCAGGCAGCAGCCACCATTTTGCTGCCCGACAGCCTGCCCCTGGAGCACAAAGCCGTCAGTCAATTGCTGGACTTCGCCTCGGTTGCCGACCCGCAAGGCCATGGCGCGGTCTGCAAAGCCTGTGCCACGCCGGACTTTCACCCCGGCAGCATTGCTCCCGTGGGGGCGGTGGTGGCCACGTCGCCAGACTTCGTGATTCCTGCTGCCATCGGCACGGACATCAACTGCGGCATACGCCTGCTGAGCACGGGCCTGACGCAGGCGCAGGCCGAGCTGCACAAAAGCACCATCGTGCAGCGGCTGACCCGCGTCATCTTGCAGAACGGGCGCGATGTACCCGTGCGCAGCGCAGGCTTCAAGGCACTGTTTGATGAGGGCCCCCAGGCCTTTATTGAACAGTTGCCTGACGTGGGTCTATGGCAGGGCGTGAACCGCGACCGGCTGCAGGCCGAACTGGCCGAGTGCGTGGGCCTGCAAGGCTTTGCGGGACAGAGTCGCTACGCGCCTGAAGCCCTGTTGCAGGCGCGCGAGCTGCTGCGCCCGCCATCTGCTGCCGACCTGGGAAGCGGCAACCACTTTCTGGAGTTCTGCGTGGTCGAGGAAGTCTACGATCGTCATGCCGCCTATGCCGCGGGGCTCAAGAAGGGCGATGTCACGGTGATGATCCACACCGGCTCGCGCGATGTCGGCTTTTATGTCGGTCGCCGCTGGATGGACCTGGCCAGGCAGCAATGGCCGCAAGGTATCAAACACCCTCAGCATGGTCTGTATGGCCTGAGTGGCGCGCTGGCGCAGGACTATCTGCAAGCGATGGGCGTGGCTGCGCGCTATGCGTGGTTCAACCGCATGGCGCTAGCGGAGCTGGTGCGCAAAGAGCTGGCAGGCATTGCCGCGCCCGATGCATCGCGCCTGATTGTGGATGTGCCCCACAACGTGGTGATGACCGAGGGTGAGTTCAACGTGCACCGCAAGGGCTCCACTCCCGCGCATGACGACCAGTGGGCGCTGATTCCGGGCTCGATGGGCGACTACTCCTTTCTCGTCAAAGGTCTGGGCCATGAAGACTGGCTGCGGTCCTGTAGCCACGGAGCGGGCCGCCAGGTGCGCAGACAGGACACGCGGCGCATGAAGCAGCCGCTGGTCGAGTCCGTCTGGCAATGCATCACCTTGCGTGAAGAGCGACTGATCGAAGAAGCTCCCAGCGCCTACAAACCCGTAGGGCCGGTGCTGCAGGCGCAGGAAGAGGCGGGGTTGATCCGTGCGAGTGTGCGGTTGAAGCCTTGGCTGACTTTCAAGGCTTGAGGTTGAAGTTGCTGCCAGCGCCTGAGGGCCAAGTGCTGGCAGCAAGACTGTTTGACTATTCGCGAGTTCGAGGAAGGTGGAGCGAAATTGATGGGTGGGAGACAATCAGATCAATGCATCGAGCCCGTCACGCCATTGCAACGGCTGTCTCGATTTGCTGCAATCTCACATCTTGCGGGCTGCATGGGTCGGGCTTGCATCGCATGCACAGGTCTGATCGCACCCTGTAATGCCCTGTGCGCCGGCTTATAGTGCAGGCTGCAGTGCCGGTAATGAAATCGTTCACGAACCAGAGCCAGCGACCGTGTGAGATGCCGCAGTCACCTTTCGATCAATACTCGCTGCTGCAGGTCGCTCATACCTGTTGCCACATGAGCCAACCATGAACATGACCGCCAGCTTTACTCTCATTCCCGCCGACTTCGTTCGCCTGCAGAAAATGGTTGCGCGGCGCTGGCATCAGAAGGCAGGGATGCTTTCCTGGCCGTTCCTCTTGCGGGTTGTGGTGTGGCTCTGCATTGGCCTCGCTGGCGCAGCCTACGCGCGACTGATGCGTGAGTTTCCCGAGATCTCCCGCCCGCTGGGAGTGGTTGCCTGCCTTTTGGTCGTCGCTTTGATCGCCGTCGTGACGATGCCATACCTGTCACAGGCATCCATGCGCAAGCTCATGCTCCTGCCGGATGGAGCGTTTCTGTCGCCACAAACGGTCACGCTCTCGTCGGACGCCATCAGGGTAGCCTCGGTTCGAGGTGACACGATACTGCCGTGGTCAGGAGTGCTGGCGCTTGCCGAAGATGACGTGAACTACTATCTGTTCATCGACGCTATGCAGGCTCTGGTACTGCCCAGGGCAGCCATTGCCCCCATGGCTGCAGAGTTCGAGCAGTTCACGCGCCGTCTCAGGTCCTCTGCGATTTAAGTCTTTGTTCTTGCAGATGCTTGCGCAGTCATGACGGCAACCCGAGGCACAGGGGCCGGGCTTGCATGCGTCCAATGCCATCTTGCCCTTGTAATGGCCTGCTGCTAATTTGCTGGTATCTGCTTCTGCTCTTGAAGCGTCAGGGCTTCGCGTCGCTGGATTTCATCCACCAGTGCCTTGAACTGGCGTTTCAACAACTGGCGCAGCACTGGCTTCCCGACCAGCGGCGGGATGGCGAAAGCCGGGACCAGGCGAGCGCTGTAAGCCAAGCGTACCCGGCCGTCGGCTTGGGTTTCCAGGGTATAGCTGCCGTCCATTTGCTTGAGATTGCCGCCTATTACATGCGCGGCAATGCGCTGCTGCGGCCATTCGGTCACAGCCAGTCTGACCTCGATTGCCTGGCGAAAAAACAGAAACCCCAGACTGCCTTTTTGCTCCAGCAGCACCTGGTTGCCATCGCGTTGCAGCACGCGCGAACTTTGCATATCCGGCACAAAGTCGGCCAGATGCTCGTAGTCGGAAATCACGCTCCAGGCCGTAGCCAGCCGGACTTGCATGACGGCCGAGGCGTTCACCGTCATGGCCTCATTGTGCTCGGCAGTCTCTATGCGCAGCTCTTGTGCCGAAACCTGCAAACCGCCGCAGAACAGGGTCAGAGCTGCGCCGCAGGCACCGACAAGCCCTGTTCTCATGACAGGGATTCCTGCTTCAAAGGTGGAGCGGCGCGTACTTCGAAGTTCAACTCGAGCCTGTCGCGGACCTGGATTGCACCGCCCAGGATGGACAAAGGCGTGATGCCAAAACTCGATTGATCGATGCTCAGCGAGCCGCTGATATGGAATTCGCTCGGCGTCCTCCTGATTCGGGCCGGTACGCTCAGGCTGCGTGTGACTCCGTGAAGAGTGAGTTCCAGGGCCAGCAATACATCGCCGTCCGCTTCGGGGGAGGCATGTGCCTGGATCAGTGCAAATGGATGGAGCGAGGTTTGCAGCAGCTTGTTCAGCATATTGGCACGGGTCGCTTCAATATCGGCAGCGCTGGGCTGGGTGTCCAGAGCCGCCTTGGCGCGCAGAGCGGGTTCGTCGACCGATAGCCTGTCCAGCGCCACATAGAGATCGGCCCGGCCAAGCCGGGGGGCCACATAGCCTTGCAGCTCATGGCTGGCAATCACATGGTCGTGCCCCAGTCTGGCCAGAGAGCCAGCGCGTCGAACGGTGATCGAGACCAGGGAATGCGATGAATCGATCTGAAGCACCGACTGGCCCCGTGCAGCAGCATCGGCATAGAAGGCCGCAGGAAAGTCCGCAGGCCTTGCCGTCGGGCCGGGAGGCTGGGCTGGCTCGATGCCTGGTTGCGAGCAGCCTGTGATCAGAGCCAGCAGGACTGCAATCAGCTGTCTGCGCAATGTCATGGCAACTCGCGCAGCTGGATGCGAAATTTCACTGTCACGGCGTCTCCCACGGCATTGCTGCTCTTCCACTCTCCTGTGCCGATATCAAATATCGAGCGATGGGTAACGAATTCGCCTTCCATGCGGCGCTCCTCGGGCTTCCAGCTGAACGGCAGCACAAGCGGCTGCCTGCGGCCTTTCAGCAGCAGGGTGCCGCGTGCCCGATAACCGGCTGCGCCGGGGGCGTCAAGAATCTCCCTGGCATCAAAGACTGCCTCGGGATAACGCACAAAGTCAAACCAGTCCTTGCCGGCAATGGCCTGGTTGATGTCCGGGTTGGCCATGTCGGCGCTGCTGATGCGAATGCTGACATTGAGCCTGTTGCTGTCTGGCTTTTGCGGGTCGAAGTCAAAGCGAACCCGGAAGTCTTTGAACACGCCGGTGACCGGCGTTTGCTCGAAAGTGGTGGTGAATTCCAGTCGGTTGTCGCCACCGGGCTTGAGCTCCCACGAGGTGGCATGAGCTGCAGTGGCGCAGAGCGTGGCGAGCAGGGCGGCGAGGCAGCAAACGGTATTGCGCATCTGGATGACCTCCGGCAAACAGCGTTTTGCCGGGTTGGCCGCTGCTCTGTGAGGGATGATGCGTCATTCCCGTGGAAGCTGCATCGATTGCAGGCAGCGAGTTACTGCTTGTTGCTTCAGGCTTTTTTCTCGCGCGGCACCCGGCCCATCAGATAGAACTCGGGATTGGGCTGCATGCCCGCGAAGCTGGCCATCCGGTTGGACAGTCCGAAGAAGGCAGTAATGGCCGCAATGTCCCAGATATCCTCGTCGTCAAAACCGTGAGGGTACAAGGCTTCGTAGTCGGCATCGTCGATTTCGGCGCTGTGCAGACAGACCTTCATGGCAAAGTCCAGCATGGCCCGCTCGCGCGGGCTGATGTCGGCCTTGCGGTAATTGACCGCCACCTGGTCGGCAATCAGCGGCTTTTTCTCATAGATGCGCAAGATGGCGCCATGAGCCACCACGCAATACAGGCACTGATTGGCAGCGCTGGTGGCTGTGACGATCATTTCGCGCTCGCCCTTGCTGAGACTGCCGTCCTCCTTGAGCATCAGCGCATCGTGGTAGGCAAAGAAGGCGCGCCACTCGGCTGGCCGGCGAGCAAAGGCCAGAAAAACATTGGGAATAAAGCCCGACTTTTGCTGTACCTCGGCGATGCGCAGCCTGATGTCTTCAGGCAGGCTGTTCAGATCGGGAAAGGGGTAGCGGCTTTTCATGGTGCCTGTCTCCTTTGGAGTTTTGCTGATATGTACCAACCATGACAAGCATGGCACGGGTGGGCGCTCCAAAGCTGTCGTTTGCGTTGCAGATGCTGCTATTGCGGCATTGGCCTGTCAGGCTTTTCCTGTCAGATGCTGGCATCCATCAGATTCGACGTGGCCGGTGTGCCGGTGGCGATCAGCAGCAGGCCCAGGACAAGCAGCACGCAGCCCAGACTGCGATCTACCCAGGGACGTATGGCTTGAACCTTGGGCTGGAGCACCGGGGCCGAGAAGAAACAGGCTACCAGCGCAAACCACAGCACGTGGGCCATGGCGACGAAAAGGCCGTAGGCCAACTGGGTGGGCATGGGCACGGCAGGGCCGACGATTTGCATGAACAGGCTGAGGATGAAGAGCGCTGTCTTGGGATTGAGTGCATTGGTCAGAAAGCCCAGGACAAAAAGCGAGCGGCCTGGCGCATGGCCTTTGCGTGCATTGCGCTGGCCGGGTTCGGCGCTGGACCGGGAATCTGGCAGATCGTCATTTGTACGGCTGGCGCCACGCCAGAGACAAATTCCGAGCCATACCAGATAGGCTGCGCCCGCATATTTGAGCAGCTTGAAAAGCCAGGGCAGTCCTTGCAGGACCATACCCAGTCCCAGCAGGGTGTAGGCCACATGGATCAGAACGCCACAGCCGATGCCCAGCGCCACCCAGAGACCCGCACGGCGCGATTCCATCAGGCTGGTGCGGGTGACCATGGCGAAGTCGGCGCCGGGGCTGATGACGGCGAGAGAGGTAACGAGAATCACGGTGGGCCAGGCGTTCATACAGTGTATTGCTTGAGTTCAAATATCAGTTTGTGAGATGGCTCGTGTTGCACGAGAATGGCAATCAGTGCCCTGTAGCTGTGAACTCTAGGGCGGTCAAAGTTTTTTGAATAACGATGATTTCTCAAGAAAATAGTGATTCAGACTCACATATTTCTGCCGGCAGTCCACCACGAATGCCTTCGCTGGTCGCTTTGCGCTGTTTTGAAGCGGCAGCGCGGCTGGAGAGTTTCAGCCGCGCTGCCGATGAGCTGCACCTGACCCATGGAGCCATCAGCCGCGCGGTGCGCTCGGTGGAGGAAGATTTGGGGGCGCAGCTGTTTGAGCGCCGCAATCGCCGTGTCTTTCTCAATGCTGCGGGGAGGCTGTTGTTCGACGGGGTGCATGCCGGTCTGGGCCAGATGGCACGTGCGGCCGAGGCAGTGCGGCAGGCAGGCCGTTGCTGCTGTCCTGCGAGCCCACGCTGCTGATGCGCTGGCTGATTCCGCGCTGGGGCGACTTCCAGGCGCGCTACCCGCAGCACACCGTGCATCTGGTTGCGGGCGGTGGCACCGTGGAATGGGGGCGCGGCATCGATCTGGCCATTCGGCGTAACGACTTTGACTGGGGGCCCAATGTCCAAATGCAGCCCTTGTGCGCAGAGCACATGGGGCCGGTCTGCCATCCGGACAGTCTGGCGCAGTTCTTTGCGTTGCAGTCCGATGGCGGCCTTGCGCTTCGTGGCGATGCAACGCTCTTGCATAGCAAGACGCGTCTCAAGGCCTGGGAGGATTGGTGGAAAGCCCAGCCAGATCAGCCTCCCACCCAGATCCGGCAGGCGCAAGCAGGCGGTGATCTAGTGCTTGAGCATTTCTACCTGAGCTTGCAGGCCGCAGCTGCGGGCCTGGGTGTAGCCATGGGCCCGCAACTGCTGGTGCAGGACGATATCGCCGCCGGCCGGCTGGTGGCGCCGCTGGGCTTTGTACCCGATGGCTCGCAATACTGTCTGCTGGCCGTACAGAGTTGGGAGGCGGGCTCGGTGCAGCAGCTTCTGGTCGACTGGATTCAGCAGCAGATGAAGAGCTGAACGCAGGCCGACGGGGGCATAGGATTTCGGGCCCGGGCATGCCCGCTTCTTGCCTGACAATGCGGTCTGTTGATAAGCAATGGATACGCGATGAGCAACGACGCACAAACCACCGACTGGGCTGCCTGGAGCCGTGAGGCCGTTGAAATGATGCAGGCCCGCAATGCAGAATGGCCGCTGGAATTTGGCTTGCAGGGCAGCCCCAGCTACCGCTGGGATCTGGACCGCGCCCTGCTGGCGCTGGAAGCTCCGCTGCATGAGGTGATCGCTACGGTCTGCCTTGTGGGCACCAGCAGCGAGCAGGACGGCAGCTTTGTCTGGAGTTGGGCCAACGAAGCCATTCCCAAGCAGCATGGCCAAGCGCTGGAAGTCGTGCATGAGTTCGGCCGACAGAACCAGCTGGCATTGCTGACCACGGCCCGGATTCCCGGCGGCCGTCCAGAGGCCATGGAGTGCATGTGCATTGCTGCCCGCCTGCAGCGCGCCGTAGGCACCTTCATCGACCAGCAGGGCGATGTAACCCTGTATTTCACCTTGCTGCACCTGCAGGTGGCGGTCGAGCAGCAGCAGCCGGCCAATTGAAAGCCGCGTACAGGATTGTTGACAGAATGCGGGCGGGGTCGCCTATAGACTGACGCCCTCAAAAATCTGAAAAGGTCACCCCATGAAAACGATGTTTGCTTTGGCCGCAGCCATGTTTGTGCTGAGCGGCTGCGCTGTCTATGACAGCCGTGGCGGATACTACGACGATGGCTACAAAAAGCCTCACCCCCACGGCTGCCCACCGGGCCAGGCCAAGAAAGGCAATTGCTGAAATTGCCCGCTCGGAAACCCGCCAAAAGCGGGTTTTTCTTTGCGTTCTACAGCTCGTCCGGCTTGAGCCAGCCAATGCGGCCCTGACCGTTTTCATTGAGTGCGCTGACAAATTCGGCGGCGTCGGGCTCAGGCATCTGCAGCTTGAAGCTCACCAGACTGCCGTGATCGACCTCCAGCAGTTCGGCACCCGCCGCATCGGCCATGCGCCGCACCAGGCCCTCCAGCGGATAGGGAGCTGTGCATTGCAGGATCTGCATGCGCTGAATGGCGACTTTTTCGGCCTGCAGCAAGGCCTGTGCCACGGCGTCGGTATAGGCGCGCACCAGTCCGCCTGCACCGAGCTTGACGCCACCAAAATAGCGCACCACGGTGGCCAGCACGCCCTCCAGGTCCTGATGGCGCAGCACGTCCAGCATGGGGCGACCGGCCGTGCCACTGGGCTCGCCATCATCCACGGCCGCCGATTGACCGCCCGCCAGCAAGGCCCAGCAGACATGGGCGGCGCCCGGGTGCTCGCGCCAGAGTGCATCCACCACGGCCTGCGCGCTGGAGCGGTCCGTCATCGGCTGAACGCAGCCGATAAAGCGGCTTTTCTTGATGATCAGTTCACTGGAGACGGGAGCACGAAGAGTCTGAGGCATAGCGGCGGCAGCATAACCGCAAAGTCGGGGCCGAGCAGCGTTGCGGTACATGGGCCGGGTAGCGGCAGCTGTGACCTATCCATGACATGACGACGCGGCTTGTGGGGATTGCTCGACAGTGTCCTTAAGCCAATTCCTACAATTTCGGCAAGCCTCGAGCCTTAAGCTTTACGCAAAGGAGGCCGTCATGAACAATCCGCATCCACAGTCCCTGAGCGAACATACTTTTGGCCGCGAGCATTTCACGCCGCCTCCGCTGGCGCAGGAGCTGGCAGAGCCCCAGGCCCTGCAGGCTGCGGCACCCGAAGATGAATGGGAGTTGCTGCAGCGCATACGCAATGTGGGCGAGTGGTAGGCCCGGCCGCATTTTCTGCTTCAAGCCAAACCGGCCAGACCGGCTGCTCCTGAAAGGGAGAGCCGGTTTTTCCTGTCCGCGGACACGATACAGCGGCGAGAATCGCAGCCCATGACTGCTAGCTCTGCGCCGTTTCCCGATTCTTCGCACTGGATGCTGCTGCCGGCTGCCGCACAGGCAGCGCAGCTGCCCGTGGCCCTGGCCGATGTGACGGCCATGATGGAAAGAGTGGGGCGCAGCAGCAGCGACGCCGTGGCCGAGCAGATCCTGCAACTGCTGGGGCGCCATGTGCCGCTGGCCCAATGCACGATCTTCTCCTTCCAGGGCATGGCCCGGCCTCGTGTGGTGGGCATGGGCGACAGGGCGCGCACGGGGGCGCTGCCCATGATTTCCCAGGATTACAGCGAGCGCTTCTATCCGCTCGATGGTTCGCAGCGCGTGATGCAGGCCGAGCTGGCGCGCCTTGCCAGGGACCCACATGCCAGGCCGCGCGTCTGGCTGCATCGCCAGGGACCGCACGATGTGCAGCACCCCGAGTACCGCCATGTCTGCTATGAGCTGCCGCGCATTGCCGAGCGGCTGTCGCTGCTGATGCTGCAGGAAAACGCGCGCTGGCTTTCCGTGAACCTCTATCGGGGCGAGGAGCATGGCTGCTTCGACGCCGCAGCCATTGCCCGGATCGAGGCCTTTGCGCCCCTGGTCATGCAGGCCATGCGTCTGCATTACGCGGGGCAGACGCTGCAGGACGACCTGGTCGGGTTGGTGCTGGCGCGACTGGCAAGGCGCTTCGAGCAGCTGACGCCGCGCGACCTCGACGTGGTGCGGGCACTGGCCCAGGGCCTGGATGCCGATGCGCTGGCGCAGCGCCTGGGCATTACCGTCAGCAGCGCGCGCACCTATGTCAAACGCGTCTGCGCCAAGCTGGGCGTGCAGGGGCAGCGCGAGCTGTTTGCGTTGCTGATGGAGCCCGCTGAAGCTGTCGATGGTCAACTTTGATAGCTTCTTGGGGTTGATCTGTAAAGGCTGGAGGCTGATTCGACTTGAATATCGGTTGCCGGCCGGCATTGTCTCCATCTGGTGACATCGGCCTCGAGCTGCTTTTCTACACTGCATCTCAAGCCAGACCGAAAGGGGATGAAAGCGCACCGGTTTGACCACGACAGCGCCCCCAGGAGACAAGAACATGCACCAGCCATTTGCCGAGCCACGGCGCTCCATCTACTACCAGTACCAGGTTCATCAGCCCTGGCTTGCGTCCCGGCATCCGGGCGAGCAAAGCCACCCCATCGTCATCGTCGGCACCGGCCCCGTGGGCCTGACCACGGCGCTGGAGATTGCTCGCCACGGCCAGCGCTGCGTGGTGCTCGAATCCGAATTGCAGGTGTCCGAAGGCAGCCGTGCCATTGTGTTCACGCGGCGCTCCATGGAAATCCTGCAGCAGGTGGGCGTGGCCCAGCGCGTGACGGAGACCGGACTGCCCTGGTGCTACGGCAACAGCATTTACCGCGGCCAGCGCGTGTTTCGCATGGAGAACGCGCGGGCCGACGACGATCGCTTCTTTCCCATGATCAATCTGCAGCAGCAGTACCTGGAGGAATACCTGGTCGATGCAGTGCAGGCCAACCCGCTGATCGAGCTGCGCTGGGGCAACCGCGTGAACAAGGTCGAGCAAAAGGGTGAGCAGGTTTTGGTGGAGGTGGATACCCCGGAAGGCAGCTACGAGCTGCGGGCCGACTGGCTGGTGGCCTGCGACGGCGCGCGTTCGGGGATTCGCACGGCCATGAATCTGTTGATGGAAGGCGCTTCCTACGAAGGCCGCTTCGTGATTGCCGATATCCGCATCGACCTGCCTCTGCCCACCGAACGTCTCGCATTCTTCGATCCCGCATGGAACCCGGGCAACACCATCCTCATGCACCGCGAGCCGCACGGCATCTGGCGTGTGGACTACCAGCTGCCTGCTGGCGAAGATCCCGAGGATGCGCTCAGGCCCGAGTCGCTGAAGGCGCGCATCGATGCGCAGCTGGAGATGATAGGCTTTGGCGGCACGCCCTGGGAGATGGACTGGAGCTCCGTCTACTCGGCCCGCGCGCTGACCCTGCCCGACTATGTGCATGGCCATGTGATCTTTGCGGGCGATGCAGCCCATATGCTGCCCATCTTCGGCGTGCGCGGCGCCAACACCGGTTTTCAGGATGCTCAGGGCCTGGGCTGGCGTCTGGCACTCGTCGCCAAGGGCGCGGCCAGCGCAGCGCTGCTGCAAAGCTATAGCAGCGAGCGAGTGGGCGCGGCCCGCGAGATTGTGGAAGAGGCCGGCAAGAGCACACGTTTCATGGCGCCATCAAGCAGAGGTTTCAGGCTGCTGCGCGATGCCGTGCTGTCTCTGTCGCTGAGCCAGCCCTTTGTCGGCCCACTCTATCACTGGCGCACCTCGCGCCCGCATGAGTACGGCAGCTCGCCACTCAACAGCATGGGTGACGACAACCTGCTGTTCAAGGCCGGCCCCGGCCATGGCGCACCGCCTCTGAACGTGCGCTTTGCGCCGGACAGCTATTTGCTCGACCATCTGGGCGGCGGCTTCGATCTGCTGTATTTCACGAGCGGCCAGGCGATTCCCGCCGAACTGCAAGCGGTCGCGGCCGGGGTCAGAGCTCGCGGTGTTGCTGTGCGCCTGATCGCCGTCAGCAGCCACGCTTCAGGCATTGTCGAAGGTTCCGATCTGGTACTTGATGACACCGAAGGCCGCTGCCGCGCCCGCTACGGAGTGATGGCCGACGGCGCCGCCTATCTGCTGCGCCCCGATCAGCATGTCTGTGCGCGCTGGATGGCGCTGGACGCCAATCGTTTGCAAGCCGCATTCAAAGCTGCCTTGCCAGCCTGAGGAGAGATTCAAATGATCCAAACCACTCTTGATATCGCCGGTCTGGAGACCGTGTACGACCAGCTGGCTGTCGCCATCGATGCCGTGGGCGCCGAAAAGTCCGAGCTGCTGCTGGTCAAGCTGGCGCTGCTGGCCGCCAATCAGCTCGGTGATGCCCGCCAGTTTGGCGAAATGATTGCGGCGGCCCAGCAAGATCTGTAAGCAAAAGGCTTGTCCGTGGCGGTCAGCCCGACCCGCCCAGGCTCGTTCCTGGCGGGTTCTCGGCGTGCTGACTCTCGGATTTCATAGCGGATAATCATTGTCTATCAATAGTTTGAGATGGATTTTCCACAAATCGATATGGCTTGATATCCGACAAGGCCGTGCCACGAAATCCAGGCAGACTGGAGCCATTGCCACTGTAGGAGGATTGGTCCATGAGATTGCGTCCCAGCACCTTGCTGCTATCTGCAGCCCTGAGCCTGAGTGGATTGAGTGCGGCTCCGGCCCTGGCCAAGTCGGCTGCCGAATGGCTGGCCTTGACAGGTGCCGTGCAGATCGGCTTGAGCCAGGCCGTCGAAAAAGCCCAGGCCGTTGCTCCCGGAAAAGCGATCGATGTCGAGCTGGAAGAGGGTAAGAAAGGCGCTGTGCCTTATTACTCGGTCACCCTGATCTCGCCCGTGAATGAGGAAATCAAGCTGCGCGTGAATGCCAACACGGGCGATGCCGCAGTGGAGGAGAACAAGGGGCGAGCCGAGGGCAAGCATGCCAAGCGCCTGGCCGATGCCCGGATCACGCTGGTACAGGCCGTCGATGCAGCTATTGCCGCCTTGCCCGGCAAGCCGCTGGAGGCCCAGCTGGATTCGGACTGGGGCAAGACCAGCTACAAGGTCAAGATGCTGCGCGCCGATCAGACGGTCATGAAGCTCAGGCTTGATCCTGCCACCGGCGCTGTGACGAGGCAGGAAAAGGACTGAGTCGACGCGTTATCTGGATTCTGGTGCTATTAAGAAGTGAGTGGCTGGCGCTTGTATTTCAATGATTTAAGGTGTGTTATGCATCGAATTTCAATGAAGGAAAGCGCTGGGTGCTATGAAGTTCAGAGTTCAACCCTGTTTCTGCAAGACCTTGCTCGTGCAAGGCTGAGGGCGGAAAAGTACACTGACGGGTTGTTTCTCCGAATAGGCCATGAGGCCATATAAAGCCCATCCACATGAACGCCCCGGTTGATGTTTCCTTTTTCCACCGCGATGCCAAGCCGCTGACCAGCTACAAGCCGTACTGGGCCAAGCGCTTCGGTCCGGCACCGTTCCTGCCCATGAGCCGTGCGGAGATGGATCAGCTCGGCTGGGACAGCTGCGACATCATTCTGGTCACGGGCGATGCCTATGTGGATCACCCCAGCTTCGGCATGGCCGTCATCGGCCGTGTGCTGGAGGCGCAAGGCTTTCGCGTGGGCATCATCGCCCAGCCCGACTGGACCAGCGCCGAGGCCTTCAAGGCCCTGGGCAAGCCCAATCTGTTCTGGGGCGTGACGGCCGGCAACATGGACTCGATGATCAACCGTTACACGGCTGATCGCAAGATCCGCAGCGACGATGCCTATACCCCGGGCGATGTGGCCGGCAAGCGCCCCGACCGCGCGGCCATCGTTTACAGCCAGCGCTGCCGCGAGGCCTACAAGGATGTGCCCATCGTGCTGGGCGGCATCGAGGGCTCGCTGCGTCGCATTGCCCACTACGACTACTGGAGCGACAAGGTGCGTCGCTCCATCGTGGTGGACAGCAAGTGCGACATCCTGCTCTACGGCAATGCAGAACGTGCCCTGGTCGAAGTGGCGCACCGCATCGCGGCGCGCGAGCCGGTGGAGCAGATCACCGATGTGCGCGGCACTTCGTTTTTTCGCCGCGCTTCGGAGGAGGGCTGGTTCGAGGTCGATTCCACCACGGTGGACGAGCCCGGCGAGGTCGAGCCCCATATCAACCCCTATATGACGACCAGCGAGCAGGCCGAGGCCCAGGGCCAGAGCTGCTCCAAGGAAGATGCTGCGAAAGCTGAAGCGGACGGCCCTAATGACGGCGCATCGGTAGCCAAGGTCCAGCCCATCCAGTTCGTGCCCAATCTCTCGCTGCGCAGCAAGTCCAAGCTGCCTGCGCGCGAGCGCACCGTGCTGCGTCTGCCCAGCTACGAAGAGGTCAAGAGCGATCCGATTCTCTATGCCCACGCCAATCGCGTGCTGCACCTGGAAACCAACCCCGGCAATGCCCGTGCGCTGGTACAGGCTCACGGCGAGGGGACCACGGCCCGCGATGTGTGGATGAACCCGCCGCCCATTCCTCTCACAACGGCCGAGATGGACTGGGTCTTCGGCCTGCCGTACGCGCGCAGCCCGCATCCTGTCTATGCCGACGAAAGCGGCAGCCACGAGGGCGCCACCAAGATTCCGGCCTGGGAGATGATTCGCACCTCGGTGAACATCATGCGCGGCTGTTTCGGCGGCTGCACCTTCTGCTCCATCACCGAGCACGAGGGGCGCATCATCCAGAGCCGTTCCGAAGACTCCATCATCCAGGAGCTCGAAGAGATCCGCGACAAGGTCAAGGGCTTTACCGGCACGATCTCCGACCTGGGTGGGCCCACGGCCAATATGTACCGCCTGGGCTGCAAGAGCCCGCAGATCGAAGCGGCCTGCCGCAAGCCCAGCTGTGTCTTCCCCGGCATCTGCCAGAACCTGCACACCGACCACGGTCCGCTGATCAAGATCTACCGCCGCGCGCGCAAGCTGCCCGGCATCAAGAAGATTCTGATCGGCTCCGGCCTGCGCTACGACCTGGCGGTGAAGTCGCCAGAGTACGTCAAGGAGCTGGTTCAGCACCATGTGGGCGGTTATCTCAAGATCGCGCCCGAGCACACCGAGCAAGGTCCGCTGACCAAGATGATGAAGCCGGGCATCGGCAGCTATGACAAGTTCAAGCAGCTGTTCGAGAAGTTCAGCGAAGAGGCCGGCAAGAAGCAGTTTCTGATTCCTTATTTCATCGCCGCCCACCCGGGCACCAGCGATGAGGACATGATGAATCTGGCCATCTGGCTCAAGAAGAACGGCTTCCGTGCCGATCAGGTACAGACCTTCTACCCGAGCCCCATGGCCACGGCCACGGCCATGTACCACAGCGGCCGCAACACGCTGACCAAGGTGCGCCGCCAGATGCGCGACGAGGCCGAGGAGCGCGTGGACATCGTGCGCGGTGAAAAGCGCCGCCGTCTGCACAAGGCTTTCCTGCGCTATCACGACCCGAACAACTGGCCGCTGCTGCGCGAGGCGCTCAAGACCATGGGGCGCGCCGATCTGATCGGCAACGGCAAGCAGCACCTGATCCCGACCTTCCAGCCCCTGGTCGACGGCAGCTATCAGAGTGCACGAAAGAAGAACAGCACCTCGTCCAAGGCGGGTGGCGGAATTGGTTACACCACCAACAAGGACGGCAAGGCCGTGGCCGTGCGACGCCGCAGCGAAGAGGCGAGCCTGGAGCCCAAGGGCGATGTGCGCTTCCGCAGCAGCCAGCCTCAACCGGGTAAGCTGCTGACCCAGCATACCGGCCTGCCGCCGCGCGCGGGTGTGACTGGCAAGGCCAAGTCCGGTTTCAAAACTGCGGCAAAGCCCGCCAAGCCA
Source organism: Comamonas sp. Z1 (assembly GCF_008121555.1). NCBI lineage: Bacteria > Pseudomonadati > Pseudomonadota > Betaproteobacteria > Burkholderiales > Comamonadaceae > Comamonas > Comamonas sp. Z1. The sequence goes on from NZ_VOQT01000012.1 coordinate 47,853, forward strand.
GCGGGCCAGGGTTCGCGCAAGCCGCGCTGATGGCTGAAGCCTGACTGCCGCCGACAAAAAAACGACGCTTGATGCGTCGTTTTTTGTATTGGCGTGCGCTGCTGTCAGCCCATGGCCAGAGCCCCGCACCACTGCGGCAGCTGGTTTTCCTGCGTGGGGGCAAAGTATTCGCTGGTCATGGGTTTGGGGCGGGCGATGGCGTAGCCCTGCACATAATCCACGCCCATGGTCATGAGTTCCTCGGCAATCTCGCGGCTCTCGACAAACTCGGCAATGGTCTTTTTGCCCAGTGTCTGGCCGATGCGATTGATCATCTCCACCATGGCGTGGTCTCCCTTGTCCTTGAGCATGTCACGCACAAAGCCGCCGTCGATCTTGAGATAGTCGACGGGCAACTGCTTCAGATAGGTCAGCGACGACATGCCGACGCCGAAGTCGTCCAGGGCAAAACGGCAACCCAGGGCGCGCAGCGACTGAATCAGCCGTGTGGCATTGCTGAGGTTGCCAATGGCGCTGGTTTCGGTGATTTCGAAACATAGCTTTTGCGGCGCAATTGCGTGCTGCTGCAACTGCTCCTTCACAAATTCCAGCAGGCCGTCGTCATCCAGGCTGGGACCGGAGAGGTTGATGGCGCAGGTTTCCACCAGCTTGGCGTGTCCGGGCTGCTGCGCCAGTGTCTGCAGGGCCCTGGTGATCACCCAGCGGTCAAGCGATGGCATCAGGCCGTAGCGCTCGGCTGCGGGTATGAAATGTCCGGGGGCCAGGATCTGGCCGCTTTCATCGCGCAGGCGCAGCAGGACTTCGAAGTGCATGCCGCTGTGGCGGCTGTGCTTGCGGGCCTGTAGCGGTGCGATGCTCTGGGCATAGAGGCAGAAGCGGTCTTCGTCCAGTGCGGTACGAATGCGTGTGGCCCATTCCATCTCGCTGACATAGCGGCTGTAGATTCCGTCCTCGGCCTTGTAGAAAAAGACCTTGTTGCGCCCGCGCTCCTTGGCCTGATAGCAGGCCATATCGACCATGCGCAGCAGATCGGAGGCATTGACCGCATCACCGGGAACATGAACGGCACCGATGGAAAAACCGGTGCGCAATATCTTCTCTCCCCAGGTGGTTTGCAGTTGCTGGGCTGCCAGGCGCAGCTTCTCGGCAATGCTCGCTACATTGGAAGGAGGGCAGTTCTCCAGCAGCACGGCAAACTCGTCACCGCCCATGCGCGCCAGGCAATCGGTTTCGCGCAGATTGGCCTGCAACATGCGAGAGACTTCACACAGCACCTCATCGCCAGCGGCATGGCCGCTGGTTTCGTTGATGAGCTTGAACTGGTCCAGGTCGATGTAGAGAAGAGCGTAGGGCTTGACCTGGTGCAGACCCTGGGTCAGCATTTTTTGCAGCCGTCGCTCGAATTCCCCGCGATTTTCCAGCCCCGTCAGCGTGTCATGGCGTGCATTCCAGGAGATCTGGTCCATGTACTGCTGCTCGCGCGACACATCGCGTAGCACGAAGACCGCCCCTGATGCCTGGCCATCGCGCTGCATGGCGGAGCCCAGCACCTTGACTGGCACGATGCTGTGGTCGGTGCGGCGAACCCAGTGCGTTTGCTCGTCACGCACGACGGTGGTCTCCCTGGTGTCATTGACAAGCTGAGCGAGCAGGCCTTCGCTGGTGATGGAGGCGTCCATGGTATAGAACTGCAACACCTGCTTGATGGGCTTGTCCAGATAGCTTTGCTTTTGCAGACCCAGCAGGCCTATGGCGGCGGGGTTGACATAGTTGACCATGCCCTTGGCATTGGTGGTGATGACCGCATCGCTGAGCGCTGCCAGCGTGGTCTCTGCGCGCTCTTTTTCGCTGTTGAGGCCGTCTTGAACCTGCTCTCGCAGCAGGATCAGGCGCCAGGTATTCCAGACCCACAGGCTCACCAGGCCAATGGCCAGGGCGCCGTTGAGGGCGAGCAGTAGCCAGACGATGTTGCGCGAGCTCTGGCCCAGAGAGTCGCTGAAGGCTCTGGTCAGGGCCGTCACGCCCTGGTTGATCAGGTCGATCTCGCGCTTCCAGGTGGCAATGTTTTCGCGGCTGATGTTGCCGACCTCGTATCCTTGCCGGATTTCCTGGGCCAGTGTGTCGAGCTGATTCAGGTATTCGTCACCCATCTTCCAGTACGCGACGGGTTCCTGCACCCAGCTGAAATAGCGGAATGTGCGCAGCAGCCAGATGAGGGAGCTGACATCATCGGGGTGGTTTTGGCCTTGCTCTATGCCTTTGCGCGCCAGGTCCAGGCGCAGAGGCTTGTCGTAGAGGGCAATACGTGCCTCGGCATCGCCACGCGGCACCTGCAAGGCCCGCTGATAATGGGCGAAGTCGATCGGGTTGCCTTCATCCGCGTAGCGGGAAAGCGAGTAAATCGCATCTTTCTGGGCCTTGGACCAGAGACTTTCTCCGTTGACAAAAGCTCGCACGGCGGAGAGCAGATAGAGGCTGCAGCTGGCGCTGAGCATCAGGATCAGTGCCAGGAGCGCAAAAGCCCAGACGCGCTGCAGCAATTGTTGAGACTTCAGTGTGGGGCTCAAAGATGCCTTCATGACGCCTCATCCAGTAAATTGACTGTAAATGCATGAGTCAGGGCATCGACAAGGCAGACTGGTATGAAACAGCCAGAAGGCAATGTGCCTGCTGACGATCAGAACGCCGTCACGATGCCCGCTCTCATGGCTTGACCTTTCACGGTATTGCGTAGGAGGTATGTCAGATCACACGCAATTTGTATTCATTGGTAATTTTTGGCCTGTAGAAGTGAGCCTGGCGTCGGACAACTTCCTCTGTACCCCCAAGACAGAGCGGTGTTTTCTGTGAGAAAGTGGGTAACCAATCTGGCCGATTCAGAGCAGGTCTATGCAGTGCACCTGCGGCTGCTCCAGCACGCCGGCCCTGCGGTCGGCAAAGAAGCGTTCCAGGGTGAGCTTGACGGTGCGAAACGCGATTTCTTCCCAGGGGATGTCTGCCTCGGCGAACAACTGGGCCTCCATGGTCTCGGGCCCGGGGTAGAACTGCGTGCTTCTAAGGCGGGCCAGATAGAAGAGATGGACCTGTCCTACCTGGGGCACGTTGATGAGACTGAACAGCCTGCCCAGCTCGATGTCGGCTCCGGCTTCCTCGTCGGTTTCGCGCTGGGCTCCGCGGCTGGTGGTTTCGGCCAGCTCCATGAAGCCTGCAGGCAGCGTCCATTTGCCGCGGCGCGGCTCGATATTGCGCTTGCACAGCAGCACGCGCCCGTCGTCCATCACGGGCAGGGTGCCGACCACATTGAGCGGGTTTTCATAGTGAATGGTGTGGCAGGCCGGGCAAACGGCACGCTCGCGCGTATCCCCATCGTCAGGAACGCGGTAGGTGACTGCGGTGCCGCAATTGCGGCAGAACTTGATGGGGCTGCGAAAAATCATCCCGCAACTATAAGCAAATCAGGCCGCTAGCGCAGGTACAACATGCGCAAACAGCTATGAAAAAGGGAGTCACACCTTGCGGAGCGACTCCCGGAGTACCTGGCCGGCGCAAACTGCCTGTGCGCCAGGGATTCTTAGGCGATCTGGATCTTGATGGACTCAAGTCCGGTGACTGCGCCTTCCAGCACATCACCCTTGACCACGGCGGCCACGCCCTCGGGGGTGCCGGTCATGATCAGGTCGCCGGGCTGCAGCTCCCAGGCGCTGGAGAGATGCTCAATGGTTTCGGCGATATTCCAGATCAGCTTGTGGATGTGGCTGCGCTGGCGATAGTCACCATTGACCTGCAGCGAAATCTCGGCGTTGACGATGTCTCCCGCCTGATCGGCTGGTGTGATGGGGCCTATGGGGGCGGATTGCTCGAAAGCCTTGCCGATACACCAGGGGCGGCCTTGCTTCTTCATGTCGTTTTGCAGGTCGCGACGTGTCATGTCCAGACCCACGGCATAGCCGTAGATGTACTGTAGTGCATCGGCTGCCTTGATGTTCTTGCCGGCCTTGCCGATGGCAACGACCAGCTCGATTTCATGGTGCAGATTCTGGGTCAGCGTGGGATAGGCCACGGTGGTGGTGCTGCCGGCTTCCACTGCCACGGTCGCGTCCGCAGGCTTCATGAAGAAGAACGGCGGCTCGCGGCCGGTAAAGCCCATTTCCTTGGCGTGATCCTCATAGTTGCGGCCCACGCAGTAGATGCGGTGAATGGGAAAGCGCTCGCCGCGGCCCACAACAGGCAGGCTGGCAACGGCAGGGGGATTGAACACGTAACTCATGAAGTCCTCGGCAGGAACACGCGCTGAAATCAGCAATGGTTGATGTGGCAAGCAGTGTGCCACGATGCAGGCCCGGAGACGGCGTGGCTGATGACGGCTTTTACGTATTCCGGCCCTAGGGAAAATGCCAGTCCGCGCGGCTCGCGCTATGCTGCTCACATCATGAAGCTGCATACCTATTTCCGTTCTTCCGCCTCTTATCGTGTGCGCATTGCGCTGCAACTCAAGGGGCTGTCCTATGACTCCGTGCCCGTGCATCTGGTGCGCGGCGAACAAAAGGCTGCGGCCTATGCCTCCCATGTGGGTGACGCGCTGGTGCCCGCACTGGTGACGGACGAGGGGCACTGGCTCACGCAGTCCATGGCCATCATCGAATATCTCGATGAGACCCATGCTGAAACACCATTGCTGCCCAGGGATGCACTGGGCCGTGCCCATGTGCGCGCATTGGCGCAGATGGTGGCTTGCGAGATTCATCCGCTCAACAACCTGCGCGTGCTCAAGTACCTGGTGCACCAAATGGGGGCCAGCGACGAGGCCAAGAATGGCTGGTATGCGCACTGGGTGCGCTCCGGCCTGGAAGCCTTCGAGCGTCAGCTGGCGCTGCTGGATGCTGAACGCAAGGCCATGGGCCTGGCGCCGTCGACGTTTTGCTGGGGTGACGCGCCCACGCTGGCCGAATGCTGCCTGGTCCCGCAGATCTACAACGCCCAGCGCTTCAATGTGAATCTCGAGGCTCTACCGCGCCTGATGGACGTGGTCGAGCGATGCAACGCCTTGCCGGCTTTCCAGCAGGCCCATCCTTCGGCCTGTCCGGATGCTGAGTGAAGAGGGCGTCATGAGCGAGACCTATAGGCCGGGTCCACCGGACCTCTGGCCTGACTCCTGGCTGGTCCCCGACTGGCCGGCTCTGCCCGGGGTGCATGCCATCTGCACCTCGCGCGAGGGTGGCGTCAGCCAGGCACCCTGGGGCAGCATGAACCTGGGCGACCACGTGAGCGACAACCCCGCTCACGTGCGCCAAAACCGTGAACTGTTCAATGCGGCGCTGCAGGCCCGCACCCCTGGTGCCTGCACGGCGTTCTTGCAGCAGGTACATGGTGTGGAGGTGCTGACGCTGGACGCAGGCAATGTGGCCGAGTCCAATGGTGCAGCCTTCGATGCCTGCGTGACCGACGATGCAGGCGTGGTCTGTACCGTCATGGTGGCAGACTGTCTGCCCGTGTTGCTGGCCCATGATTCGGGGCTGGTCGTGGGCGCGGCCCATGCGGGCTGGCGCGGTCTGGCCGGCATGCCGCCCGGTAGAAAGCTGTCTGACGGGCCCTTGCCCGGCGGTGTGCTGGAGACACTTTTCGAGGCTTTCTGTCGCAAGGTGCAGATGCAGCCATCGCTTTCAGGGGGCGAAACATTGCGCTCCCGGATTGCCGCGCACACCCAGGCCTGGCTGGGCCCATGTATAGGCCCCGACTCCTTCGAGGTGGGGGCCGAGGTACGCGATATCTTTGTGGCCCATGACCCTGATGCTGCGCGGCATTTTGTGCCGGTAGCGGGCAGTGAGGGCAAATATCTGGCCGATCTGGCTCAGCTGGCACGCCAGAGGCTTGCTGCATTGGGCATTGCTGCAATCTTCGGCAACGATGGCAGTCTGCCCTGGTGCACGGTCAGCAATGCATCACGTTTCTTCTCGCACCGGCGCGACGCCGCCCGTCTGGGCGGCAGCGGGCGGCTGGCTGCCAGCATCTGGCGCGACGCCTGAGCCGGGGCTGGGGAGCGCGTGTTCTGCAGCTAGCGCTTCCTGTTCCTGCCGGGCTTTGAGGCGGCGCTTTCTGGCCGGCGTGCCCAGTATGTAGAGCACGATGGAAAGCGGCAGCAGACCATAGAGCACAAAGGTGAAAAATGCACCCAGCAGGGTGCCGCCGGGGCTGGCAGCCTCGGCGATCGTCATCATCACGACAACGTACATCCAGGCGATGGCAATGAGGTACATGGTGTTTCTGTAATGAGCCAGAAAGCATGCTGGCTCCGGGTTGTTTTGTGTCAAAACAGCTTCATAACGGCAAAATGAGGCCGCTTCTTGTCGGAACTGCCTGGCACATAGGTGACAATGCCGCCGTGTGAGCCGTATTGCAGATTCCGCAAGCGTCCCCAGACCCTGAGATCGCCGGTCGCTTGCCTTGACTAGGATGTAAGCATGAATTTTGACCCGAGCTGGGGCCAGGCTGGCCAATCCATTCAACAATTCTGGCAGGAGCAGTGGAGCAAGAGCCTCCAGACGCTTCAGCAGATGCAGTCCGGTGCTCCCATGGGGCTCAGCGCCATGCCAGGTCTGGGGGCCGCACCCAACCCTTGGGCAGGAATCATGGATGCCATGCAATCGGCCATGCCCCAGATGGCTACGGGTTCGGCTCAAGCGGTGCAGTTCGATGCGGCCAAACTGCAGGGGCTGCAGCAGGAATACCTGCAGTCGGTGCAGTCGTTGGCAGATGGAAAACAGATTCAGGCCCTGCTGTCCAGGGACAAGCGCTTTGCCAAGCCAGAGTGGAGCGCCAATCCCGTTGCATCGATGGCCGCAGCCAACTACCTGCTGGGCAGTCGCATGCTGACCGGTATGGCCGAGGCGGTGCAGGGCGATGAGAAAACACGCAATCGCGTGCGCTTTGCGGTCGAGCAATGGGTGGCAGCCATGGCGCCCAGCAATTTTCTGGCGCTGAACGCCGATGCGCTCAACAAGGTTGTTGAAACCAAGGGCGAGAGCCTGGCTCAGGGCATTGCCAATCTGCTGGCCGACATGCGCCAGGGTCATGTCTCCATGACCGACGAAAGCTTGTTCACCGTGGGCAAGAACGTGGCGACCACCGAAGGCGCGGTGGTTTTCGAGAACGAGCTGTTCCAGCTCATCGAATACAAGCCGCTGACTGCCAAGGTATTCGAGAAACCTTTTCTGATGGTGCCACCCTGTATCAACAAGTTCTACATTCTGGACTTGCAGCCGGACAATTCCGTGATTCGCTATGCCGTCAGCCAGGGGCACCGCACCTTCGTGGTCAGTTGGCGCAATCCCGATGAAAGCCAGGCGCACAAGAGCTGGGATGACTACATCGAAGATGGCGTGCTCAAGGCTGTGAGCACGGTTCAGGATATCTGCGAGGCGCCGCAGATCAATGTGCTGGGTTTCTGCGTGGGCGGCACCATGCTCTCCACTGCGATGGCAGTGCTGGCTGCACGCCATGCCCGCGAGCATGGACAGCCGCAAGCTGCCAAGCCCCGCAGCCGCGCTGCGGCTGCAAAGACAGGCAGCAAAACTGCTGCGGCCAAGGTGGAGGCCCACGCTTTTCCCGTAGCCAGCATGACGCTGCTGACCACGCTGATCGACTTCCGCGACACAGGCATTCTGGACATCTTCATCGATGAAAACATGGTGCGCCTGCGTGAGATGCAAATGGGCAAAGGCGGGCTGATGAAGGGCCAGGACATGGCATCCACCTTCAGCTTTCTGCGCCCGAACGATCTGGTCTGGAACTATGTGGTGGGCAACTACCTCAAGGGCGAGACGCCGCCGCCATTCGATCTGCTTTACTGGAACAGCGACTCAACCAATCTTCCCGGCCCGTTCTACGCCTGGTATCTGCGCAATCTCTACCTCGAGAACAATCTGATCAAGCCCGGCGTGCTGACCGTGTGCGGCGAGAAGATCGACATGAGCCAGCTCAAGATGCCGGTCTATATCTACGGCTCGCGCGAGGACCACATCGTTCCTGTCGCTGCGGCCTATGCCTCGTCGCAGGTACTGGGCGGCGAGCGTCGTTTCGTGATGGGTGCCTCCGGCCATATCGCCGGCGTCATCAACCCGCCGGCCAAGAACAAGCGCAGCCACTGGCTGCGTGAGGATGGCGTGTTTCCCGAGGCGTTCAACGATTGGCTGGCCGAGGCCACGGAGTATCCGGGCAGTTGGTGGACGGACTGGAGTGCCTGGCTGGGCAGCCATGCAGGCAAGCAGTTCGCGGCTCCCAAGAGCTATGGCCGTGCACGTGCCTATGAAGCCATCGAAGATGCTCCGGGTCGCTACGTTCTGTCAAAAGCCTGAGCGAGGCCTGAGGCACAATCAGTTCCATATTGCGGTGCAGCAAACAAGGCTCGCACCGTGATAGGAAGCGGCGGGTGGCACGATGAACAGGATGCAACCCGCACGCATGCATCACTTGTAAGAAACCTAGAAAGGTTCGTCAGCAATGGAAGACATCGTTATCGTTTCCGCCGTGCGTACGGCGGTCGGCAAGTTCGGCGGCTCTCTGGCCAAGATTCCTGCAACCCAGCTGGGGGCGACCGTGATTTCCGAGGCTCTGGCTCGTGCCAAGGTGGGCAAGGACCAGGTCGGTGAAGTCATCATGGGTCAGGTGTTGACGGCGGCGGCCGGGCAGAATCCTGCGCGTCAGGCCATGATGGCGGCCGGCATTGCCAAGGAGACACCTGCGCTGACGATCAATGCCGTCTGCGGCTCCGGCCTGAAGGCCGTGATGCTGGCGGCTCAGGCCGTGGCAACCGGAGACAGCGAAATCGTGGTTGCCGGAGGCCAGGAAAACATGAGCCTGTCGCCCCATGCCGTGCCCAATTCGCGTGACGGTCAGCGCATGGGTGACTGGAAGATGGTGGACACCATGATCGTGGACGGTCTGTGGGATGTCTACAACCAATACCACATGGGCATCACTGCCGAGAACGTGGCCAAGGAAAAGAACGTCAGCCGCGCGCAGCAGGATGCGCTGGCGCTGGCCAGCCAGCAAAAGGCTGCGGCCGCGCAGGATGCTGGCAAGTTCAAGGACGAAATCGTTCCCGTGAGCATTCCCCAGCGCAAGGGTGACCCCATCGTGTTCGACAGTGACGAATACGTCAACCGCAAGACCAATGCCGATGTGCTGGCCACCCTCAAGCCCGCTTTCGACAAGGCAGGTTCGGTCACGGCCGGCAATGCCTCGGGTCTGAACGACGGCGCCGCCGCCGTGGTGGTGATGACGGCGGCCAAGGCCAAGGCACTGGGCCTCAAGCCTTTGGCCAAGATCGTGTCTTACGCCACCAGCGGCCTGGCCCCAGAGGTCATGGGTCTGGGTCCTGTCTATGCCACGCGCAAGGCGCTGGATCGCGCCGGCTGGAAGGCTGCCGATGTGGATCTGTTCGAACTCAACGAAGCCTTTGCCGCACAGGCCTGCGCGGTGAATCAGGATCTGGGCATTGACACCGCCAAGGTCAACGTCAACGGTGGTGCCATCGCCATCGGTCACCCCATTGGTGCATCGGGCTGCCGCATTCTGGTGACGCTGCTGCATGAAATGCAGCGCAGCGGTGCCAAGAAGGGCCTGGCCGGCCTGTGCATTGGCGGTGGCATGGGTGTTGCTATGGCTGTGGAAGCCTGCTGAGGCTTCAGGATTGCAGACTGCTCCGGTGCTCCTGAAGATCGGCGCAGTCTGGGAAGCCCGCTGATGCCAGCCTCCCGTCGACCCTAGGGAAGATCACGAGGTAAACCACGGCGAAAGCGGGCTCATTCGGACCTACTCGATTGCATACTGGCATGGCCAGCGTGCAGGGTGTGTGGCGTTCAAAACGATAAGCAATTCCTAAGAATTCTTATCGTTGATAGTGTGATCGTGAAATAACCATTGATTGACAGGAGAGATGAATGGGTCAGAAAGTAGCGTACGTCACGGGGGGCATGGGCGGTATCGGTACCGCAATCTGCCAGCGTTTGCATAAGGATGGCTTCAAGGTGATCGCGGGTTGCGGACCATCGCGCGACTACCGCAAGTGGCTGGACGAGCAGGCGCAATTGGGTTACACGTTTTATGCCTCGGTTGGCAATGTGGGGGATTGGGAATCCACCGTCGAAGCCTTCAACCAGACCAAGGCAGAGCACGGCAACATCGATGTGCTGGTGAACAACGCGGGTATCACCCGCGACCGCATGTTCGTCAAGATGACGCCGGACGACTGGAAGTCGGTCATCGAAACCAACCTCAACTCCATGTTCAACGTCACCAAGCAGGTGGTGGCAGACATGGTGGAAAAGGGCTGGGGCCGCATCATCAACATCAGCTCGGTCAACGGCGCCAAGGGACAGGCAGGGCAGACCAACTACTCGGCCGCCAAGGCCGGCATGCATGGTTTCACCATGGCGCTGGCTCAAGAGCTGGCTGCCAAGGGTGTGACCGTGAATACAGTCAGCCCTGGTTACATCGGTACCGATATGGTCAAGGCCATTCGTCCCGATGTGCTCGAAAAGATCGTGGCGGGCGTGCCCGTCAAGCGTCTGGGCGAGCCTGCGGAGATCGCTTCCATCATCTCCTGGCTGGCTTCGGAAGAGGGCAGCTATTCCACAGGTGCGGACTTTGCGGTCAACGGCGGCCTGCATATGCACTAAGCCTTTTCAGGCATTCAGCAAAAAAGGAGCTCAGGCTCCTTTTTTTCATGCCCTTCGTTTTGCACTGTGCGCTTCGACCGGAAAACTCGGTTAAGCAAATGACAAAACCCGCAGAGATCATTCATGCGGGTTTTGAGGAATGGGGGGCCACTTCAGAGAGTGGCAGGTCGAGCGCGGGGCAGTAAGGCTTGTGGGTTCTTTGGCCTATCAGTGCCGACTGCCCGGGCACCTGGCTGCAACACACTGCGCTTTGGTCTGCACAGTGTTGCGCGGCGAGCGCTTAGCGCTTGCGATCGCGTTCGTCTTCGGGCCAGATGGACATGATGTTCGTGGTTTGCATGGGAATCTCTCCTGTATGTCTGTTTAACGTCTGACGGATTCAGCTCGTTGACAGCTTTTTGGAAATTTTTACCTGTTCTTTTATCCAGTGATAATCAGGCTGCAAATGCGGGGGCACGCTTGCGATCACGTTCGTCCCAGGGCCAAGCCATCAGAGACATAGCTGCTGCGGCCTGTGCGGGCTGGGCTTTGGCGGTGTCGGTAACAGTGGTAGTCATTGCAGTTCACTCCTTTGAGTGGTTCAACGCCTGGCCTGAACTGCAGGTTGACAAGAAGCTGAATCAACAGCGCAAGAAAATGCAACTCGCGTTTGCTGATGTTTTAGCAGCCGGTATGCATGTGCAAAATGAAGAGCGCCCTGCCAAAGCTGGTCAGTGGCAGGGCTTTTCCTGGGGCAGGGCTTTTCCTGGGCTTAGCAGGTTTCGGTGGCCAGGGCTTCGATCTGCTCCGATAGCTCCAGCCAGCGCTCTTCCAGTTGATCGATTTCAGCGTTGACGGCACTCAGCTGTTTGCCCGCTTCCACGATATCGCCACCGGATAGTCCGGGCGTGGCCAGCTTTTCTTCCAGCGCGCCGCGCTGGGCATTGAGCTTGGGCAGCGTCTTGTCGATCTGTTCCAGCTCTTTCTTGAAAGGCTTGGTCTTTTCGGCCAGTTGCTGGCGAGCTGCAGCAGCCAGGCGACGGGCTTCCTTGGGGTCACCCACGTCAGTGGATGATTCTGTTTTCAGAGCGTCCAGCGCTTTTGTAGAAGGGGCTTCGGGCGTATTTGGCTTGAGCTCTACCGGAGTTTGCACCGCTGGCGCGCTGTTGGCCTGCTGTTCGGCATTGCGTGCTTCTTCGCGCAAGCGCTTGGACTCTTCGAGCAGATAACGCTGGTAGTCGTCCAGGTCGCCGTCGAACGGGCCGACAACGCCGCGGCCCACCATCCAGAAGTCTTCACATACGGCGCGAAGCAGGTGACGGTCGTGGGAGACCAGCATCACGGTGCCGTCGAAGTCGTTGAGCGCCATGGCCAGCGCTTCGCGCGTGGCCAGGTCGAGGTGGTTGGTAGGCTCGTCCAGCAGCAGCAGATTGGGGCGTTGCCAGACGATCATGGCCAGTACCAGACGGGCTTTTTCGCCACCGCTCATGCTGCCCACAGACTGCTTGACCATGTCGCCGCTGAAGTTGAAGGTGCCCAGCCAGTTGCGCAAGTCCTGTTCGCGGCTGGCGGCGGGTGCGGCAGCGCCGAGTTCCCTGGCCAGACGGGTCATATGCTCCAGCGGGTTTTCGCCGGGACGCAGCACGTCGAGTTCCTGTTGGGCAAAGTAGCCGATATTGAGGCCCTTGCCTTCGGTGACGGTGCCGGCCAGCGCCTTCATCTCGCGGGCGATGGTCTTGACCAGGGTCGACTTGCCCTGGCCGTTGGCCCCGAGAATACCGATGCGCTGGCCTGCCAGCACGGAGCGGTTGACGCCCCGCAAGATGGTGGTCTGCCTGCCGTCTTCATCCTCATAGCCGAAGCTGGCATCGGTAATCGCCAGCATGGGGTTGGGCAGATTGGCGGGTTCCTTGAATTCAAAGGTGAACTCGGCTTCGGCCAGCACCGGCCCGACCTTTTCCATGCGCTCGAGCTGCTTGACCCGGCTTTGTGCCTGCTTGGCCTTGCTGGCCTTGGCCTTGAAGCGGTCAATGAACTTCTGCAGATGGGCCATTTTTTCCTGCTGCTTGGCAAAGCTGGCCGCCTGCAGCTCCAGCTGCTGGGCACGCAGTTCTTCAAAGCGCGAGTAATTGCCGCCGTAGCGGTTGATCTGCCCGCCCTGAATCTGCAGTGTGACGTTGGTGATGGCGTCCAGGAATTCGCGGTCGTGGCTGATGACGATCATCGTGCCGCTATAGCGCTTTAGCCAGGCTTCCAGCCAGACCAGGGCATCCAGGTCCAGGTGGTTGGTGGGTTCGTCCAGCAGCAGCAGGTCGCTGGGGGCCATCAGTGCACGGGCCAGCTGCAGACGCATGCGCCAGCCGCCCGAGAAGCTGTTGACCGGGTGATCCAGCTCGGAGACCTTGAAGCCAAGACCCAGAATCAGGGCTTGCGCGCGTGATTCAGCATCATGTGCACCGGCATCGGCCAGATCCACATAGGCCTGGGCGATCTCCATACCATCGCCGGAGGCTTCGGCGGCAGCCAACTGGGCGTTCAGCTCGGCCAGGCGCGTGTCGCCATCCAGAACAAACCGGGTGGCTGATTCGTCGGTTTCCGGCATGTGCTGGGCTACCTGTGCCATGCGCCACTGAGGAGGGATGAAAAAATCACCGCCGTCTTCGCTGATGCTGCCATTGAGCAGGGCGAACAGGCTGGACTTGCCTGCACCGTTACGGCCGACAAGGCCGACGGACTCTCCCGGGTTGATGGTGGTGCTGACTTGGTCGAGCAGGACTTTGGTGCCGCGGCGCAGCGTGATGTTCTTGAGACTGATCATGACTGGGGTCGATTATCCGCGAATGCCCTCAGGCTCAGGAGCTTGAGGGAATGAGCAGGGCGGTAGCGATGCCCCGGTTGTGGCAGGTCTGTCCGAGCTTTCATATGGCCTGAAGACCTATGTTCTCCATCATCGTTTCGGTGAATTTCAGTTCATGCTCACACGCTTGGGGCCTGGGTGCAGACTCCAGCACGGTGATGAAGTAGCGAAGCGCACGCAGATCCATGATTGCAACTCGAAAAATCAGCTTGAAAGCCGGTATGAAAGCCTGTAGAAGGCTATTTGAAGAATTGTTAGTCTCCTGTAATGTCGGTGTAATCTGACATGGCGTAAGGGCCAAATGTCGACAAGATGGCATATCTCTAAGTCTGAAGTCCGACAGATTAAGTATGTCGGTCCTACAACTGATGCAGCAAAACCTGTCCCTCTCTTCACATTCAACCACCCCGAGCAGAAACGGCTCTGCCCACTGGCGCATTGAAGACATTGACTTCTCTGCCATCGATCGCAGTGCCATAGAGCACAACCAGGATCTGTTCTTCTTGCTGATGAGCGCCTCGTTCATCGAAACCGGCTCGGATACCTATGCGGCCAACCTGGCCGAGCATTACGCTGCCTGGCCCGAGATCGCGGTCTGGCTCAAGGATCAATGGGAGTCCGAAGAACTGCAGCACGGACGCGCACTACGGGCCTATGTGGAAGCCGTGTGGCCGGAGTTTCCCTGGCAGCAAGCCTACGACAGCTTTTTCGCCGAATATTCGCAGCTGTGCACCATGGAGGAGCTCTACCCCGACCCTCGCCTGGAAATGGTGGCGCGCTGCGTGGTGGAGACCGGCACCACGGCCTACTATCACACCTTGCGCGAACTCAGCGACGAGCCGGTTCTGAGCGAGTTGCTGGGCAATATCCGCAACGATGAGGTCAACCACTTCAAGCATTTCCTCAAGTACTTCAAGGAGCTGCAGCAGCAGTCGCCTGTGGGCCGCACGCGCATTGCCAAGGCACTGTATGGCCGCCTCAAGGAGTTGCGAGAGAGCGATTCGGATATCGCGCTGCGTCATGTCTGGGCGCACAAGGGTCCTTATTTCTCCGATAGCGGCACTCGCTTCGAAGACATGGCCCAGCGCATTTACGAGCTGGTCAGCCGTCGCCTGCCTGCCGATCTGGCCGTGCGCATGCTGCTCAAGCCCATGCTGCTGCCAGCACGCGTGGAGGGCATGGTGCGCACACCCATCTCCAAGCTGGCAACACGCATGATGTCGTACTGAGTCTTGCATGCATCCAGCACGCCGCAGCGCATGGCGGAACTGCTGGGCACGGCGGGCTTCGAGATGGAAGAGGATCTGGGGCCTGCGCAGCTCAATGCCCGCTTCTTTGCAGGCAGGCGCGATGGCCTGCAGATTGCGGGTGGCGGTTCTCGCTATCCGAGTGCGGTAAAGCGTGCTTGAGCGCTTGTTCAAAGACCTGCATAAAGAAAAAGGCACAGGGCTTTGAGCAGCCTGTGCCTTGGATGCGGGACGAAGAACTTACAGCTGCAAGGCGGCGGTATTGCCTTCGGACCAGTGGCGCAGCGCCTCTTCGGTAATCAGCAGCACCTGCTCGTCACCCGAGCTGGTGTCGAGCCAGAACACGGGCAGGTCGGGGAAGGCGGCCTCAAAATACGGCTTTTCATTGCCGATCTCCAGCACCACCACGGCGTCCTTGTTCAGGCGCGCGGGCAGGTCCTCGAGCAGTCGGCGGATGAAGTCCATGCCGTCGGCGCCGCCGGCCAGGGCCAGCTCGGGCTCGGCCTGGTACTCGGCAGGCAGCTTGCCCATGCTGTCGGAGTTCACGTAGGGCGGGTTGCACAGCACCAGATCCCAGGGGCCGGGCACCTGGCTCATACCGTTGCTTTCCAGCAGCGTCACGCGATCTTGCAGCCCATGCTTGTCCACATTGATACGGGCGACGGCCAGGGCATCGGTCGATATATCGGCACCGGTCACCCGGACTTCAGGATAGGCCATGGCGGCAAGGCAGGCCAGGGAGCCGTTGCCGGTGCATAGGTCGAGCACCTGCACGGTCTTGTCGGACAGCCAGCCGTCGATGCTGCCATCGGCCAGCAGCTCGGCGATGAAGCTGCGCGGCACGATGGAGCGCTCGTCGATGTAGAAGGGCACGCCCACAAGCCAGGCCTCGTTCGTCAGATAGGCTGCGGGCTTGCGGCTGCGTATGCGCTCTTCAAAAAGAGTAGCTATCTGCGCTTGTGCGTCAAGAGATACAGGATGATGTGCTACAGATTCCGGAGCGCCGGGTGTGAGTTCGCTGTCCAGTGGCAGGCCCAGCTTCCAGAGCACCAGCCAGGCCGCTTCGTCCTCGGCCGTGGCCGTGCCATGGCCAAAAGCCACGCCGGCAGCTGTGAGAGCCCGAGCGCCGCTGGCAATCAGTTCGGCAACGGTGTTGCCCGAGATCAGGAGGATGCTGGTGTTGCTCATGCGGTCTGGGGTGTGGTCTGCTGGCGCTGGAGTTGTTCCAGAGTCTTGCGGTAGATGTTCTTCAGCGGCTCGATATCGGCCACGGCGATGTGTTCGTCGATCTTGTGGATGCTGGCATTGGGCGGGCCCATTTCTATGACCTGAGGGCAGATCTGGGCAATGAAGCGGCCATCGCTGGTGCCGCCTGTGGTGGACAGCTCGGTATCCAGTCCGGTTTCATCCTTGATGGCGGCCTGCACGGCCTGCACCAGGGTGCCCGGTGTGGTCAGAAAAGGCTGTCCGCCCACGGTCCAGACCAGCGAGTATTCGACGCCATGGCGGTCCAGGATTTCATGCACGCGCTTTTGCAGGGAGTCGGAACTGGACTCGGTGCAGAACCGGAAATTGAAGTCGATCACCACATGGCCGGGAATGACGTTGCTGGCGCCCGTACCGCCATGAATATTGCTGATCTGCCAGCTTGTGGGCGGGAAGAACGCATTGCCGCGGTCCCAGACCGTGGCCGCGAGCTCTGCGAGTGCGGGCAAGGCCTCGTGAATGGGGTTGCGTGCCAGTTGCGGGTAGGCGATATGGCCTTGCACACCGTTGACGGTGAGCTTGCCGCTCATGGTGCCGCGGCGGCCGTTCTTGATCATGTCGCCGGTCTGCTTGACCGAGGTGGGCTCGCCCACGATGCACCAGTCCAGGCGCTCGCCGCGCTGGCGCAGCTCTTCAACCACGACCTTGGTGCCGTCGACCGAGGGACCTTCCTCGTCGCTGGTCAGCAGCAGGGCGATGTCGAAGGCAGGCTCGGGTGTGGTCTGCAAAAACTCTTCCAGCGCCACGACAAAGGCGGCGATGGAGGTCTTCATATCGCTGGCACCACGGCCGTAGAGCTTGCCGTCGCGGTGCATGGGTACGAAAGGCGGGCTGGTCCATTCCTTGAGCGGTCCCGGTGGCACCACATCGGTATGGCCGGCAAAGACCAGCACACTCCTATCTGAATTGATAGCGCCTTGCGTAGACTGAGCAATCGCAGGAGCGCGCTTTGCCCACAGGTTTTGTACGCGGAAGTCTGCGGGGCCGCTATCCAGGCGTTCGCAGGTAAAACCCATGGGTGTCAGGGCATCGGCGAGCAGCTCAAGGCAGCCAGCATCTTCGGGGGTGACGGAGGGCAGGCTGATGAGCTGCTCGGTCAATTGCAGTGTCCGGGACATGGAGGGGGCTTCAAACTAAAACAATGCCTATGCCGCCTTGGCTGGCGGCTTCAGGCGGTTCTGACATCCAGGGTGATTTCCGTGAAAGACGGCATATCGTCATCGCCGGGCAGAATCACATCGGTGACGGCCGGGGCGTTGGCAGCAGTGGCCGCGTGGCTGACGTCATTATCCATGCGCCACATCAGATTGGTGGGCGAGTCGGCATAGGCCAGCGCTTCACTGCGCTCAATTGTGCCACTGCGCACCAGGGCCGCCAGTGCGTCCTCGAAGGTCTGCGAGCCTTCGGCCATGGATTTTTCCATGGCCTCCTTCACGCCACCGAAGTCGCCCTTGACGATCATGTCGCTGATGAGCTTGGTGTTGAGCATGACTTCCACGGCCGGCACGCGCGTGCCGGTAACGGTACGGACCAGGCGCTGAGAGATCACGGCCTTGAGCGAGGCGGCCAGCTCGCCCAACATGCTGGGGCGTACCTCCTCGGGGAAGAAGGACAGGATGCGGTTGAGCGTGTGATAGCTGTTGTTGGCATGCAGGGTTGCCAGGCACAGATGGCCGGACTGGGCATAGGCCAGTGCGGCCGACATGGTCTCGCGGTCGCGGATTTCGCCGATCAGAATCACATCGGGTGCCTGACGTAGCGCATTCTTGAGTGCGGTTGCAAGGGTACTGGTATCGGTGCCGACCTCACGCTGGTTGACGATGGATTTCTTGTTGCGAAACTGGTATTCGACGGGGTCTTCCACCGTGAGGATATGGCCAGTGAGCGTTTCGTTGCGCTCGTCGATCATGGTCGCCAGTGTCGTGCTCTTGCCCGAGCCCGTGGCGCCAACGACAAGCACCAGGCCGCGCTTTTCCATGACCAGTTCGCTGACAATGGACGGCAGGTTCAGGCTGTCGCGCGAGGGCACCTGCTGCGAGATGAAGCGCACGACAACTGCGTAGGAGCCACGCTGGCGCATGGCGCTGATACGAAAACGCCCTATGCCGCTCATGGGAATGGCCATGTTCAGCTCGCCCGTCTGCTTGAGCTCCTCTATGGCTTCCGGCTTGACGACTTCGGAGAGCAAGGCCAGCGGAGCTTCGACCGGCAACTCCTGATTGTTGATGGGGATGCAGATACCGTTGATCTTGATCAGCGCCGGCGCACGGGCGGAGAGATAGACGTCCGAGGCCTTTTTCTCGGACATCAGACGCAGAATTTTTTCCATGGTGCTCATTTTTTCTTCATCCTTTTTCGCTCAGCCTCTCTATGCACGCATGTTAGCGTGTGTCAACTCGGTGCAGGTCGCGCGTGATGCGCAAAGCTGATTTCCAGCATGAAAAAAGCCTGCACGCTTGGGAGCGGGCAGGCTTGTGAGCGGGGCGGCCATGGCGGTGTCTGCATCAAGGCAGAGCAGGCGTGGCCAGGCTCCCATCAGTCGCGCAGCAGGTCGTTGATGCTGGTCTTGGAGCGGGTCTGTGCATCCACGCGCTTGACGATGATGGCGGCATACATGGAGTAGTCCTTGCCATCCTTGGTCTGCTTGGGGATGTTGCCGCTGACCACCACCGATCCGCTGGGCACGCGGCCGTAGGTGATTTCGCCGGTTTCGCGGTTGAACAGAGGGGTGGACTGGCCGATGTACACACCCATGCCGAGAACGGAGTTTTCTTCCACGATCACGCCTTCGACGACTTCGGAGCGGGCGCCGATGAAGCAGTTGTCTTCGATGATGGTGGGGTTGGCTTGCAGGGGCTCGAGCACGCCGCCCAGGCCCACGCCGCCGGACAGGTGCACGTTCTTGCCGACTTGAGCGCAGGAGCCCACGGTGGCCCAGGTGTCGACCATGGTGCCTTCGTCCACATAGGCGCCGATGTTCACATAGGAAGGCATCAGGATGGCGCCCTTGGCGATGAAGGAGCCGCGACGAGCCACGGCAGGAGGCACCACGCGCACGCCGGTGGCGGCGATCTCAGCCTCGCTCATGCCTTCGAACTTGGTGGGTACCTTGTCGAAGAAGTTCAGGGCGCCGCCGTTGATCAGCGCATTGTCCTTGAGACGGAAGGACAGCAGCACGGCCTTCTTGATCCACTGGTGCACGGTCCACTGGCCCACGCCTTCGCGGCTGGCCACGCGCAGCTTGCCGTCATTGAGTTCGGCAATCACGTGCTCCACGGCATCCACCACTTCCTTGGGGGCGGCGGAAGGCGAAATAGTGGCACGGTTGTCCCAGGCGTTGTCGATGATGGATTGCAGTTGTTGCGTCATGATGTTTTCGGTCAAAGATCGAAAGTTGAGGTGAATCGTTGAGTCATAAAGGCCTGCACCGGGCAGGCCCTGGGGTGGAAATCAGCGTATGCGCGACTCGATGAACCGGGCAATGCGCTGAGCGGCTTCAAGGCATTCTGCCGTCTCGGCCACCAGAGCCATGCGAATGCGGTTGGCTCCGGGGTTGAAGCCATGGGCCTCACGTGCCAGATAGCTTCCCGGTAAAACCGTCACGCCTGTATGAATATACAGCTCCTTGGCGAATTGTGCATCATCCATGCCCAGTTGCGGCGGAATGCCGGCCCAGAGATAGAAGCTGGCATCGGGCAGCTTCACATCCATGACCCTGGATAGCACGGGCGTGACCTGGGCAAACTTCTCGCGGTAGAGACGGCGATTTTCCTGCACATGGGCCTCGTCACCCCAGGCGGCAATCGATGCCGTCTGGACCACGGGGCTCATGGCGCCGCCGTGATAGGTGCGGTAGAGCAGGAAGGATTTGAGCAGGGCCGCGTCGCCTGCCACAAAGCCGCTGCGCAGTCCGGGCACATTGCTGCGTTTGGACAGGCTGGTGAACATCACCAGATTCTTGAAATCATGGCGACCGAGCTTTTGTGCCGCTTCCAGGCCGCCCAGCGGAGCTTCCTCCTGGAAGTAGATCTCGCTGTAGCACTCGTCGCTGGCAATCACAAAGCCATGCTTGTCGGACAGGGCGAACAGCTTCTCCCATTCGCCCAGTGGCATCACGGCGCCCGTGGGGTTGCCGGGAGAGCAGACAAAAATCATCTGCGTGTTCTGCCATACCTCCTCGGGCACGGCATCCCAGTTCACGGCGAAGTTGCGCGCGGCATCGCTGGCGGCGTAATAGGGTGTGGCCCCGGCTAGCAGCGTTGCACCTTCGTAGATTTGATAGAAGGGGTTGGGGCAGATGACGCGCGCACCGGCTCGGGTGCTGTCCACCACCACCTGGGTAAAGGCAAACAGGGCTTCACGCGAGCCATTGACGGGCAGAACCTGGGTCGCTGCATCGAGTTCTACGCCATAGCGCCGGTTGGCCCATTGCGCACAGGCCTGGCGCAGCGCTGGCAGACCGGCGGTGGCGGGGTAAACGGACAGGCCCTGGAGTTCGCTGCTCAGTGCTTTTTCAATGAACGCCGGCGTGGCGTGGCGCGGCTCTCCGATGCCCAGGCTGATGGGGCGCAGGCCCTCGGGCGGCTGGGCAGAGGCAAACAGTTGGCGAAGGCGTTCAAACGGATAAGGCTGTAAGCGCGAGAGCAGGGGATTCATAGTGAGACATTATGGGCTGATGCCATTTTCGCATGAGAAAACAGTGCTCATGGTTTCGATTTTGCGGGTTTGCAGGCACCGTAAATTGCAATTTGTTACGTAAGCTGGATGACAGAGCAAAGGGCTACCGTGAGAAGGCTGCAAGCTCAGCAAACGAAGTCGACCACAAAAAACGAATGGAGACAGGCAATGCAAAAGCGCATCTTGCCCGACAAAAAAAACCGCGTACGAATGAGGAATTCCGGATGGCTGTGCTTGGGGTTGCCATGGCTGCTGGCCGGGCCTGTTTTGCCCGTGCTGGGCCTGAGCGGAACATGGCAGCTGGGCTGGTTGCTGCTGTGGATCATGGGAGTGCTGTTGTGGGTCGGTGCTCTTCACAAGAGCTGGCAGCAGCAGTGGCAGGACATGCAGCTGGCGCTGGAAAAAGTCGCCCATGGCGACCTGAGTATGAGCGCTGCCAAAGGGGCGCAAGCGGCTGCGGCGACATCGGGCTTGACCGAGTCCATGGTGCATGCGTTGTCGGCCATGGTGGCCGATGTGCGCAGCAACGCGGCCCTGGTTGCCCAGGCTGGACAGGGCATGGTCAAGGACCACCAGGCCCTGTCTGAACGAACCGAGATGCAGGCGAGCAATCTGGCGCAGACGGTGGTCAGTGTCGAGCAGCTCAGCGCAGCGGTTCAGCACAGCGCCGAGGTGAGCAAGGCGGCCCATGGTCGTGCCGACGGCGTGCGCTCGGCCGCCGATCAGGGCGCCCAAGCCATGCAGCATGCCGTGCAGTCGGTGGAGCTGATCGAGCGCAATGCCGGGCGCATGCGGGAAATCATTGGGGTGATAGACGGCATTGCCTTTCAGACCAATATTCTGGCCCTCAATGCGGCCGTGGAGGCCGCCAGGGCCGGTGAGCAGGGGCGCGGCTTTGCCGTCGTGGCCAGCGAGGTGCGTACGCTGGCGCAGCGCAGCGCCGAAGCTGCCAAGGAGATACGCCTGCTGATCGGAGAGACAGTGCAGCAGGTGAGCCAGAGCACGCAGCTGCTGCGCAACGCCGTCGAGCAGACTCAAGGGGTGACGAGGGCCATCCATGATGTGGTCAGTCATATGGGGACGCTCTCGGACTCGGCCAGCAGCCAGAGCACGGGGCTTCAGGAAATCAGCAATGCCGTGCACCAGATCGATGGAATCACCCAGCACAATGCCCAGATGGTCGGTCAGGCGCTGCAGCAGGCCCGCGAGCTGCAGCTGCGTGCCCAGCACCTGTCGGACGCCGTGTCGCGCTTCAGATTGCAGCAGGGCACGGCCGAGGAGGCCGTGGCCCTGGTGCAGGCAACCATGCGGCAAGCCAAAAGCTCGTCCAGTGTCGCCAGCCTGCTGCAGACCGTGACCGATCCTGAGCAGCCATTCCACGACCGCGACATGTATGTGTTCGCTCTGTCCTCGGAAGGGGAGTACCGTGCCTTCGGCGGCAATCCCGCCAAGGTGGGGCTGCGCGTGCAGGATGTGCCCGGCATCGACGGCGACAGCCTGATGGCCGACATCATGGCTCAGGCCGAGTTGCGCCCGGGTTGGGTCGAGTATGACTACATCAACCCCAGCAACCAGCAGGTGCAGACCAAGATGTCCTATGTCTGCAAGCATGCAGGCCTGTACTGGGGCTGCGGCGTCTACAAAAGCCTGGTCAGCGCCTAGTGAGACCCCGAGAGAGCTTTGCAGCCCCAGGAGATGCTATTGAATCAAGAAGAGCTGTTGGCGCTTTTTTGCATGAGCGATAGCGGCTTATTCGGTATCAATTCTGGGCGCGCTGAGCCTTGGCCTTGGCCAGAATAGCGGCAATCGCAGCCTTTTTGTCGGGTGCTGGCGCTGCCGTCGTGACGGCCTGAGCACCGGCTTCTGCCGCGGGAGGCTGTGCCGTGGTGCGCACCGGCGCATTGGCCTTGCGACCCGTGCGCTGCAGATGCACGCCATAGCGGTGGCGGGCATGCTCGGCCTGGGCAGCGCTCCAGGCTGACCAGCCCGTGGCCTCCGCACTGGCATTGACCAGTTCTATGCAATCGACCGGACAGACGGGAATGCACAGCTCGCAGCCCGTGCAATGCTCGGCAATCACGGAGTGCATGCGCTTGTTGGCACCCAGAATCGCGTCGGTGGGACAGGCCTTGATGCACAACGTGCAGCCTATGCACCAGGCTTCGTCGATCAGGGCCAGGGTGCGCGGGGTTTCGATGCCATTTGCGGCGTTGAGCGGCAACTCCGGCCTGTCGGTGATGGACGCCAGGCGGCGCACGCCTTCCTGGCCACCGGGTGGGCATTGATTGATGGCGGCTTCTCCGCTAGCAATGGCCTTGGCATAGGACGCGCAATCGGGATAACCGCAGCGCGTGCACTGTGTCTGGGGCAGGGCTGCATCGATGTTCGCAGCCAGTGCTTGAAGCGAAGAGGCTGCGGACATGGATGAGTTCATTCTGGTCTGGCGAGCCTTTACGCCCTGGCGCGGTGGGGGCCGCGTCCTTTCTGGGCAGGGGCGCTATTTTGACCTGTTTTCAGGGTCTTGGCAGACTTGTCGGCATGGGCCTCGTTGCTTTCCAGCTCGGCTCCGTCGTCACTGACGCTGCTCAGATGGCCTGCTGCGCTGGCGGCTGTCGCGCTCGCGGGCTGGTGGGACAGGATGAAGTCGCGCACCTGCGGGTAGACGGTCTTGCGCCAGCGGCTGCCGCTGAAGATGCCGTAATGGCCTGCACCTTGGACTTCGATATGCTGGCGCGCCTCGGCAGCGATGCCGGCACACAGATCATGGGCGGCGCGGGTCTGGCCTGCGCCCGAGATATCGTCGAGCTCGCCTTCCACGGTCAGCAAGGCTGTGTGGCGGATATCCTGAGGACGCACCAGCTCGGGCTGGCCCTGCTCGTTTTTGACTTCCCAGGTGCCCTTGACCAGCTTGTACTCCTGAAACACGGTGGCGATGGTCTCCAGATAGTAGTCGGCATCCATGTCCAGCACGGCGTTGTACTCGTCATAGAACTTGCGGTGGTGCTCGGCGCTGGCCTCGTCACCTTTGATCAGATCCTTGAAATAGTCGTAATGGCTGTTGGCATGGCGGTCAGGATTCATGGCCACAAAGCCCGAGTACTGCAAAAAGCCGGGATAGACGCGGCGGCCGGCACCGGGGTAATTGTTCGGTACCTCGTAGATGACGTTGTTCTCGAACCATTCGTAGCTGCGGGTTTCGGCCAGGTTGTTGACGGCCGTCGGTG
The DNA here is from genome assembly GCF_008121555.1 of Comamonas sp. Z1. Classification (NCBI taxonomy): domain Bacteria; kingdom Pseudomonadati; phylum Pseudomonadota; class Betaproteobacteria; order Burkholderiales; family Comamonadaceae; genus Comamonas; species Comamonas sp. Z1. The sequence continues at coordinate 71,779 of NZ_VOQT01000012.1, forward strand.
AGCGGCGCGCATCAATGGGGCCGCCCATCATGGTCATGGACAGCGGCGTCACCTCGCCACGGCTGGCCATCAGCGAGACGGCCGCCAGCACGGGCACCGTGGGCTGGCAGACGCTGACCACATGACACTGACCATAGCGCCCTTGCAGATAGCGAATGAATTCCTGCACATAGTTCACATAGTCGTCCAGATGGAACTCGCCCTCGGACAGCGGCACGGTACGGGCATTCTTCCAGTCGGTGATATAGACCTTGTGGCCTCCGAGCATGCTTTGCACGGTGTCGCGCAGCAAGGTGGCATAGTGGCCCGAGAGGGGGGCAACGATCAGCACCACGGGCTGGCTGAGCATGAGATCCAGTGTTTCTGGATCGTCGGAAAAGCGCTTGAAGCGGCGCAGCTCACAAAACGGCTTGTCGACCTCCACCCGCTCGCGGATGGTGACATCCACGCCGTTGACTTCGACGTTATGCAGATCGAATTCGGGCTTTTCGTAGTCCTTGCCCAAGCGGTACATGAGGTTGAAGCCCGCTGCCATGCGCTGGGCCAGTGGCACCTGGCTGAAGACCGAGTGGGGGTTGTTGTAGAACTTGGAGGCGGCCTGGGCAAAGTCTGCAAAGGGCTCAACCATTGCGCGTTGCATTTCGTAGATCTGATAGAGCATGGGACGCACTTCTGCGGGTTATGTTGCAGTGCAATATAACAGCAGAGTTTGACATGCGAAGTAGTGAATTCCCTTCAAACCGCGCAACTGCGGGGATTGCGCAACGCATGCCGGACTTGACCGCGCTTGAAAGTAAAAAAGCTGACCGAAGCCAGCTTTTTCATGCAGCGTCAAAGCATCTGCTCTGCGGGTTCCGGCAGGATCTCGTTCGGCTTGGTGCGGGCCAGCTTCATGACCTCGTGCGCAGGCAGGGTCTTGAGACGGTGATCGCTCCAGACCTGGCGCCAGCGGCGCGCACCGGCGAGGCCGTTGCGCAGCCCCAGCATATGCCGGGCAATCGAATACCAGTGCGTGCCATGCTCGCGTGCTTCGCGTTCCATATACAGCACCATCTGCTCTTCGATCTGCTCGCGCGTACGCTCCCTGCTCTCATCCTGATAGTAAAGAGCGTCCCAGGACGCCATCCACCAGGGGTTGTGGTAGGCCTCGCGGCCCACCATGACGCCATCGACCTGCTGCAATTGCTGCTGTACCACGTCATCGGTCTTGATGCCGCCGTTGACAGCGACGGTCAGGCCCGGAAAGTCACGCTTGAGTTGTGCGACGACTTCGTAGCGCAGCGGCGGGATTTCACGGTTTTCCTTGGGGGAGAGGCCTTTGAGCCAGGCGTTGCGGGCATGAACCACAAACACCTGGCAGCCTGCATCGGCAACGGTGCCGACGAAGTCGCGCACAAAATCGTAGCTTTCGATCTTGTCGATGCCGATTCGGTGCTTGACAGTGACGGGCACGGACACCACATCGGCCATGGCCTTGACGCAATCGGCTACCAGTGCGGCCTCGTTCATCAGGCAGGCGCCGAAAGCCCCACGCTGAACGCGCTCGCTGGGGCAGCCGCAGTTGAGATTGATCTCGTCATAGCCCCATTGCTCGCCCAGGCGTGCACTGTGCGCCAGATCTGCTGGCTCCGAGCCACCCAATTGCAATGCCACGGGGTGCTCTTCGGCCTCAAACCGCAGATGACGAGCCACGTCGCCATGCACCAGAGCTCCGGTCGTCACCATTTCGGTGTAGAGCAGGGTGTGCTGGCTGAGCAGGCGGTGGAAGTAGCGGCAATGCTTGTCTGTCCAGTCCATCATCGGCGCAACCGACATGCGCCACATTGAGTTAACTTGTTGATTCATAACGATTAATCACTAAATCCGCTGGGCATTTTTGCAAAAATGTTGCACTAAAAATGCCCCAAAAAAGACCGTTTTCCACCATTTTTTGGCTTTTGGTGCAACAATCGGTGCAACAAAAAAACTTGTTGCACCGAAGGGAGCTGAGCCATGGGAACAATCGCAACGCGCAAGAAAGCGAATGGTGAAAATTCATACACGGCCACCATCCGGGTCAAGGATGGTGGAGTCGTAGTCCTGTCCGAAAGTCAGACGTTCAATAAGAAGGCCTTGGCCAGCGCCTGGATGACCCGCAGGGAAGCAGAGCTTCAAAAGGTGCGAGCGACCGGTGCGCCAGAGGTTCGGAAAGTGACCGTTGCCGAGATTTTAGAGGCCTACGTAAAACAGGCTGAGGGCATCACCAAATGGGGGCGCTCCAAAACGGCAGACATCAAGCGCCTTAAAGAGTGCAATCTGGCGAACAAGGACGCACGTTACCTCACGGACTCAGACCTTATTGAGTACGCGGAAAGCCGCCGCACTGTCGATAAGGCTGGGCCCGCGACCGTGCTCAATGACATTGTTTGGCTGCGCCAGGCCTTCCTGTCTGCTCGAAGCCTGTTTCGTCTGGAAGAGCCGCTGCGCGCCGTGGACATGGCGAAAGCGGAGCTAATGCGGCGCCGAGTGATCTCCAAGCCGGCGCGTCGCTCTCGCCGGATTTCCCCTGCAGAAGAGAAACAGATCCTTGAATATCTGCGAAGCAAGACCCGTACACGAATACCCATGGCGGATATTGTTGAGTTTGCTCTGTTGACGGCACGCCGACAGGAAGAAGTATGCCGACTGAAATGGGATGAAGTGGATTTTGAGAGTGGTACTGCGTGGCTTGACGATGTGAAACATCCTACGCAGAAAGTTGGTAATCGTCGTCAGTTCAGGATATTGAAGCCTGCACTTGAGATTATTAATAGGCAGCCCAAGGTATCTGAATTTATATTTCCTTGGGATAGTAAATCGGTGGGTACTGCCTTTACCCGAGCAATGCGAATGATGGGCATTGATGATCTACATTTTCACGATACCCGGCACGAAGCCACTAGCCGGTTATTTGAGAAGGGTTACAGCATTCAGGAAGTGGCCCAGTTCACATTGCATGACAGCTGGGCCACTCTCCAGAGATATACGCACTTGCGACCCACAGATGTGCCGGAGCGCTAGTTTCCAGTAACCCGCTTCCAGTCGTTCATGGCGTCCTGTTTTTTCTTGTCAATGTGATCAGCCAACACCTTGGCATCCACAAACCATTTGCTTTTCTGGCTGCCGAGTCGGTAAACAGGCACTGGCAGCTCGTTTGAGCGGGCATAGTCCAGTGCCTTCTTTAATGCGATTCCGAAATAATCCTCGCAGCACTTTTCCAATGGGATATTTGTGTCGCCATATTTGGCGAGTAGGGCAAAGTGTGTGTTGCTCATTGTTCTATTTGGTGAGCCCGAAGCGGGTGATAGCCGCTTCAGGCGATTGGTGGTCGGTGTCGGTCAGAGTCCGGCACGGTTGAGCGCCTGCAGAGTGCTGCAGGTCGTGGCTGGATCAGTCTGGGTGCGTGGCTGGCGCTGGTAGCAGGGAGCGAACCCAGTCCGCGCCGGCGGCCACGCCATCGGACGCGGAGCGTTGGCCGTATTCAATGGCTACGGACTGAGGTGCCTTGTGCCGGCAGCAAGGCGGACAGCGTGGATCTCCGGCCCCTTGCGGATTGCCGGGGCCATGCCAATCCAGGCTGGTGCGGCAGTAGCCGTACTTGATTGACCAGTCATTGCCGGGCGGCGCTGGCCGGGTGCTGCACAGGTACGGTGAAACTCCATCACCATGCGCGGCCGTAGGGTCTTGGGATAGGGAGTCATCAGCTGGCATGCTCTTCGTCCTCATCGTTCCATGAGCCGTGAGCTATGTGAACTGTGCGTGAAACTATCCCGGGCGATGAGGTTGGGACGCGGTAGACATCGCCTGTTGGCCCCTTGCGAATGGTCATGCCTTCGGGGATGTACTGCAGATCATCGAGCGCCTCTGGGAGCCCGCGGGATTCAGGATTCAACCCAAGCCCACGGATCTTCTTGCGAACTGCTTCCGGGCCTTTGCCAAGGGCCGTGGCAATGTTAGAGACGGCGATTCGGCCGGCGTTGCGCAGCAGGTACTCAATGTCTTCCTCGCACCAGCTACCTCTGAGCAGCCTTGGGTTGTATTCGATCGCATCGGTGGTCATCCCAGCATCTCCTTGCTGATGGGCTTTACGTGTTCCCAGCTAGAGCCCGGCTGGCCAACGGCATTGCTGCCGGTGCAGGCCAACTCGTGGTTATGGGCGCGAGGGCAGCGCTTGTTTCCGCACTCGGGGCAGACCACGAATCGCATGTCCTGCAAGGTGATGGGCCGGCAGGTGGAGCACCAGCACTCCGGCGCCTGCTGCTGGAGGTGGTTAAGAATCAAAAGCACATCCTCTGGGGATGGGTCGAAGTGAAATCCTTCCGCCCCGAACTTCTTGCACAGGGACAAATGTCGCTCAGTGGCATCCCTCACACGCCATAGCGCCTGCAATATGCCAGCGTCGAGTAAGCTGGCTTTCGCCAGGGCGGCGAGACGCTCTGCCAGCACCCGTTCCCCTGGTATGGGCGGTGATGCAATGAACCCGCGAGCGCCAATCTCCAAGTCCTTTTCCCCTCGAAGAAGGGCTTTCAGGTAGCCGAGCGCTTGCATGCGGTGGCCGTCGAACTGCAGCGCCAGCCGGCGCCAGCTGTCGGTGGCTTCGGTTTCTTCGACGAGTTCCTTGCGAGCCTCGGCGTTCATGGCGGCCTGCATGCGGTGTTGCTCAGTCATCTGATCCGCGCGCAGCTTTTGCTGAGCTGTGCGGCCAGCTTCTGCTACCAGCTCTGCCTCGAGTTTGGAATTTCGTGCACGCAGACTGTTAATCAAGTCGAAGTTCGGAGCTTGGCCAATAGGCGGTTTCCAAAGTTCGCCCCCGCAGTATGTGTATCCCAGTGCCTGCAGCGTCTTGATCGCCGCGGTGGCCTCTGAATGTGTGGTCATGGTTTGTTCAGTCAAAGTTCAGGATACGGCTCGGTTCAATAACGCCTGGCATGTCGTCAATCCAGATGTTTACGTGGTAGCCGGCTCTCTGCGCGGCGTCGCGCTTGTAGTCAGGGCCAGAGCAGATCACTCTCACGCTGTTGGGCAAGACCGGCTCGCGTGAGAAGTCCGGGATCTCACGGCGCGCCGTAACGCAGACAACGGTGTGACCACGGCGCTCGGCATCGCTGATGAACTGGCGCCAGAGGGTGGGGTCAGCTGTAAAGGTGTTGTCGTAGTCCAGGCCAAAGATCAAGCTCATGTTGTCGGCTTTCCGGCCAGCGCGGCCACAAGGTCGTTCAAAGGGTTGGACTCGTTGCTGTTGAGGTTGGGGGAGTCCACTTTTTTTTCGCCGCAATCGCAGCGGTAGATCCCTCGCAACGAGAAGCTGCTGCCTCGGCCGCCAACTTGCGAGTTGGTTGCGTTTTTCAGCCACTTCCATTGGTGGCGTGGCCCAAGGGTGCATTTCTTCATGCTTCAGGTGCTCCCACATAAATAGCAAACACCCTCACTGGTTCGGGGCCAAAGTGAGGGTGTTGAATGGTTTTCATGGTGTAGCCGCGCCACGGGAGCCGCATGCGACGGGCGGCGTCGGCTGCTTTTGGGTAGCCCAGCCTCAGCTCGATGCTGTCGAAGTGCCGCCCTTCCAGGCGTTTGCGCCAGTAGGGGTTGTCGAGGCGGTATTCCTCGGGCTTGGTGCCGGCGCGGATCTGCTCGAAATACTCTCGTTTGAGGGGCAGAACTAGGGTGCTCATGAGGGTGTATCCAGATCTGGAGGGGCCGGCTCCGGGTAGCGCAGGGCCCAGTTCGGATTGTTGAAAACAGAGCCAGCCACCTTTGCCAGCTCGGCTGCCTTGGCTTTGTCGCCAAAGCGCCAGAGGTGCCGCAGGTATCGAGAGACATTGCCATAGGTGATGTCCCGGCCGTAGTGCGGAACGTTGAACCGGGCCAGGTCTTCCTGGCCGAAGAAAGGCAGTTCGGGCTGACTGGCCATTTCAGCCTCCCTTTTCTGCTTGGCTGGCGCTGGCCGGCGTGGTGACCAGCCCGCATGCCGGCGAGCTGTGCGTCAGGGAGTAGGAGAGCGGGATGAACTCTCTGACCGTCTTGCAGCCAGGGCAGACATGGCGGTAGCTCTTGCCCGGTGGAATGTAGAAGCCAGAAGCCGGCGCATGCTCTGGGTGGATGCATGTTTGGTCTGCTGGTAGAACGAAGAAGGACGAAGTGATTCCCATCGTTTCCTCTCCATCAAGGGGTTGGGTGCGAGCCACCAGTGCCTTGATAGTTTCAGCGAGTGCTTTCAATCCATCCGGCGTGTCTACGTGATAGCTTCCTACGGCGAGGCCCTTGTATTGCTCGGTTGGGCTGGGGCATCCGCAGTGGCCATTGACGCGGACGGCATTGCCATGCTTTGCATGCAGGGCCTCAGCTGCAGCCCATTCGATACCTGGCCCCTCGGCCATCCAGTAATACCAGGCGCGCTTGAACTGCCAGCCATGGAGAACACCCATGACGGTGGTTTTTACTTCGCCCGAGGTTCGCCGAAGAAAGTCAGCCATGTATTCCGGCCCCTTGCCTTCATGCTCCTGCAGGGTCTGAATGCCGGCTGCTTTCAGCTCGGCACGCAGGATCTCGTCGGTGTCGGCATGGTCGCCGGCTCTGTTGGGAAAGCGGTTCATCGATCATCCCCCGTGGTTGGCCGGCAGCCTGGGAGCTGCGGAACGCCTCGGGTGAGGGCGGCTCGGTTTTCCTGCATCTGGGCTTCGATCTCCGCTCTCGGCCTGCTTTCATGGAGCATCGCCGCAAGCAGGCTCTGCGTTTCCTCCAGAGCCTTGAACAAGTCCGGTGCAGACTCCATCAAGCTGGCGTCTTCGGGCTTTGGGTCTTCGTCAAAGCAGCAGATCACGGTACCGTCAGCACCATCAATCTGAGAGCAATACCCGCTTTCGCTCCTGAACTGCCACGGCCCGTTGGTGTATTTCGTGTTGCTCATGTCTTATTTCCCACTTGCTGCCGCGTTAGCGGCACGGTCAATTGCTTCAAGGCTGGCTTTGTGATCCAGAGGAAAGCCATCCGCGTCATGTAGTGCCGCTCCGAGCGCATCCATCCCGTCACGGCGAATCTCAGACAGCACGAATGCCAGGCGCAGTGCATCCTGCGTCTGAGGTGCGTGCATGGGCAGGGGGGAGTGCTTCGGCTTGGCTGCCTGCTTGGCCCTGATGGCTTCAACCTTCGTCCAGATACGCGCCAGCTCCGCTTCCCCGCAGGCGTGCATGTCCAGGCCACTGGCCAGGCAGAGCGCCGCAAGGGTGACCATCACGCCGCCTGCCTCTTGCATGGGATCGCCCACAGGCCGTGCAAATACATAATCCACCAGCTGGTGCGCTTCGCTGGCCGTGCTGCCGCAGGACTGCACCAGTTCCAAGGCCTCTTCCAAAAAGCGGTGGTTGCGCTCAATGCGATCGGCCGAGATTTCAGGGCCGAAGCAGGCCATCATCCAGGGCTGCACCCGTTGCTGGAATGCCAGCGCCTGGAGCTGCAGCTCGAGGTGCTCGCCATCAGCCTTGACCAGCTCCTTGATGGCTCCGGTCAGGTAAGACCACGCGAAATTGACGCCTTCATGCCCCAGTGCCGCGGCGATCTTCATTCGCGCCTTCTGGTCAGCCTGGGCCCGGTGGGTGAGATTTGCGACTACCTTGCATGCAGGCTCCAGCAAGTCTGTAACCACTGAATCGCCTTGCCACTCGTTGCTTCCGACAGCGGTGTTGATCGCTTCAACCAGCTTGAGGGGCAACGTCATTGCCTTGGTACAGTCAGTGCAGTCACATCGCTGGCAATCTTCGGCAACTGCAATCGCTTCCCGCAGATCGTGCGTTGTCGGCCGCGCGCCAATCAGGCCATTGGATACCCAACGAATTACAGAACCCTCTGCTGCAGGTGCGGATACTCCGCCCAGCAGGGCGCGCACTTGCTGCTCTGTATAGAGCTTTGTGCCGCGTACCACAGTGTCTATGAGCCATTTCACATCAGGCTTCTTGCGCCACTCGAATGTCACTACAGCGGCAGGCTCAGGCAGCACAAGGTGCTCAGCTGCTTCGGGTATTGCTTCAAGCGCTGCAGCTGCTGCCATATGTTCGTCATAGGCGGCTTTGGCGTCAGGCTCGCGCTCCCAGTCATCTCGGTTGATGCTAGTTGTGTGCGATTGCTGAAGTTCTTTGGCGACGTTGCGCAGCAGGCGCACGGCTGTCGCTATCGTTGCTGTATTCATGGTGCTATCCTGTTTTCCCGTTTTTGGCCGGGAGGTCATATGTGGACATGCAAGAGCTGCGGCTTGCTGGTGATGTTCAGTGCCGTTGATCCTGAGATAGATACACGCGGCTGCTACTTCCTGTGCCCTGGGTGTGAGCACAGGAATACGCTGATCAACGTTGATCGATCTGGCGACGGGGTAGCGCTGGCTCAGCCTTTGGATTGAGCGGCTGCCTTGGCTGCGATGCGGGCGCTCTTGAGGTCGCCTGCATGTGTGGCGTATTTCGATGCCATCGCCTCATAGTGATCCTGCAGGCCGCGCAGTGCGCGTGCCAGCGTGCCGTCCTTGTGCTCGTGCAGCCAGCGCGACCGTGTGCCGTAGCCCGATGACTTCGCGCTGTAGGTCACATGCCCGTTGTCTTCGCGGCGGGTGACCTCCAGCGTGGACAGCCGATTGCTGCCGCTTGATTTCGTGCCGGTTGCCGTGTACACGCTCAATCCCTCCGGCGCTGGCACCGCTTTGCGAAGCCATGCCGGATCGCGGTGAACCGTCCAGCAGTAGCCCGGCATGATCTTCACCAGTTCGGCGCGGAATTCGTTGCTGTTCATGCTGCATCTCCCTGCTGGGTTGCCTGGGCTTCATACGGAAACAGTTGCATGGGTCGGAAGGTTTCGATCTTCCCGCTCTGCATCTGCATAACGATTGCGTAGCCGCTGGCATGCTTCAGACTGACGACTCCTATTTGCTGGCCAACTTGGCCGGATCGGGAATCGCCAGATCCAGCACGCCACCATGGTCCATCTTCGATCGCGGTGTAGTCCACCAACTTCGACAGATCTATTCCTTTGGCGATTCCCATCACTCACCCCCTTGCGCTGCCTGGGCGGCGATGGCGGCGTCAATCCCTGACTCGGCCTCTGCAAGATCGGCACACAGCAAGCCAATCCCATCCAGAACCATTGGGTAAAACTCCGCCTGCTCGCGGCACCAGCGATAGCGCTTCGCATCCCGCGCGTCTGCCTGCGCCTGGGGTGCAGAGATCCGTGCATGAGCCTGTGCCATGCGGAAAATGCTTTTCGCGTGCCAGTCCGGGTCAAGAATGATGGTGTCGGCCGGATAGTTCTTTGCAAACCATTCGCGGAAGCTGTCTGGCGTATTCGCCAGCGCAGCCGGTGCAGATACTCCGGCTAGCAGGGCGCGTAGCTTGGCTTCAATGGGATTCTTCAGGCTTTTTGCTGATGCAAACTGAGCATTAAACTTTTCATGCGAATCAAGCAGTAGCTCTCCAGCTTTCATTGCAGAGTCCATTGCCGTCCCTACCAACTCCATAACTTCATTAACCGCTGCATCAGGATCAGGCGGTGCCACTGGCGCAACTGCGACGTTGTTCGTTGTGGCCAACTGAGCGCCAGGCGGGACAATCAGCATGCCTTTAGGGTCGCTTGCAATATCTCGCGCATCGCGGGGCTCGCCCGTGTACGGATTGAACAGCACTGGCGGCACGTATCGGCCAACCGGCGCGACATACCCAGTTGTGTGGGCTTTATTCATGGTTTTCTTCCTCGGGCGGAGCCTTGGCCCAGCGGTATGCCGCTGCGATGCCGAAGGCCAGGATGATCAAAAGGAACACGGCCCATTCCATGAGCCAGCGGTATTCGGTTGCTGCGCAGTTCATGGTTGGCCTGCGTTGGGATTTCCGTCCGGGTAAGCACCGCCGCGCGTTTCCCACTGCTCGCGCATTAGCTTTCCAAGCTCCGCGGCTCCGTTACCAGCGATGGTCATGCCCTGGTGCTGGGGCACAGCTGCTGCAGGGGAGGCGGAAAGGCTAGCTGCGGTGGCTGACAGAAGCACTTCCCCGCGCTCCACGCCATCACGCGCGTCCGGCTGAATAACTCGCTCCAACGATTCCAAGGTTCGGTCTCGCAACTCGTGTTGCTCAGGGCCGCAAAGCGAAATCAGCTCTTTCATCCAATGAACCGGCACCGATACGCGGGACTCGGAAGCAGGTGCAGATACTCCGGCCAGCAGGGCGCGCACTGTGTCAGCATGGAAAGCGCCGGTTGCAGTACCGTCATTACTCCAGCACTGCCAGCCACGATCAGGGTGGATGGTTGCGCCAGGTCGCACCCAGAAATCAGGCTCAGGCAGAACCTCTGGAGCAGCTGCTAGAACCTCGGGTAGGGTGTAGACAGTCTCTGCTCGGTGATCATTGTGAATAATGAGGTCTGCCGGGTGGCGATAGAAAAGATCCACTCCGGCGGGCGTCGTTACGACATATCCGAATGGCTGAGGGATTGTCCTCGCCACTGGCGCAGCTGCTGCCGCCAGCAGTTTCTGAACCTCGGCTATTGGATCGCCTTCCTCTTCCATGCCCAGCGCGGTCAGGATTCGACAGTAGTTGTTCGCGTCCTCTTTCGTGACGGTCACCATGTCGGGCGCAGCTGCTGCCGGGGCGGCAACCAGTGGACCCGGTGCCACGATCAGCTTGCCTTCTGGGTCACTTGCGATGTCGCGTGCATCTCGCGGCTTCCCTGTATGCGGGTTGTGCGTGACGATTCGTGCAGAGTTGAATTCGACCATCGCATGGTCCCCACACTTGCGGCAGCGAATCTGCATATGGTCGCCGAGCTGTCCTGGCGCAGCAGCTGCTGCCGGGGTGGCGGCAAGCGCGGCGCGGGCCTTCCATGCCTCAAGTGCATCGTGCGCGTCATCCCAGATTTGCTCATGCTCTTTTGCAGAGGATCGGTCAGTTAAAGCAGCCATTGAGGCCTCAAGCAGCTTCTCAAAAGCTGCGATCCCATCAGGCACTGCCACGGCTGCGGGCGCTGCCTGGGGCACTGGGAAGAGTTCGCGCAGCTTAGCTGCCATTTCCGCCGTGACAGCCATGTTCACGCTGTAATTGCCAAGATCCTTGAGGGCGCGGCATGCATCGAGGGCTGTGATTCCAAGGTCGCGGGCAATGTCGCGGATCAGCAGCGGCAGCGGCGCTGCTTGGTCAACTCGAGGGGCATGAGGGAAGTTGGCCCACCAGTTCACAGCGCTCAGAAAGTCATGGGCACTGATCAGATACTGGTCTTCATTGCATGGGGTCTGGTCTGCTGCTGCAAACTTTGCCGAGATGAAGTCGGCATGGAAGAAGTCTCGAACATCCTTGGCGTCTTTTGGCCAGGCAATGGGCAGCGCTGGTTGCAACGGGGGGGACTCCGGTATCTGGTTGGTGACTTCGGTATGCATCGGTGCTCCTGAAAAAATGAAGCCCGCTCGATGGCGGGCTGTGTGGCGGTGAGCTGGGTGTCAGCGGCGCTTGGCTTTTTTGCGCGCCGCCGCCAACTCGGTACCCATTTGCTTGGTAAAGCGGCGCTCGTTGTTGATGATGGTTTGAAGCTGGCTGGCCAATCGACGACTGCGGGCGGCCTCGCTGCTGGCCAGGGCCAGCGCCTCGGCCGAAGCGCGCAACTGGCGGTCTTTGCCTTCCACAGTGACCTGCATTTCGTCCAGTTCGACGTTCAGGCGCTCGATGTCAGCCCGCGCCTGGGCCAGCTCTGCCTGGCTCTGCTGCAGCTGCGGCTGAGCGATTCGGGAGATCCAGCTCAAGACTTTTTCAGTGAGGCTGGCGCTGGGGAGGGGTTTACTGGGGTTGCTTGCTGTCATTGCTATTTGCAGGCCTTTGCTTTCTTGTCGAGGCCTGGCCTTTGTTGATTGATGGAATCAGCCCTTCGCACGGGCAGGCTGTTGAGAAGAGAGCGCCATCCTCCATTGCGAGGCATACAGGTATGCGCGCATGCGTTCGGTGATCACCCAGCGGCGCAGGTTCAGCTCGGCGGCCAGGGCGGTTGTGGCCCAGCCTCCGAACGGATCTGCCACCAGCTGCCCAGGCTCGGAGGCAAAGCGCACCACATGCTCAGCCAGCGCCAGCGGCATCGTTGCCCCGTGGATGGGGATGCCTTCGGCCTTGGCCCAGGCGCGCAGGGCGGTCTGGCTCGGGCAGTTGTGGGGCACGGTGATCAGATTGCGGGGGATGCGGCCCGCTGTCTGGGCGCCGAATGCACCCGCCCGGCGCCGGTTGGCGCCATCGGCAAACACAGCCGCGGTCTTGGTGCCGCCGCTGGCGATCAGCCGTGCATGCTTTTCCGAATGGGGCTGCAGCACACGGCGGTTATCGGCAAAGCAGGCCTGCGGGTCGTTGGAAAACCAGTAGATGGGCTCCCATGCGGTGTTGACCTGCACCCGGCGCTTGCTGGCCCAGGCCACGGGGCCCGGTGCTTTGCTGGGGTTGTGCCAGATCCACTCGTCCATCTTGTGCAGGCCCAGGCGCTCATGCAGCGCCAGCACCAGCCTTTCGCGGTAGAGGGATCGTGCGGGGCTGCCCGTCTCGAAGATGTCATTCGACACGCTCAGGAACAGGCTGCCGCCGCTGGCCAGCCGCGCGACAACCGGCTCCAGGCAGGTGCAGAGCCAGTCCACGTACTCAGCACGCTCGGGCCCGCCGTAGTCGCGCTGGCGTGCCAGCGGGTAGGGCGGGCTGGTCAGCACCAGATGCACGGGTTCATCGAGGCGGCTGAAGGCGTCCTTGCAGTCCGCCCACAAGGCCATGCCCAGTTCGGTGCTGAATCCAAGCTGCATCAGTCCTGGCGCGCAGGGCTCCAGATCCTGCTGGCGCTGCTCGATGGTGCGGCGGCCTGCAGCCGTGGGCCGCCAGACCCCGCGCTTGCCGGCCACCGGCTCCAGCAAGCCCAGGCGTTTGAGGGTCTGCTGATACCAGCGAACCCGGCGCTTGAGAGGGCTGTGCGGCTGACCCGCGGTGCCTACCGGTTGCCGCTCGGCCCAGGCCTCAGCCTTGATTCCCAAGTCTCGGCCCAAGCGCTCGTAGGCTTGGGCGTTGACCTGTGCACCCGCTTCATAGGCGTTGAGCACTCCGAAAAGGCTCAGTTGCATGATGAGCCTCCTTGAGTCTCGGTTTCGGGAAGAAGGCCAAGACGCCCGCTCAGGATAGCGGCCTTGATGGTGTTTAGCTCCCAGCTGTAGGTGCTGGCATCCGCATAGATGCGCAGTCCCTTGCGGTAGTCGTGCTTCTTGCGCTTGATGAATGCTTCTGCAGCTGCCTTGGTGAAATGCTGATTCAGCGTCTCCCATCGGGTTGTCACATACAGCAGTGAGTAGTCGGGCAGGCACTCTTTCAGGGCTTGCTCTTGCTCGTACTCGTCAGAGTCCATAAAAGACCCGTCGCATGCTTTGTCGAGCTTTGCCTTGGTTTCGTCGCAGCAGCCTTCATAGAAATCAGGCACTGGCTCTGAATGCTCGCAGCCGTCAAAGATCACCGGGTCACCGCCGTAGCCTTCTGGCACCAGTTGCTCCACGGCCTGCTGCACCAGAAACACAGCGTCGGCCGTGTGATGGTCGCGGACGCCTTCGCCCACACAGTCATGGCGCAGGCGAGCTACGAAGTCGGCCCATGTCTCGGGGGTCAGTTCAGCGCCCTGTGCCAGTGTTGTTGCCTGGGTCATGCTTGCCACCGCTCCTTCATTTCGCACAGGTGGCGGGTCGCCGCTGCCTCAATGGTGTCGGCCACCGCCGCTCGGGCTGTCCGCTCCAGGCCGGGCAGGAAGTCGGCGCGCTTGGCTTCCAGCAGGTGCAGCCCTGCAATCAGGTCAGGGTGCAGCTCCAAATAGTCCAGCGATGGATCGAGGATCTCATTGCGGGCATAGCAGATGACATGGCACATGCCTCCCAGCACACGGCCATAGAAATTGGGGGCGGTACGCAGCAGCTTTGCAAGGCTGTTGTAGAGCGCCTGCAGGTGGCGCGGGTCGTCTTCATCGAAGTTAATCCAATCGCCATCCTCGTCCTGAGGCTCCAGAAGGGCGCGCAAACTGCGGGGGCCTTCCGTTTCCCATGGGCCACCAAAGCGGCCATCAATGGAACTCAAAACCCAGTGCAGTTCGTCAGCGGCGTCAATATCACGGGCGCTTGGCTTTGCCATTTTCATGACGGGGCTCCTTTGGTGCTGGGCCGGTGGCCCGGTTGTATGCATCCCATAGCTGCTGGCCATCGGCGCAGCGCGCCTGCTTGCCGCCGGATAAGCCGGCAGCGCAGCAGGTATCGCAGTTGAAGTGGTGGGCTATGTAGGCCTTGTCTTCTGGCAGGCCTACCGTGCTGGCGCTGGTAGTCAAGAAAGACTGCCTGTAATGCCGTAGGCAATCCGCTGCAGATGATTCGGGCGAGTGCCTTCTGGGCAGATGGCAATATTTGCTTCCAAGCCATCCAGAGAGCAGCGCGCCCCTTGGGTGTCATAGCCTGGCTCCAGACCGAGAAACTGGAATTTCTGGCCGCAGTCTGCACATTGAATGCGAACCTCAGCGTTAAATCCGGTGATGGCGCCGCCTGGCTTGTCCTCAAGGCGTGCAACGCCCACAGTTGCCGCGAAATTCATGTGAACGCATGTCATGCGAGTCTCCAAAAAGTGAACCCCGCGTGGTAGCGGGGTTGCTTGTCAGGCTTGAGGGATTTCGTCCCAGGTGCGGCCGTCGAGTAGGCGGCCAGCGGCCTTCTTGCCGACGCGGGCTGCACATACGCCGTCCGGCCAGTCGTAGAACTCAGGGTTCGCGGGGCCGTGCGGGCCTGCAGCTGGGAACGACAGCTTCACCGTGTCTCCATCTTTTTCGCCCGGCATCCACTCGCCCCACTGCTTAAATAGAAAGTCGGTGCCGGCGTCTTCGCACTGATCGCGGAGGCTGCGTGCCCAGTCGGGATGCATGGGGCGGGCGCCGGGCCCGGACTCGCCGCCGACGATCACCCAGTCCAGCATCGCCACACTTCCATGACGGAGTGATGCAGCACATATATATGGGTCTGCCAGTTCCTTCCATGTTCCTTTGCAGACTTCTTTCTCAGCCAGGTCGCAGGCATGCTCCAAGTCCACCGGGGCCAGCAGCGGCTCCATGCTCAGGAAGCGCACCTTGGCAGGCACGGCCAGCAGCTTGGGGATGTCGCGGTCTGCCTCTTCCTGATTCACTACTGTGGCCCCGATCCACACATTGGGCAGCGGCATCATGTCCAGCAGGCTCAGGTCTGGGTCACTGCCGTGGGCCAGATCGGCAAGCATGGGCTTCACGTTGCCTATGCGCTTGGTCAGCAGCAGCCAGTCAAGGTGCGGCGTTTTCAAGATCAGGCCAAACAGGTCAATGCGCCAGCTCGGGTTTACCGCGTTGTCGAACACATCGGCCAGAGATGCGCAGAACACGCGCTGACGGCGGCCGTGCTCTGCAAAGAAAGCCTCGTGGTTCGCGTTCCATGTCAGAGGCTTATTCCAGTAGCCTGCGCTGGTCATGCGCCGCGGTGCACCTGGCCCCCAGTTCACTGCCTGCCCACCGGCGAAGCGGGCATTGCGGGTTTCGGCGTAGCAGTTGTCGCAGCCAGGCCCCACCTTCTGGCAGCCTTCCCATGGGTTAAACGTGTGGTCTGTCCACTCGATCTTGGTGTTTTCGGCCATGCGGCCCTCCAGAAATGAACAACCCCGCTCGAGGCGGGGCTGGTGTTGGGGCTACTCGGGGAAGAGGTTGCGGGGCGGTGGCATGATGACCTTTGCCCAGGCATAAGGGGAGAAGAGGTAGGACTTGCTGAAAGTCGGCTCCCCTTCGTGATTCCAGTTCTTGCCGTCCCAGTGCAGCGTGTGCGTCTGCTCGCCTTCGTCGGTTTCGACGGCGCAGAGGTAGTCCATGGGTTCGGGCGGCTGGGTGTCGGTGCCCGTCCACTGGATAGCTTGGTGTGCAGTGCAGGTCTGGTGCATGCTTTCAATTTCCGTAAAAAGAAAGCCCGCTTTGCTGCGGGCTGTGCTGGTCTTCGATTTCGCGCCAGAAGTCACTGTCTTGGTCGTCCTCGGCGTCGTGGCTGGATTGGTTGACCGCATCCGCCTCAGCGCGCTTGTCACGCTGGGTTCTGGCTCGCTTGCTCATTGGGATCTCTCTTGCTTCTTGTGATGCCTGCATACAGCAGGATTGCGCCATAGGCGGTGAGTGGTAGCTTGCGTTTGTCCGTGTCTGGCATGCCGAACGCACCCAGAGTTACGCACACAGCCAGGCTGCACTGGGCCGCCAGCTTCAGGCGGTCTAGGACTCGTCCGGGCATGGATCGGCATCCTTTGTGAGCAGTTGCTCTGCTGTGGCCACACCCAGCATTGACAGCCATTCGCCCAGCACAACGCGCAGAATGGCGTCGCGGTGCTCACCCAGGTTATCTATGGGTTGCTTGCCTCTGGCTGCATCCACAAAGAAGGAGACAGGGATCACATGAACCTTATCCGCGTGGGTGGTGAAGGTCAGGTGGGGCCGGTGGTCGTCAAGCTGGATGACTTTGGCAGACGGCGGCGCAGGGTCGGGGATCGCAGCTGGCGCTGGTACGCTGCTGCAGCAAGCCGTAACCCCGGGTATCCCGCCGCAGTTGGGGCAATGCCAGTAACTCATGGTTGCTCCGCCTCTACCAGCTGATTGAAATGCCTGATCATTCCTATGGCTTCCAGTTCAGAGCGGGTGAGTCTATGAACAGAGCCCAGGGCATGGTCAATCACGACCTTCCGCTTCTGCCAAGCGACTTCATCTAGCCGACCAAGCTGCAGGCGCGGCGCGATTCTTAGGTCATTCCGTCCTATATGTTTAGCCAGGGAGGATGGGTAGTAGGTGCTATTTGTGCACCAGACGAAGATGGCAGCGGCAGGGGCTTTCAACATCTGCCGGGTTGTCAGCCCGGTTTGCCGATTGAAATCAGCTGCCGTCATGCGTTTCTGAGGCGCGTCGAGCGGCCTCAGCGCCCAGCACCCAATTCATGCCCAGAGCCGTCTGCACTGCGTCAAGGGCTCTGCCTGCTGCAACGGTGCCATGCTGGCGCGTGTCCATGGCGTAATGGAAATCACGAACCGCTTGTGCGACCTTTCCCAATTTTTCCGCGCCTTTGTCTTCATCCAGAAGCTCAAGCAGCGGCAGCCCGCCATGCTTCCTGCATTCGTCATCCAGCAGGCCAGCGATGTCGCACAGCATGGCCTGCTTGGCAGCCCCATGCTCTCCGTTCAGTGCTACGTCAATGCCTCGCACCAGGCGGTGTACGTCTTCTGCGCAGATCCAATGGCCAATCGTTGGGTCAGATTGGACTTGTGCTGGCCGTGCTTTGGCGGTGGAGAGCAGCAGGCGGGCAAACTGCCGATAGCCCCAGGACTTCAAAAAGCCGCTGGCGCCATCGGGCATTTGGTTGAACACTGCATCGATCTCAAGATCTGTCAGCGTTGTGGGCTCAGGCTGGTGTTCTTGTTCCATGCTTTGATCGTCCTTAGCGGTTTCGTCCGCGCTTGTTGGTTTCATCTTTCCACTGGGCGCGCCTCCGGCTGCCCGTGTCCCATGGGGAAGGTTTAGGCTCTGGCCCGGGGGTGAGCGCATGTTTCAGCCCTCGAACTTCGCGGGAGGCATCCGCTGTCACGACTGGTACGCTGGCAGCGAGCAACGCTTGCGCCACCAGCCGTGCATGCCTTCCGCCTCCGATAACGACAACTCTTTGAGGGCGTGTCACTTGCTCTTCTCCTTGCCTGCATCACCGCAAAGGTCGCAGAGATACAGGCATTCTTTTTGGGATCGCGGGTCACCTATGGGTTGCCCGCAGTTATGAGTGCAAACCTTTGATGCAGGATCAAATTCGGACAGTGCGACCGGATCGGCGCGGGGCCAAGGCACTGGTTCAGCCATTGCTCTGCTCTTTCTGGGCCTGTTCGTCCGGTGCTGCTGGCTCCGGCGCATCAGGAGGGGAGAACTCCCAGGAGCAAGCCACCGGCTCACGGTCTGCCGCGCCCCATTGGGTGGCAAGCCATCCTGCGCACAGCTTGTTTCGCCCATCTGCGTAGTGCTCGACATGGCATAAGAAGGGTTTCTGCTCAGACATGGCTTTGACCGCATCCATCATGGTCTGCAGGCAGCCGTTGGGCACAGTTCCAGCGCGAAAGGCGCACGACTTGCAGCGTTCATCAGGCTCGCCGTGGGCTTCGAGGTGCCTGATGACAGGCTCAACCAAGCTCACCAGCTGAGATCCGATAGCGCGCCCTTCAGGGCTTACGCGGTGGTGGTCATATTCCATAACTGCCTCCTTGGGTCTGGGCACGCTGTATGGCTCTGATGCCGCTTTCCCATTGGTCGATGTAACCGGCCATGTAGGCATGCTTCGCCCAAAGCGGCCATTGCTCTCGGTCTTGACCAAGCCACATGGCCTTACCCTGGGATCGCGCGCGCCGGCCCATGGCCACAAACCAGCGTTTGCCCGCGAGTCGTTTAGCCATGCTGCGCTCCGTCCGTGGTTGCTGGCAGATGCTTGGTTACCCAGCTGTGCATGTGCAGCCAGCGTTTTTTTGCGATGATCACTGGGTCAATCCTCACCCGAACCGAGCGCTCATGCGTCTTGTGCCCATAGGGCAGGAAGTGGTACGGCGGCATCGGCCCACAGATCACTACGTCGATCCATTCGTGAGTGTCGGTGCCTTCATCGTTCTCGTAGACAATCTCGCGCACCATTGCTGGTGCAATGTCGAATAGCGCGGCCACGGCATCCCAGTCATCTGGGTCAACAGCACGCATGTCCAGGCCTCTGGCAGAACCGAGAACCCCGAGCGTGCAAAACTCCCCGTCAGCCGTAACAAGAGATTCGCCAATCAGCACCTTCTGCGGCATGGACTCCAGTGCTGCAAGGGTTTCGCGCAGGGCCGCTTGACCGCGTTTCCCGTTGATAGCGCGCGCAACAGCCCCGCGCCAGAGACCACCCGTTCCGTCTTCGTCGTAGTCGTCGGTATATCCGCTTCGGCTCATGCTGGCCCCCCGTGCGCAGCCTGGGCGGCGCGCTGCGCGTAAAACTTGATTGCGTCCTTGCTCTGATTGAGCAAGGTTCGTTGCGTGAAACCATCTACTGGCGTGCCGCATGACCACTCGGGCGAAGCGGCACTAAGCCACTCGACGCGCTCCTTATGGTTTTGCAGGTCGGCGCGTTCGCGCTCTTGCTGAATTTGGAGTGCACTCACTACTGCTGCTCCTCTGCTGCCTGGGAGGTGATGCGGATGCGAACAAGGTCGAGCGCATCATCCTCATAACTCTCGCGGAATGCCTCTCCGATGGTTGGCACCCCAAAACCGTCAGAGCCAGACCCGTGCCCGGTCTGCGTCCATCGAGCATCTGCCTCGTTTTTGAAGAAAACGCCTTCTCCGCAAGGGGCGATCACACCCCAGAACTCGCGTGCATCCTGCGCAGCCGGGGGCGTAGCCTCCTGAGCGCGTGCCCACCATGCAGCCGGCCCATCCTCAGTGTCGAAGATGGCGACGAGATTCCATGCTTCACCGATGGGCGGCCGTGGTATCCAGGCGCTCCAGTTCTCAGCGTCGTTCATGGCGTCGTATTCGTCCATGGACAGATCGTCATCGGCCATGGTGTGCTTCATCTCTACACCCAGGGCGGCGAAGAATGCGCGCGGCTTCATGCCTTCATCCAGCAGCGGAAGCTCGGGATGCTCGGCAAAGCCCTGCTGATCGCGTACCAGCTCTCGCCCATCCAGTAGACGGTCACGCCATGGGTAATCAAGAACCAGTCTGGTAGTTGTAGCCAGCAGGGCGCGCAGCTTGGATTCGATGGCTTTCCATGCGGCGCGCTCTTTCGAGGCCCTGTCTTTCGCGCAATCAATTTCCTCTTGAGTGGCTTCAGAGTGGTGAGCGTCTATCTCTGCCTCTCCGCGCAAATGGGATTCCATGCCCCATTCATCCACCAGCCCCATCACTTCGCTGATGAGCGCATCAGCCTCAGGCAGCGCCACCGGCGCAGCTGCTGTAGTCAATGTCGGAAAATCCCACTTTGCCGAGGGGGCGGCAAGGGCGGCGCGGGAGTTTGTCCAGCTCTGCCAGAGTTGCTCAAGCTGAATGCTGTGGTAGTGCCCGGTTCCGCGCATAGCACGCTCAAAGCCTTCGTAACCCTCAAGAGTGGCCCACTCCTCAAACTCCTCACGCCCATCAGGCACTGCCACGGCAGCTGGCGCTGCCTGGGAACGGCCTTCGTCCAGACCTGCATGCCATGCGGCTTGTTCTGCAGAGGATGGCTCCTGAATTTGGTGCAGGCATTGAGGTGCTCGCGCTTTTTGAACCAGTGCTGCGAGGTCGTCAGCGATGGGCAATAGCTTGGCCAAGGCCTCTTGCTCGTCGAAATATGCCTGTGGCGGCAGATGGATAAGAGACTCGTGAGGCGGGGGGGTCTTGTCTTGCATACGGGCTCCCAAAATGAGTGAAGCCCGCGCGGTGGCGGGCTGGGTTCATGGCTCTCTTTGCTCAGGCATACATCCGAGCTTCGTGTTGAAAATTCCACCTTGCCAGCGCCGCTGCCATATATGGACTGACGCTGTTACCGATCATTCGCACCTGGGCGGTGGTCGTGAGCTTGATGCGCGGGATGTCCCGTGGATCGTCTACAGCCTGCACGCCATCCTTGAACAAGATCGCCGGGTCTGGGATCTCTTCAATCTGATAGCTGTCAGGAAAGCCCTGTGCACGCGCGAGCTCGCGGGGCTTGAGCATGCGAAGGGTGATGTCAACCAGCGCCCACCATTGGCCGCTGTGCCACATCAGCACAACGTCAGCGGCTTCTGGGAACTGCTCGGGCAGGTGCTCGCGCAGTAGGTCTGCGCACAGCTTGGCTCGCTCGGCGTGCTCAGGTGCCAGATGAGAGGCAGGTACCTTGGCGGTTTGCACCAGAGCCATGCGCGCCTTTGTGGGGACGGTATGCATGGGCTCGCTGCAGCTGCTGTCCTGACCGCCTTCGCTGTAATACTTGACAAGGCAAGCAGTTATCAAGCGCTGTTGGGTTCCGCTGGTGGTGATGGTCGAAAGCGGCTCGTCGGCCGGCCGACCATCCCCGTCATAGAAACCACCATAGGCCTGCTCCAGGCATACGGCTGCCAATGCACTCGTTGCGCCGCTGGCAGTGACGGTGTTCAGCGGCATTTCGATGTTGCGCGTGCCGTGGCTCCAACGCTTCCCACCCGCAGGCCCTTCGCCGTGGCCCATATCTACCAGATGTGCGGCGACCATCCCCATGGTGATCCCGGTACTGGGGCGCTTGGGCTTCCCGCCTGCCGTGACGGTGGGCAAGGGCTCATCCAGCGAACTACCGACAGCACCCGTGTTGAACTTGGTGATGTGGGCAGCAGCCAGGGCGTGGTGGCGACCGCCTGCGGAAACCGTTGACAAGGGCGATTGAACGCTGTGGCCGCCTAGGTGCTGCTCGCTCGTGCCACGCAGAGGCACGATGATCTGCGCGGCGCCGTCCACTGGTTTCAATGGTTGCAGCTCAGGTGTAACTACAGAGAAATGGCCACCCTTGACCTGGGCGCATACCGTGCGCAGCGGCTGGTCGGCCGGCATGGTGCGTTGGTTGCTGCCATTGGCGTGCTCATTGATAAACGGAGCGAGCACAGGAGCCGCGAGTGCCCCTTGAGATCCCTGGCTTGTCACAGTCCAATATGGGGCGTTCACATCGCGGATACGCGGCTCTTGTCCCTCGCGTTCACCGTTGCGGGTGTTCACGATGAAGGGCGTAGCTGTATTCAGCACATGGCGGAACACTCCCTTTGCTACCCGGCGCAGTGTGTTGGTCACGAGATCGCGCTTGCGGCCGAAGATGCTTTCAGCGGGCAGGTCGAAGTCAATGCACTGTGCAGCAGTGCGATGGGCAGCCAGCAAGCCAGCAATAACTCTGTGATCTGTGGGCGCTGCATGAGAAGGGTCGCCCCAGTGAATGGGTATGCCGTCACGGCGCGCAACAAGGAACAGGCGCTTGCGAATGGTGGGTGCCCCCTGATCGCAGGCGCGCAGCTCGCGCCATTCCACGCTGTATCCGTGGGCGCGCAGCTGACGCTCAAAGGACTTGAAGGTGCGGCCTTTCTTTTTGGGATCTGGTCGGGCATTGCCGTTGGCATCCACCACCAGGGGGCCCCAGTCTTGGAACTCTTCGACGTTCTCCAGCATCATGATGCGTGGCTTGGTCTTTGCGATCCAGCGCAGCCCCACCCAGGCCAGGCCGCGTATCTTCTTGGAAACTGGTGTGCCGCCTTTGGCCTTGCTGAAATGCTTGCAATCCGGCGAGAGCCAGACAAGGCCGACAGGTCGATTGCCGGTCACTGAAATGGGGTCAACCTCCCAGACACTCTCGCACAGGTGCTTGGTGTAAGGGTGATTGATCGCATGCATGGCCAGCGCTTCGGGGTCATGGTTGATGGCGATATCGACGGGACGCCCAAAGGCCCATTCAAGACCTTTGCTGGTGCCACCTCCGCCAGCGAAGTTGTCAATGATCAACTCACGCCCAAGATCCAGCGGCAGAGTGAAGTCGTCGCGCTTCATCGTGTCTCCAAAAAAGACAAAGCCCGCTCTGTGGCGGGCTTGAAGTTGAAATGGGATATGGGTTTATTGGCCGGCAGACTGCGGCGGCGCAATGATCTGGAAGGCCGAGCGGTCTTTGTCGCGTATCCAAGCCGGGGGCTTGCCGCGACCTGTCCATGTGCTGCCCGTGCTCGGGTCGCGGTACTTGGGCGCGACCTTGGCGGGCTGGCGCTGGGTGTGCGGACTGCTGCTTTTCGAGAAAATATCAACCTCTGTGAGGTCATATGCATCGCGCAGGCCTTTGACGGTCACGATGGCGTCCAGACGCAGGCGCGAGTATTCCTCGGCAATGCGTTTTTCCAGCACGTCGCGCTGGGAAAGCAACTCTTGATAGCTACTCATTTTTTAGATCTTTCGTGTTGGTCGGTTATTCGGCTGCCATGAGGATGGCTTGCAGGTCACCGCGCTCGATGTCGCTGGCGTAGGGCTTCAGTTCTGCTGCCGTGTACTTGCCGGCATGTACGGTGTCGGTGGTGTAGCCGCTGTAATTGGGGCGGAAATAGGCATCGCCCTTCCTGATCAGATAGAGAGGCTCGGGCGCTGGCCACAAGATCCCCTTGAGCACCTCGGCACGCTTGAAATCCATGGCTTTGATGGCTTTGCCCATCAAGTCCTCCAGGCGTTGGCGGCGCAGGCGATCGTTCTTCTTGATGCGAGGGTCGCCAGGGCACCTCACGTACAACTCGCTATTGCACTTGCGTGCCCAATCCCATTTCCCTGTCACCAGATCCCACATGCCGCCATCGCAATAGGCAATGCCGGTGCCCATGCGCCCGTGGTGATCGTAGAAGTAGACGCGCATGCCGTTCTGCAACTGGTGGCCGTCCGCTGATGTGCTGTGGTAGCTGTCAGGTTCTTCAAGCCAGTCCTGATCCCTTTTTCCAGTGACGCGATCTATCGCAGTGATCGTCAGCGGCTTGGGGTTGTTGGTGCGCTTCACCGTCTCGAATGCGTAACCGCTGAAAACAGCGCATAGGTAGTCACGAATGCGCCGGCGCGTGCGCTCCATTTCAAGCCGGATAACGTAGGGCATGCGCTTTTCCTTGTCGAAGTCGTAGCGCCCGCCGTTGCGGTTCTTGCTGGGGGTAACGTCCTGCCACATTTCAAATCTGATGACGCGACCACTTGTTTCTAGCCAGCCCTTGAGATCCCCTTTGTGGCAGATGCGGTAGTCACGGGCAAAGGCTTGGCCGTACTGCTTGATGTAGTCCTGCGGTATCTCGCAAGTCCAGCCCAGGCGATTGAGGGTCTGCACAATGCGAGCGAAGACCTGGCGCTTGAAAAGCACCTCCCACTCTTTCGCTGCTTTCCACTCTCTGGGGATACCTTCCTCCCAGATGCTGATGCTGGCGTCTCCGAAGTTGACGCTTCCCTCTCGTTGAATCTGTCCCTTTGGTGTGAGCATGTTCTTTCCTGACTTGCTTCTTAAAAAGGTGCCTCGCCCGGGGCACTATCGGTAGGCGCGTCTTTGGGGCCTGTGGTGCTGGCCGGAACTTTCAGCGCGGCGGGCAGATCGCCCAGGCCGGAGCGTCCTTCGCCGCCCAAGGCTTCAATCAGGTCGGGGATCAGGTGCGACAGTTCACCAGTGGCAATGGCCACATCGGTGTCGAACCCGCCATCGTCCTGGCTGTTGCCATCCATCACGGCATCGAGCAGGCAGATCTTCTTGAGCTGCAGGCCGTCCGTCAGTTCAAAGCTCACCCGGTCGTCCCAGGTCATGGCCAGCCGGGTTGGCAGCTTGCCGTGCTGTACGTGCTCGCGGATCTGGTCAATGTCCAGAGGATGGCGCGCGTAGCGAACGATGGCCTTGGATTCGTCAGCCGCTTTCAGCTCGCAGGCGCGGTCGATGGAAAAACCTGCGGGAGGCTCCTGCGTCATCAGCCAGTGCGCCATGGCAGCCTGCGGACTGGTCTGCGTATCCAGCAGGGCTAGGGCAAAGCCGGGCAGGCCTTCGACCAACAGCGTCACCACTTCATCGGCGCGGCCTTGGGCGCAGGTATCGAGCACCAGGGTGTGCGCCTGCGGGTCGATCCAGACCCACATGCTGCTTTGCTGGGTGAAGGCCATGGGCAGCAGGTCAAGCTTGGCCTCGTCCTTGAGATCGCGCTTTTCCTTCCTACCAGGCTTGCGGCCCTCGGTCTTTTCGATGTGCTCGGCCTTTTCATTGACCTTGCGGTTGAGGACGTTAGCGGGAAGCAGCTTTGACTCGCTCTTAAAGCGAAGCATCCACTGACCTGCCACGCTTTCTGCCAGTGGGCCGTGTTCTTCTCCGCGCGGCGGCACCCAGCCCACAGAGCGTTCCTGGGTCGCACCGCACTCTTCAAACACCGTCTTTTGCAGCGCTTCTTCCAGTACCTGCAGATCGCCTTGCCACGTTGGGACAATGCGATAGGTGGTCATGTTCTGTAGCATCCTGGGCTCCGAATAATGCGCGGGCCCGCGCTGGGCGGGCCTCTTGGGAAGGTTGGCTTAGGCGGCACGCAGGCCGTTGAGGGCTTGAATGCCCTTGGTGATATGGAAGATGGCCAACTGCTGCAGGTTCAGCGCTTCGGGCGACGCGGCTTCGATCTCGCCGGCCGAGCTCAAGAGCATCGCGGCCATGATGCGCTCGCTGTCTGCCTTGGTCTTGCCGCCGGGGGTGATGCCGCCCACTTGGTTCGCAACGTCCATGGCGATGCGGCCAGACATACTCATGGAAAAGGCGATTTCTGTTCGTGCCGAGCGCTTGCGGGCGGATTCGGGGAAGAGCATGTTCATCAGCGTGCAGGCCGGGCAATCACAGCTTTCACCATCACCGAGCGGCGGGGGTGCGGCGGTCTGAGGGCCATCAGCGCCGGGTACTGCTGGGGCACTGGCTTTATCGCAGTCTTCCTGCAGGGCCTTTTTGATTTCAGGAGGCGCACTTTCGAGCATGTCGTTGAGGAATGCGGCCAGCAGCTTGACGATGAAGTCTGGTTGGGAGGAAGGTTGGTTCACGGGTGGATCCTTATGGGCAACAAAGCAAAACCGGCATTGGGCCGGTTTTGGAAAAGAGGGGTTGGTCAGCGTCCGCTGGGCAAGTCGTACCAAGACCACTTGCCCTTGTTGGCAGGGTCAACGTAGCGCCAGGCGGGGTGTGTGCCTGTGGTTTCCTTGAGTTCATCCACCGAGTCCAAAGCGCATTGGCGCAGCTTCGCCAGGCCTTGAGTCATCTTGGGCGTCTTGTATTGGCGCGTCACAAACAGGGCATCGGTTGCGACCGTAGCCACGCCGGCAGCATTCATGCGCTGATAGTTCAGGCGCGCTGGTCGATACACGCCCTTGAGCTTTTCGACCACGGGTGCAGGAATGGGCAGCAGCTTGTATTCAGGGCCGAGCTTGCTCACGGTACCGAGCGGTGCGCCGCCGACAAAGACTGCTGCAGCAATCTGCCCAGCCTCGAGTGCCTTGAGCACGGCATCGCCGTTTTCGTGCGGCACCACCTGAAACGGGATCTCGGATTGCAGACGGATGACCTGGGCGGTGATCAGGGAGCCACCGGCTGCGCCTACCTTGCGCCCTGCCAGCGATGTGAGGTCAGTCAGCACTACCGCCTTTGCGCCAAAGCCCATCGTGCCGCCTTCCTTGAGCCCTGAGTTCACCGGAGCGACGATGTGCACCTGCTCGGGGTGCAGGGCCAGCAGCGTTTTGACATCGCCAAGATCTTCGGTGCGGGCGCGCAGCCAGAGCACATCGGACTGGGTGAATGCTGCGTTGACCTGATTGCCGACCAGCTGATTGATGTTGTCATTCGAGCCGGTGCTGGGGATTTCCACCACCGCCACATCACCAGCGCAGCGGGTGTTGAGCTGGCGCAGCATGGACGAGTAGGTGTCACCAGCTTTGCCGGTTGCGACACGCATCTGTGCCTGGGCTATAGGCAGCAGGGCTGTAGCGGCGAGGACTGCAGAGAGAATGATCTTCTTCATGGTGCTCCTTATGGAATGCGGAGGGATTGCATGGCGCTGTCATCAGCGGCGGGGGAGGCGGCTGCAGGTGCAGGGCTGGCGCTGGGCTGCTGGTACTCCAGCAAGACCCCGGCACCTACGACGCAGACCAGTAGCAACAGGGTTGCGATGATTCGATAGCTCATTGGCGTACTCTTTCTTGGATCTCGATCGCGCGAACGTCGATCGGTGGGGTGGCCGGGCTCGGCAGAGCCGGAGGCGCTTGCATGGCCAGGGCCGAATCCAGTTCCGCCAGAGCGCGATTCATGGACGACTGCACCGAGTCGAGCGATTCGGCAGCGAGCAGCTTGTTCATTTCATCGTCGGCCACAGAGCCGGAGAGCTTCTGCATGCGAATCGCGGCTTGGGCCACCTTCCACTTGTTGGAGGCCCGCGCGGTTGCCGCCTCAAACTCATCGGCATTGCGCTTGGCATCCGCGAGGCGCTGACGCTTGAGTTCCAGCAGCCGCTGCAGTCCCTTGAGCTGTTCGTCAAAGTCGGCGGCGTCGTCCGGCTGGTCGGTGCGTAGCGTCTTTACTTGATCCGCAAAGTTGCGCACCTCGGTGGCGAAGTTCGTCAGCTCTAGCTCGGCATCCTTGATACGGCCCCGGGCCTGCAGAGCGATGTTCTGCCGGGTTTCGATGGGGTTCTGCCGCGCTTCCTGCTTCAGGCCTTTGAGTTTCCAGTTGGCGAACTTCATGGAGAGCACTGGAGCACCATGCACGATGGCGAGCCCTAGCACCGAAGCCAGGGCAAGCCCGACGATGCCTTTCACAGCCAGGAAGACAAACGGAGCGATCAGGACAGCGCCAGCAAGGCCTATCCCCCATTTGGCCCAGGCGGCGATGCGGGCCTTGCGTTGTTCAGTAGTCAATGTAGTCATGCTGAAAACAGAAAAGGCCCGCTTTGTGGCGGGCCTGGGTTATCAAAAGTAATAGCAACAAGCGTTTTCAGGACTTGGGCTATTCGTGGTTTTAAGATCTTTTCAGGTCTGCCACATGCTCGAGCAGCTTGTCGCAAAGCTGGCGAAATCCTGCTGCTGCCATGTGTACAGCGCCACGCTCTCTGCGAATCGTGACGCCCAGGGCGGCAAGATTGGAGGCGTCTACCTTGATCACTTTCAGGCGAGCATTGAGCTGACCGAGGGTGATGGTTCCGCCCTGGCTGATCAGCTGTAGGAACTCGTCTTCGCTCAACTCGTTGAGGCCGAGTCCTGTCGGTATCGCTGGCGCTGCTGGATCGGTATGGGGTAGTGGAGCAGGGGAGCTGCTGGTCATAGTGTCCAAGGAGGATTGAGGCTCAAGAAGGCGACAGTCAAGACAGCAAGAATGCTGAAGCCGAGCCAGAGAAGCAAGGCCCAGCCGAGGCTGGGGGCGGGGGGAGCAGTCACGGCTTGCGGGCCATGGCCATGAAGAGGATGGCCACAGCGATCAAGGCCAGGGGCATAAGGTTGTCCATGCGGATCTAACCCTTAGCGTGTAGAGCCATGTCCAGTGCCGCGCGAAGCTGGTTGGCCGCGTACTGCTGCTGGGAAAACTGGCCTGTCCCGCCATCGGCAGCTTTAGAAGCTGGCACGAGCCCGCACTCAATGGCGGCTTGGATTGCGGCCTGCATTCTGGGTGCAGCCATCAGCATGGTGCGGATCTGATCGCCGGTCAGCCCGGTTTCCTCGCGCAGATTGAACATCTGTGCGATGAATTTGGCGTTTTCGCGTGCCGCGTCCTCGCCGCCTTCGGTGTCGGAGAAGCAGCCTGCAATCAACGAATGCAGGTTGGAGCCGAAGTCATGGGCGGCAACGGCCCAGCTCTGCTTGAAGGTTTGGCTCATGCGCGGCCCGGCTGGGCCTGCATTGAAAACAGGGGCTGCGCTCATTCTGTGGCACTCAGTCCGAGGCGGGCCCGGCAGAATGCAGCCGCGCCTTCCTTTGTAGAGTGGGCGATGCCGCGAGCGATCACTCGGTCATCCCAAAGGCTGACATCGAAGGTCACTTCTTCAAAGTAGTCCTTCTCAGTTGCTG
Source organism: Comamonas sp. Z1 (assembly GCF_008121555.1). Classification (NCBI taxonomy): domain Bacteria; kingdom Pseudomonadati; phylum Pseudomonadota; class Betaproteobacteria; order Burkholderiales; family Comamonadaceae; genus Comamonas; species Comamonas sp. Z1. The sequence continues at coordinate 100,380 of NZ_VOQT01000012.1, forward strand.
CTTCGACATAGTAGGTTTCGCCGGACTGCATCAGGTGACTGATGCGGGTGTCCGCCAGTGAAAAACCGTTGATGGTGGCATCCTGGGGCTTGTGGCGATACTTGGTTTTTTCGTTCCAGAGGGGGTGCCCGTCTAGGCTGACCCAATCCGTGGAGCCTTCTTCCAGCTTCTGCCATTTCAGCCAAGCTCGCTTGGTCTGGCCGGAGTCCTTGGCATAGAGGAGCATTTCTTTGGCGTGTACGTGCGCGGTCATTTCGCCTGGTTCTTTCCTGATTCTTGGATGTGGGTGAGCTGACGGCGCAGGCGCTCGCAGCGTTCGTGGAACATTTCGACCGTCGCGGCTGCATGGTCGTAGGCGTTTTCGGCGCTTAGCAGCTCGCGCTCCGCTTCCTCGAGCTGGCGCTGCACGAGCACCTCAAGTGGGGGGATGCAGAAGGTGTAGCTCAAGCGTCTGAGCTTTTTCACGAGAGCGAACATGGTTCAGATCTCTTTCAGGCATTGCATTTCGGACTTGGAGATCCAATCAACGGCGTGGCCTGGAGGGCAGGCCTGCTGGGCCCCAAGCTCCGAGCGGGTCAGTGGGCCCTCAGCTGCTGCAGAGGCTTGGCTGCAAGCTGTGTTGGCCAGTGCCGCTGCAGCGCAGAGGAAAGCGGCGGCAAGGCGGGCGCAGCTTGAGTTCAGTCGTTGATTTCGCATGGTCAAGTCCAAAAAAATGCCCGCCCAGTAATGAAACGAGGCGGGCAAAAGTCAGCTACTGCTGACCCCACGATGACAAAAAAGGCCGGTCGCCAATACTGGCGAGTTCAGGACGAATTAAGGGAGGGAGGGAGGAGAAGCGCCCTGAGCCGGCACAAAAGGTAGACAGCACAGCTTTCCCTTGCCCGATGAGGGGCGAGCAGGGGAAATGCGCACTTTGGTTAAAAAAGTTGCTGTGCCATCTGGTGTGACCGCTGTTCGCCACCAACCAAGCAGGTCATGCTTGGCCGATGTTCCTAATTGCCGCCTGCTCGGGCCCATTCCCAAACAGACGTACCTGCTAGAGCGGTCACGCCAGATAGCCCTCGCTACTTTCCCGAGGTGGTCATTGATGCGCGCCTAAGACCGGCGCGTTCCTCTTGCAGTATTCCGGCCCAGCCCCCACGGGCCGGGCCATTGGGGTCGCGGGGCCGAACCGCGATTGCATCAAAAGCCGGTCTTGATACCGGCCCTGGCCTTTTTCGCCGCCAGGGCGGGCGCCGCAGGGCTACTTCTTCCACCAGCGTCGGAGCTTTTCCCTGAACGCACCCCAGGTGCGAAACTTGGAGCCAGCCCAGAAGCCTGCGGCGAAAGTGCAGCCGAGCGCTATGGCATCGACCAGCATGGCTTAGCCGTTGATCGCGGCGACAATCAGCTCTGCAGTCGAGCCGAAGGCTTCGGCTTCCGCCACGGTCTTCACATCCACAATGTCGTGCTGCGCGCCCTGGGCCTTGAGGTCGTCGTCCAGGGACTTCAGCCAGGCCGTTGCTGCAGAGTCCGAGCCCACCTGCACGAACAGGATGGTCAGGTCATCGTCGTTTTGCTGCTGGTTGGCCGTGTCGATGATCAGCTTCTTCACAGCGTCCTTGTTGTCGGGCACGCCATCGGTAAAGACCATGATGAAGTCCTTCTTGTCCGACTTGCCAGCCAGCTTCAGGGCTTCCTGCAGGGCTTCATACAGGGGGGTGGAGCTGACAGGGCGCATGCCCGCAAATGCGGCATCCAGCTTGTCGGGGGTGACGCCGTCATGTGCCTTGATGTCCACGCCGTTGAAGATCACCAGACCGATGCCGTCCGAGTCCAGCTTGTTCGTGTCGCGGCAGAACATGCCGAGTGTCTCCTGCACAGAATCCCAGCGCGAGCGACCTTTGACGTCTTCAGTGGTCATGGAGCCAGAGGCATCCACCACAGCGATGTAGTCGAATTCGGTCAGCTTTGCCAGTTGTTCAGGGGTGAGGGTCATATCGAGTTTCCAAAGATGCTGGAGAAAGAAGGCGCTCCAGCTTCGCCATAGAAAACAATGAAATCACCTTCAATCACTTATCTGGTAAGTGTTTGAAGCTATGAAATTTGAAACAAACGGGCAAAAAAAGAGAGGCCTAGGTAACGGCTTTGCCTAAAAGGCCTAGGGTGCGGTGGCGATCACGGCAGATGGTGAGCAGCGCCAGCGCTTCGTCTTCGCTCACGGACGTGCCTGCGGTGATCTCGTCCATTAAGCGCACTGCTTCTTCCAGCTCGGCTGGGGTTTGAACCTTGGCCAGGATCAGTGCCATTTCTGCAAACTTGTTCTGGCTTGTGGTCGAAATGCGCCGAGTGGCCTCGTGCAGTGCTTCCATAGGGCACTTGTTCTGACCAGTTGCGGTAAGCAGAATTGCGAAGCAGTCTGCTTGGTTGCGCACGGGCGCGGGAACCATCTGGCTCTCTGCTAGCAGCGATGCGCACTCCCTGATCAGTGATAAGTGCGACAGTGAGGGTGAACCATCCCCTGCGGTATTCGATGACTGCATTTTTCTGTGGTGGCGTTGAGTGATTGGAGCCTTTGCCGTTGCAAGGCCTTCAGTAGCCGCTCGGGGGCAGCCATGTTGTGGTGCCTCTCCAAAGAGAGGGGGTGCTGTCCTGCACCATCGCGGCGGTGGATTGGGCCAACTAGACCTAGCGCGCATGGCGCGTCGGTGTAGCCCACGGAGTCGAACCGTGTCCAATCCACCTGCGTGATGGCCCCGCTTAGCCCTGCGGGAGTGGGCAACGATCAGGGCTCGTATAGGCCCGAGGCAAACATTTCAATCTCCTTTCAACCTCAAGCCATCTGTCACAAGGCTTGAGGTTGAAGCCCGGATTACGCGCCGGGTCGCAGGGGCCGCTGGCCGCCCCAATGACGGCATCAATATGCCGCGCCGCTTTTTTGTTTCCCTTTGGTGTCATCCCGTCCGTTAGCTGCGCCACATAGGCGCAGCAGCATCAGCCTGCGAGGGCGGTGTTTCATTTGTCGGCTCTTGGATAGCTGGCGCTACCCCGTCACGGCCTCCCGCCTACGCTGCACATGCAAGCTGTGCTGTCCGTATCTTTTCCCAAGGCCCTTCACCGATTTAACGGACTGGCCACCGCGCGGAAATTCGCGGCGCGCTGCTGGCTCTCACCAGCCTGGGCCATGCCCCAGTGCGCAATTGACCCGGACGAATGCCCCACAGGTAGGGCAAGCAACATCGGGTGACGATTTTTTAAAGAGCGAAGCGGAGAGCATTTGCCCGCCGAACGGAAATGCATTTGCTTTTCTGATGTGGTGAATCTTGCCATAAGTGGAAAGAAAAATGCAAAAGAAGTCGATAGATTTTTTGAATAAAGAATCTCTCTTAATTAGAAATATCTTCAACATATGGAAAATTACTGTACGTATCATCAGTAGTAGAAACCACAATTGGTAAATAATTGTGTAGATAACTTCTGGAGACGTTAGTGGCCGGTGTATGGGATGTGGGAGAGGGCGGGGTGTTGGTTTGCAGGTGCGCTGAGGGCTTTTCGGCGCACGCGCTGGCGCTGGCTGCGCAGCAGCTGTGGCTGCACGGCGGTATTACTGGAAGAGCGTTTGCTTGGCTTTTAGAGTTGCCAGGTGTTCGTCTGTCGGAGTGGCAGAGACTCGAGCTGGCTGCGGTTTTGAGGGAGGCGCTGACCGCGAAAACGCTGCCCGGTGCAGTAGTTGTGCTTCCGGGGGATGAGGATTGGATGCGCCAGCAGGCCTGGTCTCTTGCGCGAGAGACAGGCGGGGTGCTGGGCGTCTTTGTGGAGAGAGACGAGGCCCAGGAGTGGGCCCGTCAGCAGGCGTTGGTCTTTATTGGTGAGTCCGTCTGGCGAGTTCGAGAACTTGCAAACACGTTGCATAGGCCTGTGTCGAGGCCCCCGGGTCTTTGATCTTGTCCAGCTGACGGGCAAGGAAGATTGCCTTGTCAGACAGGGGTTCGCCCTTGTCCGAAGGGGCGAAGTTGGGGTTCAGCAGCTCATGGATCTCCAGGCCAAAGGCCTTGGCAATCTTTTCAACCTTGTCTAGGCCAATTCCAAGGTCGGCATTCTGAAGTCGGGCTACGGTGCCCAGGCCAATTTCGGCGTCACGAGACAGGCGGCTGATGTTGATTTTTCCGTAGTGCTGCAACATCAGCTTTTCAACCGCTGTCCACAGCTGGCTTTTTGCGTCGGGTGTTGGGTTGGAATTCATGCCACAAATGATAAGACTTCCGTGTAATTTTCGTAAGTGGTAAGGACATTGCGGGCTGTAAGAGCTTGCCGCAAGTTGAAAATTGCTTTCCAGATATGGCAAGATATTAGGCATGAACGATCTCATGTCCGTTTTTGCCAAACTGCAAAAGCGAATCTCGAAACTTACTGGTGCCCAGGTCGATAAGCTGGCAGAACTGTCTGGCGTATCCGCGACCACGATTCACCGCGTCCGCTATAGCTACAAGAAGCCGCGCCTGGAGAACATTAGCGAGCTCCAGAAGCACATCGATGCCGCAGAACGTGCGCCCAAACGTCGCCCGCGCAAGAGCCAGCAGGTGGCAGCATGAGTGCGGCGCAGTCAGTCTGGGAGATCTCCCGCAAAGAAGCCAATACCGCGAAGCCCTCTGCAGTTGGGCGCGTCAAGCTCAACCAGCCTCCGCACTATGGTCGGATGAGCATGCAGAGTCAGTCGCGCGCTGACCTCCCAGCCGATGAGCTGGCGGCTCAGAAAGCCCGCAGCATTCTCAAATGCTCGCAGCTCTCAGCCCTGCAGCGTGGCAGGAGGGTTGTCGAGTGAGCCAGAACACACCGCACCCCGCGGCCAAGCCCGACATGCGCCGTCAATTGCTGGCAACAGCCCGCAGGCTTGGCGAGCAGGCAGCCCAAGCCGCACTGGATCGCACGGAGCAAGACGACCCCACGTTCAGCACGCGGGCTTATGAATTCATCGTTTCCTATGTGCGCGACCATGGCCCGGTGCCCGGTGAAGCGGTCACGTTGGCCGCGCGCTGCGCCGGTATCAAGCCGGCAAAGGATGACCGGGCTTTTGGCGCCGTGTATGCCAAGGCTCTGCGAGACGGAGCCATTCGGGTGGTGGACAGCACCAATCGCGTGCGGGGCCATGGCAGTGCGGGAGGTAAGGTTTATGGCCCAGTCTGAGCCACCGCAGCCGCTGACACCTGCAAATTGCGATCTGCAGGACTTTCCATTCATGCCTTTGGATGTGGCGCGCTTGCGTGACTCCGAATTGGCTTCCAACGAAACGCCTGATGCTTGCTGGGCTGCGGTTCTACTTTGGTCTGCGTCATGGCATCAGGTGCCTGCAGCCTCAATTCCAGACGATGAACTTTGGCTTGCAAAGCAGGCGGGCTACCAGCTGCGCGGAAAAATCGACAAGGCTTGGTTAAAAGTTCGTACCGGTGCATTGCGCGGCTGGGTGAAGTGCAGCGATGGTCGTCTGTATCACCCAGTCGTCGCAGAAAAGGCTCGCGACGCATGGCAGGCCAAGCAGCGGCAACGCTGGGGGACGGAATGCGCTCGCATCAAAAAGCACAACGAAAGGCATGGGACAAGCATTGCCCGGCCTACGTTTGATGAGTGGATTGCAGAAGGGTGTCCCCAGGGACAGCCGCTGTTTGTCCCTAGGGACACAACTGCGACAAATCAACGACAGTGCGGCATTGTCCCTAGTGAATTGGACTCCAAGAGACAGGGAGAGGGACAGGGACAGAGACAGGGAGATTCTTATTCCGTACCTGACGGTACGGACGGCGGCTCAGCGCCACCGGCGCCGGCAGCTCCGCCAGGCCCAGCTCAAAGCCCGAAGGAAAAGAGCCCCGAGGAAATGGCCAAGGTTGAGCTATGGCGCGCTGCAGTCTCTGTGCTGGAGCAGGGGGGGTGCCCTGAATCGCAGGCTCGGACGTTCATGGGGAAGCTGGTCAAAGACTACGGGCAGGACATTGTTCGCGATGCCGTGACCGCTGCTGTGGCTACCCAACCGGCAGATGCGCGGGAGTACTTGAAAGCCACCTGCTTACATGCAGCCGGTAAGCGAAAGCGTCCAAATCAGCAAGAGCAGCTGGAGGAGAGCAACCGACTGGCGGGCGAGCAATGGGAAGCGGAAATGCGCGCAAAGATGGCTGGAGGCGGCAATGCGTCTTGAAGACCTGACCAATTTCCGTTCGCTGGTGACTGATGCTTTGGCGTACTACGGCAAGGACTGCACGCCATTCGTGCTTAACGTCTGGTGGGCTGGTTGCAGCCGCTTCGACTACGAGCAGGTCGAGAAGGCGCTGCAAAAGCACGCCATGGATGCGCAGCGCGGGCAGTTCGCACCGAGGGTGGCCGACATAGTGCGCCTGCTGGAGGGCACCCACACTGACCGAGCAGCCATGGCCTGGTCGAAGGTGCATACCGCCATGAGCGATGTTGGCGCCTACACGGATGTGGTTTTTGACGATCCGGCGATTCATGCGGTCGTGGAAGACATGGGTGGATGGCCAAAAGTTTGCCGTTGGCCGCTGGGCGAGTTGAGCTATCTGCAGCACCGTTTCAGTGAGGCCTACCGTAGCTACGCGGCTCAGGAGCAATACCAGTTTCCGGCTCGCCTAGGTGGGGAGCGCTGCGCTGACATTGAGTTTGAGCGCAAGGGTTTGCCGCCGCCTATGCCGGTGCTGGTGGGTGATCCCCGCCGCGCGCAGGAGGTCTACAGGCTGGGCGGAGCAAGCAGCGCTGCTGGTGTTGGCTACACCGTGATGCAAGCGCTCTCGCTCGATGCTGGTCTGGTCAAAGCACTTCCCAAGCTGGTCTCGCCGGAGGCTGCTGATGACTGATTCCGCAGAAATCGTTGCTCAAGCAGCACTCCATCGCTCGAGACAGTTAACCGAAATTACTTCGTTGGCTGCGCTGACTGCGGGCATGAGCGGGCGGGACAGAAGGCTATTTGCGCGGGCGTTGAAGAAATTGGCGGCCCGTGGAGAGCTGCGTCGCTTCCGCTTTGATGGCCGTTTGCACTTCGCCCCTCTGAGCCGTGCGGGTGATGCCGCATTTGTTGCCAAGTTCGCTCTGGAGTCAACTGCTTGCGGGTGCGGCGAGGGGAGCTGCATGCCCTGGTCTGGCAAGTTTTTCAAGCCGCGCCAGGGCCCGGTGGTGAACCTCGACGGCAAGGAGTATGTGCTGCGCCGTGTGATCTATGAGGTGCGAACCAGAAAAAAGCTGGCGCAGTCGGAGTCCGTTCGTCCTTCCTGCGGCGAAGCCAACTGCATCCACCCCCAGCACCTGACCAAAGAGCCGCGCAACACGCCGCTGATCGGCAGGGCCCGGCTGCCGTCCACACGCGAAAAGCTGGCCAGGGCTCAACAAGCCAAAGCCCCGTACTCCATGGAAGAGGTTCAAGCGCTGCGCGGTCGCTGCATCCGCGGCGAACTGACACGAGTGGCCGCGGCCAAGTGCCTGGGGGTTTCCGTGGAAACCATGGAGCGGATGGTGAATGGGCTGGCGTGGCGTGACTTTTCCAACCCCTATCAGAGCCTGACGGCATAGGAGAGACAAATGAGCATAGTGGGCATTGACCCGGGCCAGTCCACTGGCCTTGCAGTTTATGAAAAGGGCAAGCTGCACTGGTTGCATACCGTGAGTGCGGATCGGTTGGAGCAGTGGCTCGCCCAGCACCCCGCCCAGTTGGTCATCTTTGAAGACTCGCGCAAGACCAGCAAGACCTTTACCGCAGCCAAAGGCGTCAGCGCAGCGGCGGCTTTGAAGATCGCCCGCAATGTGGGAGAGATCGACCGACTGTGCAAGGACATCGAGGCCATGTGCAAGCGCATGGGGATTGAGGCCTACGGCGTTGCCCCCCTTGCCAAGGGCTCAAAGGTCAATGCGGGGGACTTTGCCCAGATTACCGGCTGGAAGACGCGCAGCAGCCAGCACGCCCGTGACGCAGCCATGGTGGCTTGGCCCTACCGCAACAAGGCGAGCAAGGCATGAGTGCCCAGCGACTAGCTGCCGTAGAGCGCGGCCTGAACGGGATGGAGCGCAAGGTTCTTGAGGCTGTCCCCATGCAGGAGCCATGGAACGCCAAGGCGATCCAGGGGGAGCTGCACCGTCTCGGTAAGCCCATGGAGATCAAGCAGCTGGCGGGTTGCCTGCGCAGCCTGCGCGATGCTGGGCTGATCAAGCTCAATGCCACCGGCGAATACATCCGGGTTGCCGTGGAACGCCCCCGTGCAGCCAAAGCGCCATTCCCAAGCACACCACCCATACAGGCGAAAGCCGAAAGAGAAACCATGACTTTGACAGCAGCACCAGCGCCAGCAGCTTGCGCCGAATCACCTGCCAAGGTGGACTTTATGGCCGTGCTTGCCAAGAAGGCCGCCCGCCTGCGCCAGGAGGCAGACGCGCTGGACGAGCTGGCGCTGGCAATAGGTGAGCGTGAGCAGCAGCACGAGGCAGATCTTGCCAAGTTCAAACAGCTGCGCGAGCTGTTGAAGGGCATCTGAGCACCATGGCCGGTATCCAGATCGTTCGCAACCCCAGCGTTCAAGCCAGCCCGGCTGATCGTGATGTTGCCATGCGCGTGCTGCTGGGTCACATCGATGGCCTGGGTGAAGACAACCGGAAAAGCTGGCGGAGATTTCTTCGGCGTCTGCTGGCGCTGGAGCCCGGCGGCATCGTGGAGATCAACACCAAGCAGGCCCGGCTGGGCTGGTACCACCGCAAGCACATGGCCTTGGAACTCGCATTCTTCAACACCCAGGACAAGTTCCCTCAGTTCGACCGCTTCCGCGACTGGCTCAAGCTGGGCGCGGGGCATGTGGACTGGGTTCCCACCATCAATGGGATGGTGCCGCTGCCCAAGTCCACCAGCTACTCGAGCATGGAGCAAGGGGAAATGGAGCGCTTTCACGGGCATTTCGTGGACTTCATGCGTACCGACTACGCCGGCACCACCCTCTGGCCGCACCTGAGCCAGACCCAACGCATCGACATGGTTGAAGGGATCTTGGGAGGGTTTGACGAGTGACGGACTTCATCAAAGCCTGGGTGCTGCTGTTGTTCTGGTCGCCTGAGCTGCTTCGCACGCTGGCGCTGGACTTGACGGGCCGCTTCTACATCTTTCGAGACTCGGCCGACGAGTTCATGAACTTTCTAGCCTGGCTGCAGGTGAATGGGCCTGACTGGTGCCGCGACCAGCCTCGCTATTTCGCCAGGGCCAGTGACGAACGCGAACGCCGCGCCATTGTGAAAAGGAGCCGTGCATGATGAGCACGCGATTTGAGCTGTACGAGGGCGATTGCCTTCAAACCCTGCGTGGCCTAGCCGAAAACTGTGTGGACAGCATCGTGACCGATCCGCCGTATGGACTGGCCTTCATGGGTAAAAAATGGGACTACGACGTTCCCAGCACAGAGATTTGGGTCGAATGTCTGCGCGTGCTCAAGCCAGGCGGTCATCTTTTGGCATTCGCTGGCACTCGCACCCAGCACCGTATGGCGGTGCGCATCGAGGATGCCGGATTCGAGATACGCGACATGATCGCGTGGCTGTATGGCAGCGGCTTCCCGAAGTCGCGCAACATCGCCAACGACATGCAGGAGCCAGGCAATGCAGCCGCGTGGGCTGGTTGGGGCACAGCCCTGAAGCCGGCTCTGGAGCCGATCACCCTGGCGCGCAAGCCGCTCTCCGGCACCGTGGCTGGCAACGTGATCGCGCACGGTACCGGGGCGCTCAACATTGGCGATTGCCGCGTGCCAGCTGAGCCGATGCCGCCGAACACGGGCAGCGGAGGCCTGCCGCGCCGGAGCGAGGACGAGCAGCGCGGCCCCGGCGTCGTCTCGCAGCCGCATGAAGCTGGCCGCTGGCCCGCTAACTTGATCCATGACGGCAGCGCCGAGGTGGTTTCTCTGTTCCCTGCCCAGGCTGGGGCAGCAGCACCCGTCCTCCGACGCAACGGCGACAAGTTCCAAAACAGCTATGGCGCCTTCGCTGGCAACGACAACGAGGGCGGCAGCTCTTTTCACGGCGACAGTGGAAGTGCAGCCCGCTTCTTCTACGTGCCAAAGGCCTCGCGCTCTGATCGAAATGAGGGCTGTGAAGGCCTGGAGCGCAAGCCTCTACTCTGGTCCAGCGGAACACAGAACCCTGGCAGCTTCCAGGCCGAAGGCACTGACAAACGCAGCCAGAACAACCACCCGACCGTGAAACCAACAGCCCTCATGGGCTATCTGTGCCGCCTTGTGACGCCAGCAGGCGGTGTGGTGCTCGACCCATTCATGGGTAGCGGCAGCACTGGTAAGGCGGCAATGCGTGAAGGCTTCTCCTTCATTGGCTGCGAGTTGAACGCCGAGTACTTGGCGATTGCCAAGGCTCGTATTGAGCATGAGTTGGCCCGCGCCATGTCAGCGCCTGAAACAACAACCAGCATTAACCAGCGCGATCTGTTTGCAGAGGTATCCCTGTGACTCTTACCCATTTCCCCCTCAACACCCAAGGCCGAGACTTCGCAGTAGGTGACATACATGGCTGCTTCAACCGCCTGCAGAGCCTGCTGGATGAAATGGGCTTCGATCCAGCGAAAGACCGCCTGTTCTCCGTGGGTGACATGGTTGACCGAGGCCCCGATAGCGATCAGGTGCTTGACTGGATCTCGCGGCCATGGTTCTTCCCGGTGCGCGGCAACCATGAGGACTTCGCCATTCGCTGGCCCAACGGCCACATGCAAAAGGGGGATTACCTGGGCAACGGTGGCGCATGGAACCTGGGCAACCCGGTGGAAGTGCAGAAGGAGATTGCTGCAGGGCTGAAGTTCCTGCCACTGGCCATCGAGGTTGAAACCGAGGGTGGTTTGGTCGGCATCGTCCACGCTGACATCTACGGCTACGACTGGCGCGGCTTCACTGACATGCTGCAAAGCCGCAGCAAGGCCGAGGCCGAGGAAGCAGAAGAGCATGCAATCTGGTCGCGCCGCCGCTTTGACTATCACGACAAGAGCCTGGTGACCGGCGTGCGCGCCGTGGTCGTGGGTCACAACCCGGTGGATCAAGTGCTGGCGCTGGGCAACACCATCCACATCGACACCATGGGCTGGCACCGGGGGGCACTTCACGCTGCTGGATCTGGCAACCCTGAAGCCGTGGGGTGGCGCATGAACAGGCAGGGCATGACTATCGATGATTTGCTGAGGCGAGAGCGTGAGCAGCAAATAGGAAAAGCCGACCGAGACAGGATGTTGCGCGACTGGATGAAGCCGCACATCAAGCGCCTGTCGGGTACTTGGGTATGTGTGGGCCGGGGCGTGAAGGCCACAGGCTTCTCTCCGAGCGCTGCGTACAGTGTCTGGTTGGTGCAGCAGGAACGCCAGGTCAACTATGCCTTGCAGGCTCGGCCCATTCCCGCGCGCCAGTTTCTGGAGGGGTGGCAGTGCTGACCGTCCGTAAATCGATGAAGCGTACCGGATTCAAGCCGCGCGGGCTGGCGCTGGTCACGCCTGAAGACATCGAGGCCAGGCATGAGGCCCGTCAGCAGCGCCTGGCCGCATTAATGCTGGTGGAAGTGCGCGAGACAGCGCCTCTCAATATCAGCACTGAGGTGGTAGCCGTGCCCAAAGAGGACGCGATTGAGTACGAGCCATACCGCCGCCTTGTGGCGAAGCTACCCTGCATGTTTTGCGGGATTGAGGGCTACAGTCAGCATGCCCACGAAAACGAGAACAAGGGCAAGGGACTGAAGTTGGACGACCGGCGCGCGATGGCGCTTTGCTGCACCCGTCCGGGGATTGAGGGCTGCCATGTGGCCTTCGACCAATATCGGCTGCTGCCTGGGGGGCGGGATGCTCATGTGGAGCAAGGCAAGCTGTGGAGCGCACAGACGCGCCAGCAACTCCGTAGGGAAGGGCGCTGGCCTGCAAAGTTGCCCCATATGCCTGGTGAGGAAGAGCTTGCGTTTGATGGGTGATGGCCTGGTTGATGCACCTGTAAGGCCTTGATTTTTATGGGTGCAGCACTCGTCGCAATAAAAAAAGGCCCGCACGAAGCGGGCCCCTCTGGAAGGTCGATTGACCGGAGACAAGTCAATCGTACCAACCGGAGAGAGCATGAATTCATCTGAGAAAGCGGCAGCGACCAGCACGGATCGCGTGTATGAGGCCATCGTGGAGCTGCACAACGCGCAGCAGCCTGCTACACGCTATTCGGTGCAGGCGTTGACCGGCCTTCCACTTGGCCGGGTGGACGACAGGATCAAAGCCCTGGTTGAGCGCGAGCGCATCAAGCGGGTGCTCAAGGGGCAATATGTGCCCGTCGAGTCGCACCCGCCAGCACGGGCAATCAGCAAGACGCTGCTCCCGAATGGGTGCGTCAAAATCGAAATTGGCGACGATGTGCTGACGCTGACGCCTGCCGAAGACCGCGCGCTGGCGCTGCTCCAGGCGGGGGCAGCTACTCAGGTCGCCCAGATTCAAACCGGGCAGGCCATGACAGAAATGGCAGCGACCATGCTGATGAAAGTCGAGCAAATCGAGCGCAGACAGCTGGAGAGCCCCACGCTGGAGGTGGCGGCAAAGCTGGCGCAGGCGGCCACGACCATGGAGAGAGTTACGGCAGCCGCACGGGCCGCAGGTATGAAGGTGGATGAGCGCCAGGGAGAGCTGGCGCTGGACTGATCAGCTCAGATCTAGTTCATCTGACGGCGGCTTGGTCGGCAGCTTCGCCTTTTCCACGACCGCCCGCAGCCATGGTAGGCCCCCTTCATCAATCTTGGCCCATGCCTTCCGGGACAAGCGAATGGAGCGCTGCTCAAGCCTGTCTGCGTCTGGGACTGGAGGCCGACCCCGCGACCGCTTCGGTGTGTTTTCCATGCGCACGATTTTAGCGTCTTTGATGTGATGCGGAAAATATATTAAATGTGATTCAAAAAATGCTTGCTCGTAAGCATTTAATGAATCACAATAAATTACATCGAACAACGCACAAGGGAGAGCACCATGAACATGGCCGAGAGGGGGGTGATGTGAGCAAGCGCATCAAGGAAATGCTGGCGCTGCTGGAGAAGTCCGGTGCTCAGCAAATCGAATTCAACGGCAAAACCCAAGGCCAGCACCTGAGCTTTGATGTGCAGGCTCCGAATGGCAAGCGCCAAACCTTCTTTATGTCCGGCACGCCCAGTTGCTGCCGCGGCGACCTCAACAAGCTTTCCAAGGTGCGCCAGTTCTGCCGTATCAACCACGCCTGAAAGATTCACATGCCTTCTATTTCCGATGACGACCTGTGCAGTGACTGCGCCCATTGCACCTATGTGCCGGAGGCCGAACGCCATGCGTGTGCCAACGACTTCCCAGGCGCGACGGATGACGACGACTACGTGATTAGCTGCGTGGAGTTCATGCCGCGCGTCCGCACATACCGCCACTACGGCCTGGACTACGGCATCGCGGCTGAGTTCAAGGACACCGACGAGGGCAAGGCCCAGGCCAATGCCTTCATGGAAGCCAACCCGCACACCGGCCTGCTGGCCGTGGAGTCGGGCCGAATCATCATCGCCGCGCTGGCGGACAGAGGAACCAAGCCATGAGCATGAACCGCACGCAATACCGCACCGCCCGCCGCCTGATCCGCGACAACGGCCGCGCGGCCCTCAAGTGGCTGGATACCAAAGGCCGCGAAGCGATGGAGCGCCTGATGGACGAGCGAAACGCAAAGGACATGCTGGCCGAGCGCGCCGATGTGGTTGCGTACTGCCAGAGCGTCGGAACCCACCACACCGCCCTGCACACAGTTGACCTGGGCTTGTTGAGCCGCTTTCACGAACGCAAGTACAGCGCCTGACACAAACCTCCAAGGGAGAACAACATGAGCGAGATTCACACGAAGGGGCGGCTGACCGTCCATACACATGGACGCATCACAGCTGGCCCATTCCACAGCTACACGAACGGTTCAGCTCAAGAGCAGTTCGCAATGGTCACAGGCTTCACCCGCAGTGACAACCCAACCGCGGAGCGTGACGCAAACGCGCGCCGTCTGGCCGCGTGCTGGAATGCCTGCGATGGCATTCCCACCGAGAAGCTAGAAAAGGCCGCAGACGATATATCGCCGGTGTTCCAACTGCTGACGAACGCGACAGCGGAGGCAATTAGACTGCGCGCCGCCCTGGAGGCATTGATCCGTGATGCCGACTCGGAGCCGGACTCAGAATACCTGCAAGGAGCAGGAAAGAACCGCGTCGCTGTCCACCGCAAGGGCATCGAGCGAGCCCGTGCTGTGCTGGCCGCGACCACCGAAGCCGCGCCCCCGCAACTGGCCGTATCCAATTTTGACGCCCTCATAAACGCCGCCCGCGAGCAAATGGCAGAGCGCATAGAGAACATCAAGGACGACCGCAGAGGCTTCTACACCCCGGAAGACCTGGAGAGCGCAGAGGCAGAGCGCTTGCAGATCGAGGCCCAGGCGGAGGCCCTGGAAGCCTATTCAAAAGCCGTGACTGCGGAGGGCTGACCCATGGGGACAACATACCGCGTCACTGTCATGTACCTGCTGAAAGCCGCGCCCGTTCGCAAAGCAACCTATGAGGGAGTGAGCGATATTGAAGCAGCGATGGATCTGGCCAGAAAAAAAGTGCATCTGGACGATGAAGCTGCCAACAGCAATCGTGTCATCCTCGAATGCACTGGCGCAGTCTGCTGGAGCTATGCCTACAACGATGTGGCCATCGAGCGCGAGGATGCTTGAGAAGCTGCCTAGCTCAAGCAGAAGCAACCCATACGAACCGCCCATCGAGGCGGTTTTTTTACGACCCCGCATAGGGTTTAGAGATTTTGGCGCCGCTCCAGACACTGGGGCGCATGGCCACATCACCGGCAGGCAAGCGGCCTGCACCGAAGAAGACAGCGACCCCCAAAAAGCCCACTGCACCTAAAAAGGCCGTGGGCATTTCTGCGTCCAAGGCCAAGGCCGCAGCGAAGACTAAGGCCGCCACAAAGGCGCTGGCTAGGACTGCTACGAAAAAGATAGCTATAAGCGGCCGCCATGCAGGTGATTTGACCGATTTGCAGAGTCGGTTTGTTGACGAGTATCTGATTGACCTCAACGCCACCAAGGCCGCCATTCGGGCTGGATACAGCGAGAAGACAGCGGCTGTAATCGGTAGTGAAAACCTAATAAAACCTAATATAGCTGCTGAAATTCAGCTACGAAAACAAGAGCGACAGCAACGCACAGAGATTACTGCGGACGTTGTTCTGCGTGAGGTGTGGCAAATGTTCCGGGCCGATGCCCGCGAGCTGGTTGAGGTGCGGGTGGGCTGCTGCCGCCATTGCTATGGCGAAGGACACAAGCGCCAGCGCACTGTGGCGGAGATGAATGCAGCCCGTGAAAAGTGGATCGACTCGGGCAAGGTGCCACTGGATTTCGATGAAGAGGGCGGCATTGGCTTCAATCCTCTGCTACCGCCTCATCCAACCTGCCCTGAGTGCGGTGGCGATGGTTACTCGCGTGTGGTGCTGCACGACACCCGCAAGCTCTCGCCAGAGGCCGCCAGCCTCTACGCTGGTGCCAAGCATGGCAAGAACGGCATTGAGATCCAGATGCATGACAAGGTGGGCATTGCTGAAAAGCTGTTCAAGCACCTTGGCTTGTACGAGGCTCACAACAAGCAGCGCAATGCTGCTCAGGAGGCGCTGGCCGGCCTGGCTACTTCTGAGCTGCTGGCATTGCAGGCCCGACTGCTGGGCGGCGGGGAGGGCGGGTGATGGATGTATCCCGCCTATCTCCCGAGGTTCGCGCCGAGATGCTTGCTCAGCTCAAGGCTCTGCTGGCAACTCGCAAGATCGACACCATGTACCCCGAGAAGGGGCCGCTACGCCGTGAACTCTATAAGAAGCATCTGGAGTTCTTCAAGGCGGGCGCTACCTATCGTGAGCGGTGCGCCATGGCGGCCAACCGGGTGGGCAAGACCGAGGGCATGGGTGGGTATGAGACTGCCTTGCACCTGACTGGGCGCTATCCCCACTGGTGGGACGGAAGGCGTTTTGATCACCCGGTCAACTTCTGGGCTGCCGGCAAGACCAATGAGACGACCCGCGACATCGTGCAGAACAAGCTGTTCGGCGCGGTCACGGGCGTAGCCCAGGCCAAAGCCTTTTCCGGTACCGGGCTGGTCTACGGGGATTGCATTGGCAAGATCGCCTGGAAGCAGGGCGTGGCCGACCTCGCAGACACGGTGATGGTCAAGCATGTCTCGGGCGGATGGTCGCAGTTGGGCCTCAAGTCCTACCAGCAGGGGCGCGGCAGCTTTGAGGGCACGGAGCGCCACGGGATATGGCTTGATGAAGAGCCACCGCTGGACATTTACAGCGAATGCCTGATTCGTACTGCCACCACGAACGGCATTGTCTACATCACCTTCACCCCGCTGGAGGGGACGACGGGGACGGTGCTGATGTTCATCAACCCCGAGGCGGTGGGGAAGGTGGAGGCTGACTGATGCCAGCCGTTACCGAAAGCCGCTACCTCGTCACCGCTGGCTGGGACGATGTGCCCCACTTGGACGCAAAGACCAAGAAGGAGCTGTGGGACAGCTCGCCACCTCATGAGCGCGAAGCCCGGGCGCGCGGCACGCCCACGCTGGGCAGCGGCCGTATCTTCCCTGTGGAAGAGGACAGCATCAAGGTCACGCCCTTTGCCATTCCCGCTCACTGGCCGCGCATCAATGGCATTGACTTCGGCTGGGATCACCCCACGGCAGCTGTGCAGCTGGCCTACGACCGCGAAGCGGATTGCATCTATGTGGTGCACGTCCACCGCGAGAGCCTGCAAACCCCGGTCATCCATGCCGCCACGGTCAAGGCCTGGGGGCCGTGGGTTCCTACCTCCTGGCCGCATGACGGTTTGCAGCACGACAAGGGAAGCGGCGAGCAGCTGGCCAAGCAGTACGCGGCAGCTGGTCTGCTGATGCTCAAGGATCGCGCCACCTTCCCCGATGGCTCCAACGGGGTTGAGGCCGGGCTGATGGACATGCTCGAGCGCATGCAGACCGGTCGTCTCAAGGTGTTCAGCCACCTCAGCCTCTGGTTTGAAGAGTTCCGCCTTTACCACCGCAAGGACGGGAAGGTGGTCAAGCTGCGCGACGACTTGATGAGCGCCACCCGATACGCACTGATGATGCTGCGCAAGGCCAAGGTCAGGCCCATGCCGCAGGCGCAATCCCAGAACAACTGGGCCCCACTAGATAGAGAGATTGGGTACTGACATGCAGCCTATGACACACAAACCCATGGGCGACAACGCCCAGCAAGCGTTTGAACGCGGCTTCAAAGACACCATGGCCACAGTCATGCCGGGTACCGAAGTGGAGGATCAGGACACTATCGAGGCCAAGATCCGACACGAGCGCGATACCTTTCTGCTCAACCTCATTGCAAAGCGCCGCGAAGCTGTCTCTGGACGCAACTCATCCGGCATTGAGTTGGAGTGGAGCGAAGACGAAGAGCATTACCAAGGCATTGATGATGCCAACCGGGCATTTCACGCTGCCAACCAGCTCTATCGCACCTCCAAGGCCCATATGCTCGGTAAGGATACGACGGGCCCGGCCGGGCCTGCGCGTTCCGTGGTGTTCCTTAATATCACTCGCTCCTATGTGGATGCCGCCAGCGCGCGAGTGTCCGACATGCTGCTCCCAACGGATGATCGGGCCTGGGCTATCAGTCCGACCCCGATCCCGAAACTCACTCCGTACCTGATGCAGCAGTTGCGCGACATGATGGGGCTCAGCTATAGCCAAAAGGTGATGGAGCAGTTTGTGGATCTGCAGATCCAGAACGCCAAGACCGCTGCCAAGAAGATGGAGCAAGCGATTGAGGACTGCTTGGTCGAGTCCAACTGGCACGGCGAGATGCGTCAGATGATTGAAGACTCAGGGCGCATTGGCTCGGGTGTTTTCAAAGGCCCGTTCCCCGTGCGCCGCGTGGCTCGGATGACGAAGCGAGATCCGGTGACAGGTGAAGTCAAGTTCATTCGCCTGTCTGAAATCAAGCCTGGCTCCAAGCGCATTGATCCCTGGAACTTCTTCCCTGACCCTGCCTGCGGTGAGAACATCCACAACGGAAGCTACACCTGGGAGCGTGAGTATCTGTCGAGCCGCAAGGTCAAGGAAATGCTCGAAATGCCTGGCTATGACAAGGCTGAGCTGATGGCTGTCCTGCGTGAAGGGCCAAAGTCCGCCCGTGAAGGTTCGGAATCAAGCCATCGACAGAACGATGCCGAGTTTGAAATGTGGATTTTCCACGGTCACTGCGCGGCCGAGCACCTGCGCATGTACGGTGTGGAGCTGGAAGATGATGTGGAAGAGAAGATGCCCACCATGGCCGTGGTGATCAACGATCGACTGGTCAAGATCACTCTGTCAGCCATGGATGAGGGAGAGTTTCCATATGATGTGCTGGCCTGGCAGCGCCGCCCTGGCTTGCCTTGGGGTGTGGGTGTGTCCCGACAGATCCGTACTGTGCAACGCATCTTGAATGGCTCCGTTCGCGCCATGATGGATAACGCAAGTCTGAGCGCGGCGCCCCAGATCATCCTGGGCAACAAGGTGACACCCGAGGACGGCAACTGGACTTTGTACCCGGGTAAACGCTGGCGCGTTGAGGCGGACTCAGACATCACCGATGTACGGCAGGCGTTCAATGCCTTCATCGTCCCAAGCGTTCAGAACGAGTTGATGAACATCATCAACTGGGCCATGTCTATGGCAGAGGACACCACCGGCTTGCCTGCCATGCTGCAGGGAATCCGGGGGGATTCTCCCAATACGCTGGGAGGCATGCAGCTTCAGGATAACAACGCATCCAGTGTTTTGCGCCGTCTGGCGCGCCGCTTTGACGACTATGTGACCCAACCACATATCCAGCGCTATTTTGACTGGATGATGCAGTACAGCGACGACGACAGCATCAAGGGCGACTTTCAGATCGATGTGCGTGCGTCTTCTGCACTTCTGGAGCGCAGCAATCAGCAATCTTTCCTCATGCAGATGCTGGCGATCTCTAAAGACCCGACATACGGCCTCGACCCGGCGCGCCTCATGAAGGAGCTGCTCAAGGGGCAGCGCCTTGACCCCGAGCGTGTGGCATTGACGGAAGAGCAGAAGCAGGCTCAAGCGGAGAAGGCCGCGCCGCAAGACCCGACACTTCAGGCGCGTGCACAACTCCTGTCCGCCCAGGCCGAGCACACTCAGGCTCGTACCGCCGTGGAGCATGTCAAAGTCTCCGTGGAGCAAGCACGCGCCGAGCAGCTTCAGGCACAAGCAGCGACAACGAATGTTGAGGGCATGTATAGCGCTACCGAGGCGGCCAAGAACCTGCTGATGGCATCCCCTGTGGCGGGTGCCTCTGACGCAATTTGGAAGTCGGCTGGTGGGACAGACAAGGATCTGCCCCCGGCGCTCCCCCAGGTGCAAGGCAATGAGTTGGTGGCAAGTGGGCTGGTTCCACCACCTCAGACCAATACCAACCCCTTGACCCCCGCCAATCCAGCATCGCCTGCTACAGGAATGATGGCCGGCATCGAAGGGGGCGGCGACTGAACTGCCTGTGGGAGTAGAAGCTGCTGGACTTGAAACGGCAGCAGTCCCCATCCATTTCCGTCCATTCCCATCCATTCATTCCTATCTGGCAACCATGACCATTGACCACAAAACCCTCACCGACGAAATCCTGGCCACGCCCCAAGGCGTAGCTCGAGCTATCAAACTCAAGGACGCGCTCGGCAATGACTTCGGCCATATCACCTGGGTATGGGATAACGATTGCCTGAGTGTGGCGACTCAGAAGCTGCCGAATGGCTACGAGGGCTTGGTGCTGGGCGTCGAAGACATGGTGGGAATCCATTTGGAGGGCAGCGCCTCGGCGCCAGCCGAAACCCAGGCCAAGGATCTGGCGCTGCAGCTCATGATCTGGGGTGCTTGTGTTGTGCCTTCCCCGAATGAGGGCGGCGCGCCAAAGCCAGCCATCGGGCCTATCACCCTGGATGTGGATACCGCCTGGGGCAAGGCACTGGCTCATGTGTCCTGTGATGGTGGTTTCATTCAGATCGATGTGTTGAACGCATGTGCACAGCCGCCGTTCTTTGTGGTGCTAGGTGAACATCTGGCCGCCGAGGTTCTGCCCACCATCAAGAAGCTGGTGGAGGGCGCCCCTTTGCCCTCTAGCGCCAATATCACCGAGCGCGTGGAAGGTGCTGTGAATGCTGGTACCAGCGCGCTCACCCAGCCGGTGCCGCTCGGGGCACCCAGCGTGCAACACGACATCTCGCAGCCTCATTGATCAAGCGCTGAGTTCCTGAGCTGATAGCCAAACCGCCCACCGAGGCGGTTTTTTCTTGCTTGGCCTTCGCCGCCCCTGCATGTGGTTTAGACATTCCCCCTCTCTCTACGAGCATTCATCCATCAGTAACGCGCGTATTGGCTGGAGATATGAAGGCGCCCGAGCTTGAGATTGATTTCGACTCCGACGCCTGGAAAGTCCTCGAGGCCCATGCACGCAAGCAGCTGGACGATTTGCGACTGAAAAACGATGGCGTCGGCCACGACCTGCAAGCCACTTCGGTCATCCGGGGACGCATTGCGGTGTGGAAGGAGTTGCTGGATATGCCCAAGAGACGCCGAGAGGCGGAAGACCGGGCCAGTCGTCAGATCAGCCCAGGCGGCTACTGAACCCCTAGACGTTTGGAGCAATACGCATGAGCATGGAACAGGAAGACCAAGGTTTTGAACAAGGCTTTGCCTCTGTGATGAACCTCGAACCCGAGCAGCACGCACCCGCAGCTGATGCTGCCGATGCAGGTAATGCCGGTGGCGAGGTCGAGCAGGGCGCAGCCCAAGACAATGCCAATGGCTCCGATGCTGGTGCCCCCGAAGCGCCCGCTCCCGAAGCGCCCTCTGGTGAAGCGGGTGCAGCTGAATCTGGTGAGCAGGGCGCGGCCCAAGCTGCCAGCGAGCAGGGGGGCGCAGGGGATGGCGGTACGCCGGCTGATGCAGATCCAGACCCGAACGACGAGGTTCTACTCGATGGCCTGACCCGCCGCGAAGTACGCAACCTCCTATCGCGTGCCTCCGAAGTGGAAGGGCTCAGCGCGGGCCTGCGCAAGGTTCACGGAAAGATTGGCGAGTTGAACGACCGGCTCCGCAAGGCCCCGGCTGAACATGCCCCCGGTAACTACGGCGGCATTGCGCTCTCTGGTCTGGAAGGTGAAGCCTTTGACAAGGCGGTCACGGATGTGATGGCTCAAGCAAAGATTGATGCTGCCGCATTCGGTGATTACTCCGAAGAAGGCCTGGTGCGCGGCATCGTGACCACCATGCTCCGCATGCAGCAGCTCCAACAGTTGCCGCAGGTACAGAAGGTGCCGGCTGAGCCGGGCGGGCAGGGCGCGGCCTTGCCCGTGGACATGCCGCATTCCGCTGCAGCTGAGGGTCACACCCCGGCTGAATCCCAGCACGTAGACACGGCCTCGGCCGAAGCTGCCCAGCAGCACAGCGATCCCAGCATCCACGTTGAGCAGTTGGTGCTCGACCGCGTTCGCCCCGGCTGGCGCGAGACGGTTGCTGGACAGGAATTCAATCTCTGGCTTGGTGCGCAAGACCAGTCGTATCAGCAACAGTACCTGCAGGCCAACACCGCCGAGAAATTCGCCGGTGTGCTCGACACGTTCGGGCAGTGGAAGACCGCGCGTGAAGCTGCCGTCTCCAAGAGTGCCAAGGCACAGGAGCGCTTGGAGCGCTCGCTGACTCCGACAGGACATGTACCCAAGCCTGCTGCCGCGATGACGGAGGACGAGGAATTTGAAGCCGCGTTCGCCGCCGTCTCCAAGCAGCGCCTGTAGGCCTATCGGCCTGTATGAAAGGATGAGTCATGCCTCAGTTTGAGAGCAACAATCCGACGCCCCGGATTGGCAAAATCAAGGGCGAAATCCTGGCGCACGCCGTCAGCTGCGAAGTGCTGGGCCTGACCGGTCAGCAACGCGGCATGGTCAAGAATGCGGGCAAGACCGTGGTGTACCGCCGCTATCTGCCCCATGGCGCGGCCAATACCGACTGGAACACCCGCAACCGCCCCAAGGCAGACCCCGCAGCTCATGAGCTGACCGAGGGTGTGACCCCTTCGGCGGATTCTCTGGTGCCCCAGGACATTACCGTGACCATCAAGGAATACGGTTGCCTGTACCAGCTGACCAACCAGACTGCTGACTTCTACGAAGACGATGTGTCCTCGGAAATGAAGAAGCAGTGCGGCGAGCGCATCGGCCTGCTGCGCGAGATGATCCGCTATGGCGTGGTCAAGGCGTGCACCAATGTGTTCTACGCTGGAAACGCGTCCAGCCGCGCAACCGTGGCGGGCAAGATCACTCTGCCCATCCTGCGCAAGGTCAGCCGCGGCCTGCAGGCGAACCATGCCAAGCGCGTCACCGGCATTCTGGCGCCCAGCACCAACATCAAGACTTCCCCTGTGGAAGCCTCGTATCTGGTGTTCGTGTCGTCCGATGCCGAATCCGACATCCGCGATCTGCCCAAGTTCACTCCGGTGGCGGAGTATGGCTCGCGCAAGGTCGTGTCTCCCTACGAGCTGGGCTCCTGCGAGAACTACCGCTTCGTGACCAGCCCCGAGCTGGCTCCTTACCTGGGAGCAGGCGCGGCTGTAAGCGGTACCGGTTTGCTGGGCGATACCAATGTGGACGTGTACCCGTTCGTCGTGACTGGTGAAGACGCCTGGGGCCAGCTGGCTCTGCGCGGTGCCAACGCGCTCGATCCGACCTACATCCCACCTGGCACCAAGGACAAGTCCGACCCTCTGGGCCAGCGCGGCTATGTGGGCGCCAAGTTCTACATGAACTGCGTGCTGCTCAACGAAGGCTGGATGGCGGTGGTTGAGGCCGGCGTCTCCGATCTGGTCTAACCCCACAAGGCGGGCTGCTGTGTAAAGGCGGCCCGCCTTTGGTACTTCTTCAAGGAAACACAAATGAATGGATCTACTGTCGGTCGTCGTGGCGGCAAACAGCGTGAAGTGGATGCCGGTGCCGAGTACCTGGGCGCGGCCCCCGAGTTGATGCTGGGCGATGCTGCGGGCGATGTTGAGTCAATCGTGACCGAAGTGGGCATGGATGCCGTGGCACAAGAGGCGTTCATGAACGATCTGCTGACCATCATCGTTGCCTCCAATGGTGCCGACGATGAAACCCCTAGCGTGCCTGTTGGCGTCAATGGCTCGTTCATCTACCTGCCGCGCGACATCCCCATTGATGTGAAGCGTAAGTATGTGGAAGTTCTGGCCCGTGCCAAGAAGACTGACTACGACCAGACGCTGGACATCGCTCTGGGCGAGCGCATGAACAAGCTGACTCAGCGCCATGTGCTCAAGTACCCGTTCACAGTGATCAGCGATCCCGATAGCCGTGGCCATCAGTGGCTGCGCGAGATCCTGGCCCAGCGCCGCTAACTCAAGCCGGGCGCGCCATGACACTCGAAGAGCTCATTGCTTTGTACCGCCGCAGAGCGCAGGACACGGAAGAGCCCCACCTGTGTGACGACGACACCGTGCGCCTGTACTTGAGGGAAGCGCAGGACGAGGCCTGCCGCAGAGGGCAACTGCTCTTGCAGTCCACCGGTGCCATGTGTCAGGTGCAGTTCCAGGCCGGCGCCGAGCTGATCCAGCTCGATCGCAGGGTGCTGAAAGTGTTGCGCTCCTACGTGGATGGTAGCCAGGTCAGGGTGGTGCCGGTCGATGTGATGGATCTCAATCATCCCAACTGGCAGTTTGACACCCTGCGTGACAAGCCAAGGGTCTTGATTTCTGGACTCACAACAGATGCATTGCACCTCTGGCCCATACCCAGCCAGAACGGGGAGGTTCGGCTGAGCGTTCAACGGCTCCCTATGAAACCGCTGCTTGTGGATTCGGATAAGCCCGAGATCAGGGAAGAAGCGCACCCGGCATTGGTGGAATGGGTCATGCATCGCGTGTATGGAACCCAGGACGTTGACCTGTACGACCCGAATAGATCCGAGATCGCGCTGAGGAAATTTGAAGCTGAGTTCGGTAAGAAGAGCAGTCTGCGCAATGAAAACTGGGTGAGGGACGGTGCAGGGGCATTGCCCGCTCCGCTGGCCTGATCCCGAAAGGATAGGCGATGGCCAACCCCAAAGATGAATTCCAGCGACAGCAGCAAGCTGTGGCAGCTGCTGATGCGAAGGGCGGACAAGTTCAAGGCTTGGCTGTCTCGACTGACCCCAGCAATGCCAGCCGCTTTGCCAAGGTGCCCCCGGGCATCGGTGGTAATCCGCTCGTTCAGCAGTCGGCGCAAGCGGAAAAGAACACGAACCCCATTGCGGAAGCGGCTATGACCACGCCTGCTGCGCCAGCTGCCTCCCCTAAACCAAGCGCGCAATCGCCGGGCTTCACCCCAGCGCCAGCTACGAACTCTGCTGCAGGTTCCGCAGCTGCCGTGCCACTTTCCCCGCAGGCTCAGTCCGATAGAGCGCGAGTCGGCGCAGCCTGGGATACCGTCAAGGATGTGAACGACGACGCCGGCCGGGCCATTGCGGATATGGCGATGCTCGTGCCTCGCGGCGTGGCGGGTGCGTATGACAGCGCCGTGGTTCGACCCATGCGCGCCGCCGGCGTCAATGCCAGCTACCTGAGCCCCCATCTGGTGCCTGATGGCGTCGATCCAAGTAGCATGACGCCGTTCACCGACCAAAAACGCATGCAGCAGGCCGCCAACAGCAGAGCGCCTGGCGCTGCAGCTGTGCAGCCAGCTCAGACCGCTGGTGCCGGAGCGGGTACCTCTGAAGTCGGTGGCGGGCGCGGTTCCATCAATCCGCCGATGGCTGACCCCAGCGCACCGACCACGACCCTGGCCGGTGGTGCGACAGTAACGGGCAACCCCATGGCCCAATGGGATCGCACTGGCATGACCAATGCCGAGGTGGCACAAGCCAACCCGGGTGGCCGAGTGACCATGCAGCGCCAGCCCAATGGAACCATGTCTTTCAGCGGCACTGATGTATCGGGGCCGGTGTCTTACGCAGATGGTGCGGGCAAGCCGCTGCCTGGTGCAGGCATTCGCGGCAATGGCTTCAGCCGGGTAGATTCGACCCCCGCGGGCGCTTCTGTTGGCATGGACGGCGCAGGCAACTATGCATTTTCGAGCGGAAACCCGCTCACCAATGGCGCATCTGCTGGCCGGTCTCCTGTGGGAATGTCTGTTGAACAGGCTCAGCGCGAAGGCTTGATTGGTCAGCGAGTCGGATACAACCCTGCATATGACCAGCGGCTCACGGGCGAGAAGAGCCAGGCACCTGACAAAAACACTGGAGCTGCATCTTCTACAGTGGATTCTGCGCTCGCATCTGCGGCTGCAAGGGGTGACTTTGACGCTGTGCGCGCCCACTACGCGGGGCGCGGCCAAGAGTTTGGCCCGCAGGGGGCAGCACAGGGCACGGGTGTTCCTGCATTCGAGGCTCCTACTGTGCGCCACAGCGGCAATGACTGGGCGGCGCGTCAGCAACTCAAGGATATGGAGGCTTCTGCGAGTTCGATCACCAACCGTGCCGAGTGGCGCAGTGGCAGCAGCACCCCCGCATGGGGCTCGCGCCATCAAGGGCAGAACGACCCGGACGGAAAGGTCGCGCGCTTCAATGCTGCCACCCAGGCCGATCTGGCTGCGCAAGGCAAGGCGCCTGACCTGCAGCAGCGCACCAATGAAACGAATGCCGGACTGCAACGCGCCGCCATGAGCGAGCAGGGTGAAAACTACCGGGCTGCCGGCAGAAATGCCATCGCAGCTGCTGGTCTGGCTCAACGCGGCCAGGAAATTAGCTCTCAGGCGGAGCTGCAAAACCTGGAGGTACAGCGCGCTCAACGCAGTGCTGGCGTCATGCAGCGCTATGACTCAGCCAAGGATGACGCAGAGCGCATGCAGCTCATTCGCCAATACCCTGATGTATTTGGGCAAAAGGCCATCGGGCCCCAGGGCAAAGACCGCTACATGACCGTTGGCGGTGGAACGTCTGTGGTGGACGGTCAGACAGTGCGCGAGCCAACCATGGTGTTCGATACTGTCACTCAGCAGTACGTTGGCGGGGGTGCGCCTGGTGGCGGTCAGGCCGGACAACCAGCAAAAGCGCCGACCTACGAAAAGGATCAGATCTACGTCGATCCACAGTCAGGTGCGAAGCGGCGATGGAATGGACAGAGCTGGGATCGCGTGTAACAGCTCAGTTGCGCAGAGGGACTGCACGGGCCGGGTTGAAGTCATCCCCGGCCTTTTTCATTTCTTGGTAGGTGCTCAAGGGAACAGCGCGAGAAGGGTCGAAGGTGTCATCCTTGCCGGCAGCACGATTGGGCAGGGCTCCCGGGCTGGAAACAGGTACGCGCCCTTCGGCTGCGTCAAACTGGTGGTCGTTGGTTCGTGTATAGACCGTGCCTAGCATCAGCAGTGCGGCGCAACCGATGCCCACCGCGATTCCAATGGCCTTGGTTGGGAGGTTCACAGTGAAATAACCAATGGCCGTGCCCAGCAGGCTCCACCAGAAGGCCTGAGCGAACATGGCCGGCAACGCCGATTGTTGTGGCGTCATACCGGTGGCGCTCATTAATCCGATGGCCAGCATTGAGCCCGCCAGCAGTCCGCCGGACATCGATACCCCCCAGATAACCCCGGCGCCCGCCGCCCTGAACTGCATGCGACGCATGTAGTGGGCAGCCAAACAAGCAATGGCTGTGCACAGTGCGAAGTAGATCATTGGAGCTCCCCTTTTTTGGCGGATTGTAACTATTGTCACTTGTGGCATGAAATAGTCGCGTTTGCGGGGTGCAGCCCTGCATAGGGTTTAGCGTTTTGCGTGCCCCGGATGACATTGGGGTATGAGCGCAAATGACCAATTCGACCCCAGCCGTGCCGTACCTGTGAACTCTGCCGCCAGCCAGAAGCCGGAAGACGACTTCAACCCTGGTCGTGCCGTACCGATGAATGCGGATAACGCTCTGGTGCGCGGCTGGAAGTCGATGAGCAACTCGGTGGGAATCACCAAGGATCTGGCAACGGGTGATGCAGCGGCTGTGGCGCGCCGAGTCAAGGAATTTGACGACTACAACCGCGTCAATCCTGGCAGTCAGCAGGGTCAAGAGCTGTCCAAGGCATGGGAGCAAGGCGACGGCATCACGGGCGGCATCGCAGGCGTTGCCGGCGAAATCGCCAAGGATTGGAAGGAAGCACCCAACTGGGTAGGTGGCGTGCGCTCGGTGGCTGGCAATGCAAAAGCCATGGGCGATGGCCTGGTTGCCCAGGTGCCCAATATGCTGGCACCGATGGTCGGTATGGTGGGCGGTGGTGTTGCGGGCGGCGCGGCAGCGGGGCCGGTTGGTCTGGCTGCTGGTGCATGGGCAGGCGCCTCTGCTGGCAATACGCTGGTCGAGGGCGGTGGCATGCTCATGGATCGCCTGAACAAGGCTGGCATCAATCCTCAAGACACTGCGGCCGTGGAGAAGTTCACCCGCGAGCAAGGCGATGCTGCGCTGGGTGATGCTGCCATCAAAGGCGCCATCATCGGAGCCGTTGATGCAGCCACCGCTGGCGCTGGCGGCAAGATCCTGAACGCGCCGGCGAGAGCAGCGGCAGACCGTGCACTGACGAAGATGGGCGTTGACATGACGGACGGCGCGGCGGTCAAGGCCGCTCAGAAATCCGATGCCTTCAAGGATCTGGTCGCCAAGGATGCGACCTTCCAGGCTGCAAGCTCAGGCGCTGGCAATGTTGCCCGTAACGTGGGCGTCGCTGCTCTTGATCCCGCAGGCGAGTTTGCCGGCGAGTTCGTGGGACAGGGCGTTGCCACCGGTGACTGGGACACCAAGAACGCGGCATTGGAAGCGATCTCGTCCGTGGGGCAGTCGGCCCTCATGTACGGTGGCCAGAAGGCCTATCAGGCGGCGACCAGCCCCCTGCGGGACAAGCGCGCGAACGAGTCTGACAAGGCCGATGGCGAACCGGAGGCAGGCAATCCAGTGCCGCTCATGCTGACCAATCAGCCCCCCGACACCTTGTTCACCCATCCAGACGGTTCTACAGGACGCCGCTCCGAAATGGAGTCGTACTTGAACAGTCTCAATGATGGGACGCCTGCCGGCGAGCGCCGGATGATGAAGGAGCGTGCCCGCTTGTTGGGCTATTCCTCGCCCGAGCCCTACGAGTTTGAAATTCCTGATCTCGTGCCTTGGCAAGAGGACTATCGCAATCACTCCTTCGGTCTGCCGTATCAGCCACTGCAAGATCATCTGGGCGCCGTTCAAGCAGCCGTGCGTAGCGGAACCCAGTTCACAGATCAGCAGACTGTCGATGCTGTGCGCTCCACCATGGAAGACGCTTGGCTTGAGGCCAACGTAAAGCAGCAGCCCGCGTCGGCGGTCGAGGCAGCCAGCATTGCCGGTCAGCAGATGGAGCAAGAACTGGCCGCGGCGGCGCCTGGTGAGACAGGTTCCACAGCAGCTGTCGATGCCCAGGTGCGCACCAGCCGAATACTGTCTGGTCTGCAGAATGCCATGGACAGCGGTGCCATGGGAACAGCCCAGTCCATCAACTATCTGAACGAGGCCCTGACTCGCATTGGTGAGCAACCGCTCGCGCAGGACGAGGCAGCGCGCGCTCGCCGTCTGCTCGATGCGCATGCGGCATTCACCGGAAAAACCACGCCCGCGCCACTGCCGGGTGATCTCGCCGCTCAAAACCCTTTGGTCGATGAGTTTGCCGACAACGCGGCATTGGAGTCCCTGGTTCGGCGCAAGCCATCTGAGCGACTGGGCATTGATCCCAGTGCCGGGCCCAACTCGAAAGCCGCAGCAATGGCGGTCGATGCGGCGCAGTCCGAGCCTGCAACCCCTGCCATCGATGCGGCTCAGCCTCTATCGCTCCAGAACCCGCTGTTGGCCATTTCATCCAGCAGGGAGAACGCCGCTCCAGCGGCATCGCCATTCAACATCAACGGAGATCTCGATGGCCGTGAAGCCTATCAAGCCCAGCAAATCAGAGCGCAACAGGCGCAAGCAAGAGCAGCGCAAGGCAGCGAAGCTGGTGGCCGACAAGACCAAAGCATTTCAGGCATTGGCAGTGCACCTGGGCATTTGGGGCAAGGCGTAGGCTATGGCACCGCCCCAGCTATCAACAATGGCCCGCAAGTCCCAGCGCAGAATGCAACGCAAGGCCAAGCGTCAGAAGCTCAGACTGCTACGGAAACAGGAGCGCGCGAAACACGAGAACCCAGCACCTTCTCAAAGTATGCAGGTCAGAGTGAATCCTCTGAGGCCAATGGCGCTATAAATTCAGAGGCGAAGCAGGCGGCGCAACCCGCTTCCGACGCCATGACCATCGGCAGCACCCCCAAGACTGGCGATGCGGTGTCTGTGCGCGACGGCGTTGTGTATCTGGGTAACTATGAGGCGCTGGACTACGACAGTGGCGAACCCATCACGGTTCCCGCCGACGCAACTCGTGGCCAAGTGGCCCAGGCCCTGCGCGATGGCGGGGTACTGACCGACCGCCAAAAGGTCTTCGGCCTCAAAGACCGCGAGCATGAGCGCATATCCGGCCCGGTGGCCCCCGCCGTTCAAGCTCCGGCTCCTGCGCCGGCCGCCAATGCGCCTGCACCGAATCCTGCGAGGCTGCGCCAGCAGAAGGCCATCGAGCGTATCAACAGCGAGAAGGGCGCCTACTTCTTCTCCAAGTCCAAGGCCGATGCATTCCTGGCCGATAACGATCTGCAGGACGGCTATGAGGTCGTGCAGCAAGAAAAAGCGTTTGCCATCAAAGCCAAGCAAGCGATCGCGGCAGCCGTGGAAGCGGAGGCGCCTGCTGCCGGAGAAGCCAATCCCGTCACCAATCAGAATTCTGGTACCGGCATTTCCGGGCGCGATCTGGGCGACGGCTGGGCCGAATTTGCCCCTGAGTCGGGCACCAAGTCTGTGCCTCGGGCAGAAATGCCTCAGATCAAGGCCGAGCACCGCGGCGCCATGGTGAATTTCATGAACGCGCGCGGCGTGGCCCATGAAGAGGCGACAGTGCCTGCTTCCAGTCTCAAGCCCACCCAGCGCGAGTTCAGCCGCGAGAAGGTAGAGAAGGCCAAGGCCTATACCGGTGGCAATCGCGCCATCCTGACATCCAGCGACGGTCATGTGCTGGACGGCCATCACCAGTGGATGGCGGCGCGCGAGAACGACGAGGATGTGCGCACCATCCGCCTGGACGCGCCCATTGATGAGCTGGTGAAGCTGGCTCACGACTTCCCCAGCTCTACTGTTGCTGATGGCGCTACTGAAGGCCAAGCGAAGGAGGATCAGGGCGAAGCATCCCAAACAGCGGCAGAGCGTGCCACACAGTCGAATGCTGACTTCATCAAGGCGTTAGCAGAAGCCCGTAAGGAGCTGCCTGCTGGATTTGAGATCACCCCCATGGGTGACACGATCTCGCTCAAGGAGAAAGGCAAGTTCGCTGTTAATGGGCTTGGCCGCAACCGTGCAGGGGTGGAAGAGGCTCTGCGACAGGCGAAGCAGCGTGATTCTCAGAATAAAGCTGAAGCCGCTGCACCTGAGCAAACCAAGGGTGAGAAGAAAAAACCGCGCCTGGCGGAAAGCGCTGATGCTCTGTGGAAGGCCATCAAGGAAGCAAGCAATGGTGTTGTTACCGAGCGCGGTATCCGCTATCCGATCATGGAAGTTGTCGGGGGCGATTGGTTCATGATGGATTCCAATGCCCGCTTGAAACTGATTGATCGTGGCGCTGCGAGCTTGTCCTACTCCGAGCCAACCGATGCTCAGATTGCTGAGTTTCACGATGCCTTGGAAAAAGACCAGGTGCAAGTGCGCGTGATGGAGCGTGCTGGTTACGAGTCCGACTACAAGAACCCTAAGACCCTGCAAATCTTGCATAGCCCCTCTGGCATGGGCTTCAATTCGGCTGCCCGGTCTGTCATCCACAAGATGGCGTTCAAGAAGACGGAGGCCGAGCGCATTGAAAGTCAAGCTTCCGTCAAGAAGGCCGCAGAGCAGGAGGCCAGAAAGGCATCCCGCGAGGTCGAGCGTGACTTGTTCCGCCAGATGACGGCGGCCAACGGCGGCATGGCCGGCAAGAGTCTGGATCAAGTGACCGATGCGCTCAAGCAGCAACTCGGCTCCCGCGACGCCAGCACCGCGCTCAACCCGGTGCAGATTTCCCGTCTGGCTCGCGCCATCCATAAACAGCTGCAGGCCAATGCGGCACAGCTGGCTAAGGAAGCAGCGCGCGATCCCCAGGTGAAGGCTGATGCCCAGGCCGAGGCCTTGGGCAATGCCTTTGGCGAGGACGTATCGCCCCAGAGCAAGGGCGATTTCCTGCTGGGCTTTGACCACGCATTGGCTGGCAAGACCAAGAGCACGCTATCTGGTGCCGGCCTGGCCGACATGGTGAAGGGCTACGAGGCCGCGAGCGAATGGATGGGTACCGAGGAAGGTGCCGCCTGGTTTGAAGGCAAGCGCCGCAAGAAGCTGGAAAACACGGGTGTGGATCTGCGTCGCCACTGGGAGGCCATGAAGGCCCAGATGAAGGCCGGCGAGTCCGATATGCAAAAGGCATGGAAGCAAATCGAAGCGGCCACTAACCGCGCCGAGCTGTTTGCGCCATATCTACCCGAGGGCTCTACCCCTGGCTGGGTGGCATACGTGTCTCAACTGCGCGGCATTACCAAGACGTTCAAGCAGTTCATGTTCGACGGCCGAGCAAGCTGGTATGGCTCTGTGGCTGTGTCTCGTAAGGGTAAGGAAGCGGCCAATCTGGAGTTCGTTCTGGACGGCAAGCGCTACCCCGGCGCCATGTCGATCGAGCAGCGCCAGCAGTGGCAGACCGACCCGGTGTTCCGCATGGCTCAGCTGCGCGAAGCTGCTGAGCTCTATATAGAGAAGGTGCAAGAACTCACGGCATTCCTTGACGGCGCCACATCGCTGAAGGAGGCCGCTGATCGCTTTGTGGACACCATGGTCGCGGAGAAGCACCAAGAAAAGGCCCGCAACCGCGACACCTACTACAGCCGCTATGAGCGCATCAATGCGGATCGCCTAGACGGTGTGCTGTACGGCGTTCACGGCGGTGGAGTGTTTGACCGTGGAGTGTGGAATGGCGACTCCTACGATTTCACCAAGTTCCGTGCGGCTAGTCCCTGGGCCTCGGGCCTGATTGCGAACGAGGCAACGCATGCGTTGCCCACGCGCGCCACGCCGCTGACACCGCCCAAGCTGGATCGTGTCGATCGCGCCATGTCCAAGGATCATCGCGGCGGCAAGGATGTGACGCCCGCGCAGTTCAAGGCACAGTTCGGCTTCGCGGATGTGGGCTTTGGCAACTGGGTCGGAGCCAAGAACGACCAAGATCACCTGAACTACGCCTTCGACGCCTTCATGGATCTGGCTGAACACTTCGGCTTTGCGCCGAAGAACATCGGTCTGGGCGGTGTGCTGCATTTCACGGTAGGCGCGCTGGGTCATGGCAAGTTCGCTGCACATTTCAGTCCCAACCACCCTGGGCCCAATGGCCGCGTGCAGGTCATGAATTTGACCAACACCAAGGGTGACGGAACGGTGTACCACGAGTGGGCCCATGCACTTGACCACAACCTAGGTGGTGAATGGGATCGGGTCAAGGTCATGATCCTCAACGCTTTCAAGTTCAAGGCCTATGAGGCTTCGGACTGGGAGCGCGTGGCCCGCAATTTCCTAGTGGGCGGTTCCTACTGGCAGGGCAACAAGAACCAAGACAAGGTGGACGCGGCCATTCAAGGCCTGCGCTACTACGCCAACACCGGCGCTCGCCGCGGTCTGACAGCCTATAAAGAGAATGCCGACAAGCTGGGCAAGGACTATTGGGGCAATGACGCCGAGCTGCTGGCACGCGCCGTTGAGGCCTGGTCTGCGGACAGCCTGGGCGGCATCAACTCCTATCTGGTCAATCAAGACTGGGTGGGCGACGGCAAGGTGACTCAGGCCAGCGGCTATCGCGGCACGCCGTATCCCACCGGTGGAGAGCGGGTAGTGTTTGGGCAGTACCTGACGGCTCTGGCCAAGTCCGTGAAGTTCACCGATGGCAAACCCACTGTGACCGTGACAGACTTCGAGAGGAATCTGCCTGCGAACATGGGTGCTGGTGAAGTGCGACGCAGGGAGCTGTTGTCCCGGGAGGGTATGCAGGCCTATTTCGAGCAGGTGCAGGAAGAGCGCGCCATGGCGGCCGAAGAGAAGGCCCGTCTTGAACTCGAGAAGCAGGCCGAGGACAAAGCCAAGGTTGATGCCATGGCCGAACAGGCCCTGGCCGAGCTAGAGGCAATGAGCAAGCCCGCGGTAGTGGACGCTCCTGCACCTTCGGAATCCCGCGGCCCTCTGTCCGATGACGACCTGAGCGCAATCTTTGATCAGGCGGCAGCCGAGTTGCGCGAGCAAACCCAGGAGCAGCCGAATGTATCGGCCACCAACGAAGCAGCCGCTATCAGCGAAACTGTTGCTGCTACTGTACAAGCAGCGGCCGGACAGGCAGACAAGACCGCGGCTAAGCTGATTGCCGAGGCTGCTAAGCTGGGCGTGACCGGCGCCAATGAAGCGCTGTCGGGCCTGGCCAAGCTGTTCGGCGGCGGCAAGGGCGGTCGTCTGAACTCCTTCCCGGCCGGCTTCGATGAGGAAACCTACAAGGCGGCTAAGCCGCACTTCAAGGCTGCGCTCTCATCCTTCCAAGCAGCTGGCAAGTCTCTCAAGGATCTGTTCAAGCTGCTGATCCAGAACTTTGGCGATGGGGTCAAGGATTACGCTATCCAGTTCGCCAAGGATGAGGGCCTGTCCGCGCAACTGGGCAAGGCACCAACTGCTGGCGCTGCTCGCAGCCCCTCGGGCGTACTGGCCGACTGGGTGAAATCCCAGCTAGAGCG
Organism: Comamonas sp. Z1; assembly: GCF_008121555.1. Lineage (NCBI taxonomy): Bacteria > Pseudomonadati > Pseudomonadota > Betaproteobacteria > Burkholderiales > Comamonadaceae > Comamonas > Comamonas sp. Z1. Next base: position 134,358 of record NZ_VOQT01000012.1, read on the forward strand.
CGGCGCGGCTGATGGCAGTTTCGACTGGCGCGCATTGTTTGAACAAGCTGATTCCGCCTTTGGTGGCACGCAGGCTGAGGGCAAGTACACGCCCAAGGATGCCTACGATGCCATGGAGGCGGGGGTTAACCATTTCATTCTGTCCCGTCCCGGCGAGTTCAACCCGAACGCCAGCCAGGATGCAGCTCACATCATCGTGGAACGTCTGCACCGCATCACGCAGATGCTGCCGACTCAGACGAAGCGCACTGCGGAACAAGATGAGTTCCAGCAGTTCAGCACTGTCCCAGCCCTGGCCTATGCAGCCAACTGGGCGGCAAACATGGATAGCAGCGACACGATGCTGGAGCCCAGCGCCGGTATCGGCGGTCTGGCGGCCTTTGCGAAGAATGCAGGTGCTAAGCTGATCCTGAATGAACTCAGCAGCCGCCGCGCTGCCGTGTTGCGTGAGGTGTTCCCGGCAGCCAAGGTTTTCACGGAGAACGCTGAGCAGATCGACAACATCCTGCCCGCGACGGAGATCCCTTCCGTGGTGGTGATGAACCCACCCTTCAGCGCGACCGCTGGTCGCATTCAAGGCAAGCGTGACACGCATGTCGGCGCCCAGCATGTTGAGCAGGGCTTGAAGCGCCTGGCCGATGGTGGCCGTCTAGTGGCCATCGTGGGTGAGGGCATGAATCTCGACCGCCCGGCCTTTGCCGACTGGTGGAAGGGCATTCGCGCCAAGTATGACGTGCGCGCCGTGATCCCCATGGATGGCTCCGGCTACGCCAAGTACGGCACGACCTTCGACAATGCCATTTTGGTGATCGACAAGGTGAAGCCGTCCAATCGTCCTATTGTCACAACTCCTGCCAAGACTTACAGTGACCTCATTGGCAGCCTTGCCGAGATCCGCAATGACCGACCAGAATCTATTTTCCCGTCAAACGATCGTGACGGACTTGAACTCGACGCCGCAGAGCATGCACTTGCTGAGTCTTCTCAAGCAGGCAGGGGTTCCGCACAACCCGAACAATCTGGTAGTGACCAGCGTTCTGATGTGGGCCGCGCAGAATCTGGCCGGGGACAGGGGCTGGGCGCAGGAGGTGGAGGGCGCGGCAGCGCTGGCGGATCTGGAGTCGCCGGAAATGATGGCGCAAAATCTCGCCCAGGCCGAGGTGCTGGAAGCAACGACGCTCGAGGAAGCCGCGATGATTCTGCTACAGGAGGTGGCGGATCTGATGCCGCCCAATCAGCTCTAAGCATTCAGGCGACTGAGCAGGCCGGCGATCCCGAAGCTGGCCTGAGTGACTCGATCTTTGAGTCCTACCAGCCCCAGCGTCTGCAAGTACCCGGTGCCAAGCCGCACCCCGGCCCGCTGGTGCAATCTTCGGCCATGGCCGCCGTGTTGCCGCCCGTACCGACTTACACCCCGAATCTGCCCAAGGAAACGATTGAAAAGGGCTTGCTGTCGATCGCCCAGATTGAGGCAGTCGTTTATGCGGGCCAGGCCCATCAGGAATTGCTGGAGCCTATTACCGTTGATGGCAAGGATGTCGCTTATCGCCGCGGCTTCTTCATCGGTGACGGTACCGGTGTTGGTAAGGGGCGCGAGATCTCGGGCATCATTCTGGACAATATGCGCCAGGGCCGTGAAAAGGCTGTCTGGATTTCGGAGAAGCCCGGGCTGCTGCCCGACGCACAGCGCGATTACTCGGGCATCGGCGGCGATTCCAAGCAGATCTTCAATGTCAGCAAGACCAAGGCCGAAGAGCAGATCAACGCTGACAAGGGTATCGCCTTCCTGAGCTATGCCACTTTGCGCAGCGGCGCGAAGTCTCAGGAAAATGTTGCCACTCCCACCACCAAGGCACAGTTCGCCAAGCAGTTCCCCAAGGGCTTGGATGTAGTAACCACCAACGGCCGCGGCACATTCCCTCTGGATCACATCGACCCCAAGGATGACGGCGGTAAGGTCTGGGTTAAGGTGGGCGGTGAGCTGAAATTCATCCGCTATACCAGCGTGGAGTCCATCGGTGGCCAGAGTGATTGGCTGTCGGGCCGCAGCACGCAGTCGGCCAAGGGCAGTAAAAAGGAAGGGCAGTCCCGCCTGGATCAGCTGGTTAATTGGCTGGGTAAGGACTTCGACGGCGTGATTGCTTTCGATGAGGCACATAACGCCGGCAATGCCGTAGCCCAGAAGGGCACGCGCGGCCAGTCCCAGCCTTCCGCCCAGGCCCTGGCTGTGGTCGAGTTACAAAAGCGTCTGCCCAATGCCCGAGTGGTCTACGTGTCCGCAACTGGTGCGACCCAGGTTTCCAACCTGTCGTTCGCCACCCGTCTGGGCCTGTGGGGCCCGGCAACACCTTTTGCCGGTGTGCAGAACTTCATTGCTGAAATGACTGCTGGCGGTCTGGCGGCTATGGAGCTGGTGGCGCGCGATCTGAAACAGATGGGGGCGTACATGGCCCGCAGCCTCTCCTTTGAGGGCGTGACGTATTCCCGCGTTGAACATCAGCTGTCACCGCTACAGCAGGACATCTACAACCGTTTGGCTGAGGCGTGGCAGGTCACGCTGCAGAACATTGACGCGGCTTTGAAGACCACGGGTGCTGTGGGCGAAAACGGCAAGGGCTCTTCCTCGGCCAAGAGCGCAGCCATGTCCGCATACTGGGGAGCACAGCAGCGCTTCTTCAGCCAGGTCATCACCAGCATGCAAATGCCTTCGGTGCTTGAGCAGATGGAGCGCGACGTTGCCGATGGCAAGGCCCTGGTGCTGCAGCTGGTCAACACCAACGAGGCCCAGCAGAACCGCTCAATCGCCAAGCGCCGGGAGGAAGATGAGTCCGCCGACTTGGAAGAGCTGGATCTCACACCACGCGATGTGTTGATGCAGATGGTTGAAAAGTCGTTCCCTGTTACCCAGTTCGAGGAGCAGGAAGACGATTCGGGCAAGAAGATCCGCGTGCCCGCTAAGGATTCGCAAGGCAACCCGGTCATCAACCGGGAGGCCGTGGCCATGCGCGAAGCTCTCCTAAAGGATCTCAAGGACATCCGCGTCCCCGATGGCCCTCTGGAGATCGTGCTGAACCATTTTGGTGTGGATAAGGTGGCAGAAGTCACCGGCCGCACACAGCGCGTGGTGCGCAAGCTGGACAAGGATGGCGAGCTGAAAGCGCAACTCGAGTCTCGCGGCCCCGCATCGGCCCGCGCCGATGCCAATGCGTTCATGGCTGACCAAAAGCCGATTCTGGTGTTCTCAGATGCTGGCGGTACCGGCTATTCCTTCCACGCTGATAACACGCAGAAGAACAAGCGCAAGCGCAGCCACTATCTGATTCAGCCTGGCTGGCGTGCGGATAAAGCGGTGCAGGGTTTCGGCCGCACTCACCGTACCAACCAGGCCAGCGCGCCTCACTACTATCTGGCGTCCACCAACGTGCCTTCGCAGAAGCGCTTCCTGTCGGCCATCGCTCGCCGGCTGGATCAGCTGGGCGCTTTGACCAAGGGTCAGCGCGACACTGCCAATCAGGGCATGTTCAGCGAAAAGGACAATCTGGAGTCCATCTATGCGACTCAGGCTGTGCAGCAATTTTTCAAGGATGGCCAGCACCAGCAGCTGGACGGCATCAGCTTCGCGGAGTTTCTGCGCCAGACTGGGCTGGAAAGCATCATTGACGAGGAAACCAATCGCATCGCGGAAGACCGGATGCCCGATACACGCACTTTCCTGAACCGCATGCTGTCCCTCAAGCTGGATATGCAGGAAAAGGTGTTCGATGCCTTCATGCTCCGTATGGAAGAAAAGGTGGAGATGGCTGTGGAGCGCGGCGAGTTCGATGCTGGACTGCAGACGATTCGCGCTCTGGAATCCCGTGTGGTGGCAGATGATCTGGCTTACACCGACCCTCGCTCAGGTGCTGAGACGCGCCTGGTCGAGCTGGAGCTGACCCAGCCGACCACCATCTACCCATTCCCGCACTCCCTGCAAAAGGCTGAGTACGTGGTGAATGTGAAGTCGGGCAAGGTCTATGCAAAGACTCTGGTGGGCAAGTCAACGACCAAGGAAGGTGCGGTTGTCGATCGCTTTCGCTTCTACGGCACGGGCAGCGTCCAGTCGAAGACCGCCCCAGAGATTGCCAAGGCCTTCCGTGGCTCGACCAAGGCCGAGGCCATGAAGCTTTGGGCTGCTGAAAACGAGGCCCGCCCCAAGACCTACACCGAGCGCAAGCACATGATCGTCGGTGCGATGCTTCCGATCTGGGATCGTTTGAAGACGGACGGCTCCATTCAGGTGGCACGTACTATGACTGTGGACGGCAGCCGCCTGCTGGGCCGCGTGATCGACAAGAAGAGCCTGCCCGATGTGCGTAAGCGCCTGAATGTGTCCTCGGCTGCATCCAAGATGAGTCCGGCCCAGGTGATGGCACAGATCCTCAAGGGGGACAAGGCTGAATTGGCCAATGGCTGGTCATTGGAACGCGCTCGCGTTTCGGACGACCTGCGTATTGAGTTGAAGAACCCCAGCGGCGGCTATATCAGCCCAGCGGTGCGCGCCGACCTGGTGGGCATCGGTTTGGTGAGCGAGCGTATCAGCTGGGCTGAGCGCCTGTTTGTGCCGACAGGTGCGGCAGGCGTTCCGGTGCTGGAGCGCTTGACCAAGAACCGCCCCGTGGTCGATCTGCAAGGCGAGCAAGATACTTCCGAGGCGCATTTCGGTGCTGGCCAAGGTGCTAAGGTCGGAAGCCGTACCGACCGGGCCGTGATGGACATGGTGCGCGAGGGCAAGTCCGCAGCTGACATCTTGGGGCTGATTGCTTCCACTTCCAAGACACCATTCAATCGCAAACTGTCGGCCCTTCTGGTGAAGGCTGGCGCTGCACCACGCATCAGCATGGGCGGCGATATGGGCGCGGATGGCGGCTTCAATTTCCTGGCCAAGTACAGCCGAAAGCTCGAAGAGCTGACTTTGAGCGAGGGTGCAGCAAGTCGCGCCGAGCAGATTTTCCTGCACGAAATGACGCACGCCGCCACTCTCAAGAGCCTTGACCGCAAGGGCATCGCCTCTTTGCAGATGCGCAAGTTATATGAGCATGTGAAAAAGCAGGGCGGGGCTGCTGGTGCTTACGGCATGAAGAATGTTGGAGAATTCGTTGCCGAAGCGTTCACTAACCCGGAGTTCCAGCGTGCGCTGCGGGCCATGAAAGCGCCGGCTGGCAGCTCTCTCCAAAACGCTTGGGACGCGTTCGTGCGTATTCTCAAGGCTGTGCTGGGGCTGCCGGCCAAGTCCGAGGATGCCTTGTCACGCGCCCTTGAGCTGGGTGTACTGGTCATGCGTGAGGATAGGGCGCTGCGCCAGGCCAGCCAGAAAGATCGCGCCACGCAATCGAGCGTGCGCCAATTCTTGGACGGCAATGCCGTGGCCAGCATGCGAGGCGACGAGGTTCCCCGCCTGGGCGGCCAGGCCCTTGTGGTCAACTGGGCTGCCAAGCACTTCGAGTCCGCGACCAAGGACGGTGCAGTCGTGCATCCTGAACTGGGCCAAATCAAGCTGGATCGCCGCAGCGCCAAGGACTCTCTGAGCCATGGCTATGGCAAAGACAAAGTACAGGCACTGTATCTGTTGCCCGAGGTTTTGCCGAAGGCGCGAGTCCTGCATACCGAATCCCGCAAGGAAGGTCAGACAGGCTATGTACTGGGAGCGCCTGTGGAGATTGGTGGCAAAGCATATGTCGCCGCCATGGTCGTGACCCAGCATGAGGGCCGTACAGGCTTGTATGTGCACGAGGTTGTGCTCAGAGAAAAGCTCCAGGGTGCCATCAATACCGGTGCTCCTGCACAAAGCCAAGGCGACATTGCGCAGTCCTCGCGGGGCAACCCTGGAGCCATTCGCAGTGTGCTTGAGCGCATCTACGCTGTCAATCCCGATGGCAACGCAGACGATGTGGCACATTTCGGGGTGAGCGATGCGGCCGAGGCTGCCAAGAACATTGGGCAAGGCCTCAAGGCAATTACGGCCACGGATGTGAAGAAGGCCGGTAGCCACAAGCTGACCGACTGGCTCAAGCTGGGCCTGCAGTTCATGGGCCGTCGCCAGTTGGTGGATATTTACGGCGACACCATCCCCATGGCTGAGTATGACCGTCTGGTGGCTCAGATGGAAGCGGACAAGAACGATGTGGGCGCTGAGGCTGACAACCTGGCTACGCGCTGGGGCAAGCTCAAGGACGAGGTTCAACTGTCTGAGTTGATGCATGACGCCACTTTGGCCGAGATCGATGCAGACAGCAGCAAGGAGTATGTCGAAGGAGATGACAAGGCCCAGAGTGCCGCTCTCAAGCGCCGCTTTAGTGCTCTTTCGCCGGAGGCAAAGGCCGTGTACCGGGAGGCCCGTGACCACTACCGTGAGCATCACAAGCAGGTGCGCAATGCCATCCGTGAGCGGATCATGCGCGCCGAACTCAGCAGCAAGAAGCGCCAGGAGCTGCTGGAGAAGATGGACGCTGATTTCTTCGGCTATGTGAAGGGGGTGTATTTCCCTCTGGCTCGCTTCGGCCAGTACGTGGTGGCTACCAAAGATCAGGACGGCAAGGTGATCAGCGTGTCTCGTGCCGAAACCATGACCGAGGCCGAGCGCATGCGCGATGAAATGCGCAAGGCTTTCCCGGCCGCCAAGGGTTTCAATGTGGGCCGCGTAACGCTGAGCAAGGACTTTGTGGCAACCCATGACATGGTGGGACGCGGCTTTATGTCCGAAGTTTTCGCAGCTCTGGACAAGCACGAGATCCCCGCCGACAAGCGCGCCGAGCTTGAAGACACGTTGGGTCAGCTGTACCTCTCGTCGTTGCCGGATCTCTCCTGGGCAAAGCATGGCATCCACCGCAAGGGAACGCCGGGCTTTAGCCAGGACGCCCGTCGAGCGTTTGCACAAAACTCCTTCCACGGTGCTCGCTATTTGGCAAAGCTCCGCTACAGCGACCTGATGGCCGACGAGTTGGACAATATGCAAAAGCATGTGGATACCATGGGAGCGTTCAAGGATGACTTTGATCAACCCAAGGCTCAGCGTGTGGTCGATGAAATGCAGAAGCGTCACGACCAACTGATGAACCCCAAGACCAACTCGCTTTCCACGGCGCTGACCAGCTTCGGCTTTATCTTCCATCTGGGGCTCTCGCCCGCCGCCGCCATGGTCAACTTGTCCCAGACTGCGCTGGTGGCCTACCCGGTGATGGGCGCAAAGTGGGGCTTTCAGAAGTCGGCAGCTGCGCTGCTGCGCGCATCTAATGAGTCGGTCAAGGGCAAAAACGACATTCGCACGCAGCTCAAGGACAAGGACGAGCTAGCCGCGTATGACGAGGCAGTGCGATCCGGTGTGATCGATGTGACCATGGCTCATGATCTGGCCGGCATTGCCCAAGGGGAGGATGCGGGCGTAATGTGGAAGTTGCGACCTGTGATGCGCGCCGCATCTTTCCTGTTCCACCACGCCGAACGTTTCAACCGCCAAGCTACCTTCATTGCGGCCTATCGCCTTGCCCGCGACGCCGGTAGTGACCACTACAAGGCTTATGAGGAAGCAGTGAAGGCTACCTATGACGGTCATTTTGACTATGGATCTGCCAACCGCCCGCGCTTGATGCAGGGCAATGTGGCCCGTGTGGTGCTGCTGTTCAAGCAGTTCGCGCAAAACATGATCTATACGCTGGGCCGCAATGCCTACCTGGCCGCCAAGGGTGACAAGCAGGCACTCAAGACCTTCGCCGGTGTGATCACCATGCATGCGGCCGGGGCCGGTGTGCTGGGTCTACCGTTGGTGGGGCCGTTGCTGGCGCTGGCATCTGCCTTGGGTGGGGACGACGACGATCCATGGGATGCCGAGATCGCGCTGCGCAATATGATGGCCGATGTGTTTGGTCAGCAGGTGTCGGAAGTGATCGCTAAGGGCTTCTCGCGCTTGACTCCTTGGGATATTTCGGGACGCATCGGGCTTGATAACCTGATCTTCCCTGATATTCGTGAGGGGCTGGAGGGCAAGATGTGGGCGCAGGAGATGGCGACTGGTCTGCTGGGCCCCGTGGTCGGCATTGGTATCAATGGCGCCCGCGGCGCTCAACTGCTGGCTGACGGTGATTTCATGCGTGGACTGGAAAGCATGATGCCGGTTGTGCCACGCAATGCCATCAAGTCGGCCCGCTTCTTGCAAGAAGGCGCCAAGGACTCCACTGGTATCACGATCAAGGACGATGTGAGTGCTTTGGGTATTGCCGGCCAACTGGTGGGCTTTTCGCCCTCGGAAGTCCGCCTGGCCTTTGAAGGGCGTAGTGCTGTCATGAATTCGGATCGTCGCTTGAACGTGCGCCGGGCCGAGCTGCTCGGCCAGTTCTCGCATGCGGTCATGAAAAAGGACAGCGAAGCTCAGGCCGAGGCGCGCGAGGAAATCAAGGCTTTCAACGAGAAGAACCCTGGCCGCCGTATCACCAGCCCTCAAATGTGGCAGAGCGTGCGTGCGCGCCAGCGCCGCATCGATCAAGCGCAGGATGGGGTGTATCTACCTCGCAATCGACGCGACGCCATGGATGCGGGTGGTTTCGCCTTCTAGCTCTATGCGGGGGCATTTGCCCCTGCATAGTGTTAAGAGAAATCGCGTTCATCTTGCACATTTCCTGCAACTTCAGGAGATTTGCCATGGCCAACAAGTTCTACCCCAAGGGCGCGCAGAAGCTGCTTAGCGGCGCCATCAATTTCAGCGCCGACACCATCAAGGCCGTGCTGGTGCCTGCGGCCTATGTCTACAGCGACACCCACGAATTCCTCTCCGACCTGGGCGCGGTCGTGGGTGCGGCTGTGGAGCTGCAGAACAAGGTTGTGACAGGCGGCGTCTTTGATGCCGACGACATTTCCTTCGGGGCGGTGGCTGCCGGCAGCACGGTCAAGGCCATTGCGCTTTTTAAGGACACGGGCAGCGCGGCCACTTCTCCTTTGCTGGCTTACTACGATGCGGTCACGGGCTTCCCGTTCAGCACGAATGGTGGCGAGGTGTCCATTCCGTGGTCCGATGGCCCAGCCAAGATCCTCTCGCTGGTGTAAGGAGCAGTCATGCTCCGCGAGACCTATTTCAACAATGCCGGCTTTGTGCTGGCGCAAAGTGTCCTGGCTGCGTCCACGACCCTCCAGTCAACCACGGGTCTGGAGGCGTCGGGCTTTCTCGGGATGCAAGGCCGATTCAACGTCCTTTCGTATGCGCGAGTAACGATCTCCAATCCCAATCAGCGGGAGGCGGTGGAAATCGCGTTCATTCTGACAATGAACGAGGTGGACAATACCGTGCAAGTCATGCGCGGGCAGGAGGGGACGACTGCTTTCAATTGGGATGCCGGCTCCAAAGTGGACTGCCGGGTGACTGCTGGTTTGCTCGACGGTGCGCGCGCCAATATCGCGTCCAGCGCTCGGACATTCGCCACATCAATCGGGTTCAGTGAGAACTTCAAGGCGCTGAACTACAGCCTGCAGGGCAAAAAGGGCTTTGAGCTCATCCCCAATTCATGGGGAATAGGCGGAGTGCCGGCATTGGCGCAATCTGGCGGTGACGATGCCGCTCAAAAGTTCTTTTCATCCTCCGTAGAGGGGGTGGGTGACTCTGTGGCGGTCGAGTTGGGTGTGGCTCCCGACTACGACAGCAATCAGGTTTACTACCCCGGCGCCATCGTCAGAAACCCAGAAGCCCCCCATCAGCTGTTTGCAGCGGGCCGCTCCACGTTGCTGGGTGAGCCCAAGCCTGCACTCGGCCAAGGCAATTGGACTGAGGTGGCGGTGGATGCAGATGGCGGCATTTTCAGGATCGGTTTTTTGTCCGGGATGGATGACCCGGATGTGTGGCTCTATCCGAGCGAAATCGGGTTTATCTGCGAAGCGCACTCCGCCGCCAGCGTGCCCACGGTTTCGGTGGGGGCGCTGAATGCAGCTGGTGCCGTTATCAGCAAGACCAACCTGGTGAATGCTGCCGCCTTGACGGGCATCGATGGCAGCCATCAGCGCATTGTGTTGGCGACCAACATCCGGCAGGGTGTCAAGGGACTGATCTTCTCGCTGGATGCTGCCGCCACTGGTGGATCGTTCAGAGGGCGCTTTTACTGGAAAGGGCTTTTTGTCTGCACCAACACGGCTGCCGGCTGGCCAGCGGAATACGGGCCGCCACAGGGCTGATGGGTAAAGCGCATGGCATACCCAGTCATCAATCAGGAGCCTATCAACGGCGCAGCTGCTGCTGGCGACAGCGGCATGCGCGTGCAAAGTCTGCAGCCGGTGCGCTTCGGGACTCCAAGCCTGGATCAGGGCGGCGGCCTTGATCGGGAATTCACGCCGGACAGCCTGATCCCAACCAGCTGGGGGAGCCCCGGGCTGGTGCTGATTCTGAGTGCGCAGAGCCTGCAGCCTGTGCAGTTCGGCACACCGCGGCTCAATGGCCAGGAGATGCGCCCCGAGAGCCTGGTGCCGGCGCGCTTTGGTACGCCCGAAGCGCGCTTCGGCATGCCCCCTGGCGAGGTGACACTGCAGGCCCAGAGCCTGCGCCCGGTGACTTTCGGCCGCCCATCGCTGCAGGCGGTTCTTCAAGTCGGCCCCGCTCCCAGCCTGACGCCAGCGCGCTTCGGCCAGCCCCGGCTTTCCATGGGCCTGCGTGTACAGAGTCTGCAGCCAGCGGGCTTTGGCGCGCCAGCACTGGTCACTTTTGCGCATGTGGATTCGCTGCGGCCCGCGCGCTTTGGCGAGCCTTCGCTGCAGCTGGGCTTTGGCGTGGCGGGGCTGCAGGTCGGGCACTTTGGCAGCCCGCGCGTGCAGCTCGCTGGTCTGTCATTCACTCCCGAGAGCCTGCAGCCGGTGAACTTTGGCAGCCCGGCGCTGGGCGGCATGGCGATGCGCGCCAGAACACTGTGCCCGGTTCGGTTCGGGCGCCCCACATTGGATAGAGGAACGGCATGCTGACCTATAAAGGCTTTACTGGCATCAACAATGTGCTGCCCGAGCACCGCATGGGCAGCGGCGATCTGCTGCTGGCGCAGGATGTGGACATCGGCCTGACAGGGGAGGTCACGCGCCGCGCGGGGCTGACCGTGGCTTCCGAGCAGTGCCACAAGAACCTGCATCAGGCCCACAGCTTCATGCTGGCGACCTGTGGCAGCGCCCTGACGGCGATTCATCCCGATGGTGCACACCATGTGATTCACCCGGCGCTGGGCTCTGACCGGGTCTGGTACTGCGATCTGCCTGATGGCCGCACTACCTATAGCAATGGGCTGATTCATGGCGTGACGGACGGACGCGCAGGCGTGGAGCGCAGCGTGGCCGTGCCCGATTCGCTGGGCCTGCCCGATCAGTGCTTCGGTGCGTTGCACCCTGGCCAGTACCGCTACACCCTGAGTTTTGTGCGCCTGGCGGACCGGCTGGAAGGCCCTGCCATCAGCTCCGAGCCGTTGATGCTGGCTCAGGGCGGCCTGCGTCTGGACGCGCTGCCCGAGCTGGAGGGCCATGCGGTCAATGTCTATCTGAGCGGCAAGGACGGGGAGGGCGCCTATCTTGCAGGCACGGCCTTGGGCTCAAGCTTTGAATTCACGGGCGACAACACGGCGCTTGTATTGCCCTGCCGAACGCTGGGGGCCGAGCCCTTCCCGGTGGGAACGGTCACAGCCTTCTGGCGCGGGCGGGTGCTGGTGGCGCAGGGCAATGTGCTGTGGGCTTCGCGCCCCATGTCGCCGCATCTGTCGGACTGGCGCGACTTCAAGCCCTTGCCCGCGCCGATCACGGCCATCCAGCCGGTGGAGGATGGGGTGTATGTGGGTACCGAGCAGGATCTGGTGTTTCTGGCGGGTACGGAATGGGAGCAACTGGCCTATGTGCCCACCAAGCGCGGCCCGGTGGTGCTGGGCTCCGGCGTGTCGGCGTCAGGGCACCGCATCAAGCTGGGCGATGGCACGGGCGGCGGCCAGGCCATGCTGTGCATTGCAGGCGGCGAGGTGGTGGCCGGCTTTGCCGGTGGACAGACTGCCAGCCTGACCGCTGATCGCTACCGCACCGCGGTCAAGGAGGTGTGCGCTACCTTCCGTGAGGTGAATGGTATTCCTCAGTATCTGGCGGTGCACCAATGAATTTGTGGAACCCGTTTGCCTTCGATGTGCTGGGCCGACCCGTGGCGGCGGCCGCGCCGCCGGCGCTGCGCGTGGAGGGCGGACAGGCCAGCACCGAGCAGCGGGCGATGGCGCAGCAGGTCTTTGCGCGCTATGTGAGCCATGCCCGTCTGTCCCAGGCGCCCAACCCCACGCAGCTGGGCAAGCTGGCGGACGGCACGGCTTACCGCATTGTCTCGGTGGCCGGGCAGCACATCATGCAGATCTGGCCGGCGCAGAGCAGCCGCCGCGTCAAGGTGGATAGCGGGATTCTGTTCTCCCAGATGCAGTCGGGTGAGATCTGGCTGCTGGTCAACGAACTGGTGGATGGCCGGCCTTCGGCCAAATGGGGGTTTCGCAATATTGCGCAGGAGTACAGCGCGCCCGAGAAGTCAGATATTTTTGCCCTGCAGGGGATGACGGACCGGGCTATCGCTGCGCCTGGGGGCTGGGGCTATTCCTATGCCACGCAGGGGCTGGGCCGCTATGGCTACTTGAACGTTTTCACGCCGCTGAGCACGGGCAACTATCCGGGCGAGCTGATGCATGTCTCTCCCGGTGGCGCCGCAATCTTTGTGAACACATCGGTGTCGAGCGCCAGGGCAATGAGGCAGTCGGTGCTCAAGAAGGGCGTGAGTGACTTGAGTCCAGCGCCTTTTGGCGCCAACGCGCAAACCACGGTTATCAAGCAGGAAGTGGCGGCTGAGAGCCAGGATCTGTCGGTCGATACGCCCGGGTTTATCGACCTGGTGGATCTGTTTCCGCTGCCGAACCCGGATGAGCGTCAGTTCCATGTCGTTTCGCCCAACGGCAAATACCTTGCTGTGGTGGTTGAGAGGTATGCGGGACGGCGCTCCACCATCGTGGGCCCGCTTGTCTATGCACCGGACTATTTCGAGATCAAGTGGGATATGTGGCCCTACGTCAGCTATTCGCGGGGGGATAGCGTCAATCTGTACTTGCAGCTCACGCCCAACAATGCGCGGCCGGCCGAGTATGAGGAGACGGAGCAGATCGTCAAGGCATTCAGGGCCGGCAGCGCAGGGTATGAGCCCGCTGCGGATGTGCTGCTCCCCGTCACGCCCAGCGTGTTCACGCCCACGATTTCTCGGGTCGTCAACAACGTGGTGCAGGCGGCCTTTCATGCCGGCTTTCATGTGGTGCAGCAATACTGGCCGCATCCGCACCTGATCAGCAGTGTCAGCCTGATCGAGGACAACGGTGGGGCCAATAACGTGTACCAGGTGTCGGCCACGCACTCCACTACGAACAGCTACCAGCTGCGCAAGTCCAGCGAGCGTACAACCAGGCACTTGGTCGGTATCACCGACAGCGGTGAGCTGATGACCCAGGACGATAACGTCAGCCTCGTTTACGAGGTGGACTACAGCCGGCCCACATCGTCCAGCGTCGTGGCCCTCACTCAGCAAGAGCACCCGCCCAAGGTCGGAGTGGAGCTCGTCATGGGCATGCCCAGCGTCAATGTCAGCTCCGGCAGCTTTGAGGCGAAGTTCAAGTACCACGCCAAGAGTCTGCGCAAATACAGCCACGGCCCCGAGCTCGTCATCAGCGAAAGCTATGTGGAAGGGGTCAAGAGCGGGACGTTCTTTGAAGACCTGATACCCGTCGAAAGGGTGCGCAATGGCAGCGCGCAGGTGCAGTACACCTCGCGGGTCGTGGGTCGCCGGGTGCTGCTGCAGCGTCTTGCGGATGGGCTGCTGGTGTACTACGTGCACTCGGCCGAGCTGAGTCACCAATCTTCTTCGGCTTATTCGCAGCAGACGAGTACGGAGTCGCCCTCGACCGCCATCCCCGTTCTTCATGCACGGATGCATATTTGGTACCGGGGCGTGGAAACGACTTTCCCCATGGAACCCAGCGGCGCTGGCTATGCCGGCTATGCCAACCTGGGCACCAATATTACCGAGCGGGGTGAAAGCCTGCGCCCCTCTGAGAACCTGTTGGGGGACACGGAGCCCATCGGTAGCTGGGATGTGAACTATGCCGCCCTGTCCGACTTTATTGCGACCAATGTGGACAGCGTTGTGGCGCCTTTGTCCATCAACAACTTGTTTGCCTCGGCTGTCTGTGCGAAGTGCCCGCAAACACAAGGAATGCTGCTGGAGATCTCGGTCGGCAATTTTCCAGACCAGCAAATCCGGCGCTTCCTGGTGGATCCAGTGGCCGGGGTCAGAGAGGCTGAGTCCGTCTTGCCGTGGCCGCAAGCCGCCCGCAATGCTCCATTGTTTTACCCGTTCTGAGAGTCCCCATGACTGCAATTACCGTCAACACCCTCACCGGCGCTGTGTCCGAATACACGCGCCACGACTTCCAGAGCATCACGCCAAACCATGGCGGCAGCGCCTCGGGTCTGTATGCCTTTGGCGGGGACACGGATGCCGGCTTGCCGATTCAGTCCTCGCTGCGCCTGCCCGTCACGCTGCGCGAGAACACGCTCAAGCAGCAGATTGCCATGGTCTATCTGTCCATGCAGGGGCAGGGCGAAGCTGAGTTCACGGTCTTCGGCCCGGGCGGGCAGGCATGGTCCTATCCGTTTCCACTGCGCGACAGCGGCCAGACGCGCTGCCCGGTGGGCAAGGGCATCCGAGAAAACTATCTGGGCTTCGGCCTGAGTACCCCCGCTGGGCAGGCCTTCACGCTCGATCGCGTGGAAGTGCTGAGCGTGAAATCCAAGACACGGAGAGTTTGAGATGGCAGAGTTTGACTTCAACGGCCCGGCCGAGATTGTTCAGGACAAGTATGAGCGCTCCATCGACCTGGCGAACCAGGCCTTGAGCGAAACCAAGTCCATGCAGGATGCGCTCAATGCAAGCATCTACACGCCGCCAACGATCAGTGTGCGCTGGGGCACGATTGCCGCGCCCAACTTGCCGGATCTGCCAGACTTGCCCGAGCTGCCGCAGGTGGGCTTCACCACGCCCGGTGATATGCCTGCCGCGCTGGATCTTGGCAGTCTGCCGGATGTGGAGGTGGTCGGCTTCGACCTGCAGCCGCCGGCCATGGACTTTGGCGTGGCGCCTGATCTGGTGATTGGTCAGGCGCCGGCCTTGCCCCAGATGCGGGAGGTGGCCATCCCCGATGCGCCGGATGTGAGCTTGCCTGATGCGCCCGAATTCCTCTCGCTGACCACGCACAGCTTTGGCGGGGTGAATCTGCACGAGGACTGGCTGGACAGGCTGGACGATGTGCCAGAGCTGCAGCTGCTGGAGCCCGCGCCCTTTGAATTCAAGCGCGCGCCTGGCTATGCCTCGGAGCTGATGGGCAACCTCAAGGCCATCCTGGCTGCGCGCATTCAGGGCGGCACGGGCCTGAATCCCGTGGTGGAGCAGGCCATCTGGGATCGATCGCGCGACCGCGAAACCCAGATTGCGCTGGCGCGAGAGCGCGAGGTGATGCGCGGCGCCGAGGCGCTGGGGTTCCCGCTGCCGTCCGGGGTGCTGGCCGGTCAGCTGGCCTATGCCCGCCGCGAGTACCACGACAAGCTCTCGGGCCTGGCCCGTGACATTGCGATCAAGCAGGCCGAGCTGGAGCAATCGAACGTCAAGGATGCGATCACCCAGGGGCTGGCACTGGAGGGGCAGTTGATGGATCAGGCCTTGCAGCTGGATCGCCTGTCCTTTGATGCGGCCAAGACGGCGGCCGATCACAGCATTGCCGCGCACAATGCAGCGCTGGAGCGCTTCAAGGCACTGCTGGACGGCTACCGCACTTATGCCATGGCCTACGAAACCGTCATCAAGGCGGAAATGAATAAGGTCGAGGTCTACAAGGCGCTGCTCCAGGCAGAGCAGACCAAGGCCGACATCAACCAGTCGCTGGTGGCGCGCTACAAGGCAGAGATTGATGGAAGCATGGCGTCCGTGGAGATCTACAAGGCCCGCGTGCAGGCGGCGCAGACGCTGGTGGGGCTGGAGCAGACCCGCATTCAAGCCGGTGGCGAGCAGATTCGCGCCTTTGTGGCGACCATCAACGCCGAGACTTCCAAGGTGGAGCTCTACAAGGCCCGCGCCCAGGCCGAGGCCACCAAGCAGGATGCCTACAAGTCCCAGGTGCAGGCCTATGGCGCGTATACCGGCGCCCAGGCCGAGCGCGCCCGCGTGGCAATAGCCCAGGCCCAGGCCAAGATTGCGGCCAAGGAGCTGGAGTGGAGCGGCTGGAAGGCCAAGCTGTCCGCCGAGGTGGCCAAGATGGACGCGGCGGCCAAACAGTCGGCCATTCTGGTGGACGGCTACCGGGTCGGTGCCAACGCCATTGAGGCCAAGGCTGCAAGCTATGCGCGCCGCTGGGAAGCGGAGATCAAGCAGTACGAGGCCGGCTCCAACATCAGCCTGCAGACGGCCAAGATCAACACCGATGTGGCGATCCAGACGAACAATGCGCGCCTGGAGGCGGCGAAGATTGGCCTCGCGACGGCATCGCAGCGCGTGGCCAGCGCCTGGAGCATGGTCAGCACTTCTGCTGCAATCAGCGGTTCTGTCAGCCAGAGCGTCTGATTGGTGAAGCGGCCGGCCCCCGTGTAGGGTTCGACAGTTCGGCGGGGCGGCAACACACTGCCGCCCATGTCTGCCCACAAATACAAACTTGAAATCGACCAAGGGGCCACGTTCGACAAGACCATTACTTGGAAGACGGGCACTAAGGCCAATGCTGTGCCCGTGGATCTGACCGGCTGCAAGGCTCGCTCTCAGTTTCGTGAAGCCGTGGAGAGTGAAGCGGTGCTACTGGAGCTGACCACGGAGAACGGGCGCATCAAGCTGGGTGGCCCGACAGGCGAGATCCGCATTCTGATCAGTGCTACGGATACGGCCTCGATTGGCTGGACTTCTTGCGTCTATGACTTGGAAATCGAATTCCCAGATGGCACGGTGGTGCGGCGCATAGCCGGCTCAGTGGTGGTTTCGCCGGAGGTGACTCGTGACTGATCTGCTGGAAATCCCCCAAGAGCACTTGCTGCTGGAACAGGTGCAGACCCTTGTGCTGCTGGAGCCCAAAGGCAGCGACGACATTGTGGAGGTACCAGTCGAGCAGCTCGAGGTGCTTGAGGTGCTTGAGGACAACACCCTGCTGGAGACGGTGCAGGAGTTGGTGCTGCTGACCGAGTGCCAGCAGGGGCCGCCTGGGCCTCCCGGTGTTCCTGGCCCAGCAGGCGGTCAAGTGCTGCAGCGCATGGCAGGCATGGATACAAGTGCGCTTCTCGTGGTCTACGAAGACCTGTTCGGCGCTGTCTGGCCGGCTGATCCTGATGTGGAAAGCGATGTGCTGGCGTTGCTCGGCGTGACGGTGAGCGCGGCCGTGGCCGGTCAGCCCGTCAACGTGCAGCGCATGGGTTCCATCGATGACGCGGCCTGGCAGCTCCAGCCTGGCAAGCGCGTATTTCTGGGTAGGCAGGGGCAGCTGACACAGGAGCCGCCGCTGGGTGGTTATGACGTTCTGATCGGCACGGCCATCACCTCGACCCGACTGCTTCTCAATATTCAAGACCCCATAGAACTGGAGTAAGCCATGGCTACACAGCCCACCCAAGGATTTTTGGCCCGCGTGTCGGGCAAGACCAAGCAACTGTTTGGCCTGGCCGTTTCTGCCGGCGCGGCGGATGCTGGCAAGCTGGTTGCGACCGACTCGACCGGCAAGCTGGATATGAGCCTGATGCCCGTGGGTATCGGTGCCAACACCATCATTGCACCAGCCAGTGAGGCCATTGGCGCGGGTAAGTTCGTCAATTTTTATAGCAATGCAGGCGCCATGAATGTGCGCTTGGCCGACAATAGCAATGGTCGGCCGGCGGACGGCTATCTGAAGGATGCCGTTGCCAATGCTGCCGCGGCCACGGTCTACCCGCTGGACACCACCAATACTGCGCTCACGGGGCTGACCCCTGGCGCGCGCTACTGGCTGGGCACTGCGGGCGGTGTGATTTCAGCAGCGCTCGACTCCACGGATACGGCCAATGTAGGCAAACTCTGCCAGGAGCTGGGCGTTGCCAAGAGCGCCACCGAGCTGGTGACAGACGACCTGGGCTACATCACGCTGTAATGGTAAACCGCCGACCATTGGCCCGAGTGAGCGGGCGCACCCGTCAGCTCCCCGCCGGTGATCAACTGGATTCGGCGGTGCTGGCCAATGCCATCGCGGTGGTGCTCACAGAGCTGGTCACCAGTGACAAGTCGGCTGTCGCTGCCACCGATACGGTGCTGCAGGCCATTGGCAAGCTGCAGGCCCAGGCCTCTCTGGCGCTGACTGTAGACCATATAGGCGCGGCGCCGAACCAGATCCCGGCCGTGACGCATCTGGGCGCGCTGGCCTTTGTCGATCAAGTCGGGGCCACCATGGTTCTGAGGCATACGCCGGCATCCAGCCCCGGGCATTGGTGGCGGGAGTACATCAGCGACACCCAGACCACTATCAAGTTCCACGGGTTCGACAACACGGTGCGGACTGTCTCTGAGGTCGGGCCACAGGGCCCCCAGGGGGCGACAGGGCCAGTTGGCCCCACTGGAGCCACAGGTGCCACCGGGCCGGAAGGGCCAGCCGGGCCAGCAGGAGCGGCAGGGGCAACCGGTGCGGCTGGTCCCCAAGGCCCAAAAGGGGATACCGGGGCCACGGGTTCTCAGGGGCCGAAGGGAGACAAGGGTGATACCGGTGCCCAAGGTGTGCAGGGCATCCAAGGCCCAAAAGGGGATACAGGCGCAACTGGCCCCCAGGGCGCAAAGGGCGACACCGGGACTTTTGACACCGGACAGGTCGGCAGTGCCCCAAATCAGTTGCCCGCTGGCGCGCACCTCGGCGCCATGGCTTTTATGGATGAGGTCGGCACGACCATGGTTTATCAGCACAGCCCTGATCAGCAGCTGAATGCGGTGTGGCGCGAACGGGTCAGTAATACCGAAACAACTTTGAAATACAGGGGCAGCGATGGCGTGATTCGCAGCCGTCAGGAGCTTTGGACATGAGTGTCATCGCCGGACTTCCAGATATTCGCCCCAGTCTGCTGCTGGATTTTGCCAACAGCCGCAGGGTCGATCCGCGAATACAGTTTACGCGTGCCAGCACGGCCACCTGCTTTGGTCCAGATGGTGTGTTGCGCACCGTAGGGAAAGGAATTCCGCGTATTGATTTCGACCCGGCGACAGGGGCATGTCTCGGGCTTCTCATTGAAGAGTCTAGGACAAACCTGATTCTCCAAAGCACAGGAGACTCTGCTAAAGCACCTTGGAATAAAGGTGTGAACCTGACTCGTGTAGGTAACGCTCTTGCCCCAGATGGTACAAATACCGCGACGACCTACACGCCCGCTGCTGTAGGCAATGCCTATATTGGTCAATCTCACCAAAGAGCTGCAAATACAACATATGCAGTAAGTTGTTACGCAAGGATTCGATCAGGGAACGTTCCTACTGGCGGGGGGATTATTACCATTGATTACGACGCTAACGGAAATACTGGAGACTTAGAGCGCATTATTTTGCCATTTGAGGGTTCAGGTATTTCCTCGGAGTGGAAGAGGTTCTCTCTAACATTTACTAACGTTTCAGCGTATACAGCTAGTACATACTTTTGCACTGACTTTAACCCAGGTACTGAAATAGATCTGTGGGGCTGTCAGTTAGAAGTTGGAAACTTTCCTACAAGCTATATTCCAACAACCACTTCTGAAGCCACTCGTGCAGCAGACTACGCAGTAATGCGTGACTCTGATTTCAGCAGTTGGTATAGGTCAGATCGTGGGACTTTTTTGGTTGAAGCATCGTGTTATACAGCTCGTCCTTCTGGTGCAAGACACACTCTTACATTTACAGATGGCACCGATATGCAGATGGTGGTAAAGATTCCAAGACCGACAGGCCTTACTGGATTCACTGTTACTAAAAATGGTTCTCCTACTGCTGAGCTGTTCGGCAATGATTACGTTGCTAAGACTTTTGTCAAAGTTGCAGCAGCCTACGCCAGGGCTAACTTTGGTTTTGCGGATAACGGTGTGGTAACTGCAAATATGTCAGGAGATATGCCAGTTGGCGTAAATCGTCTTGATATTGGCTCTTACGGTCCTTACTATCAGAATGGGCACATTAAAAGAATTGCTTATTACCCTGTCCGGCTTTCCGATACACAACTTCAAAGGCTCACAGCATGAAGTTTCTTCGCTTTGATTCAGAGTTTGATGCGCGTTCTGCCTTTGCTGATTTCATGCAAGAGGGCGAATGGCCTTCCTATATCGACAAGATTGCGGTCGATGTTGTTGGTATCGTCTACCAGCCAACCGGCGTGATGCTGGAGGACGACATACCTGAAATGGAGCCCACACCTGGGTTTCACATCAACCTGAGCGACAGCATTGCGCAGTTGCAGGCGTTTGAAATAGCACCGCCTTCGACTCCCGCACGGGTGTTTGCGGGCATTGGAGAGCAGGCAGCCCCACGCGTGCCGTCCGAAGTAGCGCGCTGGCAAGCCAAGCTGGTGCTGATGCGAACCCAGGGCCAGAACGGAGCCAACCTCTGGGAGGAGCTGATGAGCATGCGCACGGCCATTCCCGATGGCGAGAACTCTGTCTTGTTGGATGCAGCTCTTCTCGAAGTGCTCAACTGGCGGCGCACCAACCCCACGGTGGAATGGGCTGCCAAGCAACTGGGCTTGAGCAGTGCCCAGGTGGATGAGCTATTCATCGCGGCGGCGGCGCTGGAGCTTTGACACCCCTCTAGGGTTCGACCGCTGAGCCAGCCCCCCGGAAAACTCCGGGGCATGAAAAACCTCTCGCATCAATGCTGGCATTGATGAGAACTCACCAGCAATATTGTGCGCATCGCTCCTTAGCGGCCTCAGTTGACCCTGTATAGGGTTTAGGAATTGCCGCTCTCGCCGCGACGATGCGGGCATGAAAAGAGCACTCGCATCAGTCCTAGCGCTGCTGGGCATCCATCAGCACTTGAGTGCCGAGCAAAAGCAGGATTTAGCCACAGCGGCCTTTCAGGCCACGCCAGGGGCGGTTACTGCAGGTGGTTTTCGCCTTGCGGGCCTCCCTTTGAGTGACTGGCTGGTTATGGCTTCGATCGCCTTTGTGGGTCTGCAGGCGGCCTACCTGGTCTGGAAGTGGCGCCGCGACTACAAGCACGAGCAGGCCCGTCAAGAACTGCGCGAGAGAGCCAAATCGGCTGTTGGGGGTGTGCAATGAGCAAGATCCCATCCGCGTTGCGTAACAGTCTCGGCGCGCTGATGCTGCTCATTGGTATGGGCAGTGGCACCTACTACGTAGATCAAGCCGCTTCGGCCGAAGCCCAAAAGAACCAGTACATCCAAGCGGTAGCTGCTGACCCTGGTGTGTCTGACGCCGTTCGCATTGCCATGGTGATGGGGTCGTACTACGAATCCAGCAATCGCCATATCGGTACTCCCTACATCGACAAGCTGGGCAAGGGGCAGCCCCTGACCGTGTGCAACGGGATCACCGGAGCAGGTGTGATTGCGGGTAGGTGGTACAGCCCGGCCGAGTGCTACCGACTGGAGAAAGGCCGGTACCTGGCCGCCGAGCGCACCGCTATGCGCGTGTTCGTGCACTGGGCCAGCTATGACGACTTCGCCCGGGCCACGTTCATCGACTTCATCCACAACAAGGGTGAAACCAATCTGAGCACCAGCACGCTGCTGCGCAAGGCGAATGCCGGGGATCTTGAAGGATCTTGCCGAGAGAACCCGCGCTGGAGCAAGGGCACGGTCAATGGTGTGCAGACGGTGCTGCCCGGCTTGAAGCTGCGCGGCGAGGCCAACGATGAGATTTGCCGCCTTTGGCGCGTGCCCCTCCAACCAACCAACCTAGGGAAATGACATGAAAAAGATTGCTGACTATCGCATCGTGCGCGGCGGTGACGCCAACGAGCTGCAAGGCAAGGTGCGCGAAGCCCTGATCGCAGGCCTGCAGCCTCTAGGCGCTCCGCTGGTGAACGGCCGCGACCTGATGCAGGCCATGGTCTTGCCGATCGCAGAGCCCGAGCCGCAGACCCTTTCCGCCGCCGCGGCCGAAGCCCAGGAGCAACTGGCAGGCGTGACTGCAGAATCCGCCCCCCAAGTGCTGGTCGCGCTGGAGTCGGCCGTTCAAGACGTTGTTGACCAAGCATGAGGTTCGGTGACGCACTCAAGGCGCTGGAACTCGGCAAGAGCTTGCAGCGCACGGGTTGGAATGGCAAGGGCTTGTTCGTCTATCTGGTGCCAGCAGCCAGCTACCAGGCGCAAACCGGTGCAGCGAGGGAGCACTTTGGCGAAGGTGCCATGGTGCCCTACAACGCCTACTTTGCGATCAAGAACGCGAACGAGACTGTTAGCACCTGGGTTCCCAGTGTGAATGATTGCCTGGCAGATGACTGGGGGGTGGTTGGTTGCGCGGTACCGCCGCACCAGCAGTGCGTTCTGGATGAAAAGCAGGATACGGACATTCGTATCACCAAGCTGGACGAGTTCATTGAGCGCAATCCGGCTTTCCTCGATCTGCCGGTTTCCGAGCGCAGTCGCATGAAACGCCAGCTCGATGTGATGCAGGAGCTGTCCACCATCCTGGCCGAGCGCATCGCGGCCTTCTGATTCCCGCCACCAAGGAAACCCAATGAGCAACATCATCAAACCTACCGTTGGCCGTAAGGTCTGGTATCGCCCGTGCAAGGATGACTTGATTGGCCTAGGAGCCATGGCCTGTTCGGCAACCCAGGATGAGCCTGCCCAGGGCCAGCCGCTGGATGCAACCATCATCGCCGTCTGGGGCGATCGCATGGTCAACGTGCTTGTCACCGACGTGATGGGCAAGCAGTTTCCCGTGCTGTCCGTGGATCTGCTGCAGGCCGGCGACGAGCCGCGCAAGGATGTCGATGGAAAGATCGCTGGCCGCTATGTGGAATGGATGCCGTACCAGCAGGGCCAGGCGGCAAAGGCCGAGCTACCCGCAATCCAGCCAAGCGCTGACGCTCTGAGCGCTTCCGCAGGCTTCGCCCGCACCGCTTCCTAAGCCTCCCGGCCCGCACCGGCCGGCTGCCGGATATTGGAGATCCCTGTGAACCTGTCTTTCAACACATCCCCCAAGATGCTCCTATGCATCGCCGCCGCGATTCTGGCGGTCCTGCTGTTCTGCGCTTTCAAGGTGAACACCAACCCCAGCGGAATTGCGCTGACTGGCTTCATCTTCTGCTGCATGGCCCTTGCGGTGTTCGCATTGACTGCCAGGATTGATCTGGTGTTTCGAGCGTTGCTTGAGCAGCTGGAGCCCAAAACGGGCGGCGCAACGGGAGGCACGCTGGGCTCTGTCAATGCCACGCAGCCATACCGCGAGCGTAGCCAACGTGAGGATCTAATTCAATCGCTTGTGCATTCGCTGGCCCCTGGCTTGATCAGCAACAGCTTAATCAACAACATGAAGGCCCCCGACTTGGGCACGTATATCCGGGAAGTGGCAGACAATATTCTGGGCAGTGGGACTCAGACGCCCACAGTGGCTTGTACATGCGGCCCAAATGACGGGTGCAGCAATTGCTATCGCTTGGCCGTCGAACGCTACAAGGCCGGCCTGTCCATTGCCGCTGCGGCCGGACGGGTGACTGTGGGGGATATGGAGCCTCATTTGGCCTCTGTAGGAGTGCAGGCCGACCAACGGGCCGAAGCGGAGATTGTTGCTGCTGGCCTGACTGCACCGCGCGTGACTGCCGAGCAGATCCAAGGGCTGATGGCGAAAATAACGTGGCTCTACGAGCAGCCGGCTGGTACCACCAGCACCCTTGCACATGCCTTCTTGGGTCGCTTCTATCTGGCAACCGGCCACAGCGCATGCGTGAGCCCGGAGAATTTCAATGCCGCCCTGGGCATGAAATATGCGCGTGAGCAGGCAGAAGGCAAGGCACGCGACAAGCTCTGGGAGCATGAAGGCTACGCCCTAGCCAAGTCGCTGCAGGTACTGCCATCGTGAGCCCCATTGTGTTCTACATGATGTGTGACCCATGGTTCTGGTGGAGGCTGGCATGGGAAAGCTGATCCCAGCTTTGGTGCTCGCCATACTGCTGAGCATATTGGGGAACATCTGGCAGGCGAGAACCTATCTTGAGCTGCGCGATGCTTTGACGAGTGCCCGGGCCGAGATTACTCGTTCCAGCGAAGATCTGGCAGGGGCTCAGTCCTTGGCGTCGGCCTGCAGTGATGCCACCGAAGATCTGCGCGAGCTGGCAGACAAGCGCGAGCTTGAAGCCGCGGGGGCGCGCGAGCAGGCGCGTTTGGTGGCTGCTGGGCAGGAGAAACAAGCCGACGCCATCTTGGCCAAGCCAGATCCGGTGCCAGGCGATGCGTGTGCCAGTGCGCAGCTTCTGGTTGACGACTGGCTTCGCCAAAGGACAAAGCCATGAGCAAAGCAGTATTGGCTGTGGCGGCCATTATCTTGGCCGGCTGCCAGAGTACCCCGCCTAAGATTGTGCTGCAGGAGGTCAAGGTGGCTGTCCCGGTCGAATGCAAAGAGCCTGTGCCAGACCGCCCGGCCATGCCGACAGAATCGCTGCAGCCAAGTACTCCGCTACCCATATTCGTGAAGGCCGCTCAAGCGGAAATACATCGGCGTGAAGGTTATGAAATCAAGCTGCTGACCGCTTTGCAGAATTGCAGGAAACCAGTCGGCAAGTAATTAACCGGCAGTTATTCAGCGCCGTATATCAGCCCGGGCAGCAGCGATTTGGATTCGCTACTTTCTATCTGAAATTGTTTGGCGCAAGGGGACTTGCGTCAAATGCGATTTATGAGATCCTGTATGAACCTCAACAACGGAAGGTTCAAAAAGGAATGCGAAAAGTCTCGGGAAATAAGAGGCGCGAACAACGCGCGGTGACGCTGTTCAGGTCACTGGGAGGGGCGAAACGCTCAGCAGGGTGCAAGCTGCCGAGCGGTTCATTTGAAAAAGAGATGTGGAAATCTAAATTCCGTGCCGATGGTACAAAGTTCAAATCACCTGCGCAAGCCAGTGTTGTAAGAACTCCCGGCATTCGCATGCTCAATCGGTATGGCGAGGTGTGGTTTGTGGTCAAGGACATCAGCATCCTGCTCGGCCGCAAGACTGACAGATTCACGTCTTGGCAGTGCATTCCCG
The DNA here is from genome assembly GCF_008121555.1 of Comamonas sp. Z1. NCBI lineage: Bacteria > Pseudomonadati > Pseudomonadota > Betaproteobacteria > Burkholderiales > Comamonadaceae > Comamonas > Comamonas sp. Z1. The sequence continues at coordinate 159,618 of NZ_VOQT01000012.1, forward strand.
AAATGGAACGCGACGTGGATTGGTTTGATCGTGTCGAAGGGCGAAAGCAGTGTTTGAAGATTGTGACACTGACTGGTCTGCCGGTATTGCTGAAGAGCGTCAGCCCCGCCTGGCGTGAGCGAATTCTCGAATGGGCACAGGCAGTGACCGTGGCGGCTGATCAGAATGGAGCCGGCGAGCGAATCACGCTGACTGCTCCAGACCCCATGTAAACGACGCCCCCACAAGGGGCCAGAACCACTTTCCACTTTGGGAGTGGTTCTGTGACGATGTAGTCCTGGGGGCGACCGGGCAGAATCCGTTCAATGGGAAATCCCCAGCGGCCTGGGGTTCTCAGCAGTGTTGGGTGCCAGTCAGCCTCTTGAATAAGGTGTGGGCTTTGGCGGCTCATGGATGTACGGCAACTGCTGAACAAAGGCTTGTGCGTTGAATGCGGGTAGGGCGGGGCCATCCATCCTTGACCTCTGACGCACTAGCCATAGCTGCTCATACTCGGCCAGACCGTGCTCGGTCAGCTTCGTCTCATAGCCGCGCCAGAGTAGCGCATCGCCCAGCACATCGATCACAACAGGATCGACTAAATAATTTTCTGGGGTGATTCGCGTGCCCTTATGGACATACAGGGTGACGCGCCGGAGCGAACGCCGCAGGTTGTTGTTGCTCCCGCTTTCGTGAACCATGCGCAGCTCTCCAATGACGGGCGTTGGCCAGTCTTTGGGAGCCAGGCGCACGCCGGCTCGACGGAGTTCGATAATTTCGCAGAACACTGTGTATTTATACAGCATCCTTGAAGCCCCGCAAATGTACTTCTTGAGGCTGATGTGGCCTACAGGTCGCGGTGTCGTCGGCAGGGGAGTTGGGAAGTGCGCTATTTGTAGTGCAACAGGAGTGCAGCAATACGCAATAGGCTCAATAAAAAATCTTCTAAATCAATGTGGTAGACGAAAGTCTGTCCAGTCCATCATTGGCGCCACCGACATGCGCCACATGCTGCTATCTAGTTGTTTTTTAATGGTTTGTTCGGTGCTCATACTATGAAAAGTGCCTTGTGGTGCACTGAAAATTAACCCTGTCTTACCCCGTTTTTCCGGGTTTTTTGATGCTGAATGCTACATTGGTTCACCACGAATTTCATGGAGCACTGATGGGAACCATCACCCAACGAAAGAGTGCCAAGGGTGTCATATCGTTCCAGCTCAGATCCGTCTGAAGGAAGGCGGATAGCTGACTCTTGCCGAGTCCAAGGCGTTCACCCGGCGTGCTCTTGCCCAGAAATGGTTGCGGAGACGTGAAGCAGAAATCGAGGAGGCCCAAGCGACAGGCCTGCCTGTTCAAGGTCTCGTCACCCTCAAGCAGATACTGCAGGATTATGTCAGCGATGCAAAAGGCATCGTGGCATGGGGGCGGTCCAAGACGGCCGACATCACCCGGCTGCAGAGCCAGGCTGGCGCACCGGGATGCCTGGCACCTGCGTGCCATTGACTTCATCGAGTACGCCAGGTGGCGGGCCCGGCCACAGTGCTCAACGATATCGTCTGGTTGTGCCAGGCCTGCCTGGGCGCCGTGGCGCGCTAGGGCATGCACAAGCTGGTGCAGGAGCTGGACGCTCTGCTGCGGCTCAAGATCATCTCCAAGCACGGCACGCGAGCTATTTTTGCTGGACTTGGAAGAAAAGAAGGAAGCTGCAGGCAGTTGACTGACCACTGCGCCAGCAGGGTGCAGTGCCTACAAGTCTGCTTGATGGGTAACAAGATCTAATTGTTGTTTAAGGGAGCTGGACCGCGCCGGCTATCTCATAGCGGAGTGCAGTTCAAGAAAGACCTGCACTCCCACTAAGCCGGCTGCATTTCTCCAGTCTCTGATTGACTATAGACAGCCACACGGTTTCTTCCTTCACGCTTGGCCTTGTAGAGCATCTCGTCGGCGTATTTGATAACCGTTGGGATGTCGGAAGAGCTGTGCGGCCAGCTTGCCACACCTAGGGAAATGGTGATGTGGCCAACGCCTTCAAACACTGCTGCTTCCACTTGCTTGCGCAAGCGCTCTGCGACTTGAACTGCGGTCGTTTCGCTGGTTCGAGGCAAGACGATTAAGAATTCTTCACCGCCAACACGGCAAGGTAAGTCATCTGTGCGTGAGACAGATTTCATCTGCTTGCCAGGTCACGCAAGACGATGTCACCTGCATCATGCCCAAAGGTGTCGTTGACCTTCTTGAAGTGGTCGATGTCGATAGATGTCGGGTCCCGGATGATTACGCACGTTCTTGACGAATAAATCAGGAGCTTTCATCTTCCATTTTTTGAGTGCTTGGACTGGGGCTTCATGCCCCAGTGCCTTTTGTGGCAAGTG
>NZ_VOQT01000013.1:0-160794 GCF_008121555.1 Comamonas sp. Z1
GAATCGCAGATTTGAAAGTGAACAGGAAAGTCAATGAAATCAACGATCTACCAACACCACCTCCGCGCCAGTGCTAGCTTTTCGTACCGTCACTTATTGCACTGAAAACGAGGAGACCCCACCTCACACATTGCCCACGAGGGACAAAAAAAGCGCAGATGCAAAGCTTGGCTTGCTGCCTTGCATCTGTGCTCTTCTTCGGGAGTCTAGTGGTGATCGCTGTTCAACGACGTGGCTCAAGTTGCCCTCTTTGGGCGCTGTGACGAAATTTCACCAGAGCGCTTGTGAGCGCCTGGTGTAATTTCTTTAGTTCACTGACAGAGCTTCGGCTGCAGCAGCCTTCTGTCGCCATGGGTAGAGACATAGCGTGTAGTTCTCGCCATCGTCGCTTTTCAGCTCGACGGTATTCCCTGCTATGCGTGCTTTCGAGATGGTTTCCTCTTCAAAGAAGAGCCAGCCGTGGGGTTCGTCAGAGACATCGATTCGCAAGTGCCGCGAGAGGCTGCGATTGTTCTTGATGCCCGTACCGATCCCCTTGGTGATTGCCATCTGTCCGTTCAAGCGCACGATACGTGCATTTTTGATCATTCGGTAGAGTCGTTCGATTTGCATGTTGTCCTCGTATACGGGGCCAACATCCCCAAGGGGGTGTTAGCCCCTGATGGGTTGATTTATGCCGCCAATAGATCCAGCTGCTCGGCCTGCCCCATTGCTGGTGCGGGCAAAGCTGCGACGGTCTGTACCTCAGCGGGTGCTTGGAGGATCGGGCCACACTCCATCCCTGCCTGCGCAAGAACTTCATCAATGGCTTTTTCCATCCGTTCCGCAACGTTTTCCGAGTCGCGCCCTGATGTCAGTGCGTAGACCGGATTGCGTTCGTAGTAGCTATGGCTTTTGCCTCTGCTAAGGAACCTCTGCATAACTCGATTTCAAGCGTGATAGTGCTTGAACGAGTGTGATGTTTGCTTGCCTCTGACACTCAAGATGCCCGCGTTTCGCGGGCATCTTGCTTTTTACGCTCCCACAACAGGCTTGGGTTGGCTGTTCACTAGCAAACGGCCACGGGCCATCCACAAGTTCGCCAAGGCAAACAGGGTATGCAATTGCTGTGTGTTCTTTCTCAAGCCTCGGTAGCGAACTTTGACGTGGCCAAACTGAAGCTTGATGACTCTGAATGGGTGCTCGACCTTGGCCCGGATTTTGGACTTCACCTGCTCAAGCTGCTCTTGCAGGGCTGATATCGGGTGCTGATGATCTAGCGCCTTGCGCTGGCTGCGCTTCATGGCGATATGCCATTGGAATTTGCGCTCAGGTTCTGGCGTCGGCATGTCGGGGCGTTTATCTGCACCTTGGTAGCCTGCATCGCCATAGCCATCAACCTCTTTTCCATGCAGCAGGCTGTTGGCTTCAACGACATCACTGACGTTGGCCGATGTGCCTCGCACTGTGTGCACCAGACCAGAATCAGCATCCACGCCAATATGGGCCTTCATGCCGAAGTACCACTGATTGCCCTTCTTGGTCTGGTGCATTTCAGGATCACGAGATTTGGTACTGTTTTTGGTTGAACTGGGAGCTGCAATCAGCGTCGCATCCACAATGGTTCCCGTGCGAAGCAGCAGCTTTTTACGCTCCAGCAAGTCCGTGACCGTCTTCAGAATTTGCTCGGCCAGTTTGTGTCTTTCCAATAGATGACGAAACCGCAGGATAGTGCTCTCATCAGGCGTGGCACTGCCCCATGACAGGCCAACGAATTCCCGAAATAAGGGCATGTCATGCAGCGCTTCTTCCATAGCTGGATCACTGAGGTTGAACCACTGTTGCATAAAGTGAATGCGCAGCAGCATCTCCACAGGAAATGGAGGCCGTCCTTTGCGACCTTCAGGTGCATATGGCGCAATCAAGTCCACCAACTCTTGCCATGGAACGACTTGCTGCATCTGCTCCAGGAATTCGCGTTTACGTGTTTTTTTGGTGGAAAGGTTCAGGCCAAGATCAAATTGCTGCATAGGCCGGGATGCTGCCGCACCCGGCACGCATGTGCAAGCACATGCGTTGGGGACTTATGCAGAGGTTCCCTAAAAGCTTTGAGATAATCATCAGAATATTTCTCAGCTTGTTCATATTGCTTCTTGAAATGCTCATTTGCATCGCCCATGTCCTGGGGGAGCCATTGGCGTATGCGGCCAACGAAGCGATTCAAGCGATCAACAACCTCATCACTCTTGGGGAAAAAGTGCAGCGTGCCGCTTCCCTTGTAGTAACGATATTCAAAGAACTCTGACGTAAATCGTTCAGAGGTATTGACATTATTTTTTCTAAATGATTGACGAAGACCGAAGTAATCACCGGAAATCCCATTTAGATAGCCAAAAACCTTGTCAATATCACCTAAGAATTGTTCGCATTCATATTGCAGTGCCCCACTACTCCACGTATTGAAACGCGGAATAATGAAGCGCTTCTTACGAATACGCATTCCTACTTTGTGCTTCTGGTTAGACTTCCACGACTTGTAAAACACAACGTTGTCAGAGCTGCGTTCAATAATCGTATCAAACAATCCCAGAACCATATCGGTGTAGATAGATCCCATCGACTGAATCATTCCAGCGAGGAACCCGTGAACATTCGATATCGAAAACTCAAGTGCGTATATTGTCTCAGCATCCGCTTCGAGCTTACGTCTTGCGTGGTTCGACAATTTGTCAGTTAAAAGTGTTGATCTGATAATCTGCGCCCAAGCTTTCCGCTTGAGATCTTCATACCTCTTCGAAAATAGCTCCATAGCTTTTTTTCGAATATCAATCGGATCAGGTCTGAAGTCAGACCCTACCCCCTTTGACTGCATTTCGTCTAGCGTCACTCCCAATTTATCTGATGCGTGCTCGAAGATGGCTTCAAACTCAGATGATTGTCGCGCTGCTTCGATAGCCGCGCTAAAGTGATAGTAGGTGTTCTCGATGAAGTTAGCTGGAAGAGCGAGAGTTTTGCAGATATGAGGGTCAAATTCATGACGACTCAAGTTATCTCCCACTTTTAGCCTCTTCAGAATATTGTCCACATCAGCAAATGCTTCCGGGACTTTATTCAAATAGACAATAGCCACCTCAACATCGGTTTTACGTTCCACATCATCAACGAATTGATCTTGATGGAATGACACACTGCCATGCTTCTCGATCAGCTCCACCAAGCGTTTACGCTCGCGCGTGTATGGATTCTTGATGGTCTGAGCATTGATGCACGCACTGATCTCAGCGTCGTAAACCAAATCCCAAGCATGAAGAACATGTTCCGCACCCTGGTTAAAGGGTGGGTTCATGATCACTTGTGTGACGGAGGCCAGAGACTGAACTTCTAAGAAGTCATGTCCTAGAACCGTTACACCCAGCTCGCGCAAGCTCGCATGGTGCTTGATATCGATTTCGACAGCCGATTTCTTTCGGGACGAAGATTTGTATTTGTCGCGCTGGTCATAGGACCAACGACGACGATCAAAGCGCTCTTCCAGGCTGGGATCGAACCAAGGAACTTCAGTGCCTTCCGGCAGTTCCTCGAACCCGTTCTCAGCGTGTCGAAACAACGCACCCTTACCTGCACTGGGATCACACACATGGACGATGGGCCGTTGGAATTGATGCCACAGCAAAGCCGTTGTGTATGCGCCTGTTGGGTAGTACTGAAAATCCATGATCTGCCTCTTGATTGAGAGACAGTCGCCCCATCTGGGGCGAGCTGCCCCAATGGGTGATTAGCTGACGATGAGGTCCATCTGCAGCTGTTGAAATGCAGCCACCTGAGATCCAGGTGTTGCAGCAATGGGCTTAACTTGAATGCTTCGGGTTTGAGCCGTCAGCACATGCTTCCTGCGCACCTTGGCCAAGCCCTTGGTAAGGGTCTGACTGATGGGCTGCAGGAGCTTCTTGCCCTCTTCCTTGAGCCAACGTGCGTCCCCGCCCACAGAATGAGGGAGGCGCATATCAAGCTTCTTTTTGACGTACACGGTGGCATTCCCGTGGACTGACCATCCATCTTTATCGTTCCAGTAGCCCGCTCCGGTAAGAGCGTTCTCGTTGGCCGAGTAAATGACGAAAGTGCTCATGGCTGCTCCAAAACGTGCTGGAGCAGCGCCCTACCGGGTGTGCCCCGGCTGGGTTGATGGAAGACAAAACCCCACACCCTTCAGGGCGTGAGGTCAGTCACATGGCTGCGATTCAGTAAACAGTTCCCGCGATGAGTTCTGCGCCTGGGTAGGCGTCGAGAGCTTCAGCACGAGCTGCTTTCAGATCCGTGGCCATGGTGTAGTGGAAAGTGAGATCGCTCTCACCCTTTTGAAGCAGAGAAACGCAGTACGACTCCTTGACTTCAAAAGCACTAGCCAGCTCGCAACCCCAATCTGCTTCAGCAATAGCTTGAGCGTTGTTGTCTAGAGCGATAGTGATGACGTTTTGCATGTGGGAACTCCGAAATTTTGCGGAGCGCCCCCCTACCGGGGGTGCGACCCCGCTAGGGTTGAAATTGCTGGGTTTCCCCAGCGGCTGAAATGCACTCTTTCGAGCAGATAAGGTTGGCCACCTTCAGTCCACGGTAGTCAGCGACTTTTCCATGAGCTTGAAGAGTGTTTTCTGCAAGTCTTCGACCGCATCAATGCAAATGCTCCTTGAGAACAAAGTTGCCGGTGCGTTCGTTTGAATGCCGATACCAATGACATCGATTCCGCTACGTTCGCAGAGGTCGATCACTTCCTTTGTGGCTTGAGAGCTGTTCGGCTCGCCATCCGTAAGGACGATCAACATCTTGCGGTCTTCGCGTGTTTTGCTCAGTTCGTAGGCCGCATACCAAATGGCTTCAGCCATCGGTGTGCCACCAGAGGGTTTCACTGGAAACCTGCCTGTATTGGCCTGAACTGATTGCCCATGCTTCACAGCACAGACAACAGGAGACTCCGAAGAGTTTGAGAAAAAGGTCACTGCAGGATTCACATGGGCAATCGCATCGAGCGCGAGCGCCAATGCAATGCATGCTTCATCTGTGACATCGGCCAGCGAACGCGAGCTGTCGGACCTGGTAGGACGGGTCATGGACCCGCTTTTATCGCCAAGTATGTGGACCGCTGTATTCGGCTTTCGCTTTTCCTGCGGTTTTGCAAACACTCGCGTATCACCCGCGACTACGCGATGCAGTCGATTGATATCCAGGCGTTTGCCACTGCGGGTCGATTGCTTCGCACAACGCAGACTGGCTTGCACCAGGCCGAACAGTTGATTGCGAATTTTCGATGTTGCAGGCCGGACCCGGTTCATCAGCTCAAGGCCTTTGGCCTTGTCATCTGATGCATCAGTTCCCTTGCGAATGGTCTGGTAGGAGGGGATTCCCTCTTCCCGTGCCACTTGTGACAGCTCCTGCTTCAGAGAATTGCGTGCGCGATCCCCATCCACATCCCCAGCGCCAGCTGAGAGAGCTTGCGTAAGTGCATCCAACTTTTCCTTTGCAGTGCGCGAGGCAATACCAGAATCGTTTTCAGCTCCCTGATCGGCACCAGCCATGGATCGTTGACCTTGACCTTCACCTGAATCATCACCCTCATTGGATTGGCCTGGGCCTTTCCCCTGTTGGAAGTCTTCTTGTGTCGAGTCTTGCTGGCCATCAGCTTCATCGGAGTCATCGCCTTCGCCGGAGGATTGTTCGTTCGGAACATTCTGAGGCTGTTGGTTTTGATCCTGATTCTGCTGATCCTGCTGTTGCTGCTCTTCTTCCTTTTCCTTCTCTTCCTCGATCATGGAAATGACCTGATCTGCCAGGTAGCAGATATCGGAAGTCGATTCAGCATCCACCACCTTGCGGAGAATGGTGCTTAATCGAGTGATAACGCCTTGTGGGAATGTGCGCTCCAGAACGGGCTGCGCAGTTGCCAGATAAGACGCCATCACAGGTTGACCTACGGCCCTCGCTTGCAGCCAATAGAGGCAGTAACCCACCAGGATCTGAGCTGGATGCTCATCATCTCTAAGATGGGAGTAGTGACCGACCCTTGCCATGTAGTTCGCAACCTCGTTGAGCGTCGTGGCAGTACCTGGGTACAAGTCCATCATCGCCCGCTCGATGCGGCAATCTTCGAAAGCGTTGGTCAGTTCGGCATGCAGACCTGCGCGTCGCGGTGCACTGAAATCAGTGAACCGCACATGCGCGGCTTCATGCGCCATGTAGCCCCACACAACATCCATGTATGGATAATCGTGAGGAACGTTCGGGATAACAATCGTTTTCCCATCCGTATAGGCCACGTCTTGGCCTATACGGACTTTCACACCAAACTTGTCTCCATAAGCAGTTGCCACGATGGGCAATGCGGTATAGATAGTATTTCGGTTCTGTTTGGCCATGGGTCTTCCCTCAAGAGGTATGGGGAACCCAGCCCCAAGGGGCTAGGATTCCCCTTGGGTTAAAAATGATGCGCTTAGGACTGCTTAGAAAAAGCCGTCTTCGTCGTCATCACCAATGGTGGCAAGCTGGAAAGAGGCATCGTTGTTGCTGTTTCCAGCTTCAACTTCTGCTTGCTCCTCCTCAACTCCCACTACAACTGCCTGCTGGCCCTCAGTCTGTGCTTGCGTAACAGAATCAGTAGGGACAAAAGTGGCTTCAACGTCGATAACCACCGAGCCTTGTGCAGGCTCGCTGGCTTCTGACACAGTACCTGCAGGCGCTTCAAGCACTTCTACATCGACACGATGAACCACCTCTGCAGCCTGGGGCTGAATCGATGTCTCTGTGCGTGCGTGCGTGCCAAAGAAGCGGTCGAGGTCGGCAATAAACGCATCAGCTGGATTGCTGGACGCTTGTGCCGGTGCTGGTGCGCTGTCCACGGATGTGAACAGATCACCCTCTGCAGATTGCGGTTGCATCTCGGCAGTTGAAGAGTCGGAGGCGTAGCTTTGATTCTGGGAGGCTGAGGCCTCCAGAGTCGCCGCTTCTGCCTTGACTGAAATCGCTCCGTTGAGATATTGCTCAATTCGCGCCTTGCTGCTCAGGATGAGCATTGTGGCGGTCAGCTGATGGAAAAACGGACCTGTGACATCGCGGCCAACAGCATACGTTTTGTACCCATTCAACGTTTCATTGAGAAGATCGACAAGCGGTTTGATTTTTGAGTTAAGGAACGACAGCCCATCGAGCTTGTCTCGCAGGTTCTGCAAAGTCTGCTTGGTGCCAATGCCGCATTTGTCACGGCCCAGCAAGCGGTCTTCATAGAACTTATCTGCTTCCTCTATCAGTTCGTTGATGAGGTCATCGCCCAGGCCATGAACTTTTTCTTCAAGGCGAGTGCTCAGCTCTGCATCATCAGTAGGCGCGATCTTGAAGATCTGGAAATCGAACCCGAGGCGCTTTTCCACAACGGATTGTGGAAGCGCGCCTGAGCGGATTGCCGTCTCATATTGAGGATTTTCCTTGCACCAGCTATCTATCGCAGCGTTGTAGTTTGCGATGAAAGTGGTGCGCAGTGCATCGAACTCAGTTTGCACTTCGCCCATTTTCTTGCACACCTCATCCATCTTGGTCAATGGAATTGCTACGCCGTCCATGAACTTCATGCCGATGCGCAGCAATGTGCGTCGAGTCTCTGCTTTGACCCGATGAAAGCCTTTCAGCTGTGCGGGATCGCAGATCTTCTTAGTACCCAGTTGGGCAATTTTTTCAGGTGGGATCTCTCCCCCTGCTCCAAGCTTCAGATCGTCAGCGGTCAGGCGAACCTGCCCGCTCCAAATGTCAAAGTCTGCATGTACAACACACAGCTGAGTCAGATGGTTGATCTTGGTGGAATTGGTTTGTGTCATGGTGCTCTCCGAAAAGAGGTGCACCACTCCCCCAAGGGTGTGACACACCCCAAGGGTTGATAAAAAGCTGTTTGTTTTAGGAAGCCAGCTACTTCACACTTTCGCTCCCAGAGGGAACAAAATCTGCTTTTCAGAAGGGGACTCGCTTGCGCGAATCCCCTGCCAAAAAGACTTCCCTAAATGTAAAAGGATTCAACGTCCAATGATAGGTCCTTGACGGGATCTGTGACCCCTTTGTCAACGATCAGGCGTGGTGCCATATCGTTTGTCAAAGTAACCCGGCATCGCTCGGTTGACTTTCGCCGGTAAGAGTCAATCTCCTGTTGAGTCACGCCTGCAGACTTGTCGGCTAGCAGCTTCTCGTAGTCAATTTTCCCTACCTGCACATAGCGCGTCACCATGACACCGCAATAGTCTGCGTGCATGTAATCGCCCATCATGCCCTGCATCGCAGCGCGTGAGGCCGACTGGCGCTCCTTCATCACCTCTAGGCGTTCTTCCAATTCCGAGATCTGTCCCTGCAGCAAGCGGAACTCCTCGGCTTGATACAACCAGTTGGCCATCTCTTCACCCTGGGGGATGTAGAGGTCGCGCGCTGGGTCCTTTTGCGGCTCTCGTCTCTTAACGACCTTATCCCAGAAGATTGGGGCAACGCCCTCTATCTGAGAGATCAGTGCCTGGTCCCGAGGGATGCAGAACACTTCAACTTGGCCATCAAAATAGAAAACCAGCCACCCTCTCTTGGCCCCTGTAACAAGGATCTGATGCTGCACCTGAGGGTAGTAAAACTTGAAAGCCTTACTGTTCTGACGCAACGTTGTGACCTCGATCCAGGTAGCCTCTGATGGGCACTTCATTTCCACAGGTTCACTGTCCTTGTTGAGTCCGTCCAAAGACGCCCTCAGCAAGGGGTTGTGCGAAGCCTGGGCACACATGGGCAGCAAGAGATCATCGAAATAGATCTCTGCAGCAGCTCGGGCAGCAGGCTCCATTGCAAGGCCATGCCTCACGAACGGATTACTGCTCAAATCTCGCTCGACCGCATACCCTGTTTTCTCTGCCCACAAGCGCCATTCGGTCTTGTAGGGAGACTGATCGACTAGCACTGCCGCATCGGTTGCTGTAACGCCGCCTTTACGCCAAGCAAGCCACTCTTCAGAGCCTTGAATCAAGTCAATGAATTTCACATGAACTCCATTCTGTTGAAGGAATAGAGAAACCCCGGAGGATTTCTCCCCACGGGGTTGATAAAACCAGCACCTTAGAAGAAGCTGGATTCAGCTTGAGAATCAAGCCCGCCTGGAGGCAGGACAAGATCGTCAAGTGGTGGCATCACACGTTCTGAGCGTTCCGCCTGACCACTGGCTCTGCGTTGCTGCATCGCTTCATAGTCGTGCTCTGGCTTAGGCATGTGCTCCATCTGCTTGTCATTCAGGAAGGTCCTCGCTCTTTCAAGGTTTTCACCTGTAAAGCGTTGCTCGACGTACTGACGAGCGACATTCCATGTTTGATTCGGCAGTGTGCGATTCAGCAGTTGCTGTAGCAATGGCTCCAGCTGCTCATGCGTCAACTGCAGGGGAGCATTCCCTTGCGTGCTGGCCACATCCTCAGCTGAGCTGGCAGTACGTCGATCATCCTGTGTTTTCACCACCTTGACGGAGGCTCCAACCACATTCGAATCAGCATCGATGATGCGTTCTGCCTCATCCTGGTCAAAGATTCCAGTAAAGCCAAGAGCCAGACGCCCGCACTGAATGAAAGCCTTATGGCGCAACATCCGTCTAGCGTGCGTTTGCCATGGGCCATTGATTTGATAGGCACCATGCGCCCCATTCCTTTGAGTTGGAGGGCGATAGCACTCATCCATGAATTCACGGACACGGGAGGGAACGGTCCTATCCTTACGGTGTATGACCACTTCGATCCACTCGTGAACTGGAAAATTCACTCCCGTTACTTCAACCTTTGATTCGGAATAAACCACTTCAAAGCCGTCGTACTGAGGGTGCGCGTTGACAATGTTGCTCCAGCCATCGACGCCAACAACAGGAACGATCCCATTGTTTTTGTCTGGGTAGGCGTAAATCTCCTTCAAGAAGGGATTCAAACCGTACTGCTCAGCCACGATCATCAGAGCCATCATTTGCTCATTGGTAGGCTGCGCATGCCCTTCTCTTTGTCTGAAGGCAACAGCCTTCAAGGTATCGAAGAGCTTGTGTGGATCAACCCCAAAACGCGCGCCGAAGCGGCCCATCAGTGTTGATTCATTTTGCGAGCTTTGCTCTTGGGACATAGTGACCTCGATTCAATTTGGGCGCTATGTCCCCCACCGGGGATACAAGCGCCCCGTTGGGTTACAGAAATGGACCTAGTGTTTAACCACCGGCCATGTAGTGAAGACGAGCGAACGGAATGTCGTCGTCAGTTCTTCCTCCCCCACCGCCTTGTCCGCGAATGGGTTGGGAATTGGCAGCTCTGGTGGACCCACCAGCTTGCGATCCCTGTCCACGGCCTTGAGCTGGTGCCGGAGCACGAGCTGAGGGACGAGACGAAGATTGCGACTGTTGGGCATAACCATTGCTTGCATGAGAAGGCGCACGAGCTGGAGCCGCTGCACGTTGGTGTGCGTGGTTCTGCTGAGCTGGAGCACCCCCGGAACTTTGATTCGGGCTGCCCAGCATTTGCATGCTGTCGCAGTGAATCTCAGTGATAAAGCGCTCAACTCCGTTTTCTTGATCGACCCACTTGCGCGTGCGCAGTGTGCCTTCCAAATAAACCTGTGAGCCTTTGTGCAGGTAGTCGCGCGCTATTTCAGCGAGTCGGCCACGCAGCACAATCGAGTGCCATTCTGTGCGCTCCCTAGCCTCTTGCGAGGCCTGGTCGGTCCAGTGTTCTGTCGTGGCAACGGAGAAGTTCGCAAAAAGCTGGCCGCTGCCATTGTTGCCGTTGCGGCAAACTGGATCTTTGCCCAGGTTGCCGACGATGATTACCTTGTTGACTGATGCCATGATGGCCTCCGAATTGGTGAAGCAGAGGCCATCCCCGCCAGGGGGTTGAAGCCCCCATTGGGTTTGGTTAGAAAAAAGCGTCCTCAGTATCGTCACAGGACAGATCCATGAAGTTGAAGATTGGCACTGCAAGCCCAAGAGCCACAGCATCCAATCTCACAACATCCCATGGTATGTCCCACTCCAACATGAGTGGCTTCAAGTCATCCAATACGTGGAACGCATAGGATGTGCCGGAATCGTCACTCAGGGAGATCAGATCCGTTGCAAGGCCTGTTTTGTTGATCTCGCTCTGAAGGAAGAACAAGGCCAACAAGGGCGCGTGATCCCCATTCGGAAGCAACTCACCAGCTCCGTCTCGGTAGACGAAATTGAACGAGTTGCCCGTTAGGGAATTGCCCGAAAGGGAAAGAGTCAAATCGCCAGCGCGTAAGAGCACGCCAACATTCTGTTCATCTCCAATCGGTGACTCGCAGCCCATTTTCAGAGCTGCATTCTTGAGAGCGCTTCTCACAACCTCGATGAACTTGTCCTCAGAGGCTGTGGTAAACACCTTCATGCTCCAACTGATCTTTGGACCAGGGAAGATTTGAGACATGGCGATCTCAGGGCTGGGTGGCCGGGGTATCGTCTTTCCACTGCTCCCCAAAAATGTCCTTGGCCAAGCGAGTTATCGCAGTGGCATCCTCGGGTGTCGCGCGATTGAGCAGTGCCAAATCGAGCGCATATCCCAGAGGGTTAGGAGCACCCTTGAACTTCGTTGAAAGCTTCGCCCAGCGAACCAGCGTGCGCGTTGAGAACGTAATGGCCAGCTGGCCACCTTGTCCGTCCGATCCCATGAAGAGCTTGCGCACATCATCAGCCAGGCGAACCATACCCTCAACAATTTGCTTTGGAAGTTTCGGTGATGCTTTGGTAACTATCGCTTCCTCAACTGCCTTCTCTGGATAAGAGACAACAGTAAATCGATAGCGATCCATGGCCGCGAGGTTCTGCATCTGAACACCTTGATATTGCCCAGACACATCACCAGCGCCACGCGAGTTGCCCGTAACAATCACGCGAAACATGCGGTGAGCCTTGATGATTTCACCGCCATTCATGCCAATGACCAGAGGACGCCCTTCAAGGACATCGTTCAGGCCAGCAAGCTCAGCAGGGTCAATCAGATCCACCTCGTTGATTAGAAGGGCATGCCCTTCTCTCATTGCTATTGCCAGTGGGCCATACATGAATTTCATGGATGGGGTTTCACCAGGCTTTTCAGAGACCAAGGCATGGTGCCCAACCAGGTCACACAATTCCATCTTGCCGTTGCCGGTGACTTGTTGTGTAGGCCAGTTGAGCGTGCCAAGAATTTGCAGGATGCCTGAAGTTTTCCCCGATCCAGTAGGACCAGTAACAAACAGGGCATCCCCGTCAGGAGAGTTGAGAAAGGCCAAAACCTCACGCAGGAACTCACGACGATGCACAAAACCCGCCATGACGGAGGGAATGTAAGCATTGGACATATCCACAAAACCGATGGTTTTCGCGGAATTGCCAATCTCTGGCATGCCAAAGATTGTGCTGGTTTGAAAGCTCGCTGTTTGAGCGATGGGTGTAGACATGGTGGACTCCAATTTCGATTGGGCACACTTCACCCTCACGGGCTGGTGTGCCCGAGGGCTATTAACGTCTTTCAGGGAAACGCCATCCGAGGACAGCGCAATCGGTTCAGTACACAAGGATGCCCTTGCGCTGCCAAGCTGGAGTGTCATAGACACTCCAATCAAAAGCAGGCTCTACTGGAATTGGCTCGGGGAAAGCCATTTCAACGGCACCGCGCGTAACGTGCGATGACAGTTGAATGCAGGATTGAACAGAGGTTTTCACGGATGAAAAAGTCGCGTTCAGGAAAGCCGTCTTATCAAAGGATTGAACCTTCGACAATTGGCTAAGTAGTTCAGCCGTAAGGCCGCGCATACCTTCAACGAAAAGCTTGAGAGCGAAGCCGAGGGCTACGATGATCAAGAGCAGAACGAAGAGGAAGGTGATAGCAGTCATGGTATTGCTCCGGTTTGAGGGGCAATACCCCCATCTGGGAGACATGCCCCAGGTGGGTTGAAAGTGCCGAGAGGCACGTTAAGGAAGCTGTTTGTTTATGGAGGCCAGCTACCTCACTCAAGTTGAAGCCGAGGCTGCAACAAAGAGAGGTTTCAGCTTATCGCAAAAGCCCCGGCTCAATGTTGCTCAGATGGCCCAATATGGGCACGTATCTAGTAAAGCTTTTTGAAGGTCAAGCCATATCGTCAGTGCGTCTATCACAAGGAGCACGACACATGGCGACAGAAGCGAATAGCGGTGCAGTCTCTGCAACCGATAACCCTGCAAAAGAGCAACCGAAGGCGGCCAAGCCCAAGGCAGACACGCCTGCACGCGAGCAACAGCGTGATCCTGTTTCCCGCCCCGTTTTCAAGCAGACCGTCAGCTTGAGGAGCGTCCAGGCTCAGCGAGTCATGGACCGCAGCTTTGCTCGTACAACTCAAGCCTTCTTCTCCACTGAAGTTATCTTGCGTATCCTTGATCGGGGCGACTTCGTGGATGAAGTTAATGACATGATCAATGTGCAATTGCAGCAGTTCCGCGCGGCAATCGCAGACGCCTTGAGCGTCAACAAGGCCAAGGTCAAAGAGGCCGGAATCACTCAGCAACCTGTGTACACCCACGCGCGCGAATTCAATGTGGAGCTGAGCACTCCCCAAAGTGCCCTCTTCCTGGGCCTCGTGATGCAGTTGGATGAACTCGTGTCTTACTTCGACAGCTTGTGGTGGGCCACCGTTATCAAGGGCATGGAGCGCTCCAACGAAACCTACAAGTGGCAGCAAATGATGTTCAAGCTCGCTGGGCGAATCCAGGGCATCGAACAACGCGCGCGCAGGTCGGCCAGCAAGCAGGGCAAAGACGCACTGGTAGACGCAGAAGCACCGCCCAGCACCAGCCAAGATGAAAGCCAACATGCCAACGATGATGTTGCTTTGGCCATGGCTGAAGGACAGGCCGAAACCTCTTCGGAGGCCGTCGCGGCCTAACGGTAAACTTGGTTCTCGAATCTGTGTTTTAGCCCGCTTCGGCGGGCTTTTTTGCGCTCAGAAGCTTGCATTTTCTTGAGCTACCATACCATTATGGGTAGTTGTTAACAGAGGGGGATTTGACATGAAACTCAATATTCAAACAGCGGCCGCGCTTACTTTTACTGCGGCCTTATCTGGCTGTGTGACCATGGAGAAGAAACCTGCCGCGTTTGATGATGGTCATTCGCTGGCATACAACATTGCGCGAGCAGGCGGGCTTGAAACAGGCATAAAAGATGCGTCCGCCCCCAAGAATTCCAATACCGGGATGCCCGAGTCCAGCATGTTCAACACTGCTTCCGCAGCCGTGGCATATGCGAATCCAACGGCAGGCATGTCTAATGCCCAAGGCTTGGGGCTGAATTTAATTGCCAGCGCAATCGCGCCGAACTCGCATGGCGCGCGCAGCAGCATCGTCGCCTGGATGCCTGCTTCTCAAGCAGCTAGCGCAGAAGAAGCTCAATCGAAAATGATTGACATTGTTTCTCAGTCTCTGAATGAGAGCCTGAATAAGCAGAATTTGAAATTTAGCAAGACAAGAAAGAGCGAAAAAGGGACTTCGTTCTTCATTGAAGACAGCAACCTTAATTGCGAATCCATCGACCAAGGCTCCGCAAAAGCTTGTGTGATCTATCTGAATATCTTCAAGCCCAGCAAAACTTCAACACCCGAATTCGTCAAGAATGGAGAGAAGGAGTCTTGGGCGTTCACGTCAAGTCACGGTTTCTATTACAACGCAATGAAAATGGAGATTTCGAGGACGAGCAGCATTAACACATTGGATGTAGTTCAAAATACAAGCGTAACTCTTCCAAGTTGGGTATTTATCTACTCCAGTCCAAACGACACATACATTGATAGGTCAAAGAAAAAGAACAGCATGTATCCTATGATACTGTCAAAAGGCAACGCCTACTACTTTGTGAAGTAGATCCCATAAAAAAGGCCTTGAGGAATAACCTCAAGGCCTTTTTGCTTTTAATGACCGGAGTTTATTTTCCGCTCTGCCTCTTTTCGCTTCTCATCTACGTTAACCCCTTCTAACCGATTCTTGGCTCTTTCAACAGAGTTAACCCTATTTCCGTCATTAAGAATATTCCCAGAACCTGTCAACTTATCCATCGTCAAAGTCTCTGGTGTCGGATAGTGCCCAGTCTCCCCTAGAATACCGAGCCATTCATCCAGGTTGATCTGATCCCAATCAACCTTTCCAATGTCCTCGATCTTCAATCCATCGCAACTAGGTGCCTTTGCTGTACCGAACCCCAGATTCATTTGTCCACGTATTTGCTCATTCATTATTCGTGATAATGGTGAGTTATAGCAGCAGTATGACTCTCTTTTCTCGATACAAGCGCCTAGCACTTTTGTCTTGCAGTACGACCCTACATAATGACAACTCTTTAGCGATCTTTTCGCATTAAGTTCAAACTCTTCTTTTTCGCAAGCCCAGATTAGCTGAATCATCATCATTGATACAACATAGACCGTATAAACAGTCATAACAGTGCTGGCTATATTCCCAACCTGCGCCATCATATTTGCTGCATCAGTTGCAGCCTGCTGACTCAACTCACTTGCAGTGCCTGCGGCAACACCGGCTTCGGCTCCTGCCGATGTCATGCCATTCTGAATTGAGTTCTTTATGACATCCTGTATCGTACTTTTGACTGAATCAATAATCTGGTTATAAACCTCTTTAATAGGCGCTGTAAAAGCATCGACCGAGCCACCAATATTCTCTGCAAACGAAGCAAAGGGCTTTGTAACTTCCTGCCAACCTGAAACCACTGGATCACGCAAGACTTGATATGAGCCTCGCACAACACTCCCAGACTCCAAGTTCATGATGGCCGAGTCAAGCTTGGGCATGGCCATTAGCATAGTGATGTAATCAGCTAGCGAGATATTCTCAGGCTTCTCACAACAATTCTGAATTCCGCCAACCGCAATTTTGCATTGACCAGGCGTACCACTGAACACCTTACAGCCTTCATCCACGTTACCATCACCGCCCTCTTCTCCAGCAGAATCAGAGCACTGCATATCTTGCGCAATAAACTGTGCTGCATTAAGTAAAGCCGCAGCCTTCGCAAAATCACCGTTTTGTTCAGAAGATATATCAAGACACTCAGATCCCATGCATTTAATCGGCCCCGAGCATGAATATTGAGTATTTTTTGTATAGTCGATTACATCAACATCATGGCCACAATCATATGTATCTTCAAAAACATAGCATTTCCCGTTCTCATCCTTGGCTCCATCGAGGCACGAAGTTGAAACAAATCCGCATTTGTTATTATTCTCATACTTGCCGCATGAATTTTGATTTGTGCCATCGTTATGAGGACAATGTTGAACTCCTTGCGGATCAGTCCAGCAATCCATCTGTCCCACATTGAAATTACATTGAATTTCAGAGACAGAAGCAGACTGGGTTAACGTTGGAAGCCCTTTGATCGGTGATGGCGTCAACGAGTTGAAGAATGGATCTCCGGGGCATATACGAACACCACCAATATCCACACACTCTTGGTCGCTTGGTGGACCAATATCGACACTAACATTTCCAGTACAGAAATTCTGCCCAATGGACTGAGCATCAGAAATACATGAGTCTGATGCCCAGACATCAGGCTTCTGTTTAATCAATCGCAGCGAGAATTTTCCACCGAGAATAAATTTTGTGTCATCGGAAACAGATGTATCTTGGATCTGAACTTTCCCTAACAGGTTATTGCCGCATGTAGGGAACTCCAGCACGCGGTAATGAACAGTTGAGTCAACAATTCCATCAAGGCCGTGTTCAATCCAGTCCCACGAACCTACTAAGTCTGTTTTATAGTTACTTGCACCACTGCAGACATCCTCAAACTTTACTGTTGGAATATTCATCGCAAAGGCAACACCATCAGTTGGCGCAACCGTGTGGCCAGTCCCATTTTTGAGGTCAAACTCTACCGTGAGCCATGTTCTGCCTTGACCAGCCACAAATACATCGGCTACCTGATGCTCAATACCCATCGTATGAGTGATCTTGCATGCACCGGCTGGCTTAACAATGCGTTCGCAACGTTCGTATTCTGGAATGTGCTTTTTGTTTTTTGTCTTAATGACTTCACTTGTGCTTGAGCAATCCCCAAAGCTCTTTGTGATTTCATCAATATTGTTGAATGTATCCTTGCTTTGATTCAACATAGGGTCATTGGCAAAGTCAGGCCTAGACCGATTAGACGCGTTAAGCAATATTTTATAGGCAGCACCCGATATAGACGGGTTGTCACTCAGAGAGTCTTGGTACAGCGATTTGTCAGTTGTCGAGCCAACTTTATCCATATTATTGGAATCGTTATACACGCCGCCCAGGTCATTGATGCTTGGTGCTGCACCACCTGGAAAATAGTAGTTCTGAGGCCTAGCGTTTGAGCTGCTAGTAGAAGGATAGAGATCATTAATATTGACACTGCTACCGTTCAAATTCAAAGTGCCATTATTGTTAGAGCTATCCCTACTTCTGACAGTTTCAGATAAAGACTTCCCAAAGCTCTGAGCTTCACGGCCTGCATTAGCCAAGCTGTCATTATTATTTTTTGTTTGCGCGGAGGGATATATCGGACTGACTGTCAGACCAATAACAAGAAGCGCAGAAATCAATCTCTTAAATATCATCATTTGACTCACTGAACTATTTTGGTATTGCAGCAATCATTCCAACGCCAGACCATGTAAACCGGATCTTGACCAATTGACGGAATAGTTTTAGCAATTCCCCAGGTCAGCGTCGATTCGCCAACGACATGGGACGAATTTGCCTCAGGAATTGGAGCTACCAGATTGAACTTGTACTGAGTTTTTGGAAGCGTAGGAGATATATAGCCACCACATAAGGCATCGCTACCCATTGTTTTCCACGACAAGCCACGGCGATGCAGAGCGGCAAGAACGCGTGTTTTTAGAAGACTGGATTCACGAATCACCCCTCTTCCACCATTCTGATTACCACTTAATGGGTACAACGCCCCCCAGGACCCGGCACACCAGAACATTTGCTTGAGTGGTTTCCCTGCTGTTGATGCAATCGCGTCCGCTGAACAAGCTGCAGCTGCAATAGGATTCGCTACTGCAGCCGCCTCTGGGTTAGTAAAAAATGCAAGCTCATCGTTATTCCAGGTTGGATCTAACTCGGACATATACATTACGTCCAGATCCATGTACCCATCAGGATTACATTTCTGGTTCACGAACAAGTCCATCATGATCAATAATGGAAACGCGTAGAAATGGTAATGCATGAATGTCCCATCCGAGCCATCATGCGTGCTGTTCGAATGGTTCCCCTGATTCAGGCGATCAAACGGAAATCTGATCCCATTCAACACCGATGAACAACCAGGCACACGCTGGAACTCTACGAGTCGCGCAGGCTCCCACATCGAAGTTGTAATCCCTGGCCTGGGGATACCATTTGTGTCTTCGCAGGCGCACAGAGGTGATGTGACGGAATCTTCGGGAAAGCTCCCACCAGGGCCGCTTATTGGAATCCCGGCAACTCGTATCGGAAATATGCATGACCAACAAATATCCGTGAACAGTTTTGGACCAATCAAGTCCGCGCTATAGCAACCAACCTCTGCATTGCTGAGGCTAGACATCATCAACAGCCAAATTGCGACCAGTAATCTTTTAATATGCATATGTGCTTTCTTTGACATCTAACATCAAAGATTGAATCGGCAATGGCTTGTAGTGGATATAGCCTTGCTGAAGGGAAATATTTCTATTGCTTGCAAAGTTTGCTTGATCAAGTGTTTCAACCTTCTCTGCAATCAACTTAATTCCAGCATCAATAAATATCCTCGCCGCATTATCAGATATCAGCGATTCAATTCCAGCCACCTCAACTTTGCAATACAGCCATGGGAATGATTTCAACCGAGAAAATGTTGAGTTGCAAACACCAAAGTCATCGATAGCCATCGTTATAGACTCAATGGCTATATCACACCATCGGCGCTCAAGCAGGTCGTCAGGAACTTGCTCCGTGATTTCAATCGTGACTTTCAAACTTCCATCTTCAATTAGTTCTTTAATTGAATCGACCCACTGATAGAAGTGGGCATTATCAAGCAAAGTTTGCGCGGAGACATTGATAAAAATATGATCTATCTTCTTAACAATATCTTTCTTATGTGAAAGCAGGTAATTTATTACCCCTCTGTCGATCTTTCGCCAGTCAATTCGATTCAAATTAAGCTGCCCTGGCGCATGGAGTCTACCGTCTGGAGTCTTCCATCTTGATAGCACCTCAGCACACAGGCTAGATCCGTCTGAGACATTCTTGATAGGTTGAAAGACCGGCAAGAAGGTAATCATTTTTGTGTCTCCACCTTCTTGAACTCTGCAACTTCAAATTTTCTGTCTGTCGCAGTTATAACTGAGGGGGTCACACGAAGTTCAAACCTATTTCTAACATCAGGAGTCAGAAGGAAAACTGGCGCACCAAGCGACTCAGTGATGCTTTTGTATGACTTCCATCCGTCTTCAATATTGATCTCGGTTGCAATGAATGAAATTGAAGAAACGTTCTTCTGTTTCAAAAGCTCTTTTGCCTTCACCTTCGCAAATCGATTTTGCCAAGGATCATTTGGATTGAAGACTATGACCGCTTGTGTGAACGAACGCAAAGTCAGTGGATTAATCGTAGTGCCAGACTTCACAATGACTTTCCCATCTGCAGAAGAAATATCCTTCGCAACCAGGACGGTAGGGTCAATTATTCTTTTAGCGTCCTCATTCGCCGTTGGCAATGGTATGAACTTCTGGTTCTTCCAGAAATTCTTAATTGCATTTCTCTTTTTCTCGTCCCAATCAATCGATGCAAGCCTAGCCTTAGCCACTTCGATTATGTCTGGTTCAGATATATCTCTTGTAGGCCCGTAGTTGCCTTGTTCGACTTTATTATTCTCGGCAAACTTCCTCTTGAGCCAATCAACAGAGCCAATCCCAGAAACTTTTGATTTGACCTTATAGTTATTGCTTTTGTCAGGTTTATTCAAAAGCACCACAGTTGGCACTGCATTGACGTTGAATTCTCGAAACAGCGTCGGATTGATGATGATGCTAGGCATCACCTTCCTGCTCGAAGCCATCGACTGGACTCTGGCTATTCCCTTGGCCAAGCTCTCGCCCGGAGCTACACCGCGCAGAACGATGACGGTATCTCTACGACCAGCAACATCATCCATCAGCTCCTTCATCGCTGCTTCACCGAGGGAGAACGATGCAAAAACAAGAGAGGTATAGCTATCCGTCTGGTCCTTTGGCTGCTGGCCAGGAGCACTGCTTTGCCCTGGCGTGCTCATCTGTATGCGACCCTGTTCTTTCAGCTGCTCGTAGAACTGCCGAGCATCGCTGTCTGCTGCACTCATGTGCTTGTTCTGCAGGGTGCTGAGATCCAGCAGTGATGCACCGCTTATCGCTTTGTCCTTGCCTCGCTGCATCATCTCGACATCCGCAGCTTTGAGGTCGGAGGCCATGGATGGGTAAGTAGCTCCTATAAGCAACAGAAGCGAAATCACCTTAGAAAATCGGATATGCGCGACCAATTATTTGCTCCTGTTTGATGGTTCCCCAGTAACGCGAATCAAAGC
The DNA here is from genome assembly GCF_008121555.1 of Comamonas sp. Z1. NCBI lineage: Bacteria > Pseudomonadati > Pseudomonadota > Betaproteobacteria > Burkholderiales > Comamonadaceae > Comamonas > Comamonas sp. Z1. The sequence continues at coordinate 20,610 of NZ_VOQT01000013.1, forward strand.
TGGTGTAGCTGCTTCCCATAACCCAGTATTGATCATCCATAAGCTTCTTCTTCCCCACAAAGCTCTTCTCGGTTCCTCCAATCTTCATGATCAATGGCAGGCCGCTTGCCAGTGTCCTATCGTTAACTTTCACATCCATCTGCGGATCAACCTCGACCACATCTCCTGGAATTGCGCGAAGATATTTCACCATCCAAGTTCCATCCTTAAACAACGGCTGGAGTCCGTTTGCCTTGAATGCGTATATCTTGTCTTTCTCAATATTTTGATTTTTCAGATCAATTAGATACACCGAATAGTTTGGTATACACCTATCAATTTGCGAATCAATTCCAATACGGTAGCGAGACATAAATGCACCGCCGCCTAGAAGTATAAAAAGACCTACTGATGCTAACTTAGGTAAATAGACCTTCCAAGCCTGCTTCTTGACAACAAGCTTCATTTAAATAGTTCCTGATCCACAATAATGTCTTGTGGAGCAGCCAAGACTGCCCCGGCGTCAATAACCAGATATCCGGCCTCTTTCAGCTTCAGAATTCCATTATTGGTCTGCACCATGAGCGCATCGACTTCTTGAGGCGTAGCCCCCTGCGGGTAACTAGAGGCCAATTTCGTCAGATCGACAACTGCAATATTAGGAATCTGGCTAAGCCTCTTATCAATTTTTTTATCTAGGTAGTAATATCCAGCTGCATTCATAGCAACCAGGACGACAGAGAAAATTGCGAATGTTGTTTTGGAAATCATTGACGTACCCCTTGCTGGCGTTCTCTAATTACGTGACGGATAGCCTCAGCATAGCTAAAGCCTTGATCAAAAGATCTTTTAATTTGGTTAGTATCAACCGGGTTGGTTGAATAGAGTAGCTTCTGAAAATCAGGAACAATCAAGCGCCCTACACCAATGCCCGCTTTTGTTTTCAAGAAAATCTCTGAATATACGCCTTGGACTGTGTGCACCGTTAGAAGTGTGTTATACCCACCATCTGACAATGACAGTCGCTTTGTTGCCCTAACCGATTCCACCGATTCTGCTGTTTGTCCTAGCAGGTACATACTAGAAGAGTTTTCCGCAATTGCTCGACCTACGGCATTCTCATAAAGGTCATTAATTGATTGCGTGGCAATAATCACAGAACCGCCATACTTACGGAACTTTCGGTATGCGTGCTCCATGAATACAGCAACCTCCCCCTCCTTCAACAGGTCCCAAGCCTCATCAATGATTACAACCTTCTTTCTGTTCTTTTCACCCAGGAAAACTTCGTTCTGGATCTGCTGAATAAGCTGCAGAAGGACAACCTGACGCAAATGCTTTCGTCCTTGCAGGTCGTCAAGCTCAACCACTGTTAATTGGGATTGGAACTGTGTTGCAAAGTCGCCCTTGAAATACTTACCGTAGCTACCCTTCGATGTAAATGCATACAACTGAGTCCCAATATCGCTTAATCGAGTATCACCACTCTTCAAGCATCGTTCCGCAATATCGTCGATTTGTGTCTTTTTTCCCTTTTCATGCCAAATTTCGTTAATGACACGTTTCAATGAAGCTATCTGCCACTCATCTAGGGTTCCCTTTGCAGATGCCATTGCTGCAATATTCGCATTAATTGCATCTTCATCTTCGTCAAACTCTTCAATATTTGCAAATGGGGCTAAGCAAACTTTGGAGTTTTCCCCAAAGTGCACAAACTCCCCCTTCAATGTTGCGCAGAGCTTTTCATAAGATCGCCCAGCATCAATAACCCAGACCTGCGCACCCTCAGAAAGATATGAAGTAATGAGTTCATTTACTTCAAACGACTTTCCAGAACCAGATTCAGCCGCTATGACCAAGTTTTTGTTGGTATCGCTGTCATGTAACGACTGGCTCATGATTTGCCCGTTGCGGGATATCAATGTTGCATGGAATGTCCCAGTTCCTTTCCACTCACCAAATATCGGCAACATTGGAACCACTTGCTCTGTGGACATCGTTTTGTAGCGATATAAATCAAGAATTGCCTTGCGATCAGTGCACAATGGGAGATGATTAATAAAAATTGGAAGACAAACAAATTTGTCCTCCATCATTTCAAATCGTGACTCTCGCCAGATATTTCGCGCTTTAGTCGCAGCTTCTTCGGCTCGCTCAGCTGTCGGAGCGAAGATAGCCAACGTGTATGTTGTCTTAATGGGCCTGGAGCCTTCTTTCAACGATTCATACAGAACATCGAAACTGTGCTTTTTATCGGCCAATACAGGAACAAATTTCAGCAGCGGTCCATACGCCTGGTTCACCGTGAATTGCCGCTTGCGTTCAAGTTTCGTTTTTTCCGATTCATGGTCAGGATAGAAAACATTCATACAGATGAAGTAGTTTTCCTTGACCCCTGAATCAGTACCAGCCAGATCCCCGATATATGCCAGTGCATCACCAAAGAACATTTTGTCTGGTGTCTTTTTGGCTGAGAGAACTTTGACGTGATAGTCACCAATGACTAATTTGTTCTTATAGACATCTATTTGCGTATCAAAGTCCAGAAGCTGATCGCATATAGCTTTGTCCTGATCGAGATTGTCATTCTCGTGCTTCCAACTCGCATCAGTGCCCCAATTAAGGATGGTCCCCATCACACGCTTGTATTGAGCTGAAGTCATTGCATGCGGTGCAACACCTATGCTCTGAATTGAAGCTTCACATTTCGTTCGTATCTGTTTCAGTTCCAGATACTCTTTTTCAGTTGGGAAGCGACCTGAGATTGGTACCTTGAAAGATATGATCAATTTTTGATCATGTACGATCCCGTTATCATAGATACCTCGATCATTCGTGGCCGTTATTCTTTCCCGAGTATGCTTTTTTAAGAATTCAGCACGCTCTTGGATAGTCGCGGATAGAATCTCATGTCGAAATCCATCTCTCAGACCAAGAATTTTGTAGATTTCTTGGCTAATGTCAGGGGAGCGAAACGAGAAAAATTGAGCTATCGTGTTTTTGGGATAGTCCTGTGTCATGAACCCATTAACACGATCTTGTATTTTTTCATCTGCGCCATTGAGAGGCTGACAGATGAACCCAAAGCCTACTGTTTGATCATCACAGATAAATAGCTTTTGATCTTCATCATATGCGAGTACCGGAAAAAGAGTGGCGGCTCTGCATGAGGCAGGAATATATGTGTCGCCTTCAACTTTTCGAATTGTTGCCAGCATTATTTATTCCCCGCAAGCCATTCAGCCATCTTTGCAGGATAGCCTTTCGCATATCGTCCATTGGGAGCTATTACCATAGGGACACCTTCAACGCCCAAAATCTGGGCTGCAATAAGTGTCTTGTCGTACCCTTCAGTATTGCAGTTGGGGATTTGGGCTAAGCTTTGAATTGCATTAGTCGTGAAGGCTTCGAATGTTTTATTCTTATCCTTTGCACAGAATATTTGCTTGGAAAGCACGTTCGATTTATCGCCTAGTGCAGGAACAACAATAAAGCGGAACGTATAGTCTTTCAGCAATGATTTTGATTCGGTCATCAACTTGTGACACACAGCACAGTATGGGTCTACAAATACCACGACCTCATTTTTCCCTGTACCAATGCTGATTGCGTTCAAGCTTTTGGGGTCGAGGCCAAGTGCTTTGAAGTTGAGAGTTTCAGATGCGTCCCGCATCTGTTTCATAGTGCTCAGCTCTTTTTTGGACCAAAGATCAATTACTTGGCCAGTAAATACAAATCGTCCGTTATCGCTAACGAACATAATTTGCCCCTTACTTTGAATTGCCTGAAGCCCTTTAACAGGCAGCTTCACCATGTCTTCGATGTTCGCACCACGAGCATCAGTAATTTCAAGTGGTGCTGCGTTTGCTATGGACAACGCACCAGACAGAACGGCGAGCAAGAAACTTTTTCGCATGCGAAACCCCAGTTATAGATGTTTCCAGTCTAGTCTTGAGGCTGCTAAAGTCTCTCTTCGGTGGAAGCCCATAATGGGCAACCCAAGCACTTTCACCCGATCCCTGAAAAAGAAAGAGCGCCCCTTGGGCGCTCTTTCGATGTCTTGATTTTGCCGGTTGACTTAGCAGCCGAGGCCGTTGCACATCGTGATCAGGCTTGGCACTGCTTTGTGGGCTACCGGAATGGTTGCCGACATGATGGATTCGATGATCGTTGGCGCGTTGTAGAGGCCCATGCCACCGCCAACGCCCATGGCAAAGGCCATCAAGCTCTGACGTGCAATTCCGCCGATGATGCCCACCAGGATGATTGCGCCCGCCACAATGCGACCCAGCGTACCTTGTGTCCAGTCCTTGAGGGTGTTCCATACATCGTCGAACTCGGAGCCACCGCCGCCCGCCAATGCGAAGTCAGGGGTCATCAGAACAACGATGCTTGCCAGTACCAGGCCACCAGCGATCAAATGCTTCTTTTTGACCTTTGCCACGAAATTGCTCTGGCTCAGGGCAATCAGCTTGTTGTGTGTGAGTGTGCTCATGCTTGAACTCCTATTGTTTAATTAAGTCGATTCCGTTTTTGAGAGGCGATTTCTCGCTGTTGCTGTATCTGCTCTTGGCGAATCTCCCTCTCCTCTCGCTGTCTCTCCAGGCGAGCTTCACGCTCTGCACTCATCGCGGTATTGCCGATGCCTGTCGTTGGTGCGTCCAGTGATTGAAGTGGCCTGAGCACTGGATCGGAGGCCGTCATCGGTTCACCGACCACCCAGCGCCTGGGTTCAATTTCTGTGTATATGTATCCAGTAGTGTTCAGATCTCCATTGCTGTCCTCCCATGGAGCAACCCAAATCCGCATGACTTGAGCTGGTGTTCGGATTGGGACCGGGCGATCAGGCAACCTTGGGGCCACATAGTTATCAACCACATCGTTTGGACTCGCCTGCTTAACGCCCGATTCATTGGATTTACCTACGCCGGTCTTGTGGACCATCTCAGCTTCATGCTGCTCAGCCTCCCTTCCCCTGACCATTGGGGCAGGAACTTGCCCATTGTTGGTAGCGACATAGACATCCCGAGCTGACATGCATTGCACGCCGTTCGGAAGGCCTGGACATCCGTAATCCTCTGCCCCGATATTCATCATCGAGCAGCCACTGAGCAGCACTGCTACAGCGGGAAGAATCACACGTTGAACGGATCGTAAGGACAACTTCATTTTTTGCTTCACCTCCAAATTGCCCGTTTCGGACAATTCATGTTTTGTTCTAGCGCTTGCGCTTCAGGTTGCGGATCTGCAGTCGCGCGCCGCGCGTCACAATCACATCCAATTGGCGCCCAGCATCGATCTCAATGACTGGGAAAATACCTTCCGCCATTTCGATATAGAACTTGGCAATTCGATCTAATGCGCTCGATGCCCCCTTAACTGCCGCGCCTTGGAAAAGATCGGAAGACAATGGAGACTGGAATTCGGTTCGATTTGAGCCAGTCGTGTTGATGGTTGGGACTACATTAACGTCCATTGCTTTTGATGCTCCGCCTAAGAAACCAGCAATCAGGCTTTTAGCGACCATCTGTCCTTGTTTTGAAACCAATCGACCTCTTACACCAGCTTTTCCATCTTCGCCAACCGCATACGAGTCAAGCCGAGCTTCAATAACTCCACCATCCTCCCTGATACAAGAGAATGTCTCACCGCGTAAATACGCACGCTCTGAGCTTAGGTCCCCATACCCAGAGAGAATCATGAAGCACTCTCTGACATCGGCGCGAAACTTGTTAGGCAGAATTGCCTCTTTCTGAATGCGTAGAGTTGATGGGAATGGATCTTTGCGCGCACCTTGACCAGTAGGAGCATCCATACCATTTATCAGCGTTCCAGTAATAATGGAACCTGCTGGCAAATACGACATGGTTTGCGACTCGTCCTCTTTGGGTTTCGACTTCGACTTTTCTTCTGCTTGAGAAATACTTACGATCCGCATTTCTTGCTGCTCTGCATTCAGACCTGCAACCTGCTTGTCGTCACTTTCACCAGTGTCTGTTCCTCCTGGATGATCGTGTTGACGAATTTTCTTGGTGTGGGGAAGAGGTGCGGATTTGAATACCGAGGCAGGGTCGTTGAAGTCCACTTTCTGATCAATATAGCTTTGCTGCACCACAGCTGGTTCCCCACCAGGCTTGCTCCCTCCAGCTTCAGCCCCCTTTCCAGCTTCATCACCTTTGGGAGGGGCAGGATTTTTCGCCTCGACCATATCAATCAAACGGTCAATATCAGCCCTCATGCGAGCGCTCTCAGCCGTATTTTCTTCCGAGGTTGAGTCAGGCTTTTGATTTACTCCCTCTTTCTTTATGCGCTCTTGCTCGCGCTCAACTCCCTTCATCCTATTTTCCAGCGCTTTCAGGGAGCCAGAAATTGAGTCGATGCCAACGTCCCGCGTGTTCTTATCAGTCAGGATGCTCTTGATGGATTCATGGCGTCCTCGTTGTTTTTTCTCTTCTGGTGGCGAGGTGGTCAGTGCCATAGCACCAAGGATGACTACACCGATTGCAGATACCGCAACCAGCCGTTTGACCTTGGGGGTCAGCTGCCCCCATTGCTGCATCAAATTCAATTCCGGCCTCCTATCAGGGATGGACGCTGAGACATCGAGCTAGGAGCATGCCCTTGCTTCACTGCCACATAGACCTCTGTGCGCTGTCCTGGCTCCAGCACCTTCAGTGGCCAGCTGGTGATGGCTGCTGTATTCCAGTTTGCACACTGAGATTCACGAAACTCAACCAGATCCTGGCTGTCGTTACGCGCTACGCCGACATAAACATTCAGGTTATGGCCAGCCATGTACTGGCCTGCTGCGAAATCAACCGACAGCCCAGGGATAGAACACTTAGGTGCCTTTGCTGCGAGTTCGCGCGGTGTCGCTGTCATCGTGAACCCTTGAGGGATTTCATTCAGCGCGAGTTTTCTGAACAGCGTTCTGATAGTTTCGATGTAAGGCTGGCTAGTTTCCCAAGCCTCAGCTTTGGCATTTGCACTAGCCCGGACCCCACCCATACCACCAGCAAATGAGCCATCAAGCTTAACGAATACTTCGCGCGGTGGAATTTTGCGTGGAATCATCGTCAAACTTAGTGCTTGCGATTCACTCCCCTTCTCGGTGATGAACATCGTCACAGGGCTTTCTTTAAGAGTGGCGATATAAATTACGTTGTCCTTAATACAGACTTCACCGCATTTATCTTTCTCACCCCCTCCACCACCGGAACTAAGAGTCGTAGAGGTGATATCGGGTGTACTAAATGGAGTCACAATACGATTTGGATGCCCAATAGCAATTGGAATGATCTGGTTCACCCCTGGCTTCATCGTTATATGTGAACTACTGTTGATATTCCCTGAGAAATTTCCAGAGTCCACACCTGCTTCAGCACCTTGGCCCCTGCCCTTCTGATTGTTAACCACAGCAGATCGACTTCCTATCGGAGCCGGAACGTTCTCACGCATGACTCCAGCAGGCACCACAGGGATATCATCCATGGTCGGTGTTTTATCTTGTGCATGCACATGACCAGCAATTGCAAGGCTCACGGCCAGCAGGTATTTAGAATTCGCTTTCATCACTCGAATTTCTTTGCATATCATCTTCGTTCTGCTCCTGGATTCTTTTCTCTTTTTCCTCGCGCATCTCTCTTTGTTCTTCTTTGCGCTTCAGATTCGCTTCAATGGTTTTTGTGCGCGGACGACCGGCGTATGTATCGATGTAGTCAATTTGAGGTGCGTACTTGGCAATCTTTATGCGGAATTCATACGTTCTGTCAGTACGCGACTCTTTAGAGCTTGCGCCCTTGGCAAACGAATACCCATAAACAAACACCTTATCCGTTCCCATTTCATATTCAACATGACGCGGTTCAAAACGGAGTGAAACTCGGTCATCTTTGATTTGCCGAGACTGCACCTCAAGAATTTCAATGATTTGAGAGTAAATTTTTGGAGCGAAAAATGGTGTTGTCCGTGTCTTAACAAAGTCCACTGTTGCGGGTGTTACGTTGCCGAACAACTGTGCAAACGCCAATGCCCAAGACTCTTTATATGATCGTGATGCAGATTTCTCACCCAGCCAAGCGTCTTCAGTTAATGTGAATGGGACGATTTCAACAATGGTTTCTTTGGTGAGGACTTTTACGACCAATAAAGCATTGATCGCAATAAGACCCCCCATAAAAACTCGACCCCAATGGATCTCCGTCTGCATCCACGCATACTTCTTCAGGTAATTATTGATGTTCATGCCACGAACGTCCTGATGAATGGGTTGACCATCGAGCGTCCTTTGGAGAAGGCTGCACCAGTCCAATAGAGCATGTGCAACAAATAGCCATCAGGATTGCTGTCCTTGAATCGACGGTAGAGGTTTGTGACAAGCATCCCGGCCAGCACGCAAAGCAGAGCTTTGCCGACCACAACACCCACAACAAGCCCTAGCAGCATGGGAGCTAATTCATCGGCGCTCCAGAGCATCAGATGTGGCGGCTCATCGATACGACGAGGGATTTCAATCAACTTCATGCGAACTTTCTCCTTGACTCGAATTCTTCAGAGTTCAAAGGAAAAACGTGCATGACCAAACGCCCATAGAGGGCAACTCCAGCACTATCGGGCGCTGTAAGAAGCATCGGCTGGCAATCTATCTTTTTCGCATGCGAAAAAGTCTTTCCTTGCCTCAGCCAAAAAAGAAGGGCACCCCAAATGGATGCCCTTCTTATGCGCGGTTGGATGCTGTTGCTATCAAATTCGCTTCTGGACGTTACCCATGGCCAGACCTATCAAGACGATAGTGCCCATCAGCGCCACAGGGATGATGATCGGGTTCAACGCGATGGGAGCCATAAACGCTGCTAGCAGACCGAACACCAAGTAGCTCGCTCCGCGAACTGCATATCGATGCATGACTGGGCTTGAGTAGTCAAAGTTGGTCCGTTTGATTTTCCAGGTCATCAACCCATCGTAGCTCGCCGGAATGAACAAGATCAACATGTAAGGCAACCAGGCCATGAGAAGTGCAAGTCGTGAAAAGAACTGGTATGCGGCATTCATGAATGCATTCAGTCGCCCTTCAACCCAGGCGAACCAATCCTGCCCCATCTTCTCCATTCCACGAGAGCGTTTTTTCTCAGTTTCAGTAGGAATAAGCGTATTCAGCGCACCCTCATAAAACCCGGAATCGAGTATTGCGTAGTTATACCAGCCATTTGCTCTCTTCTTCACCCACTCTCTAGTGTCCTCGCCTAGTGTTTGCTCTACATATTTCTGTTCAATATGTATTTGCTTTTTTGTCCAATCACCCGGAATTAAAAGCAAAATTACTGTTGCTTCAAGGAGAAGCAGAATCACCACCACAAACCACGGTTTGTTCATAATTTACTCTCCGCAATACTTTTTTGATTCTTTCATTGGTGATGTAATCATAGACATACCTTCTACTAATTAAATCATCATCCAAAGTAAAGTCACTGCTCTCATGAATCGTTATCCTTGGCTTATTTACCATTACCCAGTCAGCAAATGGAATTCCTTGAGAGACATCCCAAGAGCTTCCATTGCTTGAACAGACTTTCACTCGAAGCGCCAGTACTGTTTCATCAATCAAACACTTAAGAAACATTCCAAGGCGTATTGGATCTAGTATTTTTTTCCCGTTGTTTTCAATCAAGAGAACCGCGTACTGCTCCAAAGCTTCTTCAATAATAGTCTGTATTACAGGTTTCTTATCGGCTTGGATTCCTGCAGTTACATACCTTGTTAACTTCTGAAGTACCAATTCAACATCAGGCCAATCAAACTGCAAAACACTTAGTAATTCATTACTTTTCTTACTATTTGCCTTGATTTTTTCAACCATAGTAAAAGGCAAAGTCGTGTCAATCATTGAAATGACCTCATAGTTCCGATACTTTTCAGAATTGTTTTTTTTCATATCCTCTTATGAAGTCAATATCGGCAACCTCCCCTTTACCACACGCCCGCCTGAAATCTTCCCTATGAACTCCAGGTTCGGCAGCATCCCTAGCAGCTGAGACGGAAAAAGCTCTGCTTCTTCCTCCATCAGGCGCTCCCCCTGGTTGCCACCATGCATGATTGGTTGATCGCCGTCTGTGTTGTGTCCTTGGTTGCGCATGACGTACTTCACGCGCGTCATAGGTAAATTTTCCGCTATGTACTTTTGCGACTCAGTGTCTGTGACGCGAAGAGCAAAAATATTGTTGATATTACCTAGAACTTGTAGCGCCTTCTCTTGACTGCCCAAGCGTGTTGTGAAATCTGCAATCGTTTGTGTCGCAACAAACAATCGCATCTTTGCTCCCCGCCCTTTGTTGAGCAGCTGAATAGTTGGATCATTGAGGACTTCAGCAGCTTCATCGATAAAAATATTGACTGGCCGGTTATCGACGCCGTAGTTGTAGCGATCACCCGCCACCGCTGTCAGGTCCGACAAGTAAATTGATCCGATTGCACTGCCAACCATGCTGTCTGTGAGCGAGTCCAGGCCGATGTAGGCAACCATGCCGTTGTTGATGATCTTCGCGTTATCAGTGATGGGCCTCTCGTCGCTCAGGTCGTTTGGATCTGGCGAGAGCAGTGCCCCGATATCACCGGAAGTCAGCATGTTCATGATGGGCAAGAGGTTCGACACCATCTTGCCGAAGTGGGTGGCGTCATGCTGATACATGTTCAGCAGCCCCTCCAGCTCGGAGCTTGGGAAAGTAGGCTGTATTTCCGCCAGATAGAACTTCATCAGAGCCACAGCCTGTTTGTCGAGACTGGCGTTCTTGACCTTTTCCAAGTATGGTGCGGCCTTCTCTTCCCAATGTGGGTCAACCTTCTCAGAATAGGTCTTAACAGCCTTTACAACCAGGCCTTCAGCCCCGCCTTCAAGGTAGCGACGCAGCTTGATCAAGTTGGGACGCTCGTGGCAGATCAGCAGGCCTTGAACGATATTGTTCAAGGCCTGCCAGCCGAACGACTTGAAGGGATCAGCGCCAGCTTCGCTCGGGATGAGCGCCGCCAGACGGGAAGCAATCTCTGTCCCGCGTGTGAAATTGCGAAGCGGGTCTATTCGCACGGACTCTTCCGGGAAGGCAGGATGGAACTGTATGAAGCGCTCCGGGGTGCCCATTGCTTCACAAGTACGCCGCGCGTTGTCGCGCATCTCCTTATCGCCCTTGGGATCAATGATGATGACCACCTCATTGCGCATGATGGCCTGGGCAATATTCACATCGAATGCGCGCGTTTTGCCACTACCCGTTGTCCCGACCCAAAGTGAGTGCCCTTCTACATGCTTCAAAGGCTGATACAGATCCACCTCATTCGGTTCCACCCCATGAATCCAGGGCTGACCCATCTCCAGTTCTTTGGAAGCTTTGAGGTTCAGCCTCAGCAGCAGCGTTTCGAGCAATGACTTCTGGTTGGTGATGGAAGACCAGTCTCTGCGCAGGATCTCAAAAACGCGCTGTGCGTGGCGGTTTTCCCAGATGAAGCCTTTGCCGAGCCACAGCTCATCCTTGTGTTTGCTGATCATCTTTTGCACCTCTGAAATCTTGATGAATTCCAGTGGTCTGCCCTTAAGGTGCTCTTGCAGCTTGTGAAGCTTGTAGGCCTTCGGAAGTCTGGCCATGGCCATAGTCGCACCTATACCAGCCATCCAGTAGAAAGGCTGCGGGGGCATCTCTGTGACCTGCTGCACACACATTGCTCCAAAGGTGGCCAGCCCCCACCCCATGACCGCGCGCTTTTCATAGTTTGGCCGCCAGGGCATCTCATAGGCCAAAGCATCGTATTCAATTGCCATCTCTATTTCTCCGAATAAATTAATTGGTTTTCGCGGACCTTGAAGCCAAAGCTGCTCATCTTGAAGTGCACCGTCATCAACTCCACGCCTATCAAGTCGTTGGTCATCAGCTGAAGGGTGCGCTTGTCCACCAAAAGCTTTTCTCCCTCACGAATAGGCGCCGATGCAAGCCACGGTCCATTGCCCGCCTTAATCATTTCGATCAACCGTTGGAATGCGCGCTCGATGGGATCGACGCGCACCTCTATCACTTCGCCTGTATCGGGCTTCGCCGCGTTCTGCTTGTCCTTCTTGCCCTTTGGACGAGCTTGTGAATCGGCCCGCTCTTCCGCTCCAGCAGCTGGGCTGGATGACACCTTGGAAATCTCGTGTTCAATGGCCAGGGCTACTGGCGGCTGACTTTCAGTACGCTTTTCATGGGCCGGGATAAATAGTGGAGATTGACGCGGAGCTGCAGCCTCTGCGATGCCCAGGCCTGGATCTGCCCCTCGGCCTTTGGGCTTGACATCACGCAAGGCTGTCTTGGTGCGCTTCTGGCGAACAGGCATCTTGAAGCCCGTGTTCAAGACTGCTTCCGCCAATGCAGCTCCACGCAGCTTGTCCATTGGAGTAGGTTCGCTCGGTGTGACCTCAATGAATTGCACTGGAGCCATCATTGCCAGCTGACAGATTCCAGCTTCTTCCTGCTCTCCTGCTTGAGCGAGCGCCACCCGTATCGCTTCAGATATAGGCTCGCAAAGCACAATGCCCATGTAGCCGTCAAAGTCCCAGACATAGCGGCCTGGAGTTGCTGGATTGATGGAAATTGCGTGTTGCTGGGCCAGTATCTTGATTACCTCAGAGGCTTCGCCACCAATCTTCCTTGCTCCCTCTGGGTAATAGATCGCCGCCTGCTGACCATGCATGAACAAAACTTCCCCAAGGGTCATATCGCGCAGCAATACCGGCATCACGGCAGCCATGATCAATGCCTGCACTTGAGATCCGTATTGAGCCAGTACATCAGCCAAGCCTCCTGAGAGATCGACAGGGCCAGCTCCTGGCTCCGACTGCGTGCATATGGGTTCCTCTGAGAGGACAGGCTCGACCACATCGTTGGCCAGACGCATATGCTCAGGCAAAGGGTCAAATCCCAAACCGATATTGAGATCAATCAGCTCTTGGAGAGGGTTGTATTCAGATGGGGGAGGCAAGACGTGCGATGTCTCTGGCATTGAGTCGGGCGCGGTAGCACTTTCCACCGCAGGAGGTCGAGCTGCTGCATGGACGGCAGCGGGGGGGGGTGCAGATGGAGGCATTGCAGCCTTATGCACTCCATCCTTGCCACTGCCCTTCGACTGTTCCACTGTTCCTAGAGCAGCTGCTGGTCGTCCCCCCTTTGCAGCCTCAGGCTTTGGTCTATCAGCCCTATTTGCTTTGATTTTTGTAGCGCTCTTACCCGTCGCCTGCCCTGCACTTTGAGGCATCGAAGATGGAGTATGCGACTCTGTTGCGCTCGGATAATTTGCTGTCAGTACTGCCAGAAAATCATTGGCAGGACCTACAGTTGCAGGAGCATCCACGTCCGGTTTTGAGCCTGTTGCCTGCGCCAGCATCTGCATAGGAGAGACTTCTACCGAACTCACATGGTCATGTTCCGTTTTTGGCGGTGCAGGTGATTCAGCTACAGATGAGTTTGGAGGCGTTGGCAGCGGATCTGGCTTATGTTGCGCTGCAGCTGCTGGCACTGGGGAGGGGACAGGTGCAAACATGTCCAATCCCATCATGCCTATCCCGGCCAAGGCGGACATGGCATCCTGCTCGGCCTTGAGCACTTCAGCACTGACGCCGATTCCATCTTCATCTACGCCAGCAACCGAGGGCGACTGAATCAAGCCGGGTATCAGCGCCAGCATGTTTGAGTTCGACTCAGAAGGCGGCTGAGCAGCAGGCGCACCTTGCGCGCTTACATTAGCTCCTGTGCTTTGAGCAACTGGTGCAGATGATGAAGTATGGGCTGCGGTCTGTCCTGCCGTTTGAATCGGTATTTGTGCGGGTGCTGGTGCTGTTGATGCCGCAGCCGACTGCGCCGATTCATCTGGCGGAAAGCGCATATCCTTCCAGTCATTTTCGGTGCTGCTACCTGGTGCAACGGCTGGAGCATTCAGATCTGTCAGTTGCACGTTGAGAGCGACCTCTTCTGCCGCTGCTTCGCCTGTAACTACCCCTTCGACCGCTGGAGGTGGCTCGGTTGTGAAAACCAAATCAGGAGATTCCAGCCGAAGCATCAGGAGAGGTTTCTCCAACCCCTGGGCCTTCACCAAATCGGGCATGACCTCCCAGTAGCGGTATGTGGCCATATTTCCGTTTTCGGAAACAATGTTCGATACAGCGAAACCACGTTCAACCAGGATATCGGCCAAGGTGTCGGCATCGCGCGGAACGCCCGGTATTTTGTCCTTCTCAACCAGATCCGTGATGTCCTGGGCGGGCTTCCAGACGATGAATACGCCCTGCTTCAAGTGCCAAACTTTCGCGCCCAGCTCGTTCACTTTCCAAGTGCCCTGCTTTACCAATCGGCGTATTGCATCGAACACATATCGCTCGACAGGCACGCCATATGAGAACTCATCGACATTCAGGCGCGACTGCTTCAGGTCACGGGCCACACTCTCCCGGTCAGCCATCAGCATCAGCTTTGTCACAGGCTGATTAACCCCAGTACCTGAGATGGCCTCAAGCATCGCCTCCATGATCTTGGGGCCGCTTTCGCTCAGGAAGCCGCGTGTCTGGTCAGGAAGAATGCGATCTACTGTCAGCAACGAGAACGACTCATGACGCTTATGCCTTTTGTCGCGCCAGCGAATGAAATAACGGTCCACGTTGTTCTTGCGTGCCCACTCATAGAGCGAGTCCCCATAGGGGTTCCAGACGATCTTTCCGTTGCGGTCGGTGATCGACACATCGGACAACGGCTTGCCAACGTCATGCAGCAATCCAGAAAAGCAGCTGGCCAGCCTCCATCTTGGCTCGTTGTCGCGGCGCTCACGCGGTGTGCCCTCGGTCGAAAAGATAACCCCCTCAGAGGCTTGCGCCGACCAGAACGCCACTTCAAGGCCGTGACGAAACAGCCCTCCGGCCCCACGGTGATGGTGTGCCTCTGATGCGGGTAGCAGATGGACAAAAGACGCATAGCGCTCGATGACTGGGACAACCAGGCGATGAAAGTCTTCTTTTTTGAAGCCCAGCGCCATGCGAATGCGCTCTACCAATTCAGCCTGTGTAGCCATGACCCGATCCACAGGCGCGACGGGCATGCCTTTGGCGAAAGGGGGATACCTTGGAATGTCCTCTTCATCGATGTCCAAGATCCGCCCGCTTCCACTGGAATGCACATTCGATGGCGCGCGAGAGGACGTAAATATCCCCTTGAGCGTTTTCAAAAATGGAGCGAGCAAATCTGGAGGCATGGACTGTGCTTTAAAACAATCCGCCGATGCTCCCCCAAAAGCCTTCCAAGACAAGATTACGGAGTGGCCCATTACGGGCAAATCGCGCATCAAGGTATCTGGGTACTGACTTCTAGAATTTTTTATCTGATTTCAAAGGAGTCAAGGCGCTATGCGTCCATACCTATCACTGCTTATTGCTGCAGGCGTACTTTCTGGCTGCGCGGCTTTTCAATCCAAGCCCCCGGAGCCTGTTGTCATCAAAGAAGACGACAAGCCCCAGCGCACGCACCGCCATTTGACAGTGGCCTGGGACAATATTGGCCGTGGTGGAGCCGCTCTACACCAACCAGGCTTTGTCGATGTGCTTAGCAATGAGGACTCACAGACGCAAAGCTATACACCCGCCAAATCCCCGGCCCTCGCGCCAAAGCCTGCACCGAAATCAACACCAGCGATCATCGGCCCAAGCATTGACGAGATGCGCGCCCTCCTGAGCAAGTCTGCAGCCAAGCCAGCCCCCACCACGAACAAAACCAGCTATGCCATTTATGAAATGCGCCGCTGGGAGCGCTACTGCAACGCTGGCCAGGGCATGACCGAACAAGATTGGAAGTTCGTCACGCAAGCCAAGGGGGAAGTTCCAGCCGATGCGATAAGCAGTTGCAGTCGGCCTAACCACAACTATCAGGGTTACAAGGACGCCTGGAAGTCATTTTGTTCTGGCACAACGATTTCAGAATCCCAGCAGGACATTGTTCGCAACTCCACTCGCCCAGCCAGCATCAAGAGCTGCAAGGGCAAGCTCTAAGAGGCTGCAATGTACTTCCAGAACAATCCACGCGATCTGCAACTGCACGACCGCTTCTGCGGACACAACCCAGTCGAGGTCTGGCGCAATCGCCCCTTGAAACACAAGCTCAAACATAGATTCAATGTTTGCGCTGCTTTCGTCTTAGGCGAGGTCAGCATTCATTCGTTTTGGCTAGGGATACGACATCCTGAGTACATGGTTGCGCTGGCCTTGCGCAGACACGTAGCGAACATCAGCCGAGGCATGATTTTCGTATGCCCCGAAGCATTGGCCATGGTGGAAGAAATGCACCGCCCAAGCACAGCCAACGAGCAAGAGCGCTCTCAACTCATCGGGCGAGCGTGAATCATGGATCTGTATATCTGCGAGAAGCCAGCCCAAGGCAAAGACCTTGCAGGAGTGCTGGGCGTGCGCCAGTACAACGATGGCTACATCACAGGCGGCGACATCGCCGTCACCTGGGGCTTTGGCCACCTGTATGAGCAGTTGATGCCAGAGGACTACGACCCACGATATGAAGGCTATGAGTCCTGGAATGACCTGAGCCTGCTTCCGTTTGTGCCTTCGTCATGGGGCTACAAAATGAAGGAAAAAACGGCCAAGCAGACAAAGACCGTGTTGGGTTTGATACAGAAAGCTTCGACCGTATACATCTCTACGGACTTCGACCGTGAAGGTGAGGCCATTGGCAGAATCTTGTTGGCCCAGGCCAACTACAAAGGTCCAATAAAGCGGGTGTGTCTTACCGCTTTGGATAACCAGAGCATTAAGAAGGCGCTGGCCAATGTCAAAGACGGCAGTGAAACCCTTCCGCTCTTTCATGCGGCATTGGCCCGAAGCCGCGCAGATTTCCTTGTCGGGATGAACCTGACTCGCCTGTACACCGCATTGGCAAGATCCATTGGCTTCCGCGAGATATTGAACATTGGTCGCGTGCTCACAGCAACGGTCAATCTGGTGTGTGAACGCGAGCGCGCCATCGCAAGCTTCCAACCTACCCCCTTCTGGACCATTCAAGCCCAGGTCAACACGACCAAGGGGAGCTTCAAGGCCAGCTGGAAACCTCCGCAGACTCATGCGGATGCCAACGGCAGATGCAATCAAGGGGACTTTGCCCGTGGCGCGGCACAGGCATGCAACGGTGCTGCTGCTCAGATTGTTCGCTCGGAACAAAAGCCAGAGTCGGAGACTGCCCCCCTGCTGTTCGATCTCACATCGCTACAGCAGTACGCGAACAAGCGCTGGGGCTACACCGCCGATGAGGTGCTGGCTATCGGACAGGCACTATACGAAAAGCACAAGCTACTGACCTACCCGCGATCTGACAGCCGGTATCTGCCTCAGGACCAGCAGGGAGATGTGCCCGATGTACTAAGCGCCATGGTCAAAACTGACCCAAGCATCGCAGGCCTTGTGCAACTGGTCGATCCCGAGCGCAAATGCCGTGTGTTCAACGACTCTAAGGTTACGTCACACCACGGCATCATTCCCACCTTTCAAGCCGGTTCAATCGACAGCCTGAATGAACAAGAGCGCAATATCTATGACATCGTGCGCCGTTACTACCTGGCGCAGTTTCTACCTGCACATGAGTACCTGCGTTCGGAAATCACAGTCCAATGCGGCCCTCATCTTTTCCTGGCCACTGGGAATGTGACAACCAGCCCTGGCTGGAAATCGGCCTTCGGCAGTGACATCGACATCGATCCCCCAGACGAAGAAGTTGCAGATGAACAAGAAGGCACCGGTTCTGCTGCGCTTCCGGCAGTGGTTACGGGTGATGCCTGCATCCTGGCCAAGACCGAGCTGGGCGAAAAAGTGACGCGCCCGCTGCCCTATTTCACCGAAGCCGCATTGCTTGGCGCGATGGAGAACATTGCGCGCTTCGAAACCAACGAGCAGTTGCGGAAGGTCCTCAACGAGAAATCAGGCATTGGCACCCCTGCCACCCGCGCAGGAATGATTGAGGGTGCAGTGGTGCGCAAATTTTTCGTTCGTAAGAAACGCGCTATACGCGCGACGGACAAGGCCCATGCGCTCATGGCCATCCTCCCACCGGCAATCAAACAGCCGTCGATGACCGCCTTGTGGGAGCAAGACTTGGACCGTATTGAGGACGGGACGATTCCTGTGGCCGCGTTTGAAGCCAAGATTACAAACTGGGTCTGCTCGATGGTCAACCAGCTCAAGGCTGCTGCTCCAGTCCTGTCACAAGCGGACGGACCGATGGCCAAAGCCTTTGAAGCCGCCATGCCCCAGAAGCACGAATGCGTTTTCGGCTGTGGCGGCCAGATGATGCGCTTCAAAGGTTCCAACGGGATGTTCTGGGGTTGTCAGAACGCCGAATGTAAGAAGACCTGCAGCGACAGTCGCGGCAAGCCGCAAAAGCCGCTTGCCAGCGATGAAGACGCACCCGACTGTCCAACCTGCGGCGGTCCTACCAAGCTGCGCAAAGGTAAGCCTAAGGACGGGAAGCGCGCTCAGAATTTCTGGGGGTGCTGCGACTATCCGAACTGCAAAGGGATTCTGCCCTTCGTCAAGCCCAAGCCTGGTGCCAAGGGAAAGCTAAGGATCTTCAATAGCTAAGGCTCTTCTAGGCAAGTTTTCACATATCGACCACGCAGATCCAGGCGGACTTGCATTTTTCCCATGCGCTTTAACTTGTTGTGAAGCTCCAGCTTCACGGCCCCGCCCTCAGCTCCATTGAAGAAACTGCATTCACCTCGAAGAAGGAAATTAATGTCAGCACGTTCAGTCGCTCTCAAATCCAGCGTTGATATCTGTCCCTGTCCTGCATGTGGCAACCGAACGCACTTCAACCTGCACTCCGAGCGCGGAGGCGAGGATTTCTGCGCAGTCTGGTTGAGCTGCATCTGTGGCCTAGAGCCGCCCAGCACCTTTCGAGCTGAGGACATCTGGGGAGGACTCAGTGTGCCAATGCTGGTCACAGCTATCGATCAATGGAATAGCTGGCAGCGCGCTCCTCTCCCTGGCCAAGGGACTGATCTCGATATGGAGCTTGTCCAAGAATGACCTATTTGCAACGTTTCAAGCCTACAGATGATGACTTCGAGGCCTGCACACATGTGGTCAATGACCGGCCGATCATCGGCGTGAATGCCAAGAACAACAAAGCCAGAGTTCTGGCCATTACTGGAAGCCAGGGTGCTGCAGATGAGCACGAGAGCATCGGGAATGCCTTTCTCTTCGCGGAAGCGGGCACGGTGTTTCATCAGTGCGGCAAATCACCACGCGCAATGCTTGATGTAAACAAGTTCGTTATTTGAGAACGACTTCAATTTATAGGTAAGATAAATGAGAACGCCCCTATCCTGGATGAAAATGGTTCACACCAAAGACGGATTACGCCGCATTCCTATCTCGCTGGTAAGTATGACCGGTGAGGTGCTGGGTTCCGAGTTTGAGTCGTCACTCGAACGCGACCTGATCCTGCGCACGGCGTTCGATTCCGGTGTGGATTGGTTCCAAACTCAGCCCGTCAAGATTGAGTACCTTGATGCCAAAGGCAAGTCTCGAAGCTACACACCGGATCTCCTCATCCATTTCCTAGAAGGTTCCAGTGGCGGTCGTAGACCCATGCTGTGCGAGGTGAAATACCGCACGGATCTGATCGCGAATCGGGATCAGCTCCTTCCCAAGTTTCGCGCAGCCCGCGCCTACTGCCGCGAGCAAGGGTGGGACTTCAAGATCTTCGACGAGCACCGAATCAGAACGCAACGCCTAGCCAACATCCAATTTCTCTGGCGCTACAAGAGTTCAACCCATTGCAGCACTTACTACGCGCAGATCATGGCAGAAATGGTCAGGATGAGCGGCCCCACTCCCATGTTGCCGTTGCTGCAGCGTCTGTACCCCTACAGTCGCCAACGGGGCGAAGCCATTTGGGCTTGGTGGACGATGGTCGTGGGCGGAAGCATCAAATGCGACCTGGATCAGCCCTTGAGCCCGGCCACGCGGTTTTGGGTCGATGAGTCAGAGAAAGAAGTACGGTGGGACTATTCATGCTGAAACCCGGTGCTCACGTATGGTGTGACGACGAGGAGATGACGCTGGTCGAGTTGAAGAGCTTGGGAGTAGCTGTTCTCGAAAGGGAGAATGGCGAACACGTCACCCGTCCTACTGCGACCATTCGCCTGAATCAGCGTCCTCTAAATCAGCGCAAAGCGGACATCGCCGCCATCGATCCCGAAAGATGGAAAGAGGCCTGGAACATCGCTAATCAAATGGATGTGTTGATGGCGATTCCCGATGCGGAACGCACTGCTCAAGACATTGATCGGGTGGCCAAGTTCTTTGGCAAGAATCGCTCCACCATTTATCGCTGGATGGAAAAGCATCGCGCCAACGGCAGCGTCTCCGCGTTGTTGCGCAAGTCGCGCAGCGACGCAGGCAGTCGGCGCTTGGATGCCCGTATCGAAAACATCATTGCCGAGCAGCTTGAGAAGGGCTACCTCGGGCCAAATCGGCGCTCTGTCGCGTCGGTTTTCAATGACATCAAAGAAGCCTGCGCGGCGTTGAACATAACTCCGCCGGATGTCAGCACCGTGCGCTCACGTGTCAATGCGCTGGATCCCAAGCTAGTCACAGAGCGCCGCTATGGCCGCAAGTACGCAGATGAGCGCTACAACCCCCTCAGAGGTTCCTTTCCCAACGCCAACTATCCTTTGGCGGTAGTTCAGATCGACCACACCCCGATGGATGTGATCGTGGTAGACGAGGTTTGGCGCAAACCCATCCAGCGCCCCTATCTGACGATTGCCATTGACGTCTATAGCAAGATGATCGTGGGCTTCTACATCTCTCTGGATCCGCCGGGTGCCTTGGCCACTGGCCAGTGCATTTCCATGTCGATTTTGGGCAAGGAGGAGTTCCTGGCACGACTGAACCTGAGCGATCTACCGTGGCCCTGCTGGGGCAAGATGCGAACGATCCATACCGACAATGCCAAGGAGTTCCGAGGCACGATGCTTGGCTGGGCGGCAAAAGAGCACGCAATCAACCCAGAACGTCGCCCTAAGGGTCGCCCTCGTTACGGCGGGCATGTGGAACGCGGCTTTCGCACCTTCATGGCCAAGGTTCATGAGGAGCTTCCCGGCACCACCTTCTCCAACGTACAGGATCGTGTGGACTACGACTCGGAAGGACACGCCTGCATGACCTTTGAAGCGGTGGAGAAATGGTTCACCCTGTACCTGCTGGGCTACTACCACCAACAGCCGCACAATGGAAACAACGGTTTTCCTCCAGAGTACGTTTGGAAGAAAGCTCTGCTGGAAGGCACAGAAGACATCCTGCCTACTGGCGTTCCTCTACACGTCGATAACCCTGAACAGTTGCGCTTGGATTTCATGCCGTACTTCGAGCGCACCGTGCAGGAGTACGGCATCCAAAATTGGGGACTCACCTGGTACTCTGACGCGATTCGTCGCTTTGTGCACGCCCGAAAAAATGGACTCCAAAGCGAGAAGAAGACCTTCATCTGTCGCTATGATCCACGCGATCTGAGCCGCATCTTTCTGTATGACGAGATGAACAAAGGCTACATTGAAGTGCCGTTTAGAGATCTAACACGGCCCCCAATCAGTCTGTGGGAGGTTAGAAGCGCCAAACGGCTCAACCGTGACGAGGCCAAGTCCACCACCAACGAGACGCTGATCTTCCAGACGATCGCACGCATGCGCAAGCTGGTAGAGGAGCAGTCGGAAGCCACCAAATCGGCGCGGCGACAGCAACAGCGCCAAAAGCAGTGGGAGCGTACGCGCAAGGCCCGCCCCGCCAAACCTGCGCAGCCAGCGCCGCAGCGGGCCGACAGCCCCCAAGACGACGACGGCCCCATCCAGCCCTTTGAGGGCATTCGCGAGTTATGACCGACCCTTACCCTGACCGCGCGCTTTCCGAACGCGCCAAGCAGCTCCTGGAGGCATCTGCAGAAGAGCGCATCGACCACATTCGCCGTCCTGTCTTTATTCCCTACGCTCGGGCGACCGAGGTCTTAGACGAGATGGCCGGGCTGCTGGATCACCCCCAAACCAACCGCATGCCCAACCTGTTGCTGGTTGGGCGATCCAACAACGGCAAAACTGAAATCCTCAAGGAGTTCCGACGCCGCTACCCCGCCGAGGAGCGCGCGCACGAAGACTCGATCTACGTACCAGTGCTCTACGTCCAGTGCCCCCCAGGCCCCAACGACGCCATGTTCTTGGACAAGGCCTTGCGGACGCTGGGCGTGGACCCTAAGAGCTTTTCCGGCACCAGCGACAAGATCCAGGCCCTGGCCATGCAGTTGGTCAAAGTCAAAACCAAGGTCTTGCTGCTGGACGAACTCAATTCCGTCCTGGCGGGCAGCGTAACCAAGCAGTTGCTGCTGCTCACTATCATCAAGTATCTGAGCAACGAAACCAAGATTTCCATCGTCGCTGCCGGAACCGTAGACGCCTTGCAGGCCGTTGCCACCGATGCCCAGTTGCAGAGCCGCTTCCCCGTTCGACCTCTCAAGCGTTGGCGCAATGCTGATCGCGATTTCCGCAAACTGCTGCTCAGCTTCGAGTACATCCTGCCTTTGCGGAAAAGCTCCAACCTGTCCGATTTACAGATGGCCCGCCTGATCTACGGGCTGAGCGAGGGCGTAATTGGCAGTGTCGCCACACTAATCCGTGATAGCGCGGTCATGGCGATCCAGACCGACGAAGAGGCCATCACCGAAGACATCGTACAACGCTGCGCCGCCTTGGGTAAACCAAGCCAGGACGACCTCAACGACCTGTAGCGCCATGAACCCGCTAGCGCTGCAGCTCTGGCCCCACCATCTCAAGCCGCAAAGCAATGAGCTGCTGTCGTCATGGATGATCCGTTTGGCCCATGCGCACGGCTACAAAACTGAGAGGATGTCGCGCATCCTATTTGGCCGAGACCACGCGCTCTGGGGCAAGGACATCGACAAGCTGGGTTCACCGGCTGTGCTGGTTACTCTGTGCACCGTCACCGGCACCAGCATTGAGCAGGCTCGCCAGACCTCGCTGCAACGCTATGCAGGCTTTTTGAGCGAAGCCGTGCCCTCCGGGGGCTACTCGCCTTGGCTGATTCCGCTGCACATCCATCATCGCAAACGCACCGCGCCGGGACTGATGTACTGCCCACTGTGTTTGCAACAAGATGACGTGGCGTTTTTTCGTCTGCATTGGCGCTTGGCCTTCATCACTGTTTGCACGCGACATGGCATCGAACTCCGGGATTCCTGTCCTCATTGCGGGCACCCAGTCATCCCTCATCGCGTGGACATTGGCAAATTAGGGGCCACTCCAACTGATCGAGCCTTCACACGCTGCTGGCAGTGCCATGCCTTTTTGAGCGCGATCAAACCCACCGCCAGTGAGGCCTCGCAGGGGCGTTTCACGGCCCATCTGGAAGAAGTACTTGAGCGCGGCTATGTAGACGCCACCTCATTACACGGCACACATTCGATCGCTTACTTCGCGGGGTTACGGATCCTTACCCGACTGGCCCAGCAAGATAGCCTCGCCAGAGGCGCCCGAACCACTGCCATCGAATGCCTGGACGTTGCACGACGCCGAGCCATCATGCGCAGGGTTTGCGACCTGCTGACCGATTGGCCACACCGCTTCCTGCGCTTCATGCTGGAGACGCACATCAACTACTGCAATATCGCAGGCCCACGGGTCGTCCTGCCCTTCTGGGTGGAGCAAGTCGTGGCCCCGCTTCAGCGCCACCAGCATCCGGCGCGGGGCGCCGCCGAGCTTGCCGACATCGCGCGGGTGATCAGCAATCAATACGGCTCATTCAGTCCTTCAGTGGCCACGCGTCACTACGGAGTTCACGCTGATACAGAACGCTATCCCCTTGAGTATCGAACACAAGTGAGCCAAGACACTCACGTCACTTTGATCGTGTCGCTGGAACATGCGGTGGCTGGCACCGTCGATGCTTACAAACGCTACGCGTGGCTGCAGGATCAGGTCATGTTTAACCTGTACCGTTTCACCGTGCTCACATGCACCGAGATATGCGCCATGACCGTTTCCGCTTTCGACAGCCAAACTCCACTGGATTTTGAGAAAGACGTTTGGTGGAAGATCCCGGCCAGCGAAGCGGAAGCGCTGGCGGCGCTGCAACGCTTCATCCATGGTCCACGCAAGCACGCACCCCGGCTCTTCACGGGCTTGCAAGTGTTCTTCTCGGCGTTCACGGGCAGACCGCTACGGGCATCGGCTCTGCAGGCGCGCTTTCACCAAGCCACCGTCGGCGCCCGTTTAACCGCACCGATTCCCAACATGCTGGCCTACAAGCTTAACAAGCCCCCTCGACCAAGCGCTGGCGGCGCGCTCTACGCCGCGAAGTGACTCACACCGATCGCGGTGTAGTTGTAGCCAATGCTATTCTGCGGCTCAAGGCGACGATCATTCAAACGCATGGCATGGAGGTCCCAGGTGTAGTTGGACCAATCCCAATCGCTCTCATCGGTCTGGACGACAACATAGGTTCCCCGGCGTAGAGAAATCGACGTTTGACGCTCGGCAAAGTCTAGACCTAGGCTGAAGGAGTGCACCTGCGCGTTCTTGCCACTGTTGGCCAGAAGCTTCATAGTTCCAGTAGCAAGGCTCACGAAAGGCTTGAGTGCAGGCTGTGCCGTGTTCAACAACGAAAGCCCGGCACGAAAGACTGCAGAGTCCAATGTTTCCAAGATAGCATCACTGCCTGCGCTGCGGATGTTGTAGGTGCGACCTTCGAAGGCCAAGCCGTCAGGCGGCACTGTCAACCCCAAGAAAACCGGCGCATTCATTACAGCCGCTGCAGATTTGTCTCTGACGCGTAACTGGGTGGCAAATTTGAGCGCCTCCGCTTCCGGCGTCACCTGGTTCTTGCCATTGAACTCACACACCACAGTGTGCTCGCCGAGGCCAGGATAGGACTCCACGTAAAACCGATCCAACGTGATTTTGATCCGCTTGCCGATCAAATCGTGGTCGGCCCTTAGCGAAGCTGCAGGCGCGATGGCGACTTCGCTTCCAGCGTTCCCTGTGGCCTCAATGAAGCCGACCACCATGCCGGTCGGCTTGTAAGCCTGGGCGGGCATTCCCATGCCTTGGGCTTCGACCGCACCTGACAGGTACGGCGCGGCCTGCTCTGTTGCCCCAATGTCGAGAAGATATTGGGCGATGTCGGAATGGGGACGAGACCCTAGAGAATCGGCTGCAGAAAATTCAAACACGTTAACTCCTCACAATAGTTCTGGTGCGCTGCTGCTGGGCCTGGCGCGCACGGACGTCATCACGGATTTGCTCGTAGACCTTGGTATCGACCGATTGCGCCACTTCGATGGTCACGGCTAACGCATAGGGCACAGAAGCATTTTTTGTCGACGGATGTTTAGACATCGACTGAACACCAATCTCCAGTGTCTGACTATCCCCTTTGCCGTAACGCCACAGAGTGTGCCCCTGCAACTGCATATGCACCACAGTGCCCCTCTCCATAGTGGCCTGCACCGGCTGATCCACATCAGCCCGTGACACCCCTTGCCAAAAAATCTGTTTGCCGTTGCCATCGACTAGCTTTAGCGAAACACCTCGGTAGTCGGTGGAAAACACCACGATCGGCGTAGTCCAGGCCAGCGTGAAGGTGATAGTGCGCACGTCCCTCGACCGCAACATACGGGTTGGCACCGGCAGTTTGAACACGTGCCGTCCATTGGGCTCAATCTGGTCATCGGCCAATAGCGTGATACGGTTGGTTGTGCCACCCAATACACGCTCGGGATCTGTCTTACCAAACCCAACGTAGCGCGTGGTCTCGTTCTTTTCCGCCAATCGCCTTTTGTGGTGGCTGGGATCCTTGATCAGGTCAAAGAAAAGCTTGCCCACGTCTCCCCATTGGGCACTGTGAACGAGCAGGGCCTTGAGAATGGTCGCCCGGGTGGGCCTCTCTGCCCACGAATCCCCATCCTGCCGGAAGATTTCCTCCAACTCCGTGGCGATCTGCACAGCAGAG
This sequence comes from Comamonas sp. Z1, assembly GCF_008121555.1. Taxonomy (NCBI): domain Bacteria; kingdom Pseudomonadati; phylum Pseudomonadota; class Betaproteobacteria; order Burkholderiales; family Comamonadaceae; genus Comamonas; species Comamonas sp. Z1. The sequence continues at coordinate 46,663 of NZ_VOQT01000013.1, forward strand.
CGCGTAGTCAAGGCAGCGGCATCGCTGGTTCCGGCTGACAGGCCGTAACGGTTGGACTCACCCGCCACACCAGGGCGCGCCACCTTGTGCCCCATGCGTTGGGACGGTGCAGGGTGAACTTGCACCTGACCCGCTCGGGTCGAGATTTTTAGGGCGGTTCGCCCCCCGTTGGCTATCAGATCAGGTTTGACACTGCGGTTCACCCCCATGCCTAAAGCCGATCCCAGTCCCATCATTTCCAAGCCTTGGAAGGGATCGATTTCGGTGCCACCTGCGTCGTCTCCGATGTCCGCATGCAGCGCGCCAACCGTCAAACCATTGACCGTCTCTGCAGGGCTTAACAAGCCTCGGGTGCCGCTGGATTCGCGCAGACTGTTGATCACCAAGGCATCCCGATTCGTCGGGTTCATTTGCTCCAGCGCTTGGGCTGTTGCTGCATCCGCCACAGGGATCGGTGCATCGATGTTGCCCGCGCTGACCACAAACAGCAGTTGGTGGTGGTGGCTGTAGTAGTCGATCAGGCTGGCCCATGGCGATGGAGCACGCACAAACGGCACGTGCGTATCGCAGATCGAATGATTGACCACAACGACGCGCGAAAACGGAGAATCCATCTGCGCACGCTGTTGCACCAAAGCCTTCAAGGCCCGATGGATCACACCAATTGCCAACTTGCCAGTGGGCGTGGTCTCTCTGTTGTGCAGACCAGCGGACAACACAGGAATCACGCCGAGAGGCGAAGCGAGGGGACCGGCCTCGTCAGAAAGATCCCCTCGAACGATCAGAGAAGCCATAGCCGTGCCATGCAAACGCGCATTGGCCGGCACCTGCGCCGCCGTCACGTCCACCTCCAAGGCGGTAACACGACCACTAAGGGCCTCATGCTGCAGCACGGGGTAGCCGTCGAGGATCGCAGCCACACATTTGGTGCTTGCAGGCGCTTGTTGTTTCTCCAGAGCCAGTGGCTCCGGCAGCTCCACCAGATCCTGGCTATCAAAGGCAGCTTGAGGCCGGATCCGCATGATGTCATCCAAACGGGCCAAGCCGCCTTCGCCCATAATGAGCTGACGCGCCACGACACCAGGGATCCGCACCAACACGCCTTGGTATTGGATCTCGGGAATCTCCACGGTATCGTCAAATCCACCCCCGGCAGCTTGTGCCAACCCGTATAGCTTCGCAAGCGCTTGGTCACGCCGTTGGCCATCATTGCGATACCAGAGGTCTACTTCCAAAGACACCAGGTCATCAGGCCGTGCGCTCAGGATGGCTTCCACATATTGCGCCAAGCTCGGGTCGATGCGATCCTTGGTAGACCAGGTTCGCAGATCTGCAAGATGCTCAAAAATGTTCCAAAGCTGGTTTTGGTCGGGACTCGCCGCGAGTTCGCCAGCTTTGAATCGTCGCCATGCCCTGAGCAGAGTCTGCAGCCCTTGTTCACTGGGCATCGTCAGATAAAACACCTTGCTCACGGGCGGCGCATCCGCGTCGGCAGGGACGTCCGCTTCCTCCTCCTCGTCGAGCGCATCTGGATCCGACACCATGCTGCCCAGCCACTCCAAGCCCAGAGCCTGAGCGGCTTGTTGGAAAAGACCGACCGCGCTAGTCAACTCCAACACCAAGGCTCGCTCTGGGATCACGGCACGCGGATCGGAGGCGACTTGCATGTCCCCTCGGCTAAAAGCCTCTAGTGACCGATTGGCCGCATCAAAAGTGTCGCCCAGCCGTTGAAGCTGTCGGGTATAGGGAAGTTTTGCGGGAAAGCCTCCGGGCTTTCTACCCGGTAGGCGTTGACTTTTTGCTGGTTCTCGGCGAACTCTTACGAGCGGGTAATTGCGCATCTGCCTCCCTGTCGTGCGCTGATTTACCAGGCTGACTCCTCATCCGTGATAAGACCTGCTCGACAGCCTGTGAGGCGTTCAGTTTATCGCTGAATAACACCAACTTTCTTTTCACATCGAGCATGAATTGCTCGATCTCTGCCATGCTGCGACCCGACATGGCGGCGATGAACTTATCCGCATTAAGGGCCGTCTTTTGACCCAGCGAGCGTTGGAATCGGTCATACCAAACACTCAGTTCTTGCGCGCTCGGGGGCGAGATCTCCAAACGCAACTGAAAGCGCCGCCACACGGCACGATCCAGCATCTCGGGGTGGTTCGTGGCGCACGCCACGATGGCGTGACTTGGCAGGCGATCCATCTGCATGAGCAGGGAGCTGACCACGCGTTTGATCTCACCCGTTTCCTGGGTATCGCTTCGCTCCTTGCCGATTGCGTCGAACTCATCGAAGAACAACACGCAGGGCGTACGCGAGGCGAAATCAATCAGTTGGCGAATTCGGTTCGAGGTCTCGCCAAGATAACTGTCCACGATCGCGTCATAACGCACCGCGAGCAGCGGCAGCGACAGCTCGCTGGCAATGACTTCGACCAAGCTGGTCTTGCCATTGCCGGGTGGGCCGACCAATAAGATCGTATGTCGCGGCTCCAGTGAATGATTGCGAAGAACCGAGGCTTGAGAAAACTCAAACAGGAATTCGCGGACTTCCTCGACCGTATTTGCTCCCAACACCAGATCCGACAGGCGACGCCGCACCGGCATCTCAAACACCAAGTCCGCGATCTGCGGCGGCAGGGTCAAGCTGACAGGAGCGGGCTCCACAGGATCGAGCAACGACTTCTGTGGCCCGGCTCCAACCCCAGCTTCCGCTTGGCTTCGACTGCGGCGGCTTTCCATGATCACATCGACCGCATGTTGCAGTGCTTTGCGATGATCAGGCCGAAAATTTGTGGCACCCATGGTTACCCTTTCACGTCGGAATCGCTCGACACAGAAGCAGCCACGGCATTCGCCATCTGCATCCCTGCCTGGGAATTCCCGAAATGCCCATCGATCACGTGAATCAAAGTTTGCAGCATCGCGCGCAAAGCCTTTAAATCGTGTGACATTTCTACTCGATTCAGCGGCTCCACGACAGGTGAAGCACCGCTGCTCTGTTGCTCAGTTGCTCCAACATAACCCGGCGGGGTCAGTGCGAGCCCTCTTTGCAATTTTTGCGCCGTTCGAGAAGTCGTGCGCCCCGTTTCACAAAAACGCAGCACCGTCGAACGATGCAATCCCGTATGCCGCCCCACCTCACAGGCGCTGCTCATCGCAACACGCGTCTTCACACGCAATTGAAGTTCATCAAAAAGGGCTGCTTTAGGCATTTTCACAAAAACGTTGAATTCACAACGATCGTAGTGGAAACAAGCATATAACGCAACAATTTTGTTGCTTTAACTGTTTCATATGTTGCTTTAGTCATTAATCATGTTGCGTTTAAACATTTTTACGCAACACATAAGACAAACATCTGTTGCATTTCATCAAACGCAACAGACGAGCCAAACCGAGTTTCTAAAAATTAGCTGTATGTAAAATCATACCTGTATGTTTGTACATATTTCATTTCATCCAGATTCATTTGTATTGAAAGATTCGAACTACCTCATCGATTAACGCGGCCACGGGCAGTTCAGCACCCGACCTCAACCGTTTCATCCCAATCGGTTTATCGCCAACTGGGAGCATCTCGATAAAAATACGAGCATGCAACGCCCGCCCTATAACACGCCTGCCAATATCGAAGACTTCCGAGCCAGTGGCTGGAAAGACACCGTGGGGGCTGCTGAAGCCACCTACGTGTCCCGCTGGCTCGCGTTAAGTGCAGCGGCGACGACGGCCACAACAGCAGGAAATCTTGCCAGGGGCAGGATCCTTTGGTTGCTTGCAGACGCCTGTTCACTGCGCCTCATTCCCGACAACCAGAATGAGCCCCTGATCGCGGAATCGGCGACGTTCGGGCCTAGGTTCAGCTTGTCTAACATCGATGAAAAGGATATGGCGCTACTGGAAAGCATCTGTCCCGAGCTAGTTGACGTCCCCATCCTGCAAGCGCGTGTGGCAGACATTCTCTGGCTAGCTCGCACACCCCGTGGCAAATTCACCGACGCGCTTTTGGCCATCGACGCTTACCGACGTACCCACTTGGATAGTGATGCCTGGTTTACGGGAGACAGCCGGAACTGCTGGCATCGCGCGCTCTCACTTGCGTGGAAGATTGGGAAGTCGTGCGAAGACCGCCGCAATCAAATGAAAGACGCGTTGCTGACGGCCATAACCGCACAGTTCGACTCAGGCAATGCCGCACCGGCAATGATAGAAACGCTGCTCGACCACGGGCTCGCCGACGATCAGTACCAGGCGCTCGGTGACCGTCTAGTCGAGCAGGCAAACCGGCTGATTGCAACGGATGCCAGTTATCGGTTTCTCAAGGCGCGGAATCATCTCAGGCTTGCTCAGCGTTGTTTTGACCCTCAACAAAACCCCGACCGCTGCGCAGACATTGATTGCGCAATCTCCGACACGTTCGCGGCAGACCCCGATGGCCACCCCAAACTGCTCCACTTATGGCCAGTCAAACTGCTCCAGGCAGAACGTTGCAGATTATGACTATTCCGGCGTGACGGCGATGCGTGCGGCGGCCTCCTTCAGGCGGTAACTTTTACCCTCGAACTCCAGCATCGCGCAGCGATGCATGAGCCGGTCCAGAATCGTGGTGGCCATGGTGGCGTCTCCCAGGTACTTGCCCCAGTCCTGCACCACGCGGTTGGAGGTGATGACGATGGCGCGGCGCAGCTTGTAGCGCTGGTGCACGATGGATTGCAGCAGCTCGGCGCTCACATCGGCGATGCGCCGGGCCAGGAAGAGGTCGTCGAGCACCAGCAGATCGGGCGCAATCCAGCCCTTGAGCTGCTGGGCCTGTTCTGCTGCGCTGGCCAGCCCGTAGCGGGCGAACTCGGTGTCGGCCTCCACGTAGCGCACGTCATAGCCCTGCAGCGTGGCCTGGTAGGCCACGGCCTTGGCCACATGGCTCTTGCCCGTGCCGGGCTTGCCGATGACCAGGGCGTTGGCACCCTCGCCGATGAACTTCAGGGTGTGCAGCTCGAAGCAGGCGCTGCGTGGCAGCTTGGGGTTGAAGCGCCAGTCGAAGTCGGCCAGAGAAGGCCGTTCATCCAGGCCCGAGCGTTTGAAGCGGCGCTCGCTCAGACGCGAACGGCGCCGATCCAGTTCGTCCTGCAGCATGGCGCCCAAGGTCTCCAGGAAGGGCTGCTGGGCGGCCTGGGCCTGCATCACACGGGTGGACAGGGTGTCGGCGATGCCCGACAGGCGCAGCTCGCGCAGGGCGCGTTCGATCTCGGTCATGTTCATGATGCAAGGCTTGTGGGTTGGGCGGCGGTGGCGGCGTGGGCGAACAAAGCGCCGTACTCGTCGGCGCTGCGGATGAGCGGATGCTGTTGGGTGAGCGTTGCGTCCGTCCTTGCCGGTCTCGGGCTTGCGGCCTCCAGGGCCTCCAAGGCTTCGGCCACCGACTGCTCGGTCAGCACCTTGACATGGCGATAGCTGTGCACGCCTTGGTCCAGCGCGACGCCACAGGCGGCGTCAATGAAGTGGTAGGGGTAACGTTTGGCCAAGTTGACGATGCCCCAGAGCTTGCGTTGGCCGACCCGGCCTTCGATGGCGAACAGCATCTCGCACAATCGTGAGGCCTGGGCCCCGATGGCGCGGGCCTGGTCGAGGATGTAGCGTGTCTCGCGCGAGGGGTTGAACACCCGCTCATCCGTGGGAAGTACCACGCTGCCGGGCCTGTCTGCCAAGGTGTGGGTGCGCAGCAATTGCTGGGTGCGCAGGTCTCGGATCTCGATGCACCGCTCGAAGATCCGCACCAGTACCTTGGAGCCGATGGGCGCCGGGCGCGCGGCGTAGCTGCTGTGCGCGATGCGCACGCAGCTGTCGTCGCAGACCGTGCGCTGGACTTCGGTGAAGTACGCCATGCCGGTGATCGGCAGCGGCTGCAGGTGCGTGCGTTCCTCCTCGAACATGGCCTGCACCTGGCGGCGCTCGGCGCCGTGGATTCGCGAGGCTGCCCACTTGGTCTCCCAGTGCTCCAGGAAGGTGTTCTGCTCTTCGATGCTCTCGAAGCGCCGCCCCGTGAGCGCGGTGGACTGGGTATGCCCGATTGCGTTCTCCACCGTGCCCTTGCGGTTGGGGTCGCGCACCCGAGCCGGATCGGCCACCACTTCGTAGTGGGCCAGCATGGCGGCATAGACCGGGTTGAGGGCGGGCTCGTACAGGTCAGGCTTCAAGACGCCCTCCTTGAGGTTGTCCAGAACGACGTAGCGGGCCGATCCACCGAAGTAGCGCCAAGCCTGCTCGTGCAGCTCGGCCCAGACCTGCTGGCCGGACTTCCAGACCACGCGGCGGAAGCTGCGCCGGGAATAGCGCAGCGTGGCCACGAACAAACGGGGTTTGCGCCAGCGCTCGGTGCCGGCTACCCGGGTGGGAGCGCCCTCACCGTAGTCCACCTGCATCTCCTCGCCGGGAGCGAACGAGAGGCGGTCGAACTGCTCGGGTTCCTTGCGGCGAAGCTGGGCAACGAAGCGTTTGACGGAGTTGTAGGCGCCATCGAAGCCGTGCAGATCGACCAGATCCTGGTAGATGGCCATGGCGTTGCGGCCCAGGCGCAGCTGGGCATCGATGAAGGCGCGATGGGGCGTGCACTTGGAGGTGGCCAGCGGCCGCGAGACGGCGACAGAAGTCGGTGGCCGGGGTGGAGCAGTTTGACTGGCAGGGACGGTGGCCACCCCGGGGCAGTTTGCCGGATCGGCCGCGAAACGCTGCTGATAGAGCCGAATGGTGTGGCGCGAAATGCCGGTGGTGCGCTCGATCTCGCGCTGGCTGGCACCGGCCTTGAGCAATGTCCAGATGGTGGTTTGCAGATGTGGCTTCAAAACGTTCACTCCTTTGGTCCCTCGGTCATGAGGGGAGAAAGTAACGTCCTGCCTGTCGGTCTTGGCGGCGCCCACCGCACTGGATTCAATGCGTCAGGTCATAGCCGCCAAGGTGGAGCAGTTTGACCGGCCATAAGTGGGGCAGTTTGGGTGGCCATCGGGGAGTTATCGGTTTCTCAAGGCGCGGAATCATCTCAGGCTTGCTCAGCGTTGTTTTGACCCTCAACAAAACCCCGACCGCTGCGCAGACATTGATTGCGCAATCTCCGACACGTTCGCGGCAGAAGCCATGGCTCATTTGTCTGGCAAGCCGCCGAACTTTATTACCGCAGCAAGTTTCTACGAAGAAGCCGCTCGCGCATTGCTAGCAGTGCCCAAGCGACTGCGTGAAGTCAAGGGCGTCGATGAAAAGCTCAAAACGCTGCGGCAAACGCAACGCGAAATCGCTATGCAATCCATCGGCGACTTCGTGGCGATACCGATAGAGGCTGAAGACTTTGGCGATGAAATACGCACCATTCAAGAACGGGTGTCGGGCAAAGAACTGACGGATGCACTGCTCGTTCTTGCCGAGTCCTGGGCACGTGTTTCACGCGAACGCGCCGAGGCCGGTGCGCGCAAGAGCATCGAAGAATTTTCCTCCAATCGGCTTTTCGCGAAACGCAAGCTCACCGACGATGGACGTCTTGCAGCCAAGGGCCCACCAGCCAGCGATGCCTCGCTCACGTCATCTAAACCGGACGACGCCATCTGGAACCAGATGGTGCAAAACTACAATTTCGATATCAGCTTTGCTGTGCAGGCGACAATCGCACCCGCGTGGAAACAGCTTGTGCTGGAGCATTTCATCACCGACGACGACTTGGTCAATATCGTCGCTTTGTCAGGCATCGTGCCTGCGGGACGCGTCAAATTGGTCGCCAAAGGGCTCAAAGCAGGCTTTGAAGGAGACTTCGCCGTCGCACTGCACCTGTTGGTGCCGCAATTGGAGCATCTGGTGCGCTCCCATCTGCAAATCCGGGGAGCCAAGACCGTACCCATCGACTTGGACCAAGGCCTACAAAGGGAAGCCAGCCTCAGCACCCTGGTCGAACTCGCCGAGATGGCGGAGATTTTCGGGGACGATCTAGCGTTCGAAATCCGCGCGCTGTTCTGCGATGGCTTCGGCCCCAACTTACGCAACGAACTCGCTCACGGCTTGCTTGAAGAAGGTGCCTGCTACAGTGCTACAAGCCTTTACGCCTGGTGGTTGATATTCAGTATGATCTACCTGCAGTACTGGTACGGTGCCCGCACTTGGGACAACATGGCACCGCCAGCGGCTGATGGACCTTAGGGCTGTATCTATAACCTTCATTTTCCTGTTTGGCAGGCATGGTCTTGTTTCTCAACGATCGCCAAGCCCCTTCAGTGGAGGCTCAGCCTAGCGTTGGCTTGACAAGCTGGCGGATACTTGAATTGCCTTGGACTGAAAAACGCATTCTGATGCTCTCCGCAGAAGGCGTAATGCGGGTTACCACGGCCATCGTGCAGCTCGACCTTATCGCCCGCACGGCCACTACCTCGTCGGGCCGTATCTATGAATTTCAAACACCCCCTGAAACCACACCGCTGATCCGGGCAGCATTGGTTTTCAATGCCAGCCGAGTTGGCTTAATCGATGGCATCGACGTAAGTGAAGACATCTGGCGCTACTTCGTTTCTTACTCTCAATAGTGTTTGGAAGGGGCAGCTATTACTTCCCCAATAAAGAGAGCCGCAGCTTCTGCTGGGAGTGAACGCATCAAGGCGCTTGTGGTCGCCACGAGGTATGGCGCGTGGCTCTGACGGGCGGCGCCAGATCCAACACAAACACGACCTTGCAATTCATAATGCCTGCCAATCGTCCAAACCTATCGAGCGTCTAGGGAGGGTCACCGTGAAACTTCTGCACTGGCCTGCCCTCACGGTAGCCGTCTACGCCATCGCCGCTGCGGCGCATGCCCAGCCGGTACGCATTGCCACTTGGAACCTGGGCTGGCATGTGGCCAGCACGGAATTGCCAGCGTGGATCGCGCAGTGCAACAAGCTCTACCTAAAGAACAAGACCTCCAAAGTCTGGGATCTTGTGCCCGAAGGTACGACCGGAGCCAAACGGGGCTGGGAGGTCACAGAGTCCCGCGCCACGTTGGAAGGTGTGGATCTGTCGATGATGCCGCCCTGTGCTGTGTACCAAGCCAATTTCAAAGGCGTTGCGGTCACGGCAAATGCCTATGCTAAGCGCGACCAGCAAATTGCGCAGTTGCTCGAACGCGATGTACGCCCGGAGAAGGACACAACATGCTAATTTTTCTTGACACCGAGTTCACGCGGCTCGACCGTCCAGACTTGATTAGCATCGCCTTGATCGCCGAGGATGGACGTGAGTTTTACGCTGAACGCACAGATTACGATCCACGACAGTGCAGTGAATTTGTTCGTGCACATGTTCTCCCGCTCTTGGGCCGAGTGGAAGGCTCGGGCAGTACTCGTATGGAGTTAACAAATCGGCTGCGAACATGGATCGCCCAGTTTTCTGAACCTGCGATCTATGTGTTCGACTCGCCCAAGGATTGGCACTTGCTTGCGGTTGCGATGCTGGGACGACCACAAAAGAACCCGCCCGGCGATTTCGGGAAGCAAAGATTTCTTGATAGCTCAGTCTTCACCCACGAAGCGTTTAAAAAAGCTTCAAACAGTAGCTATTCCCCAGACTTACCGGAGCATCACGCCTTGGCAGATGCCCGCGCGTTACGGGCTGGCTACAACGCGTGGACAAGAAACCAAGCACTGAGTTAGTCCTGCAGAAATCTATTGGTCTTTATCTAGACGAGCACTGTGCGATAACTCCCCTATCAGCGGTTCGATTGCCGCATGACCTCCTCAGCTTGTGGAGGTAGATTGCGTATTCCGGTACGACTGACCAGCTGCGCCGATATCCGCTGAGCAAATTTAAAGGTGCCTGCTGGTGGTGACCACGGCAGAAACTGTCGCCTAAAGGCTGGTTGCTGCCGTTGGAAAGCGTGTGGCGAACAGGTACTATCGGCCAAAACCAGACATTTGGAGAGAACCTCCGCCGCAATCAAGACTGATGAAGAATCTGAACATTAACGGGGCTTCTCACTTGCCATCGGCCTTGACCTTCTCGACTGCTGCCTGCTTTGCGGCTCCGCTCTCAAGCATCAACTGATAGGAGACGTAGTATTTGTAGATGTTGCTGACGTAGGTAATAGTCTCCTGGCCGATTTTCTCCGCCACCACATACTCGACGTTCTGGAACCAGATATTCGGATCGAGGCCGCGCTTGGCGGCCTCCTTGCGCAGCGATGAGATGCGCCCGGCGCCAGCGTTGTAGGAGGCAAAGGAGAACAGCGCCTTGTCCAGCGGCGTCATCGGCTCCTTCTCGTAATAGTGGTCGATCATCCAGCGCATGTACTTGATGCCGGCGTGGATGTTTGCCTCCGTCTCGCTGAGGTTGCCGACATTCATGTCCTTGCCAGTGGCCGGCATCACCTGCATGACCCCCACGGCACCCACACTACTTTTCGCGTTCTGATCCAACTGCGACTCCTGATAGCCCTGCGCGCCCATCAGCACCCAGTCGACCTTGTAGCGGTCACCATATTTCTTGAAGTAGTCGATCAGCGCTAGGAACTTCTTGCGCTCGGCCTCGGAGGCCGAGTTCTTCACATACTTGGTGTTCTTCAGGTAGCGCGTCAGCAACTGATTGCCCATCGCCGTCCCGACCTTGTTGCGATTGGCAAAATCGTCGACCAACGCCTTTAGTTGCGGGCTGCCCTTGCGGATCGCCCAGGCAATCTCGCCGCCGGTTCGCACAGCGACGTCGTTGTGCACAACCAGCTGTGGCAGCACCTGCTTCCAGAAGTCGGCAATGTGCTTGTCGACGACGGCAACGCTGATCAATCCGGCATTGAGCATCTGCAACAGGTCTTCATCCTCGAGCGTCTCCGGGGCCTCCTTGATCTTGACCGGCGCCTTCTTCTCTGCCTCGAACTTCTTGTTCAGCGCGACCAGACTTTCGTAATAGCTCGACGACTTGCGAACGAAGACATCCTTACCGGCGAGGTCGTCCAGGCTGGCGATCTGCGGGGAACCCGGCCCGGTCACGACGAGCTCGTTCACGTCGCTCAGGCCGGCTGCCGAGAAGTCGACAATCTTCTCTCGCTCGGGCGTGATGGTCAGATTGCCGGCGGCAATATCGCCCTTGCCGGCAGCAACGCCACTCAGCAACTGGTCGCGCCGGACCGGGACGAAGACCACTCGCACCTTCAAGTGCTTGTTCTTGAGCTTGTTTTCGGCGGCAAGCTTCTTGTTCAGCTCTTCTTCCAAGATGCGGAAGTAGTCGACGGCAACGCCGCGCGCCACGCCCTTGTCGAGGAAGTAGAAGGTCTTGCTGTTGACGGTGAGCACGCGGATGACGCGGCGCTCGATCATGCCGTCCAGATCGCCGGTCCAGGGCTTGGCCTGGGTGAGGTCGATCGACAGCGTCGCGGCCGAGGCGCTTTGGGCTGCGCCGTCCCGGGCGTTCGCAATACCGGCGGACAAGAATACGGTGCACGCGAGGCACAGCAGGGGATGGAAGATTTTCATTGATGCCTCCTTTCGGTTGAGGCCATGATGAAGCATCGCTGCCCCGAACCGCAGCTGATCGCTAGCCTGCTCCACGCCTTTTCGAATAGGTAAATCAGATGCGGTAACAGACCAGCCTCGCCACAGCGTCGATGGCCTTCTTACCGCCGGCCTTTCCATGCTGTTGCCGGGCCATCCTATACCCCGGGTCAGCACCATGTCAAAGACCTTCGGAAACTTGCCCCCTGCGTTTGAAGCGTAACAACAGTTCCAATTCTCTGACCGACAGACCCGCACTTTCGATGGCGGCCGGGCAACGATGCTGCCGGATCCACTAGAGCCCCCCGCGATTCAGGTTCGTGTGATCGAAACGCCGCTATCAACCAGGGATGCCGTGTCAGCGAGGAAGACCGCGCCTGTGGCCGAAGCCGAGAGCCACAGGCACGTCAGGACGACGAATGCCGATTCGAGTCCAGCAAGACTGCTTATCCATCAAGATTTCGGCGGACCGAAGGTCGGCATGGGGCCCATACCGGCTGTCCGGCTTGCTCCAAAGCTGACCTTCGATACGGCCTTTGAGCCGGGCCACGAAACGGTTTCAGCTTGAACGAATTGTCAGGCCGCTGATGCGGCCTGATGCCTTCCCGCAAACAGCCCAATTTAGCGACGCCATTCGATGGCCATGCGCACGGCCAAGCCCGCAAGGACTGTCCCCATCAGCCAGCGTTGCACGACCTGCCACACGGGTCTGCTTGCGAGGAATGCCGCGATGGAGCCAGCCATGATGGCAATGAGCGCGTTGACGGCCACACTGATGACGATCTGCGTAAAACCAAGCACGATGGATTGCGCCAGTACGCTGCCGTGACCGACGGGGTTAATGAACTGGGGCAACAGCGACAAATACATTACCGCGATTTTTGGATTCAGCAGGTTGGTAACAAAGCCCATCATGAACAGCTTGCGCGGACCGTCCTTTGGAAGGTCACGCACCTGAAATGGAGAGCGTCCACCGGGCTTGACCGCCTGCCAAGCGAGATAGAGCAGATAGAGTGCGCCGCCGAGCCGCAGGGCGTCATAAGCATAGGGAACAGCCAATAACAGGGTCGTGATGCCAAATGCGGCGCAAAGCATATAGACGACGAAACCCAATGCCACGCCGCATAAGGAAATCAGTCCAGCTATTCGTCCCTGGCAGATCGACCGCGAGATGAGATAGATCATGTTCGGGCCTGGAGTCAGCACCATGCCAAGTGAGATCAGACCAAAGGCAAGCAGACTGGACTGTTCGGGCATAGCGTTCCTGAAGGAAGAGATGATGAATTGGCGGCGCCGCAAAATGAGCATCAAACGGCGTTCGCCATCGCTGACGGCATGACCTGGATGGAGCCGATGATCCGAGTGTAGTCGCCGAACAGACAAGCCGAGCGGTAGCCAACCGGGCATCTGATGGGCAATGGAGCGCATGTGCCGGTCTACATCTTCTGCCTGGAGTAAGTGCTCGATCAACCAACGTGAACTCTGAATCGTGGAGCGGCCCCCGCTGGCGTTTTGTGCCAGAGCCCGCCAGCGGGTTGGCGGCGCACCAGGGCGTTTTGCCCGATGCTGAAGCGCGCAGCCTTGCTGGCAGCACTTCAGCGTGTGGCTCCTTAGGGTTTCTACAGAGTGATATATTCTTAGTTAACTAATAATATTTGCTTTGCTTTGCTTTGCTTTGCTTTGCTTTGCTTGGCTTGGCTTGGCTTGGCTTGGCTTGGCTTGGCTTGGCTTGGCTTGGCTTGGCTTGGCTTGGCTTGGCTTGGCTTGGCTTGGCTTGGCTTGGCTTGGCTTGGCTTGGCTTGGCTTGGCTTGGCTTGAGCGGGCCTTATACCTTTCTGTATGGATCTCGCGAAGCGAGTTTGGGGCGATCAACGAGATCTATAAAACTTCAGGAGACCATTTATGAAGAACAACGATCCGACATCCCGCAGGAAATTTTTCCGCTCCAGCACCGGTATGGGTGCTGCAGTTGTCGCGACGATGAGCTGCAGCGCATCTGCAGCCGCAGCGCGTCAACCCAGCGCCATTAACTTCCATAGCGGATTTGTCAGCGATCCCTCGACTTATTACGAGGTGCTGGAGCCGGTCACGAAGACCAACAAACCACCGATGGTTCTTATCCACGGCGGGGCGATTAGCGGCTCTTGTTATTTGGCAACAGCCGATGGCAGACCTGGTTGGGCACACGTTTTTGCCGCCAAAGGCTATAAGGTTGTTGTGCCAGATTGGGCTGGGACGGGTCGCAGCGGATATATCCCTTATGACGCCTTGACCGGAGAAACGGTGATACGGGGCTTGGGAAAGCTACTTGCCACGCTTGATCGCCCCGCGATTGTCATGACGCATTCGATGTCGGGCCCTTTCGGCTGGAAGCTGCTCGAACTTTACGGTGACCGGATCGAAAAACTTGTTGCCATCGCCCCTGGAGGGCCAGGGAACGTGAGTGCTCCGACGGAGTTTCTGACAGACACTTCCGACTTCGTAGAGGTACGTTTGGCACCAGGAGCGCCCATACTCAAGCTCAGTCGCAAGCAGCCTTTTGTTGCGGAGCCCGGTTGGGCCGCCAAGAAGCTGGTAGGCACCAGTACACGTTTCCCGCGGGAATTCCTGGACGCTTGTGTCGCCACGCTGGCTGTGATCCCACCCAGGCTTCTGCTGGAGCGGGTGAACTATGCGAACAGTGCGCCTCGTGTCGCAGATTTCTCTGGCTACAAAGGTAAGCACATCGCCCTGATCATGGGGACCAATGATGCGGACCACACGGTCGCGACCGATAAACCTATCGTGGATTGGTTGAATGAAAACGGCGCGCGTGCCGAGTTCATTCCTCTCGGTGAAAAAGGCATCCAGGGAAATGGCCACATGATGATGATGGAGAGCAATAGCGACCAGTTGGCGAACGCAATTGTGGCGTGGTTGCAAACAGGGAAATTTGTCGCCGCGACATCCTAGGAGCCTGCTCAGGAGTGGGTGAAGGTCGGCTGGCGCTTGTTCACGAAGGCGTCCATGCCTGCCTTCTGGTCGTTGGTGTCAAACAGCGAATGGAACAGGCGGCGCTCAAACATCACACCGTCGGACAAGCCTACAGCATCCCGTAAAAGATTCGTGGTTCGCTTCATGCACGAGGCTGTCCGTCAAGCACGTGTAGGGGTGTTATAGCCGTCGCACAGAGCGGACCATTTCGTGAATCTCCCGCCCACTTAAAAAGATCGATGACTGAAAAAAGTAACAATTCAACTATAAGTGCTGTTTGCTTATTTGTTACTCTTTTCCTGTCTCAACTCAATGAATGCGAAGCAAGGAACCACAAGTGGATGTGCAACGAATGAAATGAGTAGCACATCCGCGCCGTGGTCAGCAGCACACCGCAGGTGTGTATGCTTTCAGAATGAGGGGTATGAATAGCTGGTTGTTCTGTCTATATCGCTTCTTCGTTGATAGCCAGTCGAAATAAGCCGTCATTCGCTGCGCTGCCGCTTCGCAAACGACGTGGATGCAATTTCGTTTTTTTACTTCAGCCTTCCGGCTTTCGTGACAAAAACTCATTGCGTTGGTCTTCAACCAGTTTGAGTTGAGTTCTTGGCAATTCATCTTTTGCACTGCGCCCATTTCAGCCATCACGCTGTAGCGCCACCCGCTGAGTTCTCCCGATGGAGCTTGTTATATAAGCCATTGGTGTTGGTCATTGACCAGATAATTTCCTTCATCAGCAGCTCAGTGGGCGTTTCTTGGTAGAGCGGAAAGTTCTTTCGAATCATTGTGGCCTTCTTGCGTTGCACGGGTGTCAACACCGGGGCACGTTCTGGGCGCTTCGTGCCGTCAATCGGTAGCTGCTTGCTGCCTTTGAAGATGTTGTTCAGCAGATAGTTAGCCAGGTCCGCTTCCATCACGTAGACGTGACAGGCATTGGCGTTGTCGCTGCGCAGGCAACCGCGCATAATGACTTGATGGGCGATTTCTCCCAGCAATGCGTGACGAACCTGTAGTGCCGTCATGCCGCCCATGTCCATCAAAAAGGCTGTTGCCAGGTTGTCGTAGTTGATGGCACTGAGGATGGCGATATGCGACTCATCGCGGAACTGATTTACACCGTGGCAGTTGTGCTTGACGCGTTGCCAGCCCTGCTCCGTTTCATACATATTGTTGTCTACATACACCGGATTGGCGCACTGGGATTTGATGTAGGCCGTGACGGTGTCCTTGAGGCCAGTGTTGGCACGGTTGAACGTCTTGCTGTTCCGATTTTGCTCAGCCGAATGCAGCGTCAAATTGGGTGTTGAGTAGGGTTCGAATGCGTGGGTGAAGTGGAACTGCGCCCCATATATTGCTGCCCATAAGTGGTACTGGCGTGTCACCATAAAGTTGGCGCAGGCGATGTGCACAGCATCGGCTCCAGCATAGATGTCGGGACTCACGACACGGAACAGCAGCGAGTCCATCTCCATGGTGGCCTTGTTGGTGTAAATGGCCTGCGGTGTTGCCAGCAAGTCCTGCATGAACTGCTTGTTGTCCAGCATGTCGGCTGTGGCCAGGAACTCAGCTACACGCGCCGTATTCAGCGTGACCTTGTACCAACCCTCTTTATCGCTCGCGCCCACCACAAACATATCCAACCACTGCGCGTGATTGGCCATCTGCCACTTGCACACATAGAAGGGCTCAAGGTGTTCGTCCTGCAGCACGGTGCGGTTGGTGCACAGCAGCGTTTTGGATTCAAAGTCCAAGAAGGCTTTTTGCGTGATCACGAGAACACGGGTGTTGGCCTCGATGGCTTTGTAGACTTGTTGTTTGACGTTGTGACTGTTTCCGCTGTGAATAGTGGTGCCATAGTCGGCATATTCATCTGCTAACGCGAGCGATGGCACGATGACCAGAAAGCGTGTGTCTTTGTGCGCTGTGATGAATTTTTTATTGTGGGTGCTTTTGCCTTTGCCACACCCGGCCGCATTTACCTTATACATAGTTATAACCCTTGTTATCAGGCCATCCCTGGCCTGCTGCACGCTTGATTGCGCACAGCACTATTTATCTCGGCAATGAGAAAGTCCTGGGTTTTTAAAGCCCAGGACCAAGGGTGGATGTTTATAACGAAGGATCAGCGCACTTGAGATGCACGCACGTATTTATCTCTTCCACTTGCCCTGTTTCAGTTCCTGATATGCACGGCCTGCGGGCCCGCAAAGGGATGCTTGGCGTAGACCACCCACTCGACCTTGCGCAGTGGTGCCAGCCAGCGCTGGAAGGTGCGCGCATCGGCCAGTGCGGCAAGCTCGCCGAAGCACCGCAGCTTGCCGCCGGCGTGCAACCGCCCCAGCGCTTCGAGAAAGCGCCGCCGGAACAGTCTTGAGAGCACCCGCACCGGCAGGAAGAAGCCCGGCCGGCACGCCACCCAGGTCTTGCCGTCGGGAGCCAAACCACCACCGGGCACGATGCCGTGTACATGCGGATGGTGGGTCAACGCCGAGCCCCAGGTGTGCAGCACCAGTGTGGCGCCGATCCTGGCGCCCAGGTGCTTCGGATCGGCAGCGATGGTCTGCAAGACCTCGGCCGCCAGATCGAACAACAGCCCATACAGCGCGGCCTTGTTCTGGTACGCCAGGTCGGCCACTTGCGCCGGCAGCGTGAACACCACGTGGTAATAGTCCACCGGCAGCAGATCGACCTGCCGGGCCTCCAGCCAGCGCTGTGCCGCCGCGCTCTGGCACTTGGGGCAGTGTCGGTTGCGGCACGAGTTGTAGGAAACCTGGTCCGTGCCGCAGCCGCCACAGCGCAGCACGTGCCCACCCAGCGCCGCGCTGCGGCACTGCTCGATGGCCGACATGACCTTGAGTTGGCCCAGGCTCAGGTGGCCGCGCTGGGCGGCACGCCAGGCCGGGCCGTGCTGATGAAAGACGTCGGCGACCTCCAAAGAGGGCCGTCCCACGACCACGTCCTCAAGACGGTGGCAGCGGCTCCAACGGGCCGATCACCTCGCGCAACAGATCGGTGGCCACATGTGTGTAGATCGCCGTCGTCTCCAGCCGCTTGTGGCCCAGCAGCAGCTGGATCACGCGGATGTCCACCTTGCGCTCCAGCAGGTGCGTTGCAAACCCGTGGCGCAGCGAGTGCGTGGAGATACGCTTGTCGATGCCGGCGGCCTCTGCAGCGGCGTGCACGGCGCGGTTGAGCTGGCGCGGCGTCAGCGGGTCTGTCGGATCCAGGCCTGGGAACAACCAGCCGCCGGGCAGCATACGGCCCTGCCTGTTGGCAATGCGCCACCACGAACGCAGGCGCAGCAACAGCACCGGACTGAGCATGGCGTAGCGGTCCTTGCGGCCCTTGCCTTGCTCCACCCGCAGTGTCATGCGCTGGCTGTCCACGTCGGTGACCCTCAGGCCGATGACCTCACTGGCACGCAAGCCAGCGCCGTAGGCCACCGACAACGCCGCCTGGTGCTTGACGTTGGCAGCAGCGGCGATCAGCCGGGAGACCTCCTGTGGGCTGAGCACCACCGGCAGCTTGTGTGGCAGCTTGACCGGATGCATGCGGGCCATCAGGTCCGACCGCTGCAGCGTGACGTCGAAGAAAAACCGCAGTCCGGTGAGCGTGACGTTCAACGTCATGGGTGAGGCGCCCGTGTCCACCAGGTGGAGCTGGAAGTTGCGCAAGTCCTCCACGGTGGCCGTGTCGGGCGAGCGGTGCAGGTAGGCTGCCAGCTTGCGCACGGCGCGGATGTAGGCCTCTTGGGTGCGTGGTTCCAGTTTGCGCATGCGCATGTCTTCGAGCATGCGCTGACGCAGTGGGGTTGCCGCCGATGTGATCTTGTCCATGGTTGCTGCTCCGTCGGTGAACGAGGCGGATTGCCTCGACACCGACGGTGACACCAACGCGGCGATCAGTCGCCAGCGGGTTGCGCGAAGCGCCTACCGCGCGAGCGGTTTAGTCCGTCGCTGCAAAGCGGCTGTCAGCGCCAGTGGCTATCACCAGTGGCCTGGTCAAATAACACCGGGTTGATGGTCTCACAATCAGCACCAGCATACGCAGGTAGATCAGGGTCGAAGTGTCGGCTGAGAGATGTCTAACGTGGAGGGAACGTAGGATTCGGCATCAACCGTCCAAGATGTTGCGTATTTATAAAACGCGTCCGATTGCGCAAGCTCGTCAGCTCGCGCCTGCGCTGTTTTGTGGTTTAAATACTTACCCACGATCTCCCATCGAGCCGCAGGCCATCCCAGCACGGGAGGTACAAAGGCTCGAAGTACAACAGTCCGTCGTTTGGCGCGAGATTTGGGAGAAGTCGTCTTTTGCTCATTGATGCCAATGCGCGCAGACTTTGCTTCGGTAAGTTGCTGCTTGTACGGTTTCAAGAGCGTTATTGGAGCACCGTTTTTGATGCAAGTCCACAGAGAACCAGCCCATCCTGATCTGAAAGACATGTGCGGCCTCATTAGCCGCAACAGCGCTATATCAGAACACGCGGCTCACGCTGGTCGCAATCATAGTTTCTAGTATCAGCAGTTTGTTAGAAGTAACTCTGTAAGGCGTAGCTACGCCAAAAACTAAGTGCTTTCGATGGCTTGGATTATTCGACCGGCGATCACGTCAGTCGTGCGGACTGAATCGTGGTCAATTCGCTTTTGCTTTAAGTCCAAAAACGAGATGTCAAGCGGCCATGTTTTGCTAGGATTTCTCACTGTTCTGATAAGAATTTCCCGCAGCTTTCCAACCTCCACCGCACCAAAGTCGTTCGCCCATAATAGCAAAATCGGAAAATCCTCCATATAGATATTCTGTTCATTGATTCGCCGTTCGGCTTCGAGCACATAAAACAAGCGCTCACCAGCCCTCAATGAGACGCAAATTAATTTGCGCCTCTCTTTTTGCGCCTTATCTAAGAAGGAAAACTGTCTATTGCGAGACCGTTGTTTCAAACAGGGAATTACCGGAAAAAAGCTATACAGGTCGTCTCCTGTCGAGATTTTTCCTGCTACAGTTTGAATCATTGGAATAGGCATAGGCTGGATCGAGTCGATACCAAACTTACTCTCCAAGTGATCCAGAATTCTCTTGAACGACTCCAGGTCAATCGATCTCTTTGCGACTTCGGGCTCGTCTAGATCGTCCTCCAGCGGCTCCTCGTTTACTTCAGTTCCGACGATCTTGTCACTGACGTCCTGACGCACTGCAGTTGAATTGCCCCAGGTCGGCGTTCCTGCGCTGCTGTTTTCCAGCCTGGGATTGAAAACGGGGGGTTTCTTTTCCGCAGAAGAATGCGTGGAAGGACGCGCTTTCCGCGTCATGCATCGACTTAACTCCAATGAGGTGAAACGACGGATCTCTGGCACAGCCGTCGCTGCAACACTATTCTTTGCAGGGCGCGCCTCGGTATCGATGACGCCTTGGTGCTGGCCAGGACCTGTCTGCGATTGTTGGTTGGCATACGCTTCCGGCGCACCTGGTGGCGGAGTACTCCCCCCGGGTTCGGCAACTCGCTGAAAAGTCAAATCGTCAAAGGGAAACTTGGCGTTGCATTCTTCTATGCGATGAGCCACAAAAATGAATTTGTTATCAAGCAGCTTGATTCGACGCCCTCTGATCTTAATTACCGCTTTTTGTTTGAACGGGAATTTAGTACGAGGATAGCCCGTTAACCTTGGACTCACTTCATTCGCTCTGGCAACCAATTTACTGAGATGAATCCGTCGAACACCTTCCAAGGCCGAGCTGGGATCTTCGAAAAGAATTCGACCGATGAGGATTGCATCGTCAAAACTAAAATCAACCTGATATTCAAAACGAGCAGCTTTTGAAGTTAACTCGCAATGGGGTCCCTCGTGAAGATTGCTAACAACTTTTCTATAGAGGAAGTCTTCCGAAAAATGACCACCGAACACCGCGCCATTCAAATTTGCGGAGTTTGTGTAGTAAAATCTCATGATTTCTAATTCATGAAATAGAACTTTAAATGGATATGGTTTATGCGGGCTTGCATCCTTCTCAGGGGTTGTTTTAAGCGAGGTCTTGAGAATTTCTCCGTCGATAACTTTGACGGCACTGTGGACACCTTCGTTTAACAGTCTGTCACTGATCAAAGAGGAACTCGGGTCAATACCGACCTGATTTAGATAGAGTTCATGGCTCTCCGGTAAGTTTCTCGAATCAAATTGGAATTCAATTTCTTCGAGTTTTGAACTGATCGAGCTTGGTACGAACACCCCATCTTGCAAACAATGTCCAAGTTGCAGCAAGCCTAGGGAATTTACGCCGACAGTCCTTACCTCTTGGCGAGATAGATGCCGCTGCATCCTCCCTGGAAACTGGGGATGAGGGCTGCATGGCGTGAGGATGCATTCGACGCTCTCTTGAGGCTCGTCGGCCGGATTGACAACGAAGCCCCCAAAAAAATCTAACAGCCAAAGAAATTTGCTATCGAGGTCGAGCTGCTCGATAGATTTATGAACCAAAGCCATTTTTTACTGTGCTCCCTCATCCCCAACGAAGGGACTTGAAGAGAGTCAGTCTATTCGCAAATATCACCCGCTATTCGCACGAAGCTTTCAATATTCGCATTTGGCGATCCTGTTTACACTTGAGGATTACACCGCAATGCTGGCTCTGTTTGACGTTATGCATGCGATAGCCCAGGCCTTGCCTGCGGATGCGCGCGAGCGCGCCGAATCGCTCGTTGGAGTGCTTGAAAAAGCCCACCCGCTACTACCCCGCCCGAATGTAAAAAAAGCTGCTACAGCCCTTTCTGTGCATTCTGGCTTTGCACCAATCTCCGTCACAGCCGAAAGCGCTACATGAATTTCCACCGAGTCATCAACATGACAGTTCTCATCGCGTCAGTACTGCTGCTCGCATGTGCCGCAGTCGCCTTTTACGGCGCAACAAACAGCGCGGATGCGTCAAGTGCCCGCGCCCAGGTGCTTGCCGGAGTCTCGTCGATTGTTGCCCTGGTGCTGACATTCATCGCTAAGTTCCAGGCCAACAAGATCTTCAAGCTCCAAGTCGCCATCGCTTCATTGAATGTGGAAAAGGCAATTCTTGTGTCGGGCGTCAAACGCTGATTTTTTTGGAAATTTGAATTCTCAATGCTGCTTCATCTCATTCCACGCTTGTACGCCTTCCGCTCAATTGAAGGCGAATGCTCCTTGATCGATTTTGAATGTCCGACGCTCGGCATATTTCTTCGAAATGGACATGAGCTGGTGGCAAGGCGTCCATACCCCAACAAGAACTACCTGGTGGGTTGCCGCAAGGTCGGCCAAAAAGCCATCAACGGACTCTTGATAGAGTCTCCCACTCGCATCAACCAGCTCACGACCATCACACGATGGGCAGTAGGCGCGGAGCGCGTTGTAACCCATAAGGTCCAATACGTGATCTTGGATTCCGAGATGGATGCGATTACTGAGAGCATGGTCCTGTGGCACACAATGTCTCCCAGCCTTGGCGGATTCGGAAACCGTTGGCCATCAGCTGCACAAAATTGGACACCCGCATCAGCTCAACCACGCATGGAGTTGGTGCCTCGCTACCGTGACGGGAGCATCCAGGACAGTTTGGATGAGGCTGGCCGCATCACAGAGCGTTCTGAGATCTTCCATCTCCACACAGTAGAACGTGAGCGCGTTCTATTCAGAAGTGAGACAGATCTGTACAGCAGAAATCCCACTGCAGAAATGGCATTTACCGTGTCAGCATGAGCTTGTTGCTTGAGCACTCGCACAAAAAAGGCCTGCAGCTCCGAAGAGCGCAGGCCTTTGTCTTGGCAGCTACTGAGAGTTACTGCAGCGCGGCTGGCTGCGAACGCCCGCCTGCATCATCGAT
Source organism: Comamonas sp. Z1 (assembly GCF_008121555.1). Classification (NCBI taxonomy): domain Bacteria; kingdom Pseudomonadati; phylum Pseudomonadota; class Betaproteobacteria; order Burkholderiales; family Comamonadaceae; genus Comamonas; species Comamonas sp. Z1. The sequence goes on from NZ_VOQT01000013.1 coordinate 68,958, forward strand.
GCCGATCAGCTGGACATTGGGCTTTTTCGCATCACCTACGCGGTTCAGCGTCAGGCGATCACCAGTTACCGCTTTCACCTCACCGTCTACCGTCCATTCATAGGACCTCATGCGGCCATCTTCATCTTTGCAGGATGCATAGAAGAGCCAGGAGCCTACTGTTTCTCGCTGTGTCAGCGTGCATGTTGGCAGAGTGTTTTCTTTCACACTGATCCGCACCTTTGCCTCAGCTTCCTCACCCATTTTGCTGCGGATGCTGAACGCTACATCGTGATTACCAGCATTAAGAGTGATTCGGCCATAGTGTCCCGCGACATCCAGCTTTTCACCATTCACGGTGAACGAGCGTGTGTCGATGCGGTCAAGCGGATGGCCACCAGTCACATATGGTCGTAGCAGGACATCCAAGGGGGCGCGGTTGATTGCGTTCGACCCAGAGTACTGAAGTTCCACCTTGTAGGGGGCAGACTCAGCGATTGCCAGATCTTGCTTGATCACAGTCTCATGGCCACGGGCATCTTTCACAACAACGCCAATTTCATACACACCGTCTTCAAGGATCTTGAAGGTGCGCTGTGTCGCCTTGCTAGAGTCCGTAATGACTGCCTTGGTAGGAAGAGACCAGCTATAGGTAGGCTCTTCAAGGTTGCCACTGAATGCGATAGGCCGGATCTTGACCGTCACCTCTGAAGGTGCAACCTTTGCGGTTCTCTTGATCTCCAAGCCAAAGGTTGGCCACACATACTCCCAAACCTTTGTCTTGAAAACGTAGGTGGACTCAGCCCCATCTTCACGGAAACCTTGTGCCCATGCCGTGTAGGTCACGTTAATCGTTTGCGATGCAAGATCTTCATCACTGGGGGTGTATTGGATGGATGTGCCCTTCTGAACAGTTCCATTCGGTAGAGTGAACTCGCCATCGAACGACAAATCCATGTCTCGATACGGAGGTGTCACCCGTGCAGCCAGTTCATAGGTCTTTCCCTTCTCGACCCGAATTGGGCCATCGACGTAGACGCGCGGCGGCTTCATCTTCAGGAATTCCACAGTTTTTCGAACAACGCTGTAGCCACTCATGTCCTCTGCAGGCGCTTCCTTAGAGCGCGCTCTGGCCACCAAACGCACTCGGGCCACTTCAGACTGTTTGATCTCGAACTCGGTCGATCCTTCATTGAAGGTTTCTCCGTTGTCTACAGACCATTCAACTACTGCATTACCTGTGTCCATTGGCTTCCCATTGAGCGTCAGGGCAGCTGTGACCTTGGCTGTACCTCCCACGTAGAAGGCTTGCGCACCTGTGAGCACAAGTTTCGGCTTGTCGTAAGCAATGACAACCACTGGCTCCGAATACTTGGACTTCAGCGAATTAGCATTGACCACCTTTGCGCGGACCTGATGTGTACCTTTGTCGAAGACATTCACAAACATGAAGCGTTGTGATTTGTTCTTGACATCGTGCGCCACCCAGCTCTTTCCACCATCTGAACTGACCTCCCAGACAACATCGCCAACAGCGCGCATATCTAAACGCTCATCGACGCTCAGCTTGAAGGTGTTCGTGAAAGGGGCTTCTCCAGACGTTCGACGGCTAGATATGGCTGATGTGATCTCTCCGCCTCGGGAAATGGTGACGAAGGCACCTTGAGGCGACTCTGCCACTCGCTTGTAGCCAGGTACAGGACTTTCCAGCTCAGCTTCGGCCACGAACCGCAGCGCCGTCGAATCTAAACTGCCAACATCGACATTGAATACAGCCTCGCCAGTTTCAGAGATTGCAACTGGTGCAGCAAGCTCTTCGCGCTTGTTGTACGTCATGACTCGCACCAACCTCACCTTCCACTTCCCCATTGTCTCGGGGGTATAGGTCGAAGAGGTTGAGCCTCGGTCACTCATCGTGACCACCACCTTCATGGGCGAGGTGTTTACAGCTGTGTCCGAATCCAGTTTGATGACCGGCTTCACACTTTCGCTGGGCGCGGCATAGACGCTATACACGACTTCCTGTTTCACACTAGGAAGTGCGGTAAAGGCCGCTGCAACCTTGTATTTCGTGACTTCCCACAGATTACGGGCATCCGCATTCAATCGTCGGAAGGTCGAATTGTTTGACAAGCCCATCGACTGCTCAATTTTTGCCTGTTCCAAGACTTCAGTACCACGCGCGATGGATAGGTCCAGAGCTGCACGTACTGACTTGATTTCGACATCACCGATGTAGCCGCCCGCCATCGGAACAACCAACACGTTTTCAGAATCTGGAACCAAGCTCTTGGAGTTGATAAGGATCTCGGGCTTAGGTGGGTTCACCGCCGTCAGGTTGATTGACTGCTCATTGAGCTTGATTTCAGCCCCAGTTTTGGTAAACAGACTCACGCGCCAGGAGATGGGGTGCACACCCTCAGACGAGACAACGCCACGAAGATAGGGCGTGTCAGACCGCTCATCTTGAACCAGCCCTGGTGGGGTCTTGATCCACTCAACAAAGCAATAATTGCTCGCTTGCTCAGATGATCGAGTGGCAGCATCTTGAATCGCCGCATCTCTGTTCATTGTGAGACTGCATTTGTAGCCATCTTGGATCTTCAGCCTTACACCGGCATCAGTAATTGAATGGACCACATTGGATATATCTTCAGTAGCAGCAAGTGATACAGATCCCAAAGCCGATACCGAGTTCACCGACGCTATACCACTCTGCACCTGATTCTTTTTCCCTTTGCTGTCGTACACATACAGCGCAAATGAAACACCTTCCCTACCGACTTGATTCATACGACCAACGAGGTCTACACCATTCGCCACATCTATCTGAATACTGTCACCAACAGGTTTTGAAAAGAAGTCCACGAGACAAATCGGCGCAAGAATATTGTTTGCTGCTTTGGCCTTCGACTCTTGCGTAGTCAGTTGGCATGTTGTTGATGTTTCCGGTCGAAGAGCGACAGTGTAATTCTCAATTCCCTGAACAATGCTGCGCGAGGGGAACGTGATGTCAATCTCTGGCTTCCACATCGTTACTTCACCAACAACGATTGGAGAATTAGGTGCAGAAGAAGAAACCAAGATATTCGCCACACCTTTTTTGAATTGAGCACCGGGCTTAATATCAAATGCAATCTTGCTTTCGTTAGCGCCAAAGTTGTAGTCTTTGATAACTGTTTTTGTTTCTCCAGGCAAAACTTCTACACCATTAACGCGCACGGGAGCCTCAGAGTCAGATCTAAGAGTCAAGAAAATATCATAGACACCAACAACGTTTGAGCCATCTTTCAAAGTAAATTTTTCCGTTTCCAGAATCCTTTTCCCACCTTCCAACAGGTAGTCGCCTTCAAATGCAGGAATGGAAATTTTGGAAGAATTTCCCTTTAGCGCGATCTGGTTCGGCTCATATTTGAAAGTGACACTTTTCTGGACCTGATTTCCTTGACTATCTTGAGCCTTGATGCTCAGAGTATATTTTTCATTCTCCTTCATGCTTGGAAACATCACTGGGTATTCCAGAGCATAATTTCCCGCAGAAAGTGAACGCACAGTCAAAAAAACGTTCTCATTGGACGCCCCGCCCTTCAGGTTTACCTCGGTTATCCTGGGTGTTTTGTCCAGTGCATCAATCAAGTTAATCTTGACATCATCAAGTGTCGAAATTGAGGTTCCGGCAACAATGTTCAGGACAGGCGGGGTAGAATCAATCGCATAAATACCATCAACACTTTTTTCGACAGAGTTTCCATAATTATCCAATGCTCTCAATGAAAAAGTGTATTCTCCATCAGGAAGAGACTTATATGAAATCGTGAGATTATGGTCGTTGCCTGCAGATGTTCTTCCACTGACTTCGGCAATTTCCGTCACCACTCCACTTTTATTATTTTTCGCATCGATATATCCCTTATTGAGTCCCATCCCATATGAGGTTGTGCCTGGCTCATTGACAGTAAAAACAAATTCCTTTGTTTCCCGGATATGAGATACAGATGTTATCGTCGGACTCTTCTTATCCCAGTAGAAAAACCGCCCATTTCCTGACAGTGAAAGCTGGCCGTCTGACGCTCTTTTAAATACGCCATTAAATGAGTATGCACCATGCGAATCTGAAGTGTTAAATGGAAAATCAACTTCCATTTCACACGAAACTTCACCAGCCGGAATTACACATGAAGGCTTCCCTTGCGTAACTTGGATGTCATAGCCTCTAGGTGCTTTGATATGAAATCGGAGGCGTGATACTTTGGTATCTGCAGGAACATTTTTATCTTTCGTGTAGAAAGTATTAGCGCCCCAACCAAATCCATCAATGTATGCCTCCGTGAACAGTGGCTCCGGTGCTGACTGCAATGGATCAATCTCAGCATTTGGAACCGACATCGACTTACATGCATGTGTGGACGTATTGGTCCACCTATGCGTTTCGTTAGGGAAGTTGCCGAGTTCATTTACAGGCCCATCCATCACCAGATAAGCATAGTCCCCATCAGCTGTCAATACGGTTTTTGCGACTCCCATATTCGCAAAGTATCCACCCCAAATCGGGTCAAAATCTCTCGATTGATTTTTTTTAACACGATACAATGCTTTAGCCGGATTGAACTTAACAACATTCTTTCCATTGCTTGGGCCAACAAATCCCTTCAACGCCGGAATACCAAGAAAGTTGCTTGTTGAATTGGGGTCATAAAGACCCATAAATTCCGGTATATCAGGACAGGCTGAATTTACATACAACTCTCTTTCCACTGCTGAAGTATTGCCAGCAATGTCATTAATGTTGAACTTGAGTCTATACTTTCCATTATCAACATTGAATGTATTTGCAAAGAAAGTTCTTTTTAAGTCTATAGAATTCGAATTCTCGGCATACTGAGCATCACCGGATTTGACAACAATGCCAGAATTTGATGTCAGAAGTTCATAATTAATTGCCTTGACAGAGTTGCTGTCATAAATATTGGATATGGAGACACTGGCTAAACCTGTCTGGTTATCTACTTTCGCAACGGCAATAAGACCATCGGCCATGATGCCGCCACCATAGGGGGACGTGATCGCAATTTCGCCTGCGGTCGGTGGTGTCGTGTCCACAATGACCTGATACCCATCAGTCTGAACCACCTGATTTGACGATGAAAGAAGCTCGGCCTTTACTGTGTACTTGCCTTCCCCTGGTAGCCTTAAAGTCATTACAAACCCGTAATAACTTTTGTTGTTCGCAACAACTCTGTCATTGGGTCCAACAACTGCGCTCGTTTGGGTCGCTATTTGTTTTCCAGTGGCATCAATGGCCGTCAATCTAATCTTCCGATCAATACCGGCACTGACAGTAACCGCTATATCACCGGATGGATTCAAGAAATCAATCGCTGAAGAAGTTTGAACAGTTTTTGTTTTCTTTAAAGTGTCCGTAAATTCATATTGGACAACTTCAGCATTGGCCCCATGTAGAAGGCCAGCTGCTGCAATCAGGAACAATGCACCTGACTTTCTGCGGAAATTCATACGCGTCTCCACGTAACTATGGGAGCTTTCAGTCTAAGATTCGCCCTTTGATTTCCTTGAACACCAAGTTGCCCTTCCTGGGCGGAAATGAAAAGGCCCGCAGCTCCAAGAGCGCGGGCCTTATTTAGTAGCTACAGATCCTTACTGCAGCGCAGCTGGCTGTGAGCGCCCGCCTGCATCATCGATACCGATCAGTTGAACATTGGGCTTCCTGGCATCACCGCTGCGGTTCAGCGTCAGGCGATCACCTGTAACCGCTTTCACCTCACCATCCACAGTCCATTCGTAGGTTTTCATGCGGCCATCCTCATCTTTGCAGGACGCATAGAAGAGCCAGGAGCCGACTGTCTCGCGGCTTGTCATGGTGCAGGTTGGAGGCTGGTTCTCCTTCACCGAGATATTGAGCTTGGCCGTGGCCTCGCTGCCCATCTGACTCACAACCTTGTACTGAATGTCATGCTCACCCGCCTGCAGGACAGTCCGGCCATAGAAGCCAGTGACGTTCAGCTTCTCACCGTTCACGAAGAACTCCCGAGTCAGGATGCGATCTTGCGGATGCCCACCGGTCACATAAGGACGCAGCAGAACGCTCAATGGTGCGCGATTGATCGGGTTCGAACCCGAGTACTTCACCTCTACGGAGTAAGGTGCAGCTTCACCGATCAGGATGGTTTCCTTCAGCTTTGCAACGTTACCTCGCGCATCACGGACAACCACACCGACATCAAATGCTCCCGTGGAATTGAGAACGAAGGTTCGCAGCGTGGGGAACTTGTCGTCGAGCACATTCGCGCTTGCTGGAATATTCCAGTCGTAGGTAGGAGATTCAAGGGTGCCCTCGAAAGCAATCGGACGCACTGTCAGCGTGATCTGCACTGGCGACACGTTTGCGCTCTTGCGGATCTGCAGACCGAAAGATGGGAACACATATTCCCAAACACGCGAACGCATCGAGTGAGTCCCTTCAGCCCCCTGGTTGCGGTAGCCATCAACCCAGGCGGTGTATTTTGTCTCGACTCGCTCTGCTGATAAGTCAGCTGCAGTGGGCGTATAGGTTGCCGACTCGCCGTTGACGATCTTGCCGTTCGGCAAGGTGAAGGCACCGGCCATCTTCACGTCCATCGAAGGGTACGGAGGTGTGATGCGCGCATTGAAGGTGTATGTCTTGCCCAATTCGATTCGTGAGGGACCAGTCACGTAAGGACGGGGCGGTTTCACTGGCAGAAAGTCAATGCTCTTGTTCACGACATCAAAAGCATATGCATCGCTGCCTGGTGCATCAATGGATCGAGCGCGAACGGATAGCTTGATTCGGGCTTCCTTGTCAGAGGTCAGCTGAAACGTGTCACTACCCTTTGCGTAGGTCTTGCCACCATCCTTAGACCACTCAATCACGACACGATCTTTGCTGATGTAGTCCTTACCAAATTTGAATTTGGCGCTCATCGTGGCCTTGGAGCCGATGAAGTGCTGCTGCGCGCCAGTCAGTTCAAGCTTGGGCTTGTCATAGGCGATCACATCCACGATTTCTGTGTACTTTTCCTTTGCAGAGTTGATGTTGGTGATCTTGGCCCGGACCTTGTACTCACCTTTCTCGAAGGTACGCATGAACATCATCTTGCGCTGTTCCGGCTGAACGATCTTCTCCCAGCTCGATCCCCTGTTGCTGCTGACTTCCCAGACGACAGCGCCGACCGCACGCATATCAAGAGCTTCATCCAGTGCCAACTTAAATGCTGTCACGAATGGAGCTTCGCCCGAAAGGCGTCGCCCTGTCACTGATGCCCCAATCGCATTACCTCGCAACACGGTAATGAATGTCGGCACTGTTGATTCTTCAGTTCGTTTGTAGCCTTCTATCGGAGATACAAGCACCGCCTCTGCGATGAAGCGCACCGATGCTGCATTCACATTGTCCAAACCAACATTAAACGTGGCCACGCCGTCAACGGTTTCCACATAGTCCGTCATTGGCTCTCGCTTGTTGTAGGTCATGAGCTTGACCAAACGGACCTTCCATTTGCCCATGTTTGCGTTATAGGCCTCTGCAGGCTTATATCGGTCACTCATCGTCACCTTCACCTTCATGGCTTCAGTGTCCACAGCCTGGTTCGAATTCACCGATACAACCGGCCTCATGCCAAGCGATGGGCCTGCCACGATGCGGTAGACCTTCTTTGTTTTCACTTCAGGCAACAACGTGTAGTTGACGTTGACGGTGTATGGTGTTTCCGTCCAAAGAGGCCGTTCGTCGGTATCAATACGGCGGTACAGCTGGCTCTTGTCAAATCGGCTTGGCTCAGCCACACCAGACTCAAGAACGTCAGTGCCTCGCATGATGCTCACATCCAGTTGAGATCTCTCAGATGTGATGGTCACGTCCCCCACATAGCCCCCCGTGTGAGGCACTACTAGCAGGCTATCGTTAACGATGTGCGGGGAGGTAATCTCTACCGTAGGAACAGAAGGATCAACGACCGTAATAGGCTGTGTTTGCTCATTCAGGATAATCTGTTGTCCCGACTTGCTGAACATCGAGATTTTCCACTTCAGCTCAGTCGCGCCCTTGTTCGGGATGTTGCCCTGCAGCAGGGGAACTTCGACTCTCTCAGCTTGGCTCAAGCCTACAGGCAGCTTTGTCCACTCCACCCAGCAGCTTGGGCTTGCTGCGATGTTCATCTTGGTGCTGGCATCGAGCGCGGCCTTCTCAGCGCCTTGCACGAAGAGACACACTGGACCTTCAACCTGCTTGACGCGAGTGTCAATTTCCTGAATCCGACGAGTCACCTTCGAGAGATCGGTGATCGTGGCTATTTTCACCGAACCCATTGGCGATGTGACGTTTAGCTTGCCACTGCCGTTACCAACGAGATACTTGGTGCCGTTGGAGGCATACATGTAAAGAGCAAACGTCATGTCGTTGCTCCCCAGCTTGGATGCCCTACCTTGCAGGTTGATGGTGCTCTTGTCTTTCTCAGTAGATTGGTAATCCCCCTCTGGAATCTTGTCCCAACCCAGCAAACACACTGGGGCTGTGATGGGATCAGCGGTCTTGGCACGGGATTCATCCGTACTCAGGGCACACCGGCTCCCATTAGCAGCGTCATTCACTGCATTCGTTGTGTACACATCAATGCCCTGGCGCACGGACGCAGATGTTCCTGTGAGCTTCCCAGCTGGCTTCCAGACGTTGATATTCGCAATGAGGACCGGGGAGTTCGGAGCTGAGGTTGTGACCAGCAAATTGGATGTGCCCGTTTGGCCATCCACTGCTGCAGACACGGACAGGCTGATCTTGCCACCTGTGCTGGCGAAGTCGTGGGCAGGCATCACGACAACAGTTTGGCCAGGTTCGACAACGAAACCGTTGACCTTCAGCGGTACTTTGGCATCCTTGCGCAGCGTGGCCATGATGTCATATCGGCCCGACACAACCGTACCATCGCGCATTGTCACGGGATTGGAGTCGATCACCTCCTTGCCGCTGGCACGCCTGAACTCCGCTGCCAAGGCAGGGATCGACAATATGCCACTCGCGTCTGGCGACATCGTTATTTGGCGAGGTGTGTAGTCGAAGCCGAAGCTCGCTTCTCCTATATTTCCCTGATCGTCTACGCCTTGAACTGTGAGCGTGTAGCTTTCACCTTGTTCAAGACTCGGGAACATGATTGGATACTCCAAACCATAGTAATTCAGTCCCAGTGAGCGTGCCGTTAGATAAACCGTATCTTTTGTAGGTCCGCCCTCAAGCTTGATGCTTGTGACTCGCGGCTTCGCCGTAGTTTCATCATTCACAGTGAAGGTAATATCATCAAGACTTGTCACACCGCTCCCTGATGAAATGATCTTAATCACTGGCTTGGTTGTGTCGTTCGCAATGGTGAATAATTTTGGAGATGGAGCTGCAGTATTTCCCCAGTTATCCGTTGCCCACGCGTAAACATCATACTGGCCAGGGGGTAGACCTTTATAGCTTGTCGTAAATGTATACTTGTTATTTCCAGAAACGACAGATTCATGATTGAAAATAGTTTCTTTTCCAGACTTATCGACAAATCTGAGGCCTGAATGCGGAAGATTTACAGTTCCCCAAAGACTACCTGAATTTCCTTCGAAGAATTCAACAGATACTTTCTTCTCAAAACTATCATGACTGACGAACCTCTGAAATATCGGATCTTCGCCATCATAGGCAAGGGTTATATACCCCGCAGGCACCACCATTCCAGGCATATCTAACCGACTAACATTACTCAGATACTGATACATCACAACTTCGCCTGTGACGTTCCAAGGCGTATTCGTATTGATATAGCAAGACTTCTGATTCGCGGGGACATCACAGGTCTGCTGAGCGACCATCACCCTTTGTACATATGGCCGTGGTTCAACCTCAACTGCGATACCAGTCATCTTGGTATCTCTGGGAATCGTCCTTCCTGGAATATCTTTGAATCCGACTTGGATACGACCATAACCAGCGATGTCAAACTCTTGCTTGATTTTATTATGAGGTGGAGTCGTTGAAGCTGTGAAATTAGCCTGAGGAAGTCTTACATCATCACAAACCCAGAACCCGTCACTGTTCCACCGCAAAAAATCCCCAAATTGTTTATCTGGATTAATAACACCGTCAATCTTGTAGTAAACATAGTTGCTATCACTATGAATAACAGAATGACTAATAACCCCACCAGCATCGGCTACAAAATATCCGCCATAGGGTTGTGTTTCTGTGGCAGCTTTGCTTTGGCTTCTTGGAGATCGATAGATGAAGCTACCTGGGTTCTGAGGAAGATTAAAACTTCCAGTAATCTCTCTATATCCCTTTAATTGCTGAACACCATACAGGTTTCCGCCATATGCTGGATCGTAGTATCCAACCGGAATTGGAGTTGCAGGGCAAATGCTATCATTATGAAAGATCATCGAAGATGATGAACTATTGCCTGCTTTGTCCGTCACAAAGAATGTAATCTTATTCTTTGAGTTTGCCCCCAACGAGTTGAATGCTTTGTCGAACAGATCATTGACATTAGCCCCACCGATGATTGCCTCTTTCAAGCTTTCGTTGTAACCAACATCACCAGTGTTCGTGATCAGGCCGGTTTTCGGCCCATTAATAACTTCAGTTTTGAAGTTGATAGACGATATCCCACTTGAATCTTGGACATCTTTAATACCAATATTTCTCGCTTCGGTTGTACCGAATTTAGGTATCCCATCACCCTGTATTCCACCGCCATAGGGTACGCTCCAGAACCACTCACCTGTTCTTGGTGGTGTCCTGTCAACAATAAATTCGGTTTGTGTTGTCTGGACGATTTTGTTCGCTGATGACAGAGTGTCTTGACGGGCTATAAAGGTTCCTTCTGAGGGAGAGTTGAATCTCAGAATAGCACCGTAGTAAGATTTTGAATCTACAACAATCTTGCTGTTGAAACCTAACAACTCGCTTGTTTTGCTTTCGACTTCAGCGCCTGTATCTTTTCGAAGAATGGTGATTTTCACCTTTCGATCTGTACCAGCGCTGGCATAAATATCGAGAAAACTATCAGGATTGATGTACCTGTCTTCAGCCAGTACCTCTCGCACTTGGCCACTCGCTTGACTGAATTTGTATTGCAGCACATCAGCGTGCACGGAACCTGCCGCGCCCGCAATAAGGGCTGCGGTAGCGTACAGGACCACCTTTTTTACGCTTTTCATGGAGTTCTCCACGGACTTATAGATGGTGTCAAGGCTAAACACGCATCTTCAATAGTCGGCCCGTGGTGTGGCCCATATTGGTCAGCTAGTTCTTTTGTGCTGGACCAATGCGTTCAAAAAAACGCTCTTATGGAAAGAGCGTCGTCGATCTCATGTCAATCGAAAGGTAGAGACTGGTGCAGCTTAACCGGGTTCACTATCCTTTGGTAGCGGTTGCTGTTGCTGCTGTTGCTGCTGTTGCTGCTGTTGCTGCTGTTGCTGCTGTTGCTGCTGTTGCTGCTGTTGCTGTTGCTGTTGCTGTTGCTGCCTACGTTCTGCGGCTTCAAGATCTCGCTTCTTATCAGCCTCATTCGCACGCGCTCTTTCAAGCCGCTCTTCTGCCATAGCTTCTTGCCTAACACTGCCATCGCGTCGATTGCAAAAGCTCTGCATCTCGGAAATGCACTCAGCTCTGGCAGCTTCATATGCCGCCCTGGCCTGATCTACATCTTTACTCATGGTGTTGTCCTCCTTGCTTGTTCGGTGGACGGGTCACTCTACAGAATCAGGTGCGATAACGCTGGGCTATACGGAAAACGCAATGCACTTGTAGGCCTTTGCAGGGCAATCCCCCATCAGAGTTTTCGCATGCGAAAAAGAGGTCATTCGCAGTGCGGGCTTCGCTCTCCAGATGCACTCAGGCTGCGCCTTCAATGTCTCCTGGGCTTCGGAGACGGTGAATCTACCCTGGCCAGGATGACCTTCTGATTCACTTCTATAACGAACATCAAGAGTGCAATGCATCCGACCAGCAGAAATGCATGCAACACAGGGACACCACCCGGCATGTCCTGTGCCACCAACTCAAGGGTTCCCCAGATCTGCTGCCACATCAGAAATGTATTCCTACTATCTGAACAATGTCTTGTAAGGATCAACTCCCGTAAGCAAGCGCGCGATCCATCTACTCTTCAAGCCAACACGCACTGGTCTGGTGAGTCACTGTTTCTCCATCGAAAGCTGCCGTAACCTCGGCCTCACAATACCCACCCACTTCAACTGTCACGCCACACATTGCAGCCGCATGAGCTTCGCAGTAGTTCGGGAAGACTGCGACATCTACGCGTCCAGTGCGGCTATTGAAGCTCACGCGACACGGGCCTTCGTACTCTTCTGCAACATCCGACCAAGCGACACCACCGACCCACGTCTCGCCACTTCCGGCAATTACGCGTCTGGACGCTTGAGGCATGGTGTTATTCCTCTCTCAATCTTCTGCTGGCAACACACAGCCAGCTTTGACGCATGCAGGGCACAGTGCCCGTCCGCTCTGTAGTTCCAGCTTCCAACCAGCTCGCCTTGCAATTGCTCTCGCTTTCGCGCCGCTTTCCTCATGCACATAAGTTGCTCTGCCTGGGCCGGGGAACTCGTCACTCCCCATGTGCTCCCAGCGCTCCTGCCGTGTGCCCTCTTCCATCTGGTTATCGCAGTACAGATCAAGGGCAAAGCCTCCAACAATCATTTCGTGCTCCCTTGATCAAGGCTTGAGACAGTGGGCACTGATTGCCTTCTCACGCTCAATGCCGCGAATCAGCTTTTCCAAATCCGCAATTCGGTCAAAAATTTCTTCGGCGCAGGCCTGCGGACAGACAGGACTGATTGCAAAGCTGTGAAGCCGCTCAATTGTGCTGGTCAAGACGTTCAGTCGTTCAGTTGTCAGGAGAATTTCACCGCCGTTGGATCTCGAAACACCCAACGTTGTCGGCTGAATCTTCCCTGCCAGCTCTTCTTTGGGTGTGGGTAAAGTGTGGTTGAACCAATCTTCATGAAGCCCAAGGTCCTGAGCCAGCTTGCGTGCAGCAACCTCACCAAAAGGGTGAGCTGAACTGGTCATCTGGGATACGCGAGCCTTGCTGATGCCGGTGGATCGTACAAATTCAGCCGCCCGCCCGTAATCATGGTCGATAAGGTAATTCAAGCGGGTTTTACGATGTGCATCATTCATGGGCTATCTCTCTAATTCTCTGGATCAAACAGAAGTTCATTTCCTAGTCCCAGAACAATGCGGCGGCAAACGCCCCCAAACAAGTCAGGCCCATTCCTAAACCGAACCAAATCTTGTACCAATCAGAAAGCAGTAGTTCATCTGACACAAAGCCCGTAACAACAACACACACGCCGAAAAGAGCTGTAGCTATACCGATTGACTTGATTCGTGCCTTACGTTGCCCCGCTGGGCTTTCCTTTTCAGCGCGAATTGCTGCATCCATTTCATCAGCGATTGCTTGAATCTCTGGATTATGAAATTTGGCACTTTGCCATTCTTTGGCTGTGGCATACGCCCATGAAATCAGTGCCAAGCCAACTCCTACGCAAAGCAAAAACGGCCCAAGACCAAAGTTCCAAAGTGCGGTCTGAACGACAAATTCGCCATCTTTATCAAGAGTCGGCATGTTCAGGCCTGTGCAGCCCAAAAGAACAAGCAGAACGCCCAACACAAAACGGCCTCCTGATACGCGAAGAATCCAAGCCCATATACTCATGACGGATTCCCTTGGTCAGCTCTGGGGCTGGCCATCTGCTCGCCACACGGTCAGCATGTGCTCAAACCAGCCTGGATCGAGGCTATTCACTGCGTACGGAATCGAATCATCTGGGCAAAGCTCGCGCATCCGGCCTGATGCCAGGGCAACATAGCGGCGCTCACCACCAGACAGCACGCCAGTGCGGTCATAGTTGCCAGCCCATGCTTCACGGGCAATTTCGTCCAAGTGCTCAAGTTGAGTCATTATTCTTTCCATGGTGTCAGATTGAATTAGCTAATTTAGCCAGGACGGCGCGGGCGTTAGCTTTAGCTTTAGCTTTTTGAATGCCGTCATGCATTCCACGTGAATCATCTTCAAGCATTCCAACGTCTTGCAGAGCTTTTAGCGCTTTGTACATTTCTTCGGCTGCGGCGATCTGGTGAGCTTCTTCGCTTGTGCAGTTCAAAAGCATAGGCCTGCTCAGACCTATTAAATGGTGGTACGTAGGCCCCATTCCCTGCGCGGGGCTGACGCTCCATGTAATGTGCTCGCCGTGGCCTTTCAGCCAGCTTTGGCACTCTTCATAGCTGCCGGTAAAGCTGGTGCTAAAAATCCAAGCGGTGAATTTACCGTTATGGTTGTCTTCAAGTCGAACGGGCTTCATGGCCGATTTCCTTTATTGCGCATGTTCAAAAATCCCTGTCTTGCAAGCTCTGCACAAATCACCGGCAGATGCACCATTTGTGCGTGTCTTGCAGACTGGGCAAACCACATGCGAGAGCATGCTGAAGAATTTGTCGTTGTGACGACCGCCAACAGGCATTTCGGAGCAACCCTTCATTGCTGCTTCTCCCACGGTGTTCCCGAAGTGCTCGAAGCGCACACTGCGTATCTGCTGACGCTGCTTTTTCGCCAGATAAAGTTCAGCTTTGTCGGATTCCCCGGTTGCATCCATGAAGCCCGCAAGGTACTGCTCACCCCACAGAAGCGACATTCGTGCCGTCTCACGCTGCTCGGCGGTGAAGGTTGAAGGCTTCACACCCCGAATAGCACGCATATCCACGCACGCCTTATGGGCTGCATCGGCGTCCGGCCCTGATGTGTGGGCATCGGCCATGGCTTCCCGATCCAAGATCGCAAAGGGAATTGCCAACTTGAGAGCTGTGCCCAGGTACATGTCTTTCCTTGTTCAAGCTGCACTGCCAAGGCCTTTCCCTTGGCACTGGAGCCTGGGCGCGGCCCGGAGGCCTGCGCTGGTTTCCTTGACTCATTCAAGAGTGTCAATCGTGGCCTGGAACGCAGGATCAATCGCATCAATCACCACTGCGGTGACAGCTACGCCGTCCCAGCGCCCGAGATTCCAAGCAGCTTTTTTCACTCGTTCTGCAATGCCAGGGTCTGTGAAAACACCCAACACCTGAGCGCCTTCACGAATTCCGCCAGCTACAACATGCAAAGTCGCCATGGTTGCTTTCAGCTCATCACAGGGGACGCCCTCAAGGCGGTCTGCGAGATAGACCAACGACTCTTTTTCCATACCCGTGCTCATCCGCTGTCCTATCTGGATTTATGTGGGTGTAGTTCCCAAAATGTGTTCACATCAATGAGCTGTGATTGCATCTTGTAGTGGGCTTCCAAAGGCTTTCTGATCCGCTCAATGAACACATCTTGAGTACCCTTCTGACCATGGCAAATGTCCCAGCCACAGTCGAAATTCAAAGCCCCATCAAGACCGTACAGATCACAGTTCGCAAGCGCAGCGATTGCGTCAAGCCCCTTGTCGGTATGGTGTCCGTATGGGACGCTTAGAAACCCTGTTCCACGGCGCTTGGGTACAAGCACATGCAGCCCTTCAGCTACCCAGCAAAACAGCAACTTGGGTTCGGCGCTCGCGGCTGGCATGGGTTTCCTTGATGTTTTACGCCGCAGAGGCCTGTGCCAAGCGAGCCAGTACAGCATCGACATCAGCCCATGTGAAGCCGGTGCAGATTGCGTACTCAAGGTGCCCCAGGTTCTCGCCTACCCGTGCGATAACACCAGCGTCCAGCAGCGCACCTTCCTGCGCCCCCGAAAGCTCTTGTGATTGATCGGCGTGATAGATAGTGGATTTCAGCATTGCGGGATTTCCTCGCTCAATTTGATGGCAGGGCCGTTGCCGGGGAAAGGCCAAGAGTTTTTGCTTGCTGCTGCAGCAAGGTTTGCTGTTCTTTAGCAGCTTTCTGGTTCATGCGTTCCTGCTTACATGCTTGGGTGAAGTCGTCGGCATCTTCCCGTGTCAAAGGCCGTTGGAGCATCGCAAAACGACCATTCGCCTTTTCGCGTTCGCATGTGCTCAGGGACTTCAGCTCTAAATCCGAAAGCGGCTTCTGGCTCGTATCAAAAACGCCTTTCCACCACAATAAATACACGAGGCATATGCCAATCGCTGCGAAGAAAAAAAATTTGGCTAAGGCCTCTGGACTAGCTTTTTCTGGATTGAAGACAGCAAACATGGCTTTCCTTGATGTGTCGTTCTACAAAAATTCTTCAATTCTGCGGAACTCAGTTGGCCCGCTTGCAGTTCTTGCAATCCATGCACGCTGCAATCTAAAAGTGAGCACTCGGCCAGCCATTTCCGCTTCCAATGCGCTCACTTGCTGCGCAAACTGGGGCGCATATTCCTCACGGTCAATTGCTTGTGAAATGTGATTCCAGACTGCCTGAAACAGCGCGTGCTCTGCTTCAGGCTTTTCGAGCGCAGCAGAACTTGATGCCATGACTTTGCGCACCAGTTCAGCGGCGGCTTTCGGCTCATCGCTGGGAATTGCTTCTAGGCGCTCAGCGAGATAAGCCAACGACTCATTTTCCATACCCGTGCTCATGTGGTTTCCTTCATCAATCAGTCGTTAAACGGGCATCACCCCAAATACACACACTAGCTAGGACTAATGCAATTGCACCAAAACCTAACATCCATGAATTTAGATGCCATCCTGCGACACCTAGCAGCACGCCAAAAATAAGTAGTACACACGCAAAAAACTGCTCAACAACTCTGCTAGCTGGCATAACGCCCCTTCCCTGAGTAATCAGCAATCCGCATTTGCTTCAAGCTTTGCAATGTCCTTGGCATCCTGGCAGACAGCTTGCGCATTCATACCGCGTGCCTGTGCCCACTTGCTGAGCTGAGCCCACGCCGAACGAGAAACACGGCGAGCATGGCCAGGGTGGCTGCTGTTCACTCGGTCGATGTATCGCTGCTGGGCTTGGGTCAATGTCATGGCGGGTTTCCTTTCAGCCCTCGGATGGCTCAAAAGTGATTTGCGCTGGCGGCAACTTGTCGTCATAGACCACGAACAAATCAACGTCCTGCAGTCGATACTGCCCCCCTGGGCCTCCCTGTACGCAGTATTCCCCTGCCCCGGTAACGCAGACAGGGAAAAGTGCCCCAGCTTCGCCCTGGTCGTGGTACTTTGATGACAGTCGAATCCGTGCCATCAAACGCTGGCCGTTTTCTGTGAGGGCCGCGTCACGCGCTTTGAGCGCATCGAACTTTTGGCGCAGTTCTTCACGATCCAGCTTGCGAATGGGGGCAGGCTTCTGTTCGGCAGTAGTCATGGTGGTTTTCCTTGGCCGTAGCTCAGCGTGTTGAGCGAATGAACTTACGGCCCTGCTTAAACCAATTCACTGCCTCTGCTGTGTTGCCTATGTCTAGCGCGGCCATCACATGAGCGAGCGCGCCTACAGCTTCTTCTTTGGTGATTTCTCCTGCCTTGTAATCGTCGAGTACGTAACCTAAGAATGCATCCATGTTCTTGTGGTCGCTTGTACTCAAATTTGCTTTCCCGTTGCTCATTGCTTTCTCCGTCGTTTTGTTGGAGTTGGGAAGTCTACCCCCCATTGGGGGGTGTTTCAAGCGTTTTATCTGTTCTCTAAGCCTATGGTTTTCAACGATGAGCCTGACGAAATGCTCAGCCATCCCTGGCATCTCCCGAAAACTCTTGGACTCGCTAGGAGCAAGCCATTTCTCGAAGGTTGACCAGGGGACTCCCATGTGGTCAGCCAGTGCTTTTTGCGACCAACCCAAAAGTGCTGCCGCCTCCCGTAGGTATTGCTGCTGCATATTCACACTGCCCCCGCAACGATTTCGCCTAGGTCAACTGGGTCAGCTTCTACTAGGCGCTTCACTGTCGTCACGCTCTTTACACCCAGGATTTCGGCAAGGTGCCGGTAGTCGTAGCCCAAGCGACGCAGTTTTGTCGCAAACGTGCGGCGGGCAGACTGGGCAGACCCACCCTCTATGCCTGCATTTGCGTGGAGCCTGCTGATGTACGCGGTCAGCGCATTGCATGAATAGCTCAAAGCACCTGAAACAAGCACTTTTTCTGTGAGTCCATATGCAGCCCCCGCTTCAGTCAAAAAAACAGCGCTTGAGGGGTCTAAGCCACGGTAAGCACCATGTTTGACCGTAACACCATGCTTGTGCTTCACGCGCCAGGCCAGGTACTCATCAAGCGCAGTGCTGACCCGCTTGTTTGTCCAATACAGAGGACGCGGCACGCCGTTGTGCGCGATTTCAGCGCGCACTCGGCTTTTCTCATGAATTTCGCCAGTTGGCATGAGGTAGTCGGCTACTGTCAGGCATGCCAGTTCAGTCACAGCCAAGGCGGTGCCATAGAGCGTCAGCAGAAGCGCTTTGTCGCGCTCGGGCACGCGGCTGTATGCAGCTGTTGCCTTCAGCATGTGCTCGAATTGTCGGTCTGAAATAACCTGTGGTTTTGCCATCTAGTAATTCATCAGAAGTGCGAATTACCGTGATGCTATCTGAGCTTTGTGCTTAAAGCCACCTATGGTGTCGCGGCAATCCTCGCTATCAAGGAAACTGAAAAGCCAGACTGATAATGGAAGGATGCCCCTTATTGCACATGTTGCCGACACTGGCCTAGAGGTCGAGTCCTTCACCACACCTTCTGAGATATGGGCGAAGTGGCGCAAGCTCCCAATTGGTTCCTTTGTCATTGGCCGAAATCGCACACCAGCTGTGCTCAAGCGCAGCCCTCGCGGGCTTCAATTCTTCGCTGCTGCACCAGGTTTTGGTGGCACAACAGCCCCTGAATCTGTTACCCACCAGCTCGCAAAGATCAAATTGGCGCTGGGTATTCGTGCAGCTGGCTACGACGCCAAAGTTGAACATTCAGGTTCGTCGCCTTTTGGTGAAGAATGGCAGGCGGACGTTCTCGTGAATTCTGAAGCTGGGCCGATCGCTATCGAGGTCCAACTATCCCAGCAGCACTGGGATGACTATCGACGCAGGACGGAGCGATACAAAGCCAGTGGTGTATCGGTCGTGTGGCTGGTACGTGGCACGCATTTGAATGCTCTATCCAACAGCACTATGCTTCATTTCCAATCTCAAGGCTTGACGCAGAAGGAATCAATGAACCGGGCCATGGAGGACATGCCCTGCATCCCCCTCGTCGAAGCTACAGAGAATGAAGTTGGCCAGCAGGTTCTCATCTACCCCTCAGACAAGTCGGCTCCTTACATGAGGGTGACTTTGGAGGTCTTCGGTGCAGGTGTCGCAGCTGGTGCCTTGAACTTATGTGAGGGCAGCTATTTGGACGGCTCAGAACCACGGCCAAGCTGGATGTGGGACTGTACTAAGTGGCCGCAACAGTAACCAGTGTTGCTTTTCTCCGGGCAGGCCCGTATCTTTCCGTGATCGGCCTGTTAGCAAGGAATGTTGGCCCAATGCGGCGGCATGTATAAAACGCAGCGCTATACGTAGTAGCAGGCAACGGTGCTTGCAACAAACTACGGAGCTTCCATTGCGCAAATTTACTCTCATTCACCTGCTGCTTGCCCTCGCCCTATTTCTTATGAGCACTCCAGCGCTTTAGGCCAACGCTACGCGGAAAGTTGACCATCTCTGCTAACCGCGACTGCCGTTCAGATCAAATCCAAAAAGCCGCGCACCATCCTCGGAGAACTGGGGATGGACGCAAACGTCTGGTGCGTCATCCAAAACCTCAGATAACAAGATGCGAGCAATGCCCATACCTTGGCTTGATGGTTTCACGTAAACGGCGTGTATGGCCTTCCTGCACTGGGTCTTGAACCCTTTTCGAACCCCATGAACTTCATGTGCGACCTTCAGCTGAACCACGCCAAGGATGGGTGAGTTGAACTCATCACGGTATAGATATCGCATTGAATAGCTCACTTGAGCTGGATCACCAGGCCAAGCACCTGGCTTTACGTGGTGATGACCACAAGTTACGTCCACCTGAGCAGAACGCATCTGGACTCCGTTGACTGGTGCGATCTGCACTTTGCGCCAGTCGATTTCCTCATCTCCATATTCATCAGGCTCACGAAGCATTTCAGCAAACTCGTATGGCCCGCCGAGATAGAACTTTCCTTCAAGCGCAGACGGGATGCGCGATACGGTGAGGCGGTCAAGTGGTGTCACAAGCTTCATGCAGTGATTTTCCGAGCGAAACCATCTTTCCACAGTCGATCAGTGCCACGAGCACGAGGCTACTGGCCTGCAGCCATCAGTCGGGCAAGATCGTTCTGGAGACACATTTGCAGCCTTCGTCGAACCCTGGCCACGTTGCAACACCGTCAACCACCATCCCTTTGGCTATATCAAAGGTCTTACCGTCTAGGGCGCTGTGAGCGGCATCACGCTTGATGTCTGCTTTACTTGGATTCGTTGGGTCATGCATGCAGGGAGCTTTTGCATAAATCCACTTCGCTTCACTCATCCCAAGAGTCAAGCGATGCTCCACGGTCATGATTACATCAGCTCTGTTCACTAGCAGCCGTGTGATGCGATGCGCACAGTTCTTCGGCATCCCATCGATAGTCATTAGCCCTGAAGAGAGATGAGCCATGTCTCGGCCCCTGTTCAATGCTTCCAGGGCGGTAGCGAGAACCTTTGCTTCGTTCTTTTTGCCAATTTCGGCAAACGATGCGATGTCCTTCTTCAACTGAGCCTTGACTGCCGGGGTCAGTCTTGACTTGTCAACCTTGACTGTGGGCATCTGGTTCGGCAGCTCCTCGGCGGATGCCTGCTCATCAGTGCTGACCAACTTGGTGAAGAACTTCTTTAGCCCGAACATTCCTGTCTCCTTTTTCAGGCCTGGATCACGGCATGGGTTGCTTCCCAACTTCTTTCCGTCGTTGGCCTGGTGTGCCAGCAAATTTCAATGCAATTCAATGCTGCAACTGACTAAACTCTTATGCTCAAACCTTCACATTTACCGGAATAGAAATGGCGATTTTTCGAGAAAGAGACGGCGACGGAGTTATCACAACAACGTCCATAGGTGAAGACACTTTCATCCTCAAAGGCTCCGGTTCGATCCTAGCTCAAGGGGCTGCAGAAATTTTCGCTAAGAGACACGGGCTGGAGCGTGACCCCAAGACGTTCTCCTTCAGAATTCCGAATCGGGTTCTCCATGGCCGAGTCTTGGTTGACTTGAGTGCTAACAAGTATTTTCAGAAAGTCTGACCCCTTCCGGTGCCTCTCTCAGCAAGCCTCCGTAGGAAGGTTGATCAAGCGCCCGTCAAAGGGGGCAGAGAGTTCCCGGAAACAAACTTGCAGCATTGATAGGTTTTCATCTTCATCAGATCCTTCGCGGCCCCTGCACCCGAAAACTCTTCAATGGCTTCAACTCCTCAGCAGTGGACTGTCCAGCTTGCCCAGACGCATGCTCCCTACTCTCAGATCTTCCTGCAGCGCACCCTCCCGAACCATTCGTGGTATTCCGTTGTCGTTGTTGACGTAGCGAAGTTCATGGCTTGCGTGCGCAACGGCAATCAGTTGCGGATTCCAGACATCCAGTTATGGAGCGACGAAAAACGTGAAGGCTTGTGTTCTCATTTGGACCCAGGCGGGGTCGGTGTACCTGTAATGCCGAGATCATCCATTGAAGAGGTTCAAGTCAAGCGCTGGTTTGGATTGATGCCACCAAGAATTCATGCGGTCGTCTCATTCACCAATGGACGACACAGATCAGCTTACATGGAGTTCGCTGGCGCTAAACAAATGCCTGTTGAAGTACTCACCGATCAGGTAGATCTTTTTGTTAAGTACTGCACCTGACTTCAGATGCTGTCTTTTCATGAAGTGCTCGCACTAAAAAGCAGGGGTAGATTTTTTGCATAGATAACGCCAAGTTCCATACTTTGGCGGAGTCCCTCCATGCTTGTCTTTCCATAAAGCTATTGCTTCGTCCGAAAGGATAAATGTATGGATCATTTCACCCGTGGTCCTGTTTATTTCAAGAACTTGGCTAGGACTTACGGCTTTGACATGAAGGCTATTAATTTCAATATTTGCTCCACCAAACTGAGTCGTTCCATCTGTGTTTTCAATCCTATTAACAGCCTCTTTTAAAACGTAAGTAATACGCCTTGGCTTATCAATTAGTAGCGCTGCTACTCCATTACCAGTGACTATGTTCATTGCGTGTTCTTCAGCAGTTTTTGGCTGCTTTTTGTATAGCGTGTAGCCACCAAAACTTGGCTCTGCTACTTTTTCGCACACGATCGGAACACTATCAGCTGGGCTTGCGCCTGCACTAACGGCGAACAAGACCCCCGTGATGGCATAAAGTACATTTTTCATACACCCTCCCATTAGGAATCAAGCTGTATGAACTCATTCTAGAGGACTCGCCCAATCTAGGTTAGATTGCTCCTTTCAGGGAGGCACTATGAACCATGATTTGTTGGATGATTCGGCTTGGCGCGGGCCATTGCTGCTTGCAATGCAGCGGGCAATATTGACCGAATTTACTGCAGCCGATTGGCGTGAGATTGGCTATGAGACGGGGTTTCAGGACTACATCACCAAGCATCCGCGCCTTCTGCGTAGTCTGTCCTGGAATGATGCTGACTACAGCAATCATGTATTTGCGGTGCTTGAGCATTTCTCACGGCAGGACATTCAAGCCTTGGTTGCGGTTATCCAACATCCAAAAATTCGTCCCCACCTGGAGCGAGATCAACCGGGAAAGCTGATCTCGATGGGCTACCAAGCAGGGCATGTTCCCCCCGTGGCGCAACATATTTCTGCATCAGAGGCTGTTCGTCTTGCTTTGGCCGATGCGGATAATTTGCTTGCAACCTCTGGGGCACCTAGCACTATTGACCGTCTCCATACCGCTATGCATGGATACCTAAAAACCATGTGCCAAGAAAGCGGAATCGAACTCCCAGACGGTGCAACCTTGACCGTGGCCTACAAGGCATTGCGTGCGCAACATCCTGCGCTGCAATCACTCGGGAATCACGATGGTGATATAGGGAAAATTTTGGCCCCCTTCGCAGCCGTTCTCGATGCCATCAATACCCTGCGTAACCACGGCAGCATCGCTCACCCCAACGAGAGCATTGTCGGTACGCCGGAGGCTGCTTTGGTCGTTAACGCCGTCCGAACGATGTTTCACTACCTGAACCAGAAGCTTAGGCCATCGAGTTGAAGCGTTCTTTGCGTAAGTGTCCTGCCATGCGAGGAAGCTTGAAATCCAGGCCAGTAGCGCTATGGTTAGAAATCCGAGGATAATCCGGGTCAGCGGTTCTGGCAGGAACCCGCCTCTCGACACTGCAAAGCCACCCAGCACTGCCCTCAAGTCCGCAGGCACTTTCGTGTTTGAAGAACGGTGGTCGAGAGACGATTCTTTCCCTCAAACAGGAGAGTTCCATGCCCACTGAGACCACATCGCTCAATACGCTTGAAAGCATCAAGCGCCTCGCAAAAGCCATCAAGAAAGACGCCGGGATCAAGCACTTCGCTGCGCTTGACCAGGCAGCAATGCGCGCCGGATTCGCCAACTACGCGCATGCTCAACGTACCTTGAAGGATGTGCGCCCATCTACAACACCTGACGCGCTGAGTGATGCGAATCAGCACCGAGATCCGCAGTTGAAGCTTTCGACGGAAACCGAGGATTCTCCCTCTCTCCCCACGGTCGGGCTGATGCTGATGGTCGAATCTGCTGCCGCCAAATCCGCAAACGGCGTGGCCCATGTTACGTACTCCGACTTGGCTGCTGCAATTCATGACTCGCGCCCAATGTCAGGGCAACAAAAGCTACGCCTGCGTAAGAAGTTCACTCGTGCGGGGGAAGAAGCTCGGAAGCAAGGGCTGAAGTGGGACTGTGTCCTAACCACCTGAGCGGACACTTGGGCAACTACGTGTTGCCCATCTTTCCGTGGTCGCGTGACACCCAAGGAATGTGCAGCCCAGAGCACCAATGAAAAAAGCCCAGTCAATCCGAAGATCGAGCTGGGCTTGTTAGGAGTGGCAATTACATGCCTGGGGTTACGTCATCATGAGCTTTTTCAGCGTGGTTTCCATACGCCTCAAGAGCACGTTTCAATGCCGGAACCTCCTGGGGATCAAAGCACACAAACGGTGCTTCATAGCCCGCCTCGGAGGCCATCTTTTCAGCCAGATCGTAATGCTCGCCAAGGTCAATTTGATCTTGGGTTGCAGCAACATCAAAGACGGGCATATCGCTACTGCCACTTGCATTTCTGCATGCAACAACAACCTTGATAATGCTTACGTTCTGCACGTTTCCGCGCTCCGGTGAGGACGCTATTTCCAGACACCCAATCGCTTCACGCACAAGGGCACCGAGGTCATCGCCAACGATGCAGAAGCCATCTGCATCATCTTCCGTATCGCGCACCATATATCGTCCAGAGAACTCCGGCTTGACCTTAGGATCGCGCGCTCCAGCGAAGTAGCCATACGACTGCAGCAACTGAACCTTTCCGTCGTCCTGATGGCGAATGCCTTGCATCACATCCCCCACAATGAATAGTGGATGTTGACGCTCAAACCATTGCCAGATGCCTTCCCGATGGGTACCCACACGAAAGTCCAAAAAGACCTCTTCAATGCAGTCATCACCATCTATCGGCACATCTCCGAGAGCATCCCATTTCGCATACAAATCGCTAAGAGAAAACCGTCCTTCCACTTTTCCTTGCTCCTGAACAGCAGTAGCTTGGATGACAGGTGCTTGAATAGAAGTCGTGTGAAAAGTGATTGCGATGTGGACATTCAGAGTGATCTGAACTTCGTCGCCTTCACTGTCCTCACAGACAAATTTATCCCCAATCCATTTGCCATTGGCAACTCCCTCTTCTGTCAGCGCCAGCTGGTAGGTTGCGGATTCCTCATCCACCCACGCAAAGCTGACTATTTCATTTGAGGGAACCCCTTTCACTGAGTCAGTGGACCAACCCGACAGCAGTGGGCTGCAGCTGAGTTCTACTGAATCAGCTTTCTTGAGCAGATCCATGAAGGATTCCACCTTCGACTTTTCTTGCTCAGCCGCACAGGTCTGTATCTCTGAAAGACTGATACCACGGCTCTTAGCTAGAGCACAGACCGCATCTTTGTAGCTACGTTGGAATGCACCAAGCTCAGGATGAGCTGGCACGATAAATCCTGACACAGACACATCAAAAATTGGTCGCTCAGTCTGTCCAAGCGTGTCATGGTATTCATCCACGGTGAAGGCTTTTTGGTTCATTTCTATCTCCTATTGGTAGAGACAGACACAGGCCCTTGGGCTGCATGTGCCCGTCTGGGTTTCTAAATATCGTCAAACAACAGAGTTGGCCTTGGGGCCGCGCTTGCGGGATGCAATGCGGGCTTTCAGGCGTTCACTCGCTTCTAGACGCAGTTGGGTAAAGGTCGGCAGCTTCATTTTCAAGGTGTGCATCTCAGCCAATTCCTCTTGAGTGAGGAAATCGACAGTAGCTCCACCATGCAAAGCGACAAACCAATCACTAGCGTCACGCTTTCGCGCTTCGCCTAGTGCAGAGATTTCGTCAATCCGCTGAAGGACCATTTCTAGGGACTGTGCAACCGCAGTTGACGTTTGAACAGACATATCAGACATGCCAGATTCCATTTGAGGATGAGCATGCCCCGGAAGGGCAAGGCCCCTCCGGGTTTAAAGATATCTTCACCTTCTTGACCTATGAACCCCGCCGCCTTATGGCAGCGTAAAACTCATAAGCCATTCAGGGCCAAGACGATTGCGCAGTTGACGCAACAGATGCCCATCCGGCATCGTCGCATCCTTTCCCGAAGTCCAAGCGGCTGACAGTCGGCCTTTCCAGTCAGCGCCAGCACGCTTCGCAAAGCGTGAGAGGGCGGCAAGCTGTTCCGGCGTGGGGTCTTCTTCCTGGTCCTCAGATCCCAGTCCAGTGTTCAATGTGTCGGTCACTTCCTTCAGTGCAGAAATCTGCGCTTGAAAAGCGGGGTCGTCACTTGCGCACAGTGGCTCAATATCAACCTTTGCGTGGTTGGCATTGCAGTTCAAACAAGCCTTCATCCATTCCACCGTATCAGCCTGGTTCTTGAAGCGATTTTCAAAAGCCGCGCCTGCTGGTGTAGTCACGATGAGCTTTGCAATCACAGTGATGGTTTGGGGTTCGTTGCTAAATGCGTTCATTTCCAATCTCCTAAATTGGAAAGGCGCGGCCCGGAGGGCGACAACGCCCTTCCGGGTTAAACAAAAAGCTTTCGCTTCAGACTGCTACATCAGATGCAAAGCACACCTTCACATAGCCATCCTTATCCTGATATCCAGGCCAGCCCTTGCTGCAACTGCTCATATCGCCTGGGCAATAGTTGCAGTGGCCGCATGAGGCGCAGAGATCGTCATCGCTGATGCTTTTGACACCAGAAGTCTGGATCTTGACCAGCTCACCGCTCAGCAGGGCATAGGCCTTGCTTACAGAGATGAAGTGCTCGCCATCCTTAGCAGGCTCATCGCACTGCTCGTAGACCTTCGCAGTGGAGAAAGCCCCCCAGCAATCGCCTTCCCAGAACCCCAGCTTTTCGTGCTCAAACTCCTGTTCGGAGTAGAGAACATGCAACTTGGATTCGAGGGTCAGTATTGCGGGCACGAACCCGAGAATGCGGTGCAGTACCGCGTTCACGCTTTCGCCTGGATGCTCCTGATATGCGCCCTTCAAAAGACGCACTTGCATCACTTCAAGGTGCTTGAGCAAGTCCTGTTCATCGAGCACCGGCCAGCCCTGCTCTTGTGGCAGGACATCGCACAGCAAACGAGGCACAAAGGCTTGATAGTCCTTGCATTGCAACAATGCATATTCACCCAGGCCTTCTTCGTTGTCTGTGTACCAAACCCATACCGGGCTACCAACAGGCAACATGGAAGGCATCTGCTGACGGAAGCCCAGCAACAGCAGCAGCTTGTCGGCATTCGTCAGTGTGTAAGCATCATGCTCGACGACAGCATTGCTACCGCCGAACATTGCTTCCATGGCCAGGGTTTCCATCATTCTCGGAGGGAGAACCAGACCGTGCTTCGCAGTCACCGTGAGCAGCCAGCCCGAGTCTTTCGGCCCGAACTCTGCAAGTGAGGTGTAGTAGACATCACCCTCAGAGCTGATGTTGGCAAAGAACGATTCCGTTGGGCGGTCGTAACCGCATTCCAGAACCAGTTCAACACCATTGACGCTCGTTTGTTTGATGAAGTGCTTGGACATGGGATTCCTTTCGTGGGGAAGTGAAAGGGCACCGCGCCCCATAGGGCAAGACAGCGCCCCATAGGGTTGAAGAAAGTTGGGAAAGAACAGATTCAGCGACTACACATTTGCAGTCGCTACTAGGTCAGACTCCTGAGGAGCCTATTCATTGAGAAACGAGGAACGCGTCCCAGGCCTCGGTGGGCTTGGCTACGGCTTCCACAGCTTGATGGGTCCATCCCTTATCGGGTGGTTTGTGAAAAGAATGCTCACTGGCGATCATCTTCTTTCGCGGGTTGAAGATGCGCGCAGCACCCTTCAGGGCAGCTGTCGCCCATCTGGGTTAGAAAAGGCCGCGAGGCCTGCCAAAAAGCTGTTTGTTTGCGGAGGCCAGCTACCTCACGTTTTCGTTCCGAAAGGAACAAAATCAATCTGCCCAGTATGCCCCTACCGCATGGTCTTCGGCCTCTGCGCATTGGCCCAATCTGGGCGGTGTTTCGTCACGACAAAGCACCGTAGCTCATTGCCAGAATAAAAAAAGCCCAGCCAATCCCTGTAAGGATCGAGCTGGGCTTTTTGCTGTCACAGCAAGGCAATTTGCGCTGTATGGAGCTGGTCGCATCTGTGCTCCAGGTCCAACCAGGCGCGCTGGCCATGCAGTTCATGCTCCTGTCGCCATTGCGAGCGACGCAAGATCTCATCGGTCATCCGGCTTTGGCCAGTGGCGAGAGAAATTGTGCCCATGCGCAAATAGGTCTTGAAGCCATAAGTCCAGTCGCTGCAAGACGGATCGCAATAGCTCGCAATGTAGTCTTCGGCCAGGAACTCCAAAAAGTCTGCTGCTCCCACAGCGTCTACCGAGAAAGCATCCGCCTCTTCGTAGTCACACACCAATGCACCGTTGGAAAGGGATTTGAGGCCCACGTTGCACGAGTCCGCAAACATCTCCAGGCCCACATCACGCAGACCGACTGCGCTTTTGATGCCTGTGACCTTGTACCAATCATCGCCCACATGAATGCGGCCCACTTTGGGTACGTCCGTTTTGGGGAAGACTGGTACTACCGGCGCTTCCTCCCATCCATCATTGTTCTGAAGATCCAGATAGATCTTCAAAGCGCTGAAAGGAGGGGCGATTGCGTACAAAGACCAACGAGCATCTATGGCAATAAGCTGTTGAATGCTGATGATTTGCACACCGGACTTTCTTTCGGCAGTCAGGGTGTAGACCAAGAGCTTTTTCAGGGTGTCTGGCGAGTATGTGTCTGCGCCGATCTCGATGTAGCCATCACTGGCAATCGAGCGGCCCACAAACTGCCGCATGCTCCAGTCATACTGAGTGTTGGCAATCCAGTTGCGTAGCCGGTTCAAGGGTTTCATGAACCCGTAGCGCACCAGGTCAGAATCAATCATCTGCTCTGCTGATCTGTCATGCGGTCCGATGCGAGTGCATGCCCAGCATCCTGTGCGCGCTCCGCACGGTTTGCTACTTCCCGACATTTTCATGTCGGCAACGATCACACACGACGAACCTCCTGCAGCCTTGTAAAGCTCCATGGTGTCGGAGAAATCGCTATAGCTGTCATACACACCAGCTGCACACATCCCCAGATGCTCCCAAACGTCATCGACGGTGTGAAGCAATATTGGTGACGCGCGAAGATGACCTTGATCATTCACCCAGATCCCTTCGGCAGACTCCTGACGCTCTTCAATACGCTTATCGCGCGCTGCAGATTCGTTCTGGCGCACACCAGTCATGACCACAGGTGCTTTCCAATCACCGAGATTCGGTGCTGAGCGCATCAGCTGGTTGAGCAGCTTAGTGTTCACCTTGACCTTCAGATCAGTTGAGCAATCCGGGCGACTTGAGGCGAATGCAGGTAGCGCCCGCCCGCCAATCACTCGGACAGGGAAAGAGTCGTTCAGATCTGGATAACCAAGCAACACCCGAAGATCGAGCTGGTGACGCTGCGCAAACAGCTCCATCTTTTTAAGCTCAGCCAGCGCCAGCCTTGCAACCACTGGGTTTTCAATGCCAGTCTGACTGTGAACGATGACGATGGGTGGCACCTCATAGCCCTGCGTTTTCAGCTCGGCACCCGTCAGCAAAATGACGCTGGCCAGGACCGAGCTGTCTTTACCTGCAGAGAAAGCACCGACACAGATGTGCCGAGCTTTCATGATGTCCGAGACGATACGACGAGCGCGATCCTCAGCTGACTCCAGCCTCACGCTAACAAGCGCCGTGGTGGACCCGACATCACTTGCTGTCTCATGGAAAAGGTCTAGCGTTTTCATTTTGATCTCCTGAAACAAATCAGGGCGATCTCCCCCACAGGGGCTGAATCGCCCCAGGGGGTTGAAAAAGACCGCTATGCGGACTCAAAGGGTTGGATAGGGATCAATCAAGGTTGGTTGACCCTACCCAGTCGGTGAAGGCAATTGATTGCCTGTGTCCTAGCCGAATGCCTTTTCAGGCAAGCAGGCACTCTTCGATTTCTGTCCAGCGATATCGCTGCGCAAAACGAAACTCAGGGCTTGAGAAAGCATCAAACCGAACCTCTTGCGCGGCCTTGGCCACATCAGAACTCGGGACTCGCCACAACCCGCTCAGAAAGCGCGAGAACTTTCCATTGACAAGATAGACGCCATCCTTTGAAGGTGGCACGGTCCCCTTGTAGCTGGCCTTGGTTGGAACCTTGGCACTCTCCCCTTCCAAACTGGTGAAGGAAACGGCCCAGGCCTGCAGCGGTTGAGGTTGTACGTGTATCGACATATCCACTCCGTATGAAATGGACAGACCCCGGCCCAAGGGCAACAGAGGCCCATCCGGGTTTGAAAAAGACCTTGCGGCCAATAAGAAGCTGTTTGTTTGTGGAGGCCAGCTACCTCACCTTTCGCTCCCAGGGGGAACAAATTAGATTTGCCAAGTATGCCTGTGCCACCCCGTACAGCTCAGTACTCGCATTGGGCCAGTTTGGGCAGAAGCTTGCATTCCTGAGGCTCCGGCTATGGTGTTTATGTGAGGCCGATACGGGCCACGAAGAACGACACTTTTCCAGGTACTCAACAATGCAAAACCAAACCACCGCTGAACTGACCGCCCTCGAACTGGCCTTGCGTCAACTCAACAGTAGCGATCTGTGCAGCTTGGTCCGTAACGAACAATCCGCAATGACCTTGAATCAAGTCTTTGAAAGCCAGTCCGATCAACTGCAGCAGCTGGAGCTGATGAACAACAAGCTCACACTGGCTCTGAAGCGCGTGACTGCCGTGGCCATCTCCGTTATGTATTCCAGCAAGAAAGATCAGGTCAGCCGCGAGTTCTCGCACGACGAATTGCTGGCAGTGGCCACCACTGCTGAACCCATGCGCCAAAACGGTGTTGCCCAGGAAGCGGTCTACCGTGCAGCATGGTCCCTGGTGCAAGAGCAACAAAACACCGACTACACGCTGCACTGAGAACCACCGCAAGCCGCGCGAAAACTCGGGCCATGCTCACAGCCAGGAAAGCTGGCTTGTGACCATGGCCTTTTTGCTGAGTCACGCATTTTGCTAAACTGTATATATATACAGTACACCGCAAAACCGACATGCAGCCCCAACCTCTTCCCCTACAGCCACTGCCAATCGACGCCAGACCATGCTGGTTGATCGGCGTCTCAGGCGCTGTCAGAGCTGGATTTCCTAGCCCTGCCGAGGACTTTTCCCAGTCCCCAATTGATATCAGCAAGCTACTGATTCCTCATCCACAGGCGACGTTTTACTTCCGAGTCTCTGGTGACTCGATGGTGCTGGCCGGCTTGCATGATCAGGACTATGTACTTGTAGACCGCGCTATACGCCCGGAACCGGGTCATATCGTTGTCGCAGTCTGGGACCAGGATTTCACAATCAAGTACCTCCGAAAGCGCGGCTGCTTCTACCTCGAAGCCGCGAACCCCACCTACCCAAAGATGGTTCCCCGCGAAGGACAGACGCTGGAGATCTTCGGCGTTGCACGCACTGGCTTGCACGCGCTTCCCGGCTTCAATATCCGGCCCTCATAGGTGCCCTATGTTCGCCCTTTTAGACGCTCACAACTTTTACGCATCCGTAGAGGGGGACATGCGGCCTGCGCTGCGCTCACACCCCTATGTGATCCTTTCAGCAAACGATGGAGCTGTTGTGGCTCGATCCGAGCTGGCGCGTGCCCTGGGGGTCAAGATGGGAGAGCCGTGGTTCAAGCTCAAGGATCTGCGCGAGTTGAAAGGCTTAATGGGGCTGTCCGCGAACTTCACGCTGTATTCCGACTATTCAACACGCATGCACAGCCTGCTTGCAGGCCTTGCTGAGCACACAAAGCCTTACTCCGTCGATGAGTCATTCAGTTACCTGGGAGACATGCGCGGGGACCATACAGAGCGGGTCTGGCGCATGCGAGAGCGTGTTGGCCAATGGCTAGGCTTGCCTATGGGTGGGGGCATTGGAAAAACGCTCACGCTTGCGAAGCTGGCCAGCCATATTTCCAAGCAAGCGTTTCGTAGACCAGGCACCTACCCCGCAGAACTGGCCCATGTATGCAACCTTGGCCAGTGTGCGCCCTCCCTACTGCAGGACTGCATGGCGAATACGCCCGTCAACGAGGTGTGGGGTATAGGACGACGCTACTCCGCGCAGCTGATCGACGGCGGCATTCTCACGGCATTGGATCTGGCCAACATGGATGCGGGCACTGTACGTGCAAGGTGGGGGGTCAATATGGAGCGCACCGTGCGCGAGCTGAATGGCATTGCTTGCATCGATGTCGAAGGCTCTAGCACGCGCCAACAGATCATGTGCTCCCGCTCCCTTGCCAAGCCGGTGGAGTCCTGCCAGGAGTTGCAGCAGCTGGCCAGTCTGTTCGCAACCAATGCTGCGCGCAAGCTGCGCCAGCAAGGCTCCGTGAGCAAGGCGGTTTCCGTTTTTGCGATGAGTAGCCCCTTCCGTGATGGCCCGAGATTCGCACGCTCTCGTGTAGTACCCCTAGCCAGAGCGACTGACGACTCCCGCAAGCTTTGTACTGCCGCAGCAGCTGGAATGCGGAGCATCTTTGAAACTGGCTATGACATCGTGAAGGTAGGCGTCATGCTGATGGACATCAGCTCGCGCGAAGAGGCCATGGCCCAAGGCCAATTGTTGTTTGATGATTGTGCGGACGTGACAAACGAGGGGCCGCTGTCGTCTAAAGAACATGCCCTGATGCTGGCCGTCGATGCCGTCAATGAGCGCTATGGCCGAAATTGCTTGCGCACAGGCAGCACCACAGTGAAGAGCTACAGCAGGCAAGAGCTTAGAACCCCGCACTACACGACGAATCTCCAGGATGCGCCAATTGCCAGGGCGTGACAGCTTGGAGAGCTAGAGAGTTCTTTTGACAAAAAGGTGTGAGTTCCCGGCGGAAGAGCCAGGACCACACACCTGACCGGCTACTCCCAACGAATTTATGCCGTTGGGTAGATTTCTTTCGGCGCATCCGGCCACTCTTTGCGAATAACGTCGAACGAACCTTCGCGCCACAAACGAAGCAGCGCCATGGGATCTTCGCTCTGATTCTCCAGAACATAGTTAAGCAACGCATTCCACATTGGCCCCACCGGCTGCTCAGCAGCTTCCACCAGCTTCACCTCGACATCCGACGCATTCAATCCCCCGCCAAGGTTCCACCATGGAGTCCAAGAACCATCAGCATTTTTGAAGCGTGCCTGGTACTTGCCGCCGTTCGCGCCAATCCTCTTTTCAGTGTTGGGCGAGGTTCGATTTGGAATGCAGCTCATGATTTCCTGTGAAAGTCTGTGAAGGAATCCGAACCTTAGAAGCGTCGAGGCTGTACTCTTCAATGCTGCGCGACCCGTTTTGGGCAAGTCCACGCTCCAAATACGAACCACGCAAAAGGAAGGCCAAGAAATGAGCAACCTAGTCTGTGATTTCTACGATGACGATGGCGCACTGGATGGCCCATGGCACTGGTCTACAGTCCTCTGCCGTGGGTGCTTTGAAAGTCATATGGACTGGCGGGTTCGCGTCAGTCCGACGAGCGAATCCTGGGAAAAGTGTGAGCGCTGTGGGAAACCGCCATGCGAGAACCTTGATAGTTCCCTGGATGCAGATGACGATGAGCTGCCCTCTCCAGCAGAACCAGAAAAACCAGAAAAAATGCTTTCACCGTCCCAATCCATCGCTCTCATAATTGGTCACGAACGAATCAGTCATGCTGAGGCGGTGCGCAGGGTCTACGCCTACATCGAGGCGAATGCGCTTCATGATCCTCAAGCTCAACGCATCATCCTGTGCGATAGCATCCTGGAAGCAGCTCTCGGCGTCCCCAAAGTGAGTCTATTCGCCTTACCCAAACTGGTCCTAAGCAAGCTCCAGTAAGGCAACGACCGAAAAAAGGCGGCAAGCAGAGAATCCCAGAACCATCCTAGATAGATACCCGCTTCGGGGCGATTGTTGTCGGTGGTGCAGTACAAGCAGGCCGGTCATTGCGTATCTGCATGATGGTCAATTAAGGCCAGCACCCATACTCAACGCGGTTGCCCCCAGGTCACATTCAAGATCTCTTCAATCTCGGCCACATCGTCTTCGTTCACATAGAACGGAATTACGGCTAAGCCCACGGCCTTTGCTGCGGCATAGCGATGATTGCCACCGCTGAAAAAAGCTTCATCTTTAACGCGAATCACAAGCGGCGGGGTCATCGGCATCCCACGGCGCAGATGAGCTATCACCTGGGCCAATCGCCAATCAGAGCCGAGTGACCACAGCTCTTTTTCAGAGTCGCGGCGACAGTAACGGGCCAGATTTTGATCGAACTCGCGCAGCGGCATGTGGCCCAAGCGCAGGCCATTTGGGTACATCTCAAGCATCGCTTGCGCAGTCACTCCATCCATTGCGAAGTGCTGTCCAGCTTGCGAATAGTCCCAGTTGAAAACAAGCGCGGGCCACTCGCATACCGGCTTCCCGAGGTACAACGCGCCCTCTTCCTGCAGCGATTTGTTGTAAGCCATCAAAGCTTCGTATTCATCCAATGTCAGGCCACAACTTTGAGCAGTCTGTCGGTCGATAATCTTGGCCAATTGGTCTTTGTCAATGCTGGCCAGCAGCTGCTTGAAATCTGAACCCATCCCAACGTCCCTCACCATACAAAGTCCCTAATGCCCATAGCCCTTGCATAGAGCCTGCAGGCTATGTGTACATCACTCCAGTCGAACACCCCATTCCTCTGGGTGATTCGCACTTGCCCTGAGTGCAAGAAGCGCTGGTAGGAAATGACCAACTTCTTCTGACGGTAGATCAGATGCTCAAAGAGACTTTCTGCGAACTGCAATTGCTCGACATTCGGCTTCACTTTTCCAATTCGAGCAACCGTCTCCCTGGCATGAATACTGAACAACTCCCAATCCTTACCTTGATTCGGGAGCGCTTGCATCACTGCGTGGAGGTGGGCCAAGAACTCCACAATCGTCACGGCAGGAGCCTGGGCCTGGGCCGGTGTATGAGCCTTAGGCTTGTGGTCGATGAACGCATTGAACGTGGACACCAGCTTATCAAGCACAACCTGCGAAATGCCAAAACTCTGTGCGTCTGCAGGCAAGAGAACTTGCAAATGCACTACTACCTGCGGAACCAAGTTCGCGGTCTTAGTTGCCAGTGGAACGATGTTGTCGGCCCGCTCCAGTACGAGTGAGCCGTCCTGCCGAATCCACTCCTGCAATGTCCGTTTGTCACCGTAGCGAATCGTCGCACCGGGAAGGCCCAACTGTTCAAGCGCCGCGCGAAAGGCACGCAGCCAAGCAGTGACGCGACCAATATCGTCCTCCCGAACCCAACGGCTCAATTTGTGCTTTTCGTACTGCTTGGACATGCTCAGCTGCTCACTGCTCCCAACAGGTCAATCTCATGAAACTTCAGCGCAACCAGATCACGCAACGTTGGAAGTTCGTTGGCTTGGTTGAGCCTTTCAGCGAAAGCCTTGAGCTGGGGATTTTCATGCAAGAACGCCGAATATCTTTCACGATTCAAACTTGCGGGTGTGGAGTCTAAGGCCGCACTGATCGAATCAATCATCTTGGCCATGACAGCCCTCTTCATCCTCTCATGCAGAGCTGCAAGCACCCCAAATACAGCAATCGCAGCCTTGAAAACGGTCAGAAAGATATCTTCGCTCCCATTGATCAGATCAATAGCAGCTAACGCTCCGAAAAGCAGGCCGCCGCCACCAAAGATGGCAGTGTGCATTTGAACCTGTCGATTGGGCTGTCTCAGGTACTTTGCGACCGCCGCATCAAATTCCTTGGGCTTGTGAACCAGGGCATCGATACCAGCGCGCACACCGCCTCCGTATGCGCGCTCTGCAAGTTGCAGGCCGTAATAAACACCCTGCACATCGTTTTCCTCCATGAAGCCAACCATCGTCTCTTGCTCGGGTAGCTTGTCCCGTTCGATCATTTCATTCCTCTCCGTTTCTTTGTGACAATCCCAGCAGCCAGCGCCTGATGATTGGGCACCAGCAGTGTATGGGGGGAACCATGAATCAACGCCGACTTTTAGCCATCGTCTCTGTCAATCAAGAGAACCGGGTTCGCTGCATGTTCCCCAACTGCAATCACCCGATCCACAAGCGCATCTACGTGGTGGACGATGCTGGTGACATCAAGCTCATTGGGTCTACATGCATTACCAAGGATGGCTATGCTGCAGGTATCGACTTGAGCCAGCCTGCCTATTCCGTATCGTCTGGCAATGGCCGAGAGCTGACTGAGGAAGAGCGCCAGATCCTGATCAGCAATACCCACGAGCTTCTTGCACGCTTGAAAAATGAATACGAAGCCCAGCTGGCCAGTGAGGCTCTGCAGGCACTGGCCATGTCCCAAGCACTTGCTGCAAAAGCTCGCCCTACCAACTCTCCACCGTCCAGGCCTACCCCAGCTGCCATGCCACCAAAGCTGGTCGTTGGGGAGGCTCTGCGCAATGCACTGCCGCCCTGGCCATGGGTTGATCCACTTCGCTCTGTCCTGTTCATACAAATGGCGGACGGGAGCAGCTGGCTGCGCGTGCAATCGAGAGACAGCGGAAGCCATCACCTGATCCCGTATCCAGAATTTGTGGGATGGCAAGACTACCTGCCCAGCCATCTCGGCCATCTCAATTCCACCCGCGACGGAATTGAAGTTCCCAGCATTGGCCCTGCCCTCATGTTTCTTCGCGCTCAGAAACCAGTTTGTGAATCTGTGTGTCGAGGCTTCGCACAGGCACGCCAGATGGCCAGACAGTACCACCCGCATCTTTGATGGATGCAACGCACTCACGCTGCAGCGCTGAACAATTCACTTTGCCCCACGGGCACAGTCTTGCGCAGCTGCTGCAGTGCGGTCTTGACGCAGTGACCAAACGAATTAGCCCAACGCAAGATCTCAAGCCCAGCATGCTCACCGAGCGATGAAGCCGCACCGTAAGTGACGCTTTGTCCCAGCAACTCATTGGCCTTGGTCTGGGGCAGGCCTTCAATCAAATGCTTAGGAATTCCTTTGCACGCTGCATGCTCTATGGCTGTAGGCACGCGCAGCAACTCAGGGTTCGTAGGGTGCTGAATTTTCGGGTCGGTGCTGCGGTTTTTTGTGATGCCCTTAGTCAACCCACCAATGAACGTATCTTCGGCCTTGAAGACGCGCATCATGAAATTCTTCCCCGCCTCTTTGTCGCGCTCTTGCTTGGCTTTGAGTCCGTCCATCGTTGACCAACGGTCCTTCACGACTTCTTCTGGCTCCAATACATCTGCCAGGGTGCGCGACGAGCACGCGGGCTTGCTGGCCATGGCATCAAAATCAAAGTCCATCCCGCGTGATACAGCCACCATGTAAAAACGCTCACGGGCCTCCAAATCACCGAATTCCGGTCCGCTCAGAACGCGCTCATGCGTCTCATAGGCCATATCGCGCAGTTGTTGACGAAGAATGCACGCGCTGGCCGAATTGCCCCAGGGGATCACATTCTCAAAGATACAGACAGATGCGTTTAGCTTGGCCAGCAACGCAACTGCGCCTGCGACCAGATGCCCGACCTCCGGGTGCGCTTCAGGCATATCTGTACGTCGCTTTGCTCGGCCCGCTTTGGAGGCCCCAGAACACGGAAGGCCCATGCAAACAACGTCAACCTCACCTATGCGGTCCATCACCATTTCATCGAAAGCCAGCTCCTGCAAAGGAAGGTTCAATACGATGGTGGAGTCATTGAGTAATTCGTTGTGTTCCAACGCTTGTTCTGTGAGGTCTTCGCGGATCTCATTGAAGGCGTGCAGATGCGCCTTGATACCGGCCTTGCGCAGGCCCGCATGTAACGCGTGGTCCAGAACCCCACCGCCGCTGGCTACCCCCGCAGTGGCGAGACTCTTGCCCGCCTTCAAGCGCTCCATCAAACGCTTGACGCGGCGAATCAAACGCAGCTCCGAGGCCATAGGAGAGACAAAGACTTGACGTTCACCGAAGACCACGCGGATGGCCTTGCACCCCATCAGCGGAGCCAGGGCCGTGGAGTCTCGGACATCGATGATGGAATCAATACGACCGTCTTTTTTACGCTCACGGCGAGCGACTTTGTTCGTGCCCTGCACTTGAAGTTTAAGCACGACACCGAGGCCATAGGGTTCAACAACAAACTGATGTCCAGGCTCAAAGCCCGAGTTGAGAAGTCGCTTGCCCTCAAGCCAAAGACGAGGCGATCCATCGCGCTCACTGAGTTTGCGAGTTGTGACTGTGTGCATGCTCATGGGGAAGTCCTTGAAACGATGCAATCAGTCTTTCATAGCCCTGAAAAATGCAAGCGCTACCCATTCGCCAATACAAAAGCGGGTAGCACTCAGCTATCGCGGGATGTTCTTTGGGATCGCTTCTTGAACAGAGCTGTTTTCCCCCTGCTCTATTTCATCCAGATAAGCATAGACATCGAGCAGTCCAGGTTGACCGTCTTCAGGTGATAGATCACGCCCTTCCTCGACTCCTGCGAAGAAGGCATCTGAATCAGCAGTGCCGACCACATACGGGCATGGCACCGTCGGCAACCTGTCAATACGAACACGAAGAGATGCCAGTACACCTTGCTTGTATGCCTCGCTGCGTGGGGCGCGCCCAGGCTTGAAAGCCTCATCGAAAACAGCTTGGGCTGTCAGTTCCTTCATGACGTACTTCCTAGCTTATTGCATGCTTTGCATGGGATGCCGCGTTTTGCCGCTGTGATGGTCCCGAAGATCATGTAATCGCTCTCAGCACCGCAGCGTCTGCAGACCATCTTGCACAGCGGCTTGCCTATGTCCTCCGGCTTGCCGGAATCCACTTGGCCAGCATCGCTGACATGCATCAACACGCGAGGCTTCGTGCGCTTAGGTAAGGTTTCTGGGAATAAGTCGTCGATCAACCGACGCGAAACATTCTCCACTGTCGAAGTTTTTCGCATGCGAAAAAGTCGCCTTACTTTCCTCGTGCAAACGGAGCAATTTTCGTAGAAGCTGCTGGCCAGTAGACCATGGGCTTGATGCCCTGTGCAGCGGCTTCTTTCTTGATTGTTGTGGTTGAACCAAACCCGTGCAGATGAAGCTCAGTTGCACCAACTTCCTTGGCCAAAGCAAGAGTAGCGCGGCAGGCTGCGATCTTGGTTTGGTAGACATCCTGCCGAAACTTTTCGGGGTTTGCCTTCGCTGCAGCTTCTTGTTCGTATGGCACGAACCAGTAGCCCGGAGCATCTTCAAAAATGGTGAAAATCGCCTGCTTCATCCCCTCACCTTTTTCAATTTGTGGACCAGCCATGGTAGCTGAACGCAGCTGCAATTTTGCCTGTCTTGTCCAGGGGCAAAGCCTTTTGCATCTCTGCCTTCACACGCTCGCTGTCTCCCATCTCCATGATCGAATCGAATTGGCGCTCACCGAAATCGAAGACCGTGTAGAAGCTATAGCCGGGGTTAGTGAATCCATTCAAGAACAGGCGCAGCATGCACTGCACGCGCTCATTGATATTGTCTTTGCTCAGGTCATAGAAAGACCGTTGATAGAAGTACAGCCAGCATCCCAGCTCAAAGTGATTTTTCGCATGGTCTACCTCATCCATTTCTTCCCAGTGGTCCATGCTCAGGCCTTTGCGCTCAGCGCAGGCGCGCACGTTTTGTGCATCCCTTTTCAGCTGTGCACGGACAGCAGCAGGAATCGGTGCTTTGGCATTGATGTCGATGATGAAGGGCTTGGCCTTGGCACTTGCCTTCGCACCTGGCTGAATTGCTGGTGCGACAAACCCAAATAGATCGGCGGTCTGAAACATGCTGGACTCCTGTTGTGACTGACAACCAGAGTACCGGCATCGTTAAAAATGCAAGACCAAACTCAGTAGGTAGTCGCCACGGCCTCAGCTAGGATCGCTTGCTTTGCCAACTCACGCTCTTCGGCAGAAATGGCACCATAGACCGTTTCGCCGTACCAGTGCCTGAACATCGACATGCTTCCGGCACGGTTGCGCCGTCCGATGTTGAGCTTGAATCGATCATCCTTCAGCGTGTCGTTGTACTTGGAGAACAGAGCATGGCGCTGCTCTGCAGGCATGCCATCAACCATCCCTTGTAGCTCGGTTTGCCGACGCAGCATGACTCGCCTATCGATATCTTCAATCGTCACTGTGTCTTCGACATTAGACCTGCGGGCATCAGGCACTACGTCATCAACTTCGTTGCGAACAGCCGAGACGAAGATAAGCCCCATCACCTTCGCGCAATCGGGGTAGTCCTTGAAATACTTGTGCTCCAAGCTACGCAAGAAATACTTGTGTGGGTGCTTGAGCTGGTACTTTTCAAACTTCGAGCGGTACAGCGTGTGGGCGTATGCGTTTTGTATGTCCTCGATGGAGTACTTACCGAAAAGGCTGAGGATGTCACCGTTAGGGAGAGGCCAGCCTTCAAGGAAGCCACGCATCTGAGCATGCGCAGGTGTTTCGCTGATGCCAGAGAGAACTTCTTGCCGGTTGTTTTTCAGCTTGATCAGCAGACGGACCTGATGAACGAATTTGCCCCGCTTGATGACATCCAGCTCAACGTTGAACCGGGTCTGCATCGAAACCTCATGGATCGATGGAATCAAATATCGCTCGCTGAAGCCGCTCCATGTCTCGGCCTTCTTCGGAATGTCCTTGGCCATGATCAGGCCTCGCAGCATTTCCCATGGCATCAGTGCGGAGTGCTGGATACCAGCATCCTGGCAGACGAGTTCGTACAGCCGTACCGAGCACTGAAGCTTGAGAGCGGCCATCTCGCGCTCTTCGAGCAACGCGTATCGATGGTCTTTAGAAAAAAGATGCTCAACATCGCTGTTGATCTTGAAGCGCACTTCGCCTGACTCGTACAGGATGGTCGGCACGAACACAATCCACACCAGCTTGGGATTCTTCAGATCCTTCGACGCCATGTCGAAGTGCATCTTGATCTCCTGCATCGAATTTGCGACTGCAGAGATGTGGGTGCGATTGTTGGTGTTGAGGTTGAGTGCAACCTTCAAATCCGAAAATGGCATCGACCAAAAACCATCAGCATCGCGCTCTTGCGTCTGGACGCACTTGATGATCATGTTCATCAGCTTCTGCTGATGATTTGTCTGCAATGTTGCAGTCAACGAATGGATGAGCGGATAGTTCTTCCTGATGGACTCAGGCCGAGCTTTTGCTGCTCTGACGTTGACGCGGCGAAATCGCTTTTTCGAATCAGGTTCGGGGTCAGGGAAGCCAGACAGGCCAATTTGCCGGTCAGCATCGGTCATCGGCAGATTGAATTCTTCTGCTTCAACGTCTTTGGCCATGGCTTCGCCCTTTTTGTTGCCCTAACCAAGACAAGGAATTTTCCTGATCCTGGAGCCGATTTGAGAAAAATTTATTGATTGCCAACGGATTATCACCCCGGAATTTATTCATTTTTTTGCAGGATTGCAATAGGTGTGCACTTGCTCATCGCGCGCACCGTAAAAACATAGATACCTAGAGGCATAGATACTATAAGGACTTAATTAAGTTGTTTGTTATCAACAACTTATAGAGCAATGACACCCTTTGATTGGTACGAAGAATGCCGGGTATTGGTACTTCAACACCCCTCAGTTGGTACGTTGCAAGCCTTAATTTGTGCTGATAGCTCCCTTGTATTGGGAAATTTTTAGCGTAAAGAGCAAAAAACCGCACCCAGTACGAATTTTGTCTCGATAGCTTTTCAGCAGCGACTATTTCAGAGGTATGGCCCCCTCCGCCATACAGAAAAATTGCTCGTTAGCACCCTTCAATTGGTACGGTAGACCCCTTTTTTTGGTTCCTGATCTAGCCAAGTGGTTTTGTGCGTGTGGAACGTCTTCTGTCTGACTCCGTGAATCGTCGCTGCATTGGTTAGCTATCGGGAAAAATTTTCTTCTGTGCTCTACCGCTGCAACGTTTTAAGAACCCCAGGGAGTCCCGCATTTTTTTGCCTTTGTAAACCGCGAAAGCGCACCGTTAAAAACAATAAAAACTTTAATACGCTAACTACAATAAAGAGAGCGAAAAGCTGTTTGTTGACAATGGGTTGCAGAGGCATAACACCCCCGTATTGGTACGGTAGGCCCCGTCCATTGGTTCGATAACATCCGCTGGTTGGTAGGGTGTCACCCCCGATTTGGGCTCTTACACACCTTAATTTGGGATCATTGGTGTCACCCAAATTTGCTCGATAGCCCCTGTTATTCACAGTTTGGTGCTCCATTTTCTGGAGCACTATCAAGCAAATTTCAGTGTTCATCCCCCCTCATTTGGTACGTATCCCCCCTTCAGTTGGTACGT
Source organism: Comamonas sp. Z1 (assembly GCF_008121555.1). Taxonomy (NCBI): domain Bacteria; kingdom Pseudomonadati; phylum Pseudomonadota; class Betaproteobacteria; order Burkholderiales; family Comamonadaceae; genus Comamonas; species Comamonas sp. Z1. The sequence continues at coordinate 111,026 of NZ_VOQT01000013.1, forward strand.
GTGCTTTTTCGCTATCGCGCCAAAAAATCTGTTTATCCCCCCTGGATTGGTACAACGCCTTCTGCTCTGAGGCGGCACGTTGAGGTGCTTAACTGTGGCCTGATGGCTATGCCCATCTGAGCTAGTGGTGAGCTATCGCATAGGCGTGCAGAGTGCTTTTAGGAAAAAAATTGGCCTCAACCCCCCTCAGTTGGTACGTTGAGCACTTCCACTGGGAAAAAATCGGCCTTAACACCCCTCAATTGGTATGTGCGGTTCTGAGCTGAACAGGTATGCCCTTCACCCCCCCTCAATTGGTACGTTTGGACAGTTTTTTTCCCTTTCCAACGGATTAGCTGAGATCTAGAACGGGGAAAAGCTACTCAAAATGAGCTTTTGATAAGGGTGAAACAGGCGCATTGCCTTAATTGGACAAAAATAGGGGGTGGAAAGCGGGTGCTGATCACTGCCTCTCCTCTGCTGGCTCCCGGCAAACCTATCGGTCAAAATTTCGGGGGGGTTTTTGGGGTTGAGAGTGTCACATGCCCGACATGGTTGCCCAAAATGGGCTATTCGGACAATTTTTGGGGGGGTTTTTGGGTCAACCAGAGGTTGCCCCTCACCGGCTCCGTGAAGAGCGAAATCCATGGGGTATTTTTGGGGTGATGTGCTCGATGTCGATCCTCACAGCCTTTCACATGCTTCAGGCGAACTGGAGCTGCAGGGTCTGAGCTTGACGCTCCCTAGCTCTGATCTCCATGGACCTTGCCCGTTCTTTGTCTCGTGCGCGCTGGCAGCGTGCTTCATATTCGCCTGTGGCTACGTCCACCACATAGCCGAAGTAGAAAGCCGTCAGCGGGCCTCTCCAGCCCTTCCAGGTGCTACGAATGGCTTCCTGCTGATCAGGAGTAGCGCGGAAGAAATTTCCCCGAGCTTTGCGCCAGCAGCGAGCTTCATGCGCGCGCTGCCGCGCCTCTGTGCTGTCGAGCAGAGATTGACGGCGTGACAGCTCTGCATCTGCGTCAAATGGCTTCGGAGCTGGGAGTTGATCTGAAATAAGCGGATATTTCTCTTGGAGCTTCTTTGCCAAACGTGCTGGCTTTGAGGTGGCCATGGCGAGTCCGCGCTGTGTCCAAGCCGCGCGCTCAAAACGTTCCATTCGTTTGAATTTCATGGTGATGCTCTTCTTTGGGGTAGTGCACTACCCTACCCTGCTTCCCAGAAATGCAACCTGGCATGCGCCAGCCCTCATTCAATGCCAGTTCTGTCAAAAAAAAACCTGCGTGGAGATACGCAGGTTTGTAGGACATCCTTGGCGGAAGAGTGTTCCGTCAGAACTTTCCATAGTGCTTCAGGAAGTTCTTCATGTCGATGATGCCCCAGTCATCGATGGTGTAGTACCCGTTGGAGCCTCTATCGCCCCCAGAGACACGGACATACCGTACCTGCATGCCAAAGTCAGACCGTAGGAAGCCAATTTGGCGTTTGATTGTCTGCAAAGGGATGCTTGTCGTCTCTTGGAGAACATGCAAGGTAGGCTTCTCGTGCGAACACAGCGCATTGATGAGATCGAATTTACGCTTCGTGTCGCGCGAGATGGTCATGAGCCACAGTTAGTCGGTTGCTTGAACCCCCCGGAGTGTAATCTGTTCGGCCAGCACCTCAGTTACATTTCCAGCATCTGTTTTCACCCAAACGCTGCCATCTTTAAGAGAAATCCGGTCATTCATGACCACGGCATTTGTAACAACGCCGTCAATGGAGACTGAAACTGCCAGGATGATCTGTCCTGGTGTGACAGCTTTGAAGCTCACATTCTTCTGAACACTTGGTTGACTTGGCTTCTTGTGAGCATCGTTGGGCTTGCTGGCCACGGTAGTTTGCGTCTCAGCATCTTGCGCTGCTGGACTGTTCATCTTTGCAGACTTGTCCAGCTCTTTGGCAGTGCTCTCTTGAGAGCTGGCCGTTGAGCCTGACTCGCTGGAAGCGCTTGATGCATCAGGCTTGCCCTGGCTGGCATTGAGAGCCTTATCCGCTGCGGACTTGCTGTCGTCGCTGCTGTTGGGCTTTATCTTGCTCTCCTTGGCTTGAGGTCCACGCTTGCCACGTTCCTTCCCATCATCAGCGGTCAGCTCTTTCAAGATGGCACGGGTGGCAGTGCGAGATAGGCTCTTTTCTTCCTTGGCCAGGGCAACAATCTCGATGGCTCTTTGCGGAGCCAGATCATGAATGCGACTCAGGTTGTACAGCGTCTCGGCATCGTTCGTGACGTCCTCATCGTTCAGCGCGCGAATGAAGCTGGGTATGCTCAGCAGAGACAGGTACAAAGATACAAACGCTGGAGTTTTAGACACACGTTTGGAGATCTGGCCATTGGTCCACCCTGCTTCCTTGAACTGGCTCAGTCCATCAGCGATTTCAAAAGGCGTGAGGTTTTCACGTTGGATGTTCTCTGCCAGCTCTTCCGCAGTGCGGTCCAGATCATCCTGCATCCGCGTATCGATGACGATCTTCATCTGTTTGAGCTTGGCAATTTTGCCTGCTCGCCAGCGACGCTCACCTTTGAGGATCACATACTTGCCATCCTTGTTCTTGGGAGCAACGTTGATGGCATTGATCTGGCCATCAAGTTTGAGACTTTCAGCAAGCTCTTCCAGGTTCTTGAAGCGCTTGCGCACCTGGGCCTTGGAGACGATATCGTCAATGTCCACGGACAGAGGTTTGCCGTCCTCTTGTTGAATGCCGCGCGTAGCAACAGCGGCCAGTTCGGTTAATGAGGTGATGTTCTTCATTTCTTGTTCACTTTCGACAGCAGCTCTTTAATCACGGCCAGCACTTCTTTGGCGGCAACGTGAGCGTAAGGGAGCGTCCAGATCGGGACCCCATCAGATGTTGCTGTATCCAGGGGGGGACGGTTTCTGATGGTATTTTTGAACACGAGATCCGGGATAGCCGCGCGTATCTTCTCTTCAGCACGCTCATGGCTGAGCGAAGACGTGCGGTCGTTGATGAAGACGCCCAAGATCTCAAGATCGGGATTCGTAGAGTGCTGAACACCGATCAACGTTCTCAGCAGGCCCTCTAGACCATCGTAAGCAAAACCAGACAGCTTGACGGGTGCTACGACATGGGTGCTCATGGCGAGGGCAGCATAAAGCTTGCGGCCGAGGCTAGGCGGGCAGTCGATCAAAACATAGTCGTACTGCTGTATGAGTTCACGCAAATTCTCGCGCGGGTTCAGTGCGTCTACAAGCGTGAGGCCGGTTTCGATCTCACTGAGATCGTGGTCGTTCTTTAGTGTGTGAATGAGGTCTACACCGCATGGGCAGTGAATGACTTCGATGGGGCCGATGTCCTTTTTAAACAAATCCACCACACGAGTACCGCTGTAAACGGGGACCAGCTCACCCTCAGAATTTGTTTCATGTGGAACAAGTCGGGAGGATGTGTTGCCCTGGGCATCGAAGTCCAGCACAAGAGTCTTTGCTTGTTCTTTGATAGCGAGATAGAAGGCAGTCTGGATGCACACCGTTGACTTCCCCACCCCACCCTTCTGGTTGGAGAAGCTGACGACCTTGGCTTTACCCTTGTGTTTGCGCTTGATGACTTTGTTCATTAGATCGCCCGGTGGCCTCTTGAGTGTTATGTCCAGTCTTTTTCGCATGCGAAAAAAGCTGGGGGAAGTCTGGGCCTACTGGCTCATTCCAGACTGAGTTCTTCCTGATTTTCATTCTTTTCTTCGCCTTTGGGCGTGAGCTGCGGCAGCTTTCCTGCCAGTTCGCGCAGCAAAGCAACATCTTCGCTGGTCAGCTTCATGAGGAACGCCTGTCCATCATCCGATGGTGTGATGCTATCCAGGCGGCTGGTGAGGCCCGAGAGGCTGGTGTGCATGGCCGTCACCATCTTTTTGTTCATCTTGGGGGCGGCAGTCGCTTTCAGGTGCTTCTTCGTCACAAGCGCGCGCTTTTTCTTCGCTGGGTTGGCACCCTCCCCCTCGCCACTTTTGGAATCGTCTGCAGCTTTCACAGGCAGCGCCGCCTTAGCCGTTTTGACTGCTTCGGCCAGGATCTCTACAACGTCATTTCCATGCTCGTTGAACTGCTCCAAAGCCGTTGTCGCAGAGACTTCATTTTTCTGGATCATCACTTTGACAGGCAAAGGCAGATCCAACAGCGAGAGTGCGAAACGAACAGCTTCTGGAGTCACGTTGGAGCGTCTGGCCATCTCTGCAATGCTCCAGCCCCAGCTTTCAAGAAGCTGATATTGCACCGCACAGGACAAAACAGATACAGGAGCGCCGTTGTTGCCGTTGATGACAACCAAAGCCTGCTCAGCATCGTCACCCTTCATCTCAGTGACGAAAATCTTCTGTATCAGCGCCCCTTCGGCAATGGCCAAATTCAAGCCGCGCTTGCGTGTGTAGCCATCACGGATATAGGCAACGCCGCCAATGACCTTCACCAGGATGTTCGGGACGTACTTGCCTTCCTTATAGGCATCCGCAAACATCCGAACGCGGGCCGCGTTCTCGGGCATTGCAAAGTACTCATCCTCGTCCATGAAGGCGGTGCGAGCATTGAACCCTGGTTGAGGGACCACCAAAGAGTGATGAAGCAGGAAGCCATCGGTGCGCGACATCTCTTCAAGAGGGAGGCTCTTTTCCAGTGCCTTGAGCGAATTGATGGTGTCGGGGTGAGGTTGTTTCTTGGGTTTCTTGGGTGCTGCAGTAGACATGGTTGTATCCCTCCAATTGACAGACTTAATTTATGGTACTGCGATCAAGAAAAATGCAAGGAATTCAGCTACCGATTTTTTCGCATGCGAAAAGCCTTGCTATGCAGTCTATCTAGTCATTGAGTCTGTGTTGTGATCTTTGCGCTATTTGCGAAATTGTTGCGCCCAATCTTCATTGAGGAACCCGTGCTGTACCAACTTCGACGCGACAGAGTAGGGCGAACGTCCTAGTTGTGTAGAGAGGTGATGCACATCGATCTCCACCGCCTTAGCCCTGGCCAGGGTGATAGCATTTTGGATGATTCCCACCTCATTGGGCAACCAGGGCTTGCCGTGGTTGGCGAATTGCTTCTGGTGATTGTGCTCAGCTGGCTTGCCTTTCTGACTTCGTGGCAACTGCTGGGGTGGCTTTGGCTTGTCAGAGTGATGTCGTTCGGCCTGGGACGGGGTAGGGGGGCTGGATACGCGGCTTCGTATCTGTTCCGTCATGAGGCGCTCACAAATCTCCCGAGCCGAATGCAAGACGAAACGCTCCTGCTTGGTTAGGCCGTCTATTTTGACGATTTCATCCAGATCACCCGCCGTAGCCTTCAGGGCGCGGACCAGAGCATTTTTAATACGTGACATGGTGACTCCTTGAGTGGGAGGCTCAGCCACTGCGATAGTGGCCGAGGTCTTCAGTCGGAAGAAGGAGCGCGCAGATAGCCCAATTCCAAGGCTTTGAGCGCGACAGAGTAAGGGGATCTATTCATGCGCTTTGAAAGCAAGGCGATGTCGATCTCAGGTGCACAGATGGAACCCATCGCAGTCAGTAGAAGTGCTTCTTCTTCGAATGCCCAGGCGTCCTTTTTATAGTCGTCCTTCATCGCAGCCTGCAATTGCTCCCATACGAACGAGTCAACACCTTGCAGGCGCTTTTGCAATGTCAGCTTGAGACAAACTCGCTGTGCGTCCTGGAGCGCCTTACGGTCGGCTGGCTCCAGAACTTCAAGCATCAGCATTTCGCCAAGATCCAGGGCCAATCCTTCGACGTATTCCAAGACAGCCTTCTTGAGCTGAAGCTTGGGTTTCTTGGGTGCATTCGCAAAGGCGATTACGCCAGGGGCATTCATGTTCATGGCTCCTAGCGTTTAACTCTTGTCTTGCGCAGTGCTTTGTTCACCAGGGCCGCTCTGGCTTTCTGCTTCTTCTTCAGCTTCTGCCTTGAGCTTGGAGACAGCAGCCATCAACGCTTGCACGGGCTGAGCACCAGCCACGAGCTGCATCTTGCCGGTGTGGTTATCGACAACGAATGTTGCCGGTGTTGCCTTGATACCTTGTGCAGCGGCTTTCTGCATGTGCTCTTGAATTTTTTGCTGGTATTTGCCCGAACCGACGCATTCGAGGAACTTGTTGCTGTCAGCGCCGATTTCCGTGGCCAGCTCAGCCAGATTGGGCACGCCTTGACCGTTGCCACGCGACTGCACAAACACATCGTTCAAGAAAGCCCAGAAGGCGCGGTTTCCCAGTTGTTCAGAGATGCACTCAGATGCGATGGCCTGATCTGCAGCCGCAGGATTGTGAAAGTCCAGGGGGTAGTGCATCCACTGCCAGTTCACATTGCCTTTGCTGGCGTCCACGAGCTGCTTGGGCGTGTTGTGGAAGCGTTTGCAATAAGGGCACTCCAGATCGGAGAACTCCACCAGTGTGTAACGCGCATCCATGGAGCCGTAGATGTGCTTGCCATCAGGTACAAATTCGGGAGCGGCAGTGAACTTCTGCAGCTTGGTCTGGGCCATGGCCTTCTGTTTGTCTTCAACGATCTTGTTGAAGGCTTTGGCCACTGCATTGTTGAATTCGTCTTCAGACTTGAAGCTCACTGACGAGCCTTTGCCGAATGAGCTTGTGATGTCGTTGAGCTTGTAGAGCTGCCAGCCCAGGAAGCCAGCGATGATCAAACCGAAGATGGGTAGAAAGATGTTGATGAATGCATTTCGGAACTGAACCGCTTTAGGTTCAGAAATTTGAGCGGAAGTAGGGGAGTTCATGTTCATTTGGAAGCGGCTGTTTTAGATCTGAGCGGAGCTGAGCAAGCACAGGAAGAGAATGACAACGATCAGGGCTGCGATGACATTTTTTGGCAGGTGCTTCATTGCCAGCGACGGAGTTAGCGAAGGGAGGGGAGGGCGTTGCTGAGTAATGCGCGAGCTTCAACCTTGGCGCGCTGAGACATGCGCTTGAAGAAATCTTCGCTTGGGGTGTAGTCAACGAGCTTGCTGACGCCAATAACTTCACTGGCGACCTGCTCCATGCTACCCAGGCCATCGATAAGGCCCAGATTCTTGGCTTGCTCCCCGTTCCAGATCAGGCCGGAGAAGATCTTGGGGTCGTCTTGCAGGCGATCACCACGACCAGTTTTTACGCGTGAGACAAACTGCTCATTGGTCTGGGCCAACAATGCCTCCCAGAATTTCTTGATCTCGGGCGAGAGGGGAGAGAAGGGGTCAAGCAGTGCCTTGTGCTCGCCAGCGGTTATCGCGCGACGTTCAATGCCTAGCTTGTCCATGAGGCCAGTGAAACCGAAGGTGGAGCTGATCACTCCGATGGAGCCTACCAGGCTCGCCCGGTCTGCATAAATTTCATTGGCCGAAACAGCGATGTAGTAGCCGCCAGATGCACCGATGTCGTCAATGACCGCATAAACCTTCTTCTCGGGGAACTTGGCGCGTTGGACCAAGATTTCATCGTGGATACGCCCGGAGGGAACGGGGCTACCACCTGGCGAGTTGATTTTGATGATGATGGCCTTGGAATGCTCATTCTTGAATGCTTTCTGAATGGCCGGGATAAGGCGGTCAGAATCAGCCAATGAGCCAGCAGCAATTTCCCCTCGCACGTTGACGAAGGCGGTGTGCGCCTTTGACTCTTCCGATGAAGACCATGGCCAGTTGCCGCCATTCATTGAGAGGACGATGAAGGCCAACGGAAAGAGAAGAACACCAATGGCCCTCATCATGTTGGCCAGAATGTTCCAGCGATTGTGGCGGCGATACTGGCTGTGTATTTCCCAGATGGCTTGATCGACGGACAAAGGAGGGGTAGGAGCTGACCTTGAAAACAGCTTGAACTTCATGGATTACTTTCTTAATTGGCGACGACGCAGACCTTGCTTTCAGTCTTGGGTCTTCATGCCAGGGGGCCGCTAGCTCAGATCAGGTTGAGCTTGAGCAGGCGCATGAGCAAATCGATCACAAGGCCCAGCAAGGGGCTGAGAATCAAAGTGGAAACGAGGGTGGTGAATCCCTTGGCGTTTTCTTCAGCACAGAAGAATTTGTAGGCGAGAGGTGCGATGCCGATCACCCCAGCAAGCGCCGAGCCTGCAATTCCCAGCTCTGGGATGAATACAGCTTGGGCACACACCAGCACACCTGTGACGGTGCTGTATCGGCGCAGAGTAGCCTCCTCCTGAGTAGACAGCTTGAAGCTCTCGGATTGCAGCTCTTGGTATGACGGTGAGTTAGGCATACAGCCCCCTTGTGAGTGATTGTTTCGGTTTGTTTAAATCCTATGCGCCTTTAAAAAAATGCAAGTTTTCAGCAATGCCCCAAAAGGGCCGATGCACCTACGAAGGCCGGTTTAAGCGCTTAAATTGTTCTGAGAGGACAGAGTAGGGCCACGAGGACACCTTTTTCGCATGCGAAAAAGTAGCCACAACATGCCGCTTTTTCGCATGCGAAAAAGCGAACAGGCCACAGCTCAGCCTGTTGCGATCCGAACGACAGCACGGTCGCTGAGCAACCGAACCCGGTGATAGACCACAGTTTTGTCATTGACGGAGCCAACAACTGTTCTGATATAGCCGTGGCTAACGTTCGCGGTAGGGTACTTCTGACGTAGAGCTACAGCGTAGACAGACAACTGAACAACGTCTGATTCCATGACCCGGTGGGCCGAACGTGTCTTGGTATCAAGAGGAATGACTTCTCCACCTGGGGCGAGGAATACTTGATCGACACGCCCTTGGATAGGGATGGGGTGAGTGCATGAGATTGCTTCCTCATTCATCAGCACAGTTGACCTGCGGAGTTCTCGCGGCATGTTCTCGCCTTGCTGCCAGAAATGCGCGCCACCTGCAATCCTGTGCATCAGTTGCTCGAATGCGGAGAGCGCGAGAGGAACGCCGAAGACGACGATCAGGAATTTAGTTGAGGTGTCCATGTATCCCTCTTGGTGCTGTTGACCTGTCCCTATTTACACAGGGGACGGCTTGGTTTGCTGGGCAGTCTGACGTTAGAGATCAATCCGTCTGTGAGGATGGAGGCGAGTGAAGCTGCGAGCTTGTATGGCTCAACTTCCTTGCCGGAGTAGATGAACCTGGGGTGCATGCTTGGTTGGAAGATGCCATGTGGGATTGCTTCGTCATCCCCGAACCACATGCGAAGCCTGAGATCGACAACATATCCAGCAGGAAGTTGAATCCAGTAGTGCGGTGTGACGTACTTCTTCCGATTGCTCAGCATCAAGTGCCCGGACATGCATTTATGAGGCAGCTTTATTCTGTTGAATAAGTACGAAATAACCCATGTCATGTTGTCGCACTCAATTCGGCAATCATCTAAGGCCAGAAGGCCAAGTTCCGCCTCTTCAAGCCATTCTTGATATGGCGAGGGCATGATCGGCAAGGTTGGGCAGGCTATAGAAGCCTCTTTCAAAGTCGCTTCCAGATGATTTGTCATTTTTCAGATTGTTTTGATGTAACTTACAAGTGGTGTCTAGGTTGAAAGACGCTCTTGTGGCGCGGCCAGATAGCGACTTACAAGCGACTTCTAAATAAGAAATCATACGATTCTGTTGTCTTTCCTTGCTGAATCTACTTCTAGATCGCTTTCAAGTAACTTCGACTCCCTGAGCCGTCTACCAACGGTGATCAACATGGAACAGAGGAACCTACAAGTCGTGTTTCCTCAGGAAAAGAATACTTGAATGGAGAAAAATGCAAGCCCAAAGAAAAGGGCACTAATAAATAGTGCCCTTGGGTTATGGATACGCTCAGGATCTAAGTGATTCTCAACCGACCTTCTTTACCTTTACCGCACCAGTGGTCTGGTCACGTTTGACATTGATACGTATGGGCATGAGGTAGGTCTGTGTGCCAGTGGCAGTTCCCAGCGTCACAGACTCGGTGGCGATAACGCCTCCATCGGGAGTAGCTACTTGAATGTTGGCTCGACGCCCATCGGCTCTGCTGTAGTTGGCCACACCGATGTTGTAGTCTCCATCCATGATTCTGTTGGTGTCGCAGGAGGCATAGAAGTGCTCAGGGCCATAGCCAGAGATGTTGTCCACATCAAGGCGACCACTGGAGCCGATTTTGTTGCTGAAGTACACCTTGTTGCCGTTCGGCTCGTAGGTGTGCAGATCGACATCACCAGGACCATCCCAGTCCAGAGTCACAGTAAACAGACCTGGTTGCGCAACTTTAGGAGGAGCTTGGATAGAGCTGAGTGCGTTAATGATATGTCCGTCAATCAGCGGCTTTGTGGGAATCAACTCATTCAAATATATCATTTCAAGTGAATGGCCTTTCCAGTCAGTTGGGCCAGGATTCAGACGCTCAAGCAACCCTGGGATGACCGTATAAACTGGTGGATTGGTAAAAAATAGGTTCAGGCCCTTAATCACCAGATCTTTGTCAGCCACAACATGTGGGCCATGCGTGAAGGGCGACGCAGAGGCAATATGAACCACTTTGACAAAGTTAGAAGTGGTCAGTTTGAGCGCATTTTTATATGCCTCGTGAACGAATAAATTTCCCTGGGAATGGGCGACCATAACCAGTTTTCGACCCTCATTGATCGTGGTTTCGAGTCGTTGGCGGTGTTCGACCTCGGTTTGCCAGATTGCTTCGGTTTCATCACCAATAATCAACGAAGCAAGGTTTGCGATGCCAAACCGTGCCGCAATAGCTGATGGGACTTGAGTAATTAAGTAATCCTGATAGGAATTAATCCAGTCGGTGAAGCCGTTGAAGACTGTACCAAGCTTATCGAACCAGCTATCACCAGGCTTATTAAGATCGCCACTAATGGCTTGCTGAAATAACTCCCAACGACCAGACAGGTTTTCGTCCTGCTGCAGAACGCGCTGTTCAAAGACTTCGATGAAGTCTCGCCAGCCCTTGGAGTCGTTGAAGTAGTTTTGCACGATCAAGGTTTCGCCCGTAGGGACCGCAAAGCGCTTCTCATACTGTTGCGCGCGTAGCAAAGCCGCAGAGCGCTCAGCATCTTGGCGGGTGTTGAGAACACCGTTGAAATAGCCAATGGTGTAGCCATCAAGCGTCTGGCACTGGGCGGGCGCTGGAAGGCCAGTTGCGGCTAGGCCTGCTGTGGAAGAGAGCGCGATAGCGCTTGCCAGGACAACCGAAATTGCTTTTTGGAAAATATTCTTATTCATCGCAGTTACCGTTAAGTTGGCCCGTAAATACCATTCCGTTCGAAGCATGGCTGAAATCCACCATCGCTAGGAGTCGCTTTTTGGTATTAGCGGTAATGGCCGATATCTGCTTGCTCACGAAGTAAGGCTTGATTTCAAGGTCCTTAATTCTTGCTGTTTCGAAAATGCATCCATTGGCACGGGTGTATGCGTTGTTGATGTCGCGCACAGCATCTTTATCGTTCACATCCACCGTCAGCATTGACTGCTCAACTTGAGCGGCTTTGGTGGCCGCTTGACGTATTTCGGCAGGGAATACTTTTGAAATATATGCATCGATATCATCACGGACACCATTACTGTCAGCATCAATACCCGTCAATGTATCGTCTCGATTCAATTTTGGAAGTTGGCCTGATTCTTCCAAGGCCGCAATCTTTTGGGCAATCGTCAAAGGCTTTTCAGGCTCTTCCGGTTTCCCAGATGAAGCAGATGAATCTCCCCCTCCACAACCTTGCAGAAAAGCAATCACTGCAAGAGTGATAAGTTTATTTTTAAATTTCATGGATGCCTTTATTTGGTATCGGTTGAATATCGATTAAGAATTACTAATGGTCTTCTAAATCGATTGATGATGATACCAAAAGTTACAGGTGCTCCGTAGCTGAGTTGGCCCATCTTGGGCACTTGCCCGTTGGAGGCTTTGAGTTCTGCCCAATATGCTTTGCGCATCAGCTTGCATTTTTTGAAGTGCTGGTAGTTTTAATCGGGCAACATTTGAAGTTGCCCTTCATTCTGTTTAAACAATACAAATTGAGAGGGCCGATTAATGATGGATTCCATCGAGGTCATCACTTCAGAACGAATACCAGAGTTGTTCCGTAACCCACTGGGTATCGGTGACTTTGGCAAGCTCGTCCGAGATCCTGAGATCGATGTCAAGCTGGACAAGCTACTGGGGAGCAATCCCTCAGCCGGTCTTGCACGGAGCATTCGTGGAGTGGTGATGTGTTTAGAAGACGCAGACCCGAAAGCCATTTCGGAGAAGCCGTCTAAGTGGTCGAGATTCACTGGGCTGGCCCAGACAAAGCGTGTGCGCTTTGAGGTGGCCAAGATCAACATGGATCAACTGCTCAATGCAGCGACCAAGGAAGCCGCGCTGGTGCGCGATGTCATCGATGTGATTGAGTCTCTGTGCTCTACCTATGGAGCCGAGGCCCAAATCATCAGCAATCACATTGAAGCGGGTCAGAAATATCTGGCTCAAACGCCAGATAGCCAGGGTGGTGCATTGGCTTTTGACCAGGAAACGAGCCGAGAGCGCTTTTCTCGCCGGTTGATCAACCTTCAGGCCATGCAGGTTTCCCACGCACAAACAGGCCAGCAGCTGCAGCTGCTCAAGTACCAGTTGATCGATGTGCTGGATCGGTTTGACGAAACCGCTCAGGTGCTGGTGCCGCTGTGGCGTCAGAACATGCTGGGCCTGGGCGTGCAAAACCACGTTACGGGCGAGCAGCTGGCCATGGCTATCCAAGCTCATGAAAACCTGCGCAAGAGCTTCGCAGACAACCTCAAATCCATTTCGGTCACTCAGTAACAGGGAAAAGAATCATGAACACGATTGCGACAAAGACACCTACAGCTGCATATCCCGTTGAAGTCCATGAGCTGAGCGACAAGCAACTGAAAGTCATGGGACTGGGTAATGGCGATCTGGAGCACATCGCGCAGCTGGTGCAAGACATCGATCCGATGAATCCGGGAACGGTCAACACATTCGGTCGCAGAGCGGGGGAACAGACAACGGCCTATGCCGACGAACTGTTGAGCCAGGTTCGGAACGGCGAAGTGGGGCAAATGGGCGAGCAGCTTGTTGAAGTCGTAGGCATTGCCCAGAAGACCAACATGAACGTGCTGTCAGGACGGCGTTCTAGTCTCCCGGTGATCGGGCCATGGATCGACAAGCTCAAGATGCGCGGAATGCGCCTGCAGAACCAGTTCGAAACATCCAAGGAGCAGATCGACAAGGTGATCACCGAAGTTCAAACGACAGTGGCGGGGCTGAGCAAACGCAATGAAACACTGGAAGTGATGTTCGACAACGTTCGCAAAGAATATTACGAGCTGAGCGTGCACATCGTAGCTGGCCGCGTTGCATTGGCGCGCGTGAATCAGCTGATCGAGCAGCGCCAGCAAACTGCGACCAACCCTGCGGAGTTGCAGGAGTTGTCCGATATGCAGGCCTTTGCCAGCAATCTGGACTTGCGTATCGGCAACCTCGAAGCGCTTCAGCAATCGTCCCTGCAGATGCTCCCCCAGATTCGTGTGATCCAGTCCACGAACTTCGTCCTGGTGGACAAGTTCAACACCATCACTACGCTGACGATCCCAATTTGGAAGCGGCAGTTTGTGCTGGCCATGGGCCTGAACGAATCGAAAAACGCCGCAGAGCTGACTGTGGCCATCGATGATTTCACGAACAGCATGCTCACACGCGGTGCAGATCTGCTGCACAAGAACGCGGTGGCCACAGCTAAGTCAAATCAGCGCTTGCCTATCGATGTCAAGACTCTGCAGTACGTGCAGGACATGCTGGTGAAGACCGCAAACGATGTGAGCCAGATCCAGCTGGAAGGCAAGAGGGAGCGCGAGCGGTCGAGTATGCAGATCGAGCACATGTGTGCGCAGATGAAAAAGCAAATCTCGACCAATAGTCAGAATCTGGGCATCTCTCGCGCAAGCGCAGCCACAGGAGCCTAAATCATGAGCGAGACACGTACCAAAAATTGGGGCGCTAAAGCGGATGAGAAGCCCGTGCTTGAAACGAGCTGGATTGAAGAGGTATCGGGCACATTGTCCCAACGTGCCAATCGCCTCAAGCGCGTTTGGCAAATAGCGGTCATTGTGGTCTTCGTAGCGGCAGCAGTTGCTGCTGTCCTGGCTTGGTTGGGAATGGGGCATGAACCACTGCAGAGCCTCAACAGTCCCGATATTCCGAAGGCGCTGGCAAAAGCCTTGGAGGCTAGTGGTCCCGCAGAGCCTAGCGGGGCGTTGGATGGCATTCGAACCGGGATGAACTCTTTCTCCACCTTTGTCAGTCTGAGCAATCTGGTCAAGGCATTAGCAATACTGTCGGCGGCTGTTCTTGGGTTAACCGGAATAATGTATGGACAATATGCACGCGTGATCTTTGGGTTGGTGATGATCCCTGCATCCTTTGTTTTCGAGAATGTCATCGAAGGGATTGCTCCTCAACACGCAGGACTCGAAAGCAGCTTGTTTTCATCAAGCTCCGAGCGAGCAGAGCACCGCCAGTCCAAGAGCGATGCAAGACAAAAGCAGATCGAGGAGGCCATCAGCTTTGGCCTGCCTGCACGCGTCACCGAGTTGATAGGCAATGCATCTGCTGATGCCCAAGAGTACGGGCCATATCTTGTTGCGCAGGCACAGCTTAAACAGAAGGATTCTGAGATCAACTGGGATGCCTACCGTGCCAACCTGGATTTGGCACTGGAAAGGGCATCGAATGCAACGCCCGAGCTGCAGTACTCCGCAGGCGTGCTAGCCATGATGGAGAACAAGGCATGGGGTATGAGCCGAAGTCTTCGCTCCTTCAATCATGAGCAGCAGGAAGCTGAGGCCAAAAGCAGACTCAACCTATGGGCGAATTTGGCTCTGGCTGTATGTGGGCTGGTGGCACTGCTGTCCGGTTTGGTGTTTGCTCTTGAGCAATACATGCGCAAGAACCTAAAGACGATTTACAGGCTGTCTGGCGTGTCAGCCAATACCTGAAATCGCTTTGAAGCTTGGCCCAGTTTCATGGGCCTTTTTTTCGGGAAGGGCAGGGGGATGACAAAGGATGAAATGACCGGAGATCTGTTCCCAGAGATCGTCCCCTTGCCAGTGGAAAAAGCCAAGGCCAAACGCGCGTCTCGCCGCGTGCTGATGCATGTGTCGGACGCTGGAACCAGCGAGTCTGGTCAGTACATCGCAGTCATGTCATGTCGGCGCTGCGGCATCTCTACAGGCTGGCTGAGCTTCGACAGCGTGACGGACGTGAAGCGCGGCATAGCCTGCGTGGATTGCAACGGAGCAACAAAGTAGATGGTTCGACTTCTGGGATTGTGGGTCTGCGCTATGGCGTGGCATCTGTTCAGGCTCATCACCTTGCGGCCAGTGTTCGCGCTTATGGCCGACTCGGTAGTGACCGTGAGTTCCTTCAGTCTGGTGTTCTTTGTAGCTGGCTGGAGCAGGCTGTACATGTCCAGTAGCGCGGACTGGCCAAGCATGCTCATCAATCTGGTGCTGTTCTACCTGTGCATTGTGATCTGTCTTGAGCGACGGACGCGCAGCTCCAGCTTGGTTTGCGCGGCCCTGGGCTTTAGCGCCGCCGTTGATGTCCTGATGCTAGGTCTTTACGCCTCCGACGCTATCTCCGGCCTGAATCCGGGTGCGCGGCTGATGGTCTTGAAAGTCCTTGGCATAGGCGTGCTGCGCCAGCAATTCCTGCGGTGTCCGCCTGAAGTTCAAGCGAATGGATATCGACGGAGCAATGCACGCTGAGAGCAACTGACACGCTGCGCTGGCGTTGAATGGTCAGGTTAGGACAGCCGAGATGTGTCACGATGTCAACTTGTTACAAAATGCATCTGAAGCTTTAAATGTTTCGCATGCGAAAACCTAAGAGATTAAAAAAAGAGGAAGTATGTTGAAGAAGAAGTGGGCGATTCTCTGGGTCGTGCGCTATGCACCCATTGAGTTGGTCTTGGGCCTCACGCTGTTTCTGGCAGGCAGCTTTGGGTTGCACTCTTGCGTTGAAGCAAGCAAGGCAGATCTGCCCTTTGAATCCGTGGTGACAGCATTCGGCATCTGGCCGTGGCTTCTCACGTTGCTGGTCGGCCTGGGGGCCATCCTGTATGCATGGAACATCGGCACTGGAGTGAAAATGCTCCATGACAGGTTAGAAAGGGTCACAGCCAAATGAGCATTTATCGACTGAATGGTGTGCATGGAGAGATTGTCACAACCGCGTTGCCCAGTGGCGACATGGCGGTGTCCAGCCCCAGCAATGGACCACTGGAGCAGATCGTATTTGATGTGTGCCGGTGGGACGGTAAGCGCAACCCGAGCTACGAAGGCTGGATAGTGCCCCACTCCAAGGTGGGAAAGATCAAAGCCCAGCTGGCTGAGAAATGCACACTGATCCGCGCATGAGCGATATCCAGGGCGCGCCAGTTCGATTGCCTGTCCTGACGCTACCGCTCAAAGGAGAATATTTCGAGGCCATCCGGGACGGTTCGAAGCACGAGGAATACCGGCTGGCCAAGCCCTACTGGTCAAAGCGTCTGGAGGGCCGCTCCTACGCTCAAATCGTGCTGACCCTGGGCTACCCCGCCGCAGACGACCATGAGAGCCGCCTGGTGCTTCCTTGGCGTGGGTACACACGGAAAACTATCACGCACCCTCATTTCGGGCCAGATCCGGTCGATGTCTATGCCATAGATGTGAGTGCGAGATCGCAATCCGCACAACAGAGCTAGTTCAACCAGGCCCGACAACCTGCGCCATCAAAACCCAACTACACAGAAAGTCCTCAATGGAAAACAAGCAACCGAAGATTGTTCAGATCGCGCCTGCTGGAGACTGGTGCTTTGAATACCGGCCAAACCCCAATGAAACTGGGAAGACATCGATCCCGGTAGTGCTCTGGGCGCTATATGACGATGGCAGCGTGAAAGGGCTTAGAGGTCCACAGGTTCAAGATGGTCTGACGGTAGACTTGAAGCCTATCGAGGCAACAAACACCACGGGACGCTTTGTGCCCAAGGCTTGACCAGAAGGGGTTGGCTCTTCGCGCTAAACCGCGCCAGCTCAAAAGAAAAAGCCCGCTTGGCATGCCAGCGGGCTTTTGTATTGGCGCGACAGGTAGATCTAAGGGTGCGGCTTCGGACCTAGGGCGTTAGCTGTAGTAGCGCGTCTCTTCAGCTTGGCTCCACAACAACTGACAGTTAGTCCTGTCATCACGAGAGACTACCGGAGTAGGGACGTAGCGAGAGGGATAACGCCTGCGCCATTCTGTCTGCAGCGATGTCAGCAACTCGCCTGCATGCTGGCTGTCTGCGTAGCAGGAGTCGCGGTTGGCGTTTTCGCGCCAGAGGTTGAATTGCGTGACCAAATCGTTATCGTCAATTTCCATAGCAGCTCATTTCGTTGTGGTGGTGTCGCACAAAGCTATATCGTCAAAGCAGCACAAAGCTGAAATCAGTGGTGAACCATGTTGGGAAGATCTCGGCCCAATCGACCGCCTACTTTGTCAGGGAAGAAGAGTTCGTCGTGCTGGATGGTTCGCATAGCGGGGTTAACTATGCATCTGGCGACAGCGCACAGATCACTTGTGTGGAGCATGAAGGTCACGCAGTCCTTGCGATCAGGATGTTGGCTAGGGGAAAGATCTGGCCTACCCGGTGGCGCTGTCCAGGCCTCAAAGACGTGCGCCACCATCGGGGAATATTGCAGCATGGCATGGCGTAGTCCTGGCACATCCTCCAGGCGGCGAATGACTGTGGGGTAGAGGCGATCAAGCAGACCGTTATCGAAATGCATGCCTATGAGCGTATTGGGAAATCCACCTTTGGAGGTGTAGACCTGCTCGACTTGTTCATACAGGAACTTGTATGCAATGTTGAAAGGGTCATTGCCCAGCATCTTGGCGCGCATGGCCTCGGTCAGTACAGAGCGGCCAGAGTTCTTGGCCTTTGCTTTTCCCATGGAGTTCTTTCAGGAAGTGAGTACGCTTCTAGTCTCCAGGTAGTTCAGAAAATGCAACCCTCTCCAGTAGGCTTAGGATGGGCAGGCTCAGCCTCGGGGCGCAAAAAAACCTGCACTTGGCAGGCTTCTTGAATCGGCGCTGGATTGCGCAGTCCTGAGACGCGGTGCTGAGTTCAAGCGCCTCTCGGTAGGTCACACAAAGTCGATCTATTTCTTGTTCTATCGAGCTGTGCGCCGCGCGCGAGAAACGCCGTTGATGACTTCAGCAAGTGTGAAATCTACAGTATCGCCATCCTTCAGATGTGCAAACTTTGCCGTCATAGCATCGCTCACGTCCTGTCCATACATGCGACGTAATTTGGCAGCATGGATGAAGCCAATCAAAGTTGGTGAGCCGAAATACGCGAAGAAGGAACCGATGATGATTGCGGAATAACGGATGGTACTGGTGGACTCGAAGAACACATCAGCTGCTGCGGTTCCGTAGAACAAGCCAACAGTGAAAATGAAGAGGAGAGGCCAGAGCGAACTGCATGTGTGCAGTCCAAAGAGACGATAGGCGTGAAATTTTGCTTTGAAGTTCATAGCGGTTCCCTCATATTCCTTGATGTGTTGTTCGATTCTTGCTTAATGGTTGTCACAACGTGGCGTCAGCCAACCAGTTGAAATCCACTTTAAGGGTGCCTCATAAATTGCAACCCTGACCAGGACATGAAAGTAGGCAGCGACAGCGATAGCGTAAAAAAACCTGCCATGGGCAGGTCGTTCGGGAAGGGAGCACCTGGTTCTAGGCACGAGCAGTAGGGCGCTCACTCTTACGCATGCTCCTGAAAATGTCATAACCGAATAGCAACAGCATCAAAACGATTGTTCCGTACATAGTGACCGAAGACTGCCAGGGCAAGCCATCGCTCTCAACATAGACCAGTCCGCCAATTTGTTCTTTCGGGATGATCCTGACCTCACCAACGCTCGACGGAGAGTCGATCCGATAGTCCCCAGTCAGGATATCTCGGCTCATGCGGCCCTCAAAGACTTGGCCGCTCTTATCGATAAGCTTGGCCTGCTCGTGGACCTGCAGCCGCGCTGCGAGGTTGAGGCCGGTGTAGAAGACGAAGAGGGCGAGAGCAAAAGTAAGAAGGGAACGCATGGATCTATCAGGGGGCACGTTTTCTGGGCTTGGAGTCTGTGCGCAGTTTTTTTGCTGCGTCCATGGCCTGATTGGCGGCTTCGGCCTCTGTAGGAGTCATTAACTTGTCACCAGGGCGTAGAAACCAGCCTTTGATACATGAAAGATCGTGGACAGCAAGCTGGAGGTGTGTGTCATCGAAGATCGCGCTTGACGGATCAACTTGCTTGCCTTGTTCAAACGCACCCCGAGACGCTTGAAATGGTGCAGTGTTGACAATCTGCAGTGAGGCTATTTCAAGCTCCCTCATCTGTTGCTGTGTCAACTGTGTTGAACCATTCACATTCAGGCCCAGCGATTGAGAAAGCTTCGCAGCAAGGGCAATCGCCTCGGTATTGGCATGGTTGCGCAAGGCATGAACCATCTTGCACGCTTCACGGTCGAAGGCTCGATGCAGGTTTTCAGTATCTCCCTCAAAGGATGGCTCATTCTTAGGAGGTGCTTTTCCATCGGCTTTGTAGCCCTTGACCATGAGGTCCGCCGCTTGAGAAAAATTCTCAATACCGCTTTGCGTGGTCAGATCAAACAGGCGATCAATCTCAATAATTGCACCAACGACAGCTGGCGTAGCTATGGGGCGCTTCGTGAGCTTATGTTGAGGTCGTGTACTGGATGCTGTGGCGAGTTTTAACGCGCGGGCAGAGTCGCCTTCAAAAAAATAAAAGCCGTTATAGAGCCAATCAAACTTATTGGAAGAAGGCAGTGGCTTCAGAAGACCGGCGACCAGACCATCCCTCGTCGTAATGTCGCACCCGTGGTATGCGATGAGGATCTGACCCATCAGCGTTTGGGCTTGGAAGTCTTGTGGGCGTGAGACAGAGCAAAGCCGCCGACACTGCGCATGAAGTGCAGTGCCTCTTGGCCCGTCAACTTGGGCACAACAAAACCCAGGTGGCTGTTCACGGATGCTTTGCGCGCGGCAGCCATTTTCTTCTCGAAACTGCGCGCGACGACATCAGCTTTGTGAGCCTTTTCAGTGGATTGAACCACAACGCTACCGCCAGCGCGGCTTGTGCCCGCTTTCGTTTTGGTGGAAGTGTGTGCTTTTGCCATGCTCATAGTTTGCCACATACGAGAAAAAAGGACAGGTGTTGGTCAATTCTGAATGGCTCGGGCCAGCCTACATTGCGTGTTGCGGCTCTCATGCGGCCAGCGCCAGCAGAGCGCGAACGCGGTCCAGCTCTTCTGGGGTGTGGATCGAACCACCGGCATTGATTCTCAGGTAGTGGTTGAGCAGATCTGCGCGCGAATTGAATTCGTAGATGCAGAACTGAAGCGTGAAGCGACGTGGGTCAAAGGGAGTGCCCTTGAGATCCTGGGCTTTGTATTTACCGAACAATGTGAACTCACCAGACATAAATTTACGGCAAGCGGTCAGGCGTTGCAGGCCGTCGATGCACTGGAATTCGTTGTCGTTGATGTCGCCAGCCGTGGTGGACTCGCGTGTCCAGCCGGGGCAGTTGAACATGATCCGGTTGGGAGCGGTCTTGCGAAAAATCGCCTCCACATAGGCAATCTGCTGAGCCTGGGTCCAGACATGGCCACGCTGAAAGTCCGGCTCCAGCTCAAAGCAGCCGGTAGGCGTATCTGTGCAGTCTCGCTCAATGGTGGCCAAGGTCTTTTCAATCGAAGCGATGGCGCAGTCCATGGTGTATGCCGCATCAGGCAGAGGATGGATGAGGGCATACATCTCCTGGTGCTCGGGGGGCAGGTTGGCGACAAAGCAGTTTTGGGCGGTGGTCATATGGCACTCGTGTTCACGGCGTTTTGATTGAGCTTACGCGGGGTTGCCAAAATGCAAGTTCGCCGGGAGTGGCGAAGAGGCCAGAAGATCTCCATACCCACCAATGGTGCAGGTCGAGTGAATTTGATCTGCCGCCACCAAAGAAAAACAAAGGGCCATTGCGGCCCATTTGTGCATCGAACGTGCGGCCTAGACTTCCCCGCCTTCCAGAGCAGTGATCGCGCGTCTTAGTTGTTCTATGGCCTTCTGCTTTGCTTCAGCTTGCATTGCAGATATCGAATCTTGGTATTTGACCCAGACAGTCACATCCACTTCTGTGCCGCGACCGTCAATTTCTTCGTGGAGACTCACATTGACTGCCAGTTGTCCACGATAGGGTTCCTTGAAAATCGTGATTTCCATTGCCGTTCCTTCAAGTTGTGCTCATGTAAATAGGATTACCTCACAGAATGTTGCGCTAGGGAAGCGTCATACCCTCTGCCTCACTGGCAGTGATTTCACGTCCAGCTCAGGCAGAATACTAGCTTGAAAGGCATGTGTGACGTGACCGTGCAGCTTCCCTGGCCTGAGGGGTAGGCAAAAATCTTGTCGTCATCTGTATTTGATCTGATATTTATATAAAAATGAATGAAGATAAGTTAAATAAATTCCTAGATATTGGCTTGAAAATATATCGTGTAATCAAACCGAGCTTTCATAATAAAGTTACATGGGTTTTGATTTTCTTTGGCATTTCGCTCATGTCCTCTAGTTTGCTAGAGGACTTTGTTAATCACGTACTGAAAAAACAGTTTGACTTTACTGTCACCGGCGAGAAAGACGTTTTCTGGGGATTCATGCTATGTCTCATAGCACTGATCTACAACATCATCCTGAACATCATCGGTGCCTACAACGAGAAGGCAAACAGGCAAGAAAGGAAGGAGCAACAAGATCTGCTTTTGGAGCATGATAGAAAGCTCTACCAGAAATTGGAGCCGGGATTAAAAGAGCAATACTTGCACAATATTATTGTAAATACTGCTACTGATCACGCAATCTATTGGAATCAAGTTACTACCCTGGAAGCATTCGTAAATGCTAACAAAGAGGCTGGCAACAAATTTTTATCACCAGAAATTTCAAGTGCGACAAAAAAATTAGTAGAGGATATTGACAACTACTTAAGATTTCAGAACGAACATTTTGACGCATACCCGTATCATCAGAGAGAGCAAAACTTCAGGCTCTGTTTGGCACCTCAATGGAACGTTGATCGAGCTGGGCGGTGGGAGGATGGTGACAAATATGATCCTCTGGCAAACGAAATGCTAAGGTTGCTGAGGACTATGGGAAGTGCTTACGCAGCTTGGCGCGCAGCAGTGAAAAGGGTACTCTTCATCTAGATTTGAAGTCGGGCTAAGCTCAAAGCTACCGCAGCGATTGAACATCCGAAACCGGCGATGAGCAGGCGATCAAGAGTGAGACTATTTTGACATTTGAATAAGAACGAGTTGATGTAATCTCTAAGGCTCATCCCCGGAAGGGGCCTTCAAGAGCAATAGCAGAGACATGAAATCCTTAATCATCGCCTTAGGGGCCGCAGCATTACTTTCTGCATGTGCATCGCAGCCCCGATATGCTTACGTCAAAGAGGGTGCATCGGCCCATGCTACGCAGTCCGCACTGGCCAAGTGTGAGTATCAGATCAAGGTTCAAAAGACTCCAATTAGTGAGCAAGCAGGACTTAAAAGGCTTTGCATGGAAGGTGAAGGCTACCGCTACAAGCGAGTGGGTTGAACCCATCAAAAAAGCGCCCCTAGGGGCGCTTTTTACTTCTCATCGTCAATGAGGATTATGAATTCACAAGCGGATCTTTTAGGCTAATCAAGTCCTCTAGGTGCGGCGTGACATTGGCATCAAGGTATGCATGCATCTTTCTGCTCAGATGATGCTCGCCAGGAAGATCAATGTCCTTCTGAGACGCCACTCACGAAGCACTCCAATCAACACCATGCTGACATGATGTCCGTCTTCCATGAATTGCTTAAGGAAAGACATAAGCCTTTCCCGGCCTTCATCGGAATGCATGTCCAAGCCTCCGGGGATGTCGTGCAGCCTATGAGCAATAACATTCCGACTTTCGAGGAAGCGATCCAGTTGCTCACCGAAATCCGGGAGCAGATCAACCCGCTGACGCAGCACATTGAGAAGCTGTCCCAGAGTAGCTTTCGAATGCTGCCTAAGGAGGGCTAGAAGCTGTTCCTCTGTCTGCAGAGGCTCACCGTGAAATGGGAACCTCAGGCATGTTTGCAGCAGCTGCTCCACGCCTTGTCCAGCTATTACCGCGACACCTAGCGTCTTCAGAACCTCATCCTGTACAGGTTTGTAGCCTGATTGCAATTCGTCTTTCATTTGACTTGAACTTTCTCCAGAGTACCTGGCCACACTGTATCGACGGAGTGCTGCCATTCGCAAACGCAAGAATCAGGCTGTCGATGCCCCGCATCGGGGCTTGGCGATCAGCTTGAGCGCCATGCTAGGCACCCGAGCAGCCATTGCTGTCAGAGCACGAAATCTCTCGGAATGCTTTAACTACGTATCGGCCAAAATTTTGAATCGCACCGGGTTTGGTGGAGGCTAGTTTGTTGAAGTGCAGGCGCTAGCCTGCACGGTATTGGCAACTTGCCGCCAGTAGTTTGCCTCAGCTTCCGCTGGCGGTATATGCCCTATGGACTCCAGCAATCTGCCGTGGTTGAACCAGTGCACCCATTGCAGTGTTGCCAGCTCCAGTGATTCCCGTGTTTTCCACGGCCCTCGCTTATAGATAACCTCTGTTTTGTAAAGACCATTGATGGTTTCGGCCAAGGCGTTGTCATAGGAATCGCCGGTACTGCCCACCGAAGGCATCAGGCCAGCTTCCTCCAAACGCTCTGTGTAGCAAATAGACACATACTGGCTCCCCCTATCGGAGTGGTGAATCAGTTTCGTATCGCTTGAAGGTTGTCTGGCATACAGCGCCTGCTCCAGCGCATCCACCACAAAGTCCGTACGCATGTGGCTGCTGACCCGCCAGCCCACTATGCGGCGGGCATAGACATCAATCACAAAGGCCACAAACATTTGCCCTTGCCATGTTGATATATAGGTGAAGTCTGCAACCCAAAGCTGGTCAGGGCGCTGGGCTGTGAACTGGCGGTTGACCAGGTCTAGCGGGCTTGGCCGTGCCACATCTGGGCGTGTCGTACGTACCTTCTTGCCTCGCCTTGCACCTTCAAGGCCCAGCTTGCGCATCAGGCGTTGCACTGTGCAGCGGGCAATCGGCAAACCCTCTCGGTGCATCTGCTTCCAGACTTTGACGATGCCATACACCTGCCAATTGGCATGCCACACCCGTTGAATATGACTGCAACGTTCTTCATCTGATTGGCTGCGCTTGCAGCGCAGCCAAGGGCAGTTTCTTTGTTGAACCCTGCGCCTGTAGCCCGATGGGGCAATTTGCAGCAACCTGCAAATTGGCTCGACCCCATAGGTATCACGATACTGGTCTACAAAGTCAATTAACTCTTGATGCGACGGTCCAGCTCCGCCTGCGCAAAAAAAGCGCTCGCAGCCTTGAGGATGTCATTGGCTCGGCGCAGTTCCTTGTTCTCTCGCTCCAGTTGCTTGAGCCGCTCACGTTCATCCGTGGTCAATCCTGGGCGTTGGCCTGCATCTATTTCTTTGCGCTGCACCCATCCATGCAAGGTGCTGACAGAGCAGCCAATCTTGGGGGCTATCGATTCACATGCGCCCCACAGCGATGCGTAATCCGCTTGGCATTCCTGCACCAAACGTACGGCACGTTCACGTACCTCAGGGCTAAAACGAGCAGCTTTAGTGTTCATGACTCAATCCTCTCAGGAGTTGAGCCTCCACGGAAGCCGGTGCGATTCAGCACCGACAAGACGCGCATGAACCAGGCGGGCGTGCTTGTCGATCCCTTCGAATAAAGCTGGCAACTCGGCGTCAGAGGCCCCAAGAGTCTTGGGATGGCCAGTGAGTCCGCGCACGTAGGTGTCGAGAGCATCGAGCACTGCATCACGAGCGCCGTTGACGAACTGATCTTGGGATATGACCTGGGTGGTTTTGATGGTGGTGATGGGCATGCCTATGCCGTTTTGAGTGGATGACTGTTTCAACCTACGAGCTTTCTCAAAAATGCAAGTCTGCTGAACCTGGATGCGGGAGGCCGGTGGGAGTGCAACACATGCCTTAGAACCTCAAGGCGGGTGGCTTGAGAGCTTGGCCATATGAGGCAGGTCAGCGCGCGTGCTTGCAGACGATACGAGAGAGGTCGATGGCAGCAGCCACGAAGAAGAGAGCGGGGAGGGTGTACATGCCGAGGGTGCATGCGGTGGACCAGATTTCACCCTGGAAAAAGCTCACGGAGTCAGTGGCATTTGCTTCACCACCGGAGGGAATCATAAGAAGGGGTGGTTCAGCCAGGTAGCCAAAGAGAAAGTAGGCCAGAACAGCCAACAGCAGATTGGTCCACCAGGGCCAGCTGGCGATGGCCAACGGCACAGCGACGATGAGAGGCTTGTTGGTGTTGGACATGGGCACCTATTGACGGTCTGTTGAGGTATCCAGACTCTAGGAGCGCCGCCATTGCAACCTTCACTGCTGATTTGCCCAAACTGGACAAGTCCGCATTCCTAGTTGGCGAAGTGCCAGCAGTAGATTTTTGGCAGATCAACAAGGGGATGGTGATGATGCAGCTCACGGCCAAAAATCTTCATGAATTGCTCACCGAATTGCGCACTATGGACTACCAGGTGCGTTCAAAGGTTGACTTCGGACAGCTGCCGACCTTTGGGGGTGAATGTCCCAAGTACACAGGCAAGGTGTGGAGCTGGGACGAGTCGCAGATCCTGATCGGGTCAGGCGTGGGCAGTGGTGATTTCGCAGGAGATCTGACTATCGTGTCTAGAGCAGAGTTTGAAGGGCATTGAACTATGCAGAGCACTTCTAATTATCGCGGTCGTACATTCCGTGCGCTTCGATTGGCGAGCACATCACTCGTGAGAGGCTTTCTTGCTTGGCAGGCGCGGTCTAAGGCGTTGTGGAAACAGCCAGCGATAGCTTGGCCACGGCGGCTGGACTATCTGGAGCTGGCCGAGCTGGTGTGCCACCGTGGTGGTGTTGTGAACTACAAAGCTCTGATGGTGATGGAGGCCGTGATTGTGGAGAGCGCTCTACGAGGCTCTGAAACCATGAGCGAGCAAGATTGCGCGGCTGTGCTTTCAGACCAAATTCTGCATAGGGCGCTCAAGCGGCATGTCGGCCGACAGGCTGTACGGTCGATACATTTCATGCTCCAGCGGGTGCGCTTTGATACCGAGTGTCGGTACTCATATTCCGGTGTGAGCTTTGAGCTGCAGAAACTCTCAAGGCGTGATCAGACCTGAATGGTTTCAACGCTTGCCATCTTTGCCCGCTATTGCGGGTTTTTTTGTGTTTAAACGACCTTGCCCATCTGAGCATGCTATCTACTTGGCCTGAGTAGGTCTAATGCCTTAGCACTGAGGCTTGAGCATGCACTTGAGCTATTAAAGTAGTGGTATTGGGGTAAAAGCGATGGATACAAAATACCCGCAGAGCGTGTCATGCGGGTTTTTTACGTTGAGCTGACGAGGTAGGATGGATAACTCTAGGCAGAGGCTCGCTTCACTTCATGCCATTTTGGCTTTTTAGGAAACTCACCTGGACCTAATTTTTCGTTGTAACTACCGTTACATCCGCAACGCTCACACACCCCAGAAACATCAACTCCATCGTAAACTTCAACTCTATTTGTTACTTCCCATTTATGGCCACGCAGCCAGCACCAGAATAGAGGTGTATTCAATAATTTCATGTAATTATCCATTGAGGCAGAAAATGATGCGCAGATTATTACTGTGATAAAAGTAGAGGCTGAGGAGTTGCCTGCTGATTAGAATACCTTGACAGGAGATTGAATGTGTTAAGTGCGGAAATATAAATGCGGAGGGAATGTGAAGGTCCTACCGCCTTTCGATTTCTGCTCCAACAAAATCTCTTTATTTGTATTCATGATTGCGAAAGCACCATTCGGATTGATAACTAGGTGGAGACTCATAAGCCGGTAGATATAAGAACCGTCGTTATGGATATTTTTATACCTTCTGTCTAGCTCCCACTCTACGGGTGCTTCTGAACGAAGGTCGATCAGTGTGGCGTCGATTGCGCGTTCGGTACTTTCTGAGGAATCAGTCAAAATATTCGTGAGAAAATTGAGAAGCAGATCCAATGAAGGTTTTTTAAAATGCCTCGGTAACTCATCACGAATATTAGCCCATTTTAGTTTGACGCTATAATCATCAGGGGCTGGCATGCTCATGTAAACAGCAGCGACCTTTATATCCGTAGGGAACTGATCTGCTGGAGGGTATTTTTGTTCAGTCATAAATAGCGCCGGTAATTAGGTAAGCCTAAGTGGATGGGTAGGTGAGAATAGCTCTAAAAATGCAAAAATCAGGGTGTATGAATTTTGTATGATGTACGCAACAGATGTTCCGGGCGGACTGATGGGCAATAAAGGATGGAAGATTAGGATGCTTTTATATTTTAGTAAGCCGATTACTAAGAGTCAGCTACTTAAAACTATAACTACTAAAGCAACCATAAAACAGGTGGCCCAGAAAACTGCGTTATGAGCCAAATTGGTGCTCTTAATGGAAGCCTGCGTTTGATAAGACCCCACGAGCTTCTCATAATTCTTGTGCTCGATTTCTCCACGAAGCTCGCTTGAGCGTTGGGTACTTATAGTAATAGCGCGAGCGTCGTTAGAAGTCTTGACCTTGCTTGCTATCTTTGTGGGCGACAGGGCTTGGTTAGTTTTTCCTGAAACACCAAAGATTTGATTGTGCCGGCTCACGTGATCCCCTGGTTAGTTTGACAAAGATTCATACTCTCTCAAAGCTTTTCTAAACTTTGTGAGTATCTTCGCACGAGTCCGCAATTTTGCAAATGTCTTCTCGGCGTCAGCAACAACAGCTTGCACCCATGCCGGTTCACGCTGGAATGAGGACATGTCGTAGGAATCAGACTTTCCCTTTTTTATATGCTTCGAGAGAACTCGAATACTAGATTTTGATTTTTCCTTAGGTATTACGTTATTTCGATGCCAAGAGATCTCTAAAGAGCTATCTTTTATACGGACACGACAGCCCAAGTAAGTTTGCTGATCCTTGGGCATTTCCTTTCGGGCAGTGAGCGATGTTTGATGGAAGTTGGCCGCAATCACATCTGCTTCGAGAGCAAGAAGGAGCAGCTGCGCTTCCACACCTTCTGCAGTGCTGAGCATGAAGGACTTGGCTGCGGCCTCAAAGTCGATGTCTACGCGATGCTCCCAGGGCTTCTCAAGCTCAGCACGGAGGTGATCGATATGAGCGCTGGGCGGCAGTGAGTTGAAAGAGGGCATAGAGGTTGATGGGAAAAAAATGTGTCCCTTCCCAAGATACTATCTTCTATGGGCTGGGAGAGTTATTTCCCATAGAAGAGGGCTGGTGCAAGAAAACTTCCCTGCTAAGGCCTTCTAGTAGATCATCGAGAAGGTCCTAGACACTACGTGCCAGGTGCTGGGATGTTCAGCTTTGCACGCACGCCCAAAGAGTGGGAAATATTTTCTGTTCTCCATATTCTATGGGGAGTGAGCATTGATGGCTGTGATTGATTGGGTGCTTTGTGTTGAACATCTATAGGCATCTGACCAAATCTACGTGATCCTATTTGGGCGGGAACCACATTGTTCCCTTCTTCTATGGGAAGTTTAGGAAAAATCCCGGTCTACGATCTGGGCCTAGAGTGCACCTCAGGCGCGAAGAATTCGAGCCTCGAAGGAGGGGAGCAGAGATACTGGCCGTTATCCTCTGGGCAACTCTTGGACTTCAAAGCGACTTAGAGAAGAAAATTTTTCGTTGATAGTTCCATTTTATGCATCTGTGATGCTATGATGCCAAGCGTTACAAGTCGTTTTGAAGTCGTATCATCAGGAGGGAACATGGCGAAAAAAGGTACTGAAGCAGCGGAGAATTCTGAATTTATCCTCGGTATGGATATTGGCTACTCGAATTTCAAGCTGGCCTTTGGCCATCGTGAATCGGATATGACAACATTGGTCCGACCAGTCGGGGCTGCCCCTCTGTCGCTGATGCCTCAGAAAATTGGAGGCGGCCACGGCTCCGACTTTGTACAGGTCCTGGTGAACAATGAGCAATGGGCTGCTTGTGTTGAACCAGGACGCATCCAAGGCTGGGAGCGGGAATTGCACGCAGACTATCCCAGCACGAACCAATATAAGGCATTGTTCTATGCAGCACTGGCTCTGACAGAGCAACCAGTGATTGATGTGCTTGTGACAGGTCTGCCAGTAGATCAATTTAAAGATGAAAACACCCGTAAAAGACTGAAAGATAAGCTGACGGGTAATCATCAGATTGCAAATCAAACAACGATCGAAGTTAAAAAAGTAGTTGTTGTTCCTCAGCCTGCTGGAGCCTATATGGACATCAGCGAAAGCGTGCAGGAAGATGAAATCGAAGCTGTCATCAATCAGGGCCGTACAGTAGTGATTGATCCTGGATTCTTCTCAGTTGACTGGGTATCTATCGCTGCAGGTGAAATGCGCTATAACTCATCTGGTACATCACTTAAAGCGATGTCAGTACTTTTGGATGATGCGGCAAGCCGAATCAAAGAAGAGTTCGGAGGTCAACTGAGTGTTGAAAAGCTAGAATCTGCAATTGTCTCTGGTAAGAATGAAATCCCTTTGTATGGGAAGATGGTCCCTATCAAGAGCTATGTTGAAGAGGCCATCAAGAAGATCCCAGACCTCGCGCTAACTTCAATGAAGAAGTCCATGCGAGAAGAGGGACTAGATGCTGACGTTATTCTTTTGGCTGGTGGCGGGGCAACCTTTTATAAAGAGGCTGCCAAGCGGATTTTTCCAAAGGCGCACATCATCATGAGTGCGAATCCCGAGTTGGCCAACGCTCGCGGCTTCTGGATGCTGGGTTAAAAGGAGTTGATAGTGTCTAAAGCAGATCAAAATGATTGGGATGGGAAACTATCAAATATTAAGGTTTCCAAGTTCTCGCATCCCGAGCTTTACGGGGACTTGGTAAAAGTCAATCAACGCGACAGAGGGGAAAGATTGCGCACTTTGGCAATGCTTGGCCTTCAATCGTTGAACCTCTCGGCCTTGGTAACTGGTGAACCATTAGCTGTACCCAGAAATGTGGAGCCGGAGAAGAATGGTGATGCTGGTTCAGCTGAGAAAAATGTGCAAGCAACTGAAGAAACCAATCAACCTCCATCAGATCGAACCGTGGGGAGAGTGAGCGTAAATAAAAGCCGCCGTGACGCATTACTAGGCTCAATGTGATGATGAGGATCAGCGTATTAGCTAGTCTTGCATGTGCTTTTCTGCCACTGCAGGTAAATGCACAAAATTGGTCTGAGACTGGAAAAGTCATCTACGTTGACGATGGAGATACAGTTGTACTGCTTCGCTCAGATAACTCACGGCTAAAGATACGACTGAGTGATATTGATGCTCCCGAGTCGATGCATGGGCACAAGCGGCCAGGGCAACCGCTCAGTCAAAAGGCTACAGACTATTTGAAGTCATTGGTACATGGGAAGATCGTCAATGCTCACTGTTATGAGTATGACCGTTATAAAAGAGGCGTGTGCACCATCACCATTGATGGTCAGTCAGTTAACTTAAAAATGGTAGATGCAGGCCTCGCGTGGGCGAATAGAGCCAACCCAAGGTATGTACGTGACACCCGTGTATATGAGGCGGAGGTAGTCGCTAAGAAGCAGGCAATGGGGGTTTGGAGTCTGCCAAATCAAGTTGCCCCTTGGAGGTGGCGTAAAGACTGCTGGAATGATGCTGCCTGTGAAGGAGCTGAGCAATAAAAAAGAGCGCTAGAAAATCTAGCGCTCTTTTTTTTATGACTTGATCAGGCTGCAATCATTTTTGCTGGTTCATTCATCGGGAGACGAGCTGCATCATGGCAAAACGGACACTCAATGTATGTGCGCTGATTGACGCTGGTGAAGTATGAGCATTTGCAGGAATTACACACTGAAAGAGACGCCATTTCACTACGAAGTTCAGAGGCCAAGCACCAGGCATCCGTGATCGTGAAAGATGGCCAGCGCCCGTTCTTCATGCTGGGAATTTCATTGCGCAGGGTGTGATAGAGGCGGAACGCTTTGACCAGCTCAGGGATCTGTACAGAGATAGTCACATCGTCCCCTCCCAGGTTGTAGTACAGCTGCATGAGCAAAGATGCCTGGATCTTTGTCGCGCTGTTGTGGATCAGTGTCGTGCCGCTCCGCATGGTGCCGTGGTTTTTTCTTGCTCCAGTACCTTCATCTTGCTCAAAACCACTATAGATGCGGCGCAGTTGTTTGTGCGTAAGGCCGGTTTCGATCATGATGATCTTCGTAATGAATCCAGCTTTAGTCATCTGCCGAGCGAGAAGCAACTGTGTGAGCGACGCCATCTGCGCTTTGGGTGCTATCTGTGTGGTTCTGGACATGTCTTCCTCTTATGCAGTTATCGATTGTTGGATTTTCTTCAGCAGGATGTACTGAAGGTTTCGCCTCCCGGAAATGATTTCGGCAATGATTGATTCGTCGAAACGAAGAGCAAAGCTCACTGCGAAATTTGTGGAAATACCGGAAAGCTGAATCAGCGTAGCGTTAGCGCACGCACGCACCAGGTTCAGGCCAACGCCAAAGGTCTGTGAAGCTGTTTCCACATCTTTTCGAGCCTGCACGCCCAACTGCACCCAGTAGAGATCTGTGCAATTGCTGGTGTCAGTGATCTCAAATGTCGGCTTGTAGTCCTTGTCTTCTATCCACTGGCAGATCTCGTGCTGGTTGGCGACCAGCTTAAAGCTCAGAACTGTGCCCGATGAAAGGTTTGAAATTGCTTCATCGGACAGCTGGGCCGCGAGTTCAACAGTGTGGCTTTTCAGGTTAAAGAGCTTGCCAGCCAGATCTGGGTTCTGAATGGCCACCTTTCTAAGAATGCCCCACAGCGAGGCATCAAGCTCTTTGACAGAGGGATCAGATTCCCCATACGTCAAGTCCTCAGCCCGGTCATCCAGCTCTTGAATTATGTTCGTTTGAAACATCAACATGTCATTAACCCAGTCGTTTCAAGTTTCTGTAGATGGCCAACACACGCGAGCCGTAGTTGCGCGCACGTTCAGGCTCAGTCCAGTTGTGATAACGGCCAATGCCCAGCTCAATGTCGCCGGGTGACGATTTCAGGGATTCGATGAGAATTTGATTTGCGACCCGTAGATTCGTGGGGGGGTCGAGCAGATCGGCTGCTTGCTTTACGCGGTGTCCATGCCAGAACAAATTCGTTTGGCACATCCCAATATCGATCTTGCGGCCATAAGCCTCAATCCATTCCGCCAGCTTCTTTTCTGCTTCTGCTTTCGTCTTGGCGTAATGAGATTGGGTAGAGCGCAGAGTCCAAGGCCAGGGGCTGATGTTTCCCTGGCCACGGCCAAAACCGGACTCAACGAGAGCAATCGTGTAGAGCAGAAGAGGGTCAGTGCCTGTGCTGGTTCCTTGTTGCTCAAACAACGACCCTCGCAACGAATCTGCAACAGAAGAAGTGTTGGTAGACGCGAGAACACCACCAGCAGAGCAGGCCAGGGGAAAAGTCAGAAGTGAAAGGATATGGCGACGACTGGGCAGGGAGGAGGTCGGTCGGCACAAGTGCAGAGACTGGGGCATGAATGCGGGTTATCCAAAATGCGTTTAGAAGTTCATTTTCCGATACTGTAAAATCGTATCAGAATGTCAAATCCTTGTAATGCAACAGTTAGTCTTTTTTGGGATAGACGTTTTGTTACGAAGGTACACAGTTGCCCGTACCCGAGGCGATGAAAGGCGCGATTCGGCTGAATCGAGATGTCAGATGTAAAAGATGCGCAGGAGAAAGCAGCAAGGGAGGCGACGTGGCCAACGATGCGAAGCTGGTGGCAGCAAGGCCACAGATTGATCCCTACCCAGTAGGGAAGCCTTTTCGGCAGAGAGAACCTGCAATGCAGGTGATGTGTGGCACTAGGCCTTGAGGGACTGCACTTCGGCAGTAGCAGCCAGTTGAGCTGAGCAAGCAGCGTGAGGTGGCTGTGAGATCATTATAAGCACAGATGGCCCTATATGGGCAAGTGACTGTTTCTGGTCAGATTCATGTAATGAAGTTCTGCATGGGCGGCTCCCGAAGTTGCATTTTCTGAAGCTGTAGTAAATTAGATGTACATGAAGAGAGAGAGGAACCAATGCTGAATTTCAACAAGATCTTCTTGGTGTATGTCCCCGGAATTGCTTTGCTGTCGCTACCTGTAGCACCCCTGTTGAGTGTGTACGCGCTGGGTGCATGTGCTCTGTATCTGGCTTTCTTGCTGTTGAAGTTCATCAACAAGTCGATGGTCGCCACGATCTTGATGTGGGTCGGAGCCTCCTACTTCATCGGTGGGTTCTTGGCATTATTTGGCTTCGCAATAATGCGAGGGATATTTGCAACCCTCAAAGGTGGTGTTTCTTCCAGCGATCTGGACTTGCTAGACCCTGTTGTCGCAAATCCACACTTGCGGAAAAGAATATTTCCAGGTCAATAGAAAAAAACCGCTTCTAGAACAGAAGCGGTTTTTTTATAGCTAATTACTTACCGGGAGTATTCTGAGTTGCGTTCCAGGCCTTCACATCTTTAAGAATAGGACCCGATTGCCCATCCTTAGATCCTTGGTGCACACCGGCATTGTATATATCCTTATACATGCTGAGTGCGAATCGGTTGTCCTTTTCCGACAAGATTGCTTCACCGCTCGAATTTCTGAGAATTTCTCCTGATGAATCCCTTTGCGCCAAGCTTTCACGAAGACCCTTATAACCGGCATCAAGTCCGGCTTGATCATTGAACTTTGCAGAAGCGAAAATCTCAGCCTGATATCCTGGTAAACCGTGCTTCTCTTGGGCAAAGCGTTTCGTAAGACCCTTCATCTCGGATTTATGATCATCCAAGAACCTTGCTGCAGTAGTAGCGCCGCCTGAGTACGCTTGGGCGAGGCCTTGGGCCATGAATGCACCGGTTTCCTCAATGCTCATATTCTTGGTGTGCTCTGAGAAATTAGACTTTCCAGTTCGCCATTCATTAAAAGCATTGGTCGCCTTGGCCGAGACACCCAGCAAGGTATTGCCGAGATAGCCTACTGCTCTTTCGCCTGTACTGCGATTCTTGAAATCTTCTTGGAACTGTTTGATTCCTTCGCCATTAGGATCGGCAAGAATCCGGTCATTCTGATCATTCGATGTCTGTATATTGGAGGCAGTGCTTTTCCCGAACTCCATGAATGAACTGCTCAGATCCTTAATTTGATCAAGTGTTCCCATGTCGCGTTGAGCAAAACTTGTGGAGCTTGATTTATTAATAATCTGATCTTTAATAAAATCGCTTTGATCATTGGCAACTCCATCAAGAGCACGGTTTCCGCTTGTAACCAATTTGCCTGTCCTACTTTGATGATCTGCAATGACAGATCCTGGCCCACCAGGTTGTCTCTGAGCTTGAGTTGTGACTGAAGACAACTTCCCATCATTAAAGTCAGGTGCGCCGGATACTCGTGATCGAATCTCTTCAGTATTGACACCTGTAGGCGCCTGATTTTTCAGATCAGTATTTCTGTTCGGATCACCTGTGAAATCAAGACTCCTACCAGTAGCTTGACCGATGATACGCATGCCTTCAGCTAAGCCAGCAGTGCCATTTCCATTTGCATAATTGCTAGAGTTTGTCAGTGCTTGAAGTTGTGCCGCATTGCGAGCTACATTTCTGTCCATGTTGTAGCTATTCGCAAATCGATTTTCCAACGCAATCGCTTCTTGCCTTACCGCTTGGGGTGCATTTTGCACAGCATTGTTCAATCTGCTCTCTGCTTCGGGAGATGCAGATATAGCACCCCCAAGAGTTTTCATATCTGTGCTGGTTTGCTGTCCCAGTGAACTTTGCATGTTCTGTAGAGAGGTAAGACTTTCAGTTGCAGCAATACTTTCCTGAGCTGATTGTGCGACTTGTCTTGATGAACTGTCAGACCATGATTTTGTGAAGGAATTACTACCTGAATCTACCGCCTGATGGGTAAGCCCAGTTGTCAGGGCTTGAGAATCGGATGTGGAGAATGAAACCCCTTGTACAGCCCTCATGACGCTATCTAATCTTCCTCCTTCGCTCGCCGTGTTTGATTTATCTGCCGAGAGTGCTGCGCTTAATGCTCCCTGCAGGCCTGCACCCTTTGCACCTGCGCCGCCCATTGCGGATAGAGTAAGAGCACCTTTAATTGCGTCTACCGTGGATTCACTTAACCCATATTGCTTACCAATTTCCCTAGCCTTGTTATCGATCATTTGGCTCTGTTTTGTGCCCATCGACGACACTGAGCGCCCTAAAGATTGCATTCTCTGGAACTGTTGCTGAGCACTTCCACCTTCGGTAACGCCACGAGAAACATCTTGCTTAAATGCATCTGACTTAGATTGCTGAATTGCAGAAGCTGAAGATATTCCGCTTGAAACGGCATCGCCAAAATTCATACTTGAATTTAAGTTCTCTGTCCCAGTTTTCTGTATTCCACTGAAGGAATTCCCG
The DNA here is from genome assembly GCF_008121555.1 of Comamonas sp. Z1. Taxonomy (NCBI): domain Bacteria; kingdom Pseudomonadati; phylum Pseudomonadota; class Betaproteobacteria; order Burkholderiales; family Comamonadaceae; genus Comamonas; species Comamonas sp. Z1. The sequence continues at coordinate 146,573 of NZ_VOQT01000013.1, forward strand.
CTATGCATCGGCATCATGCTAACAAGTGGGCCACTTTGCAACGCATCGGGACTCGATAACTTCTCGTTAATATGATCGCTTCCGTTCACACGACCAGCAAGGCTTGTAAATGCATACGTGCTTCCAGTGACGATGAAGAGAGAAATAATTGGTGTGGAGGCAGCAAGCATGCCGCCAGTCGCAATCCAGTTCTGCAGAATTTCACCGGCTGTGTTTATGGCATAGAATGAATCAAGTCCAGGTAGATTAAGTTGAGCTATCTTATTTGTCGATATCACATGAATGTAGAGATTGACGACTGCGAGGACAGGCATCCAAAGCTGAATCCATAAAACAGTCAGGAAATACTTAACCAGCAATCCTATACCGAAGCTTCCCATCACCATGAGCATGGCCATTATGGGTGTGAGCGAGTACACGAAACCCTCAAAGAACGCCATCATTGGCCGCGCTACCGTAACGAACATTGACTGCTCAGTAGCCCATTGGGTATTACGTTGTTGTATAGCTTGGTTCACCATTACGGCTGATCCGAAGTCAAGCATGTCCTTGTATTTTCCAACAACAGCATCGTTGTACAGTGGCTCCAATATAGAAGCCTTCAGATATTCGTTTGCAGATGTAGACGCTTGACCAAGTGCCTGGATAGAGTCTTGAATGCGCGAAGTCGCTTGTCCAATATCAGGTCTGTTCAAGCCGATTGCTGCAGAGATAGCCTGTTGAACACGCATATCTGATATGGAGTCTAATGATGCGCTTAGATAAAACCACCCTTCAGAGCAGGTATATTCTTCTCCATCTATTTCCCCAGGATTTAAATAGATTCTTGTTCCGTAGAGTGATGACATGAAAGGAAGAACCTCCGTCACCTTGCCAGTCATCATCGATTCGACGGACACTAATCCTAAGTCAATTTTTGTAAGTGTACATTCGCGGATATAGTTGTCCCAGCTCTTTCTGATATCAACAGAACCACCGCCCATAGCATCATTCATTGCGACATAAATTCCCGATTTATCAAGATTTCGTCGGGTGTCATTGAGCAGTTTTAATGATTCTGCAAACTCCGTTCTTGTAATGCTCGGTGCGATGATGCTAAATCCGGTCGTGAATAGATCTGTGACCGTGTACCCGACATTGGAAATTACTCCTCCTGTGAATCCAATTCCTAACGGAACGTTGGCAACTACGCGCACATTCCCATCGTATGCATCTTCAATTGTCACGACTGTAGCGGGACCGAAGAAGCACATGTAGCAAACCCAGCAAACTAAAACTTGTTGAAATTCGATTTGCTTAGCACCTTGCAATAGCGACTTGACACAAATTATTAGAACGCCGAAAAGCATCCCAATCATGACGGCCTTTTCAAGATCGCCTGCACCTGTGATCATTGCAATGCCAATAAGTATTTGCTCTAGGAACGTCGAGTCACCTATTGAGTAAATCGTGAATGACATCATGATGTTTATGGCTTCGGAGCGGAGGTTAATGTGGAGAGTGCATACTTTTGCTTTCTTGAAATCTCCAGAATTGAGCGATATCGGTCAATAATTTTTGATAAGTCACCGTATTCGCCACGTAGGGCCGAATAGTCACTGTCAAACTTGCTTTTGGAAATATTAATTTCGTCAAGTAGTTGTTTTTTGTTAGCGGAGTCCGAAGAGCTAATTACAGCGAGCGCAACTCTGAAGAAATCATCGACAACCTTCTTCATCATTACTAATGAAATTGCGTCTGCCGAATCATTGGCGAACAAGACGGCAGAGTCATAAGAAACTATTGATAGGTTTCTTATGATCGCTCCCATACCACTAGGCATGGAAGTTGTGAATGCTTTCTCAGTTTCAGAAAGAACGCCACTATTGGTTGCATACTTGTAGATTACGCCTGGAGTTGTGCCCCCTCCGTGAAGCAAATCAACAATCTTGGTTCTCATACCTTTGATGGCTACTCTCTTGGTGGTAGGGGAGTAGCATTGATCATCACCATTACAAGTATAAATTTCAAGATTTCCACCTTGGATAAGGTCTTTAAGAGTAATGAGTCCGCCTGGGAGCGTAATGATCGGGTTGGTATTTTCCTCGCCGGAAGAAGTCCCCGTTTTGTCATTCACCATGTCACCAACAACAATCGAGCCTGTCATAGACATGATGGTTTCTAGCAACTCTGTATCGCCGTATGTAAACCAAGAGCTAGCATAATTCTGTTTCATGGTTTTCCACAGAATATTCCCAGTCATTCTTTTATAAACTTCAGGCGATTGATCCCTGATTTCTTTAATTGGTGTTTTTCCGCCTGTTTCTTGCTTTGTAGAGAAGAAGTCTTCAAATAGACCACTGGCAGAACCCATGAGCGAAGCATCTGTTTTGTTCTTGAGATCCATACCGGAAGTCAGGTCATTAACAAACCCTTGCGCAAGTTGGCAAGAATTACCAAGATGCTGGTTGAGTTCCTGAATCTTCTTCTGGAAGGATTCAATCCATTTCGCCCCATCGGGAAATACATTGTCTAGTGCTAATTGGAATGCGTAGCCTTTGGCATTGGCTGCAACCGCTCTCAATAGTTGGACCAACTGCTCTGCATTAATAAAGCTGAATGATCCACCAAATAAATCAACGCCTCCACATCCGGCTTTCCATGATGGGGGTGTGAACGCAACCAAATTCGTATCGTAGATCTTTGATTTGGTAGTGAATCTCCCCCCAGAAAGAACGCCACGACGTTGTGATTCATAAACACCAGGAGGGGTCACATTCGTCATCTGGCCGAAGACGCCATCAAGCTGTGACTGCAGGCCACCAGCGTTTAACAGAGTAGGGGATAGCGATAGAGCAACAGCTGCAACAGATAATTTGAGTTTCATGATATTTATTACTTGGTATTCAGGCGGGTTCTGATGTATTCCATCAGTTTGCTTGGTTCAACAAAATTGGATTTGCCATTTGTCTTTTGCTGAATCGTTTCTAAGTCTTTACCAAAAATCGATGGATCTAATTTCTCTGCAATGTTGTTATCTGTCGTGTAGATTGGCTTCGTCTTTTTATACTCTTCTTCAGAAACCCAGCCATTCCGTTTGGCAGCAATAATAATTCTGTGCTTCATCTCAGGAAGAGAGAGTGCCCCTTGCCCAATTGGCTCAAATTTACCACTTGGTGAAACTAAGAACGTTGCAGGAAAATTGACGATATTTAGAGTTTTAGCATGGCCACTATCCGTCTTGAAATTTGGGAATATGTTGTCTTTGAGTGGTCGTCCAGTTACCGAGATTGGAACGATAGTGAATCCTTGAGCCTCTAGCATCTTCACAATAGAGGCTTGAAGGTTGCTATATTCGTCATCTTTAAAGAAGAAAAAGATGCCAGCACGTTGAGCAATAGAGTCGATGAGGGCACTTTTCTCTTTACCTGCCTCTACATCTAGCTTTTGAGATGCAAACGTCGCTGCAGGACGCCGTGAAATTTCATCCAGATATGGATCACCCAGTACGGCCATCTCAGTAGCATTTGAAAACTGCTCCGACCTATCGATTGCAAATCGCTGGAGATACATGAATGCGCGAACGTTCTCCACTGTCGGGTTGTCCCAGGCCGCATCCTTGTACTTGGGGAGGTTTTCGCGCACCCAAGCGGCTGAGAAAGGTGCTGGCCCTTTCTCCACTGCTGGAGGAACAGATGCAGGCTTTGCAGGTGGTGACTGTGTTGGTGCTGCCTGAGGCTTGGGTGGTGGCTTAGGAGGCTCTTCTTCTTCATCCTCAGGCTCTGGGGCATACCAGAACCATCCTTCGCTCTTGCGGTCGTAAAAGCGAACAAGGGTCTCTTCGATCTGCTGTGCGTATGCTTGCCCAACCCCCATACAGATCGCGTTGGCCAGGGCAATCAGAATGCAGCTACGTTGAAATGCAGTGGTTTTCATCAGTCACAATTCCTCTTGTGACTGATCGTATGGATATGGCTATCTAGGCATGCATCAGCCTCTGCCCTTATAGGGCTGTGCAAGCGCCATAGCTATTCTGTGTGCATCCCTTTTGGCTCAAACCAACTATCCAGTCTATTGCTACCTCGGCAGTGGTGATGAACGTGTACTTTTTCGCATGCGAAAAATCATGCTGTCTCCATCTCGATTTTTGCCCGTGCTCGCCGTCTTTGAGCGACTTGGTTGAGGATGATTTCAATGATTCCGTTGATGATCAGCACTCGCATGGCGCGAGAGGAGCCAACGTACAACAAATTGATTTCGTCTTCACGAGTCTCTGGCTCCATATCTGGATCGAAGATATCTGGGTAGTCATCAGTCAGTTGCACAGTGTCCCATTCCAGACCTTTACTCCTATGCGCTGTGGTGACAGTGATTGAGGCCTCCATTTCTTCCTTAACAGTGAGGCTCTTGAGGTGATCAATCATTGCAGGGATGTCTTCGGCCGCGTATGTTTCCAGAATTCGTACTGACCGTTGCATCTCATGGTCCTTGGTCTGCTCTGCGGCTTCCTTATATTCCTCATAGTCCTTGTAGTCGGCTTTGAGCTTCTTGTTTTTTACGTTTCCGAGTTCACCACGGCTAAAGTGGTGCAGATCTAGGAGATCCTGCACTTTGTAGTTTTCAATGCCTCCGACCCAGAAGATTGATTCGCCGCGAGCTGCAGCTGCAAGAGCGGATTCGAGTACGCCCATCACTGTTCTGGAGACTAAGCATCGATGTTCAGTGCCCATAGGAACGTGGAAAGTAACCGTGTCTGCTTGTCCACGGCCAACCACAGGAACTGTTTCACCCTTCAGCTCAAGCAGCGCATTCGCAACGATAGCGACGTTGGGGCCGAACCGGAAACTATTGGTCAAGTACAAGCGCGGAACATCATTGAGAAGAGGGTGGTCGAGGGCGTTCACCGCGCCGCGATATCTGAAAATCTGCTGGTGTTCATCGCCCACAAGGGTGAGTTTGCAGCTCTGAGAAAGGACAATCTGGCTAGTGACGGGGTTCGCGTCCTGAGCTTCATCAAAAAGTATTCGCTTGTATTGAAGGCTGAGGTCTGGCATCGAAAGCTGATAAAGCTTCAGATAGCAGTCGTGAACTGTTGGAAATGGGTCGTCAGGGTCGCACATCCGAACCCAAACTCTCTCAGCTGCATCAACTACTTCCGCCTGGTACTGAACCATCTTGGTGGTGAGGTTGGGCTTACCGTTGAATCGAGTGAAATGATCGCTGTAGAACTTCATGTCAGCACTGCACATGAAATTTGTCAGGACATCCAAGACATCCTTCACGAATGCCCAGTTGCTTGTGTCAAGAGCGTTGGCCAGCTCGCGTAAGGGAATGTTCCCGTGATGTGAGATCTTGTGCTTTAGCAGCTTTCCGAACTTGGGGAAGGCAAGCTGATGTGATGTCTTGCAGTCAACCTGTCGCTTAGGGAAGCGCTGTGCAGCTGCATCGCGGATGGCGCGGCTATACGCTAGGTAGAGCATACGCTCGCGGGGGTAAGCTTGGGCGATCTGGAAAAATGTTGTCGTCTTTCCAGATCCTGCCCTCGCTTTCACGACAAGGCGCGAGCCGGAGAACTGAATAATGCGCGCTTGTTCAGCGGTTGGTCTGATTACCATCGGTTTTCTTCCTAGGCGTCTTTGTAGTAGCCGGGAAGAGGGTGCCTTGCCTGAGTCTCAGAATCAAAGATTCGATATCGCGGTTGCGCTTCTGTTCTTCACTCAGCATGTGCTCTAGCATGCCGATCTGCTTGTCCTTGAGGCTCAACTGGCCATTGGCATAGCTAAGCTTATCGAGTGCATCACGCACTTCACCCTTCAGCACCAGCGATTCATCACGAAGCTCAGCAGCCCGCTCTTCCTGGGCCTTGATAGTCGTTTCCAGCTCGATAGTCTGCCTGCGTAAGGCATCGATCTGCGACTGCGAAGAGGCACCGTTTTGGGCTGCTTGGTCATATTTGTCCTGGAGAGCCTGCTGGTCATGTTCCACCATTTGAAGCGCGCGCTCTTTAGCTTGAAGATCGAGTTCAAGCTTCTCGATCTCTTCTTTGCACTTTGCCAGCTGGTCTTCTAGTTGATCTATTTTTTCGCTGTTGCTGTTGGCCATGTCGATGGCCTGCTGCATGTCTTCATTGATAACTGCCTCTCGGCTCCGCAGTTGCTCGCGCTCGGACTGGACCCGCATTTCAGCTCCATCCAACGCGGTACGCCATAGTTTGCGGACGAGAAAATCAGCTTCCGAAGCCATGAAATCTGGCAGGACCATTTCCTCAGTTGGCGCTTCCTGCAGATTTGCGCTTTCCCACTCCTTCAGAAAGTTGGAGATAGTTGTGTAGCTGCCACCCCCGATGATTTGATGAATAGCCGTGATACGCGGAAGCTTGCCCGCTTTCACAAGCTCATTTGCGGCGGTGAATACGTCCTCTTTCGTAGCTATGCGTCTGGCCATGGCAATCCTCACTGTATGTAATACCGTATTACCATAATTATCGTATTACGATAGAAAATCGCAACAGGATTTTTATCAGCTACTACACGCGCAACAAAAAAGCACCCCGGAGAGTGCTACGAAATTTGGAGCTGCTTCAAAGGTAATCGATGACTTCACTGGCCTTGCGTCTGCGTTCATCAGATCTCTTGTCGTAACGCTGTGTCGTCGTAATGCTGGCGTGGCCAAGGTTGTCTTTGACCGTGATGATGTCGATGCCCTTTTCAAAAAGGGTCGTTGCATAGGTTCTTCGAAGGTCATGGGGCGCGACATTCTCAATCCCGGCCTGCAAACTGCGCTCATGCAAGATGTGATAGACGGATTGACTCGACATCCTTTCGGAAGTCATGGCACCGTGACGACGAATACGAGTGAACATCGGGCCGTCTTGAAGATCAGCGGCATCCAACCAGGCAGTGAGGCGGGTCCATGCTCCAGCTGGGATAAATGCGATTCGTTCCTTGTTTCCCTTTCCAATGACTTTGAGAATTCGATCCTTCCGCATGAGGCTTGCTACGTCCAGGTTCACGATCTCAGCTCTGCGCAAACCGCATCCAGCAAGGATGGCCAGCATTGCGCCGTCACGAAGGCCCAACTTCTTTTCATCTTCATCACAAGCCCGAAGCAACAACCTGACTTCCTCTGGTTGAAGTGCGCGCCCCTTAGGTAGACGGGAACCTCGAACACCTTTGACATCCTTAATGTGCTGGAATTCCTCAACGTCCAGCTGGTGAAGAATCCAGGCCTCCTTGCACACTCCTTTGATCGCGGCCAAGTAGGTGTTCACCGTGGCTGGAGCTTTGTCGCTACCGCTCAGCATTGAAACAATGGCCTGTACATGGTGTCGGCGCAAGCTACCCCACGGGCAAGTTTGCAAATCGGTGAATCCGATGATCCTGGCCACGTTGTTGAGGAACGATTGCATCGTGACCTTGCTCTGGTCTGATTGCAGAGAGAGCAAGTATGCAAGCGCCGCGTTTTGGCCTGCAGTAGATCGGTCTGAGAGCTTCAAAAATCCTGTTTTTTGCAAATCCTCGGCAAGGCCATCAGAAGGCGCTATGGCGAATTTTCCTTGTTCAACGTCCGATTGCATTGGGTGCTCCGAGATATGCGCTTACACGCCGTTCTGACGAGCCTCTTTTGGGACTCATCTAACCTCTACTTTTCAAAAGAATCATTTTAATAAGTAGAGCTATGTTTGAAAAGCTCACTGTTATCGTGAGCTATCGGCCATGCGATTTGGTCATGAGCGCACATTCATTCTGTCGCGCCATCACAGAATGCATCAAGTCTGTGCGCTTGGTACAGAGTAAGACTTAGATTGTGGGAGCGCAATAGATTCATACGTTGCTGGCGCGCTTGAACAGTGTGGCCAGGATCTTCATTCCAGTCTTGGCATCCGTGATGACCACATATCTATGGACAGATGAATCGTGCCCCCAGATTTCAACCTCATTGTCAGGTCCATACTTTCTGCGCTTATGCTCGATAACGCGGGGATCGAGTGGGATCTTGTGAAGATCTTCATGCTGCATCCTGTTGATGAGGGAAGCCCATGGGTTCTTCATATCAGCTGCTGAGTGATACTGAACATATCGATCAACGGCATGTTCGGTGATGACCAATTCACCAATCCTGGGTGTCTGAACAATCTCCTGAATACGATACTCTTTGGGATTTATCGTGATCTTTGTGAGTTTAGCGCCATCATCGTGATTGATTGGTGACTCAGATTTGATATTAATTTTGGCACCAGCGAAACGCCCTCCTTCCTGCATGAATGCTGCAAACTTGAGCAGATGCTTCTTATCGGATCTATTGAGGGAGAGCTTCTTTATGGCACCTTTGGATACATTGAGTTCAAATGCTTTTCCGCTATCAGGAATGCGGTCAAAGACAGCTTGATTGAATACCAGATGACGAATAGCTACTAACTCAGCGGCCAACTCGATGTCCTCAATCGGGTGCGTAAACTCTACAGTTAGTACACCGAAGTTACTTATACCTACTCGCCACAAAACAAAAACAGAGCGTTCATCGCTCTGTTTTTGGGAGTAAGTAGTCAAGCGCATCATGGCGACTACCCTTTTGCTTTAGGCTTTATCGTTCGAACTTTTGTCGATCAGCAGATCATCGAGATTGCCGCCTGCAGCGATATGTTCTTTCACCCAGCTAGGCTGCATGCCGCGACCTGTCCAGGTTTTTCCATCCTTGGCATATTTATCCGCGACCTTCCCGCGAGGCTTTCCTGCCGAAGATCCACGAGACTTTGACTGGAGATCTTCGATGGTGATGCCGTAGTCTTCCATCTTGGCTTTGATGTCAGAAATCACGCCCTGCACTTCCTTCAGGCGCATTTCTTCTGCTTGGCGAGAGAGTTCTTCAGCTTGAGCCAGGAGTTCTTTGTACGTTGCCATAAGTATTACCCTTCAGGTTGTGAATTACAGGGCAGAATACTAACTCAAAAAATGATACTGTCAAAGTTAAATTCAAGTAAAGTTGCTCAGAACCAAAAAAAAGCCTTCAACCCCTGTGAGGGCTGAAGGCTTTCTATTAGATAGTGGCGAAAGATCTAGCTATAAAGCTCTTCAAGTTCGCAACCCTAGGGAACCCTAAGATACCTTGCGAGAGCAAGACATCATTCCAGTCAACCCCTTTAGCTTTCGCTGGTATTGGCATCGATGGCATAAGTATGTGAACGTTCAGCCCGAGTGCTTTCGCACGCTGGTACAACACGTTTGCAGCAATTTCGCCACGAACAGACTTATCCTTGTCAGCCCATATCAGCAAGGTATGAACAGACTCAGGAATCTCAAAAGTTTCCATGAGCTGAGCATTGACGGACGACCAAGTAGGTATCTTTGTCGCTCGATATGCAGAGAGTGCCGTCTCCAGTCCTTCAGCTATACCCAGTACTCCCCCGCAAGAAGGATCACCGAGTCTTACTGCAGATCCGTTGACATCCATATCGTCAGGGATGCTCATCATCTTCTTCACCTTCTCTACCTTATGACGCTGGCCAGCTGAATCCTTATAGGACACTGCGAGCTTTTTGCCATCCTTATTCAGGTAGGTTCGATGGAGAGTAACAATTTCCCCCTCTGCATTGCGGATAGCACAAACAATCGCTGGAAAAGATCCCAACAGAGTATTCTTGTTATCCACTTCTTCATAGTAGTCCAGGGCAGGATGAAAGCGCATGTCGGCCGCAGCACCTTTGGCCAGCTCATTGAAGAGCACGCCACGAGACTGCAGGTAGAGACGCATGGGTTCAGCGGTCGCAGATGGGAACGCCACACACTGATTCCAGACCTTCTCTATCTTCTCGCTGGCATAAGCCTTCCCTGCCGCTTTCGCGGCCAGCACGTTTGCTGCACGCTGCTGCGCTTCTTGCAACCAACCAGGCGCGGCCAGAGCCTTGTTGATGGGCACGACCTTCTGATGGGCTGCAATTGGCTCAGCACTGACTTCATCCGCAGTTTCTACGGCTTGTTTCGCAGAGGTTACGGCCACAGGTGAACCGTTGCTAACCTGAACATGCTTCACAACGCTGCTTGAAGCCTGGGTGCTTTTCAGACGAGTTTCCCCGATACGAATCACTTCCCAAGTATTGCGATGAGTCTTGATCTCCTCTTCCGTAATCACACCGTCCTTGTCTTTTTTCTCGACAACAATAGTGACGGGGACGCGCCCCAGATTACTCAAAGTGATACTGTCACCGTAAGTGGCTCCGCTCTCTGCCAGGGCACGCTCAATGTCCACACCCCAAAGGGTACGTTCAAGATTGTTCCTGTAACGCAGAATTGCGTAGAAGCTCAGCTCATTTTCATCCTTGAACTGATACCGCTCTTTACCGAAGGCAATCAAAATTCCATCATAGAACTTTGCTTTCTTTGGGTCATGAGCGACCACTAATTCAAGTCGCTTTGTTTGAGTTGGTTTTGCAGTTGGAAGCCCCAATGCTTGACCCACTTCATCAATAGTTTCGGAAAATGACCAGTTGCGTAACCACATCAGAACTTCAAATCCATTCGATAAGAAACGGATACTTGGATCATTGTGGAATGCAGCTCCAGTCACGTCAGCATCAGGCATTAGGCGGAATCCATCAGTGCCCCCTTTTATTGGGCAGGGAACATGACGGCCAACTCGCTGAATTGCGTGGCGCAGCTCAGGAGCTAGGTTTGCGAAAATAGCCAGCCAATTTTCATCAGCAGCCTTTTTGACAACTTCTTTATCGTAGTTAGCCATTGTTAGTCCTTAGAAAATTAACTGGAATTGAGGCTTCATTAAAGCCCTGTATAGGGATTTAATGAAACCCCCACACCAGTGGAACCAAGGAGTAGTCCCGCAAGGGACTTATCCCTGGCAGGGTTTTGATTTAGTTCAGGTAGCCAAGCTTACGCATGACAACTTGAACTCCTTCACGGATGCGGTCAGGGGACAGCATTTCTTCACGGCAGAGTACGAGGAACGAAAACGGATGTATTTCGTCTGACATTAGCCATTCGTAGTTCTCTTGCCTGGTTTCAGGGCTTGTCCGCCCATCACCTAGCAATCGAATATTTTCATCAAAAAACGCTGTGCGCAATTTATCGATGTCATCATCAGACCATACGAATTTCTCCGTATTGTCTAAGTTCTCTTCATCGACTTCATCGTGCTCTGAGGTTTCTTGAACATAAGCCCCTGTCTCTGGTGCGCAGATATCGAAATCAAGCGACAAGCTACTTATGAGGCTTTCAATATTCTTGTTGCAGGTCTTCAAGGACAAATATGATTTGCCATGTTCACTGTATGAATATTGCTGAGAAGTCATCGTTTGATCCAGAAAATCAAACGACATTTGCCCCAGTTCCGGTTTGTGGATTGAGGGAATCATTGCCATGGCCACACTCCAAAAATGAAGGCCATGCCCCCGTTAGGAGGCATAGCCCCCTTAGGGTAGAAAAATTCACAAGGCTAGCTTGTAAACACCAGTTTCCAGACGTTCGAAGTATTTTGCGTCTTGCAATACCTGTCGGACTTTCGCCCTCCAATGTACGTTCTCTCTGAACTGTGCAAATGGCTCAATAGCTTCGTAAATCTGGTTTAAATCCATAGAGGGTTTCCCTTGCAGGACTCTACGAACAGCTGCTTTCCATGTAGTGGCAATCATATTGATTGCTTTTCGATGGAAATTTGATAGCAGGATCAACGAGTGACTTGCATCACGACGAAAAACTAAAAGCTTTTCGTGCGCAATACGAACAATGTTGCCTGAATATTGTCGTGAATCACTAATGCAGTTGTGCTGCACTTTGATGATTTCATCGACCAGTTTGCCTGGAGCGATACGCTCCACAAGACTTGAGAGATTGTAGTAATCCCCGTTTCTGCGGAGATTGCCCATCAATATCCCATAGTGTCCTTTTACTTCGCAGGCATCATGAATGTTCATGACAGCAAGCTCTAACGACTCAACAAATTCATTTAGCTTCATGCGGCTCATGTCCCATTTGTGTGGTTCATTGCCCCATTGACTTCCTGAATACTGAATCATGTCCCAGTAAGCTGGGTGCCACCAGATCAGATTCGCTTTCTCTCCCAAGAAGGAAGAGAAGTCATCAGTCAGCAAATTAAAGCCCTGATGAAGGTCTGTGCCCTTGAAGCGCACTCCAAGTGAAGCGGCTACATCGGCGCTCGTTCCGCCTCCAATGCTTGGATCTGCAACGAGGCCATTCTGATCTTTTAGATAGGACTCGATAAAGTCCTTTATGACGTACCCTGAGCAGTTGCCACGGTACTTGTTGTCACCATAGTTTCCCCGGTTTGGGTAGGAACAAATCGAGTTTGAAAACATGCGTGCCTTAATCAATTGAGGGCACGCCACCCATGGGAGTGCATGCACCCCAAGGGTTGATAAAATGCTGTTTGTTTAAGGAAGCCAGCTACTTCACTTTTCGTTCCAAGAAGGAACAAAACCACATTACTAATACCAATGCGGGCATTGGTAATGGGTCTTAGGTCTAGTGGGCCAATTCCGGTTCTTGAACTGGAGTGACGTTCGATTTGACGATCAAGGTTTCGCGTTTCGCCGTTTTGGGATGCTTACGATGCCTAAAATGATGGCCGTTGCTGTCACTTCCCATGTAGTGCCAGCAATCACCAGTTTCTTGGTTCTCGCAAACATGATCGCCAGAATTCAATTCTGCCTCGGATAACCCTCCCCACATCGCTTGCCATTGCTCCGTGTTGCGTTCAATGAAGAACGGGACTTCCTTCATCAGTTCTCTCCTGTCTTTGCTGTATTGCGTAAGTGCATTGTCTGCATAGACAGGAAAAGGCATCACCATGAAGCTGCCCTATTTGGGCAGACCTAAAAAATAGATCAAGCTATTACTGAGTAGCATTCAGGCAGGCTACTGGACTGGAAACGGGTTGCGTTCATCCCTTGGGGCATTGAAGTCGTAGGTTGGTCGTCTATCGATTTCGAATAGGCTGCGGTCCTTGCCATCTATCCATCTTGGAGGCTTGCCGCGACCGCTCCAAGACTGGCCAGTGTCTGGGTCGTAGTACCTGGCCACGGGTTCCTTCTTAGCTGGCTGCGGGAGTGGGAACACTTGATGCACTGTGAAGCCGAAAGACTGGACCAGCTCTCTTACCTGGATAAGAGCGTCAGTCTCTTCCGAGGCGCGAGCTTGTGCAATTTGCTTGTCTAGCTGGGCAAGCTCAGCTTTCAGTTGACTGTAGGATTTCATGAGAGTGTATGTATGCCCGAGATGGTGATCGACGTGCACTGTGAGCGCAGGCTCTTCATGCATGGGCAAGTCGGTTCAGAAATAAGAAAGGCCACTCCCAAGAGAGTGGCCAGTCTTTTTTGCTGCGTAACGTCAACTACGCTTTATTTTTTACCTTCACGCTTCTCTTCATCGATCTGACGCTGAGCGCCGATCGATCCAACAATCAGGAACACTCCAATGCAGAGCATGCTGATGGCGAGGGGACTGAAGAGGTGATTCATGGTGTGACCTTTCGTAGATGGGTTGTCAGCTACGGCTTATGAAGCCATTTTCTCACGAGTTTTGAGAACTGTCACTGCACCCTCAAGCATCACTGCAAAGGCGATGATGTCACCGATGGCAGTCGCAGTGTCTCCAGCTGCGAAAGAGTCAACAACGGCTTGGGCTACTTCGATGGCGTAGTAAGGAACCACGACACCGGTTACAAGGAAAGTCAGACGAAGCGAAGACGCAATGGCCTTCACCGTCATCGTTACCAGTTGGAAAGTTCCTGCAAGCAGGATGAAGATGTATGGCAGCAGAAGCAGTGCCACATTGATTTTTAGCATAGGCGAATCTCCGTAGAAATTGCCAAGGCGCACCCGCTAGGGTGGCTAAACCCTGGCGGATTGTTGAAAGACACTCATTGATCGAGCATCAAGTTGTCGTCGCAACTCGCAAGACTGAAGCGTCATGGACGCTATAGTTTTTGAGTTGAGATCGGACCTGGTACAAGTCAGCTCGACCGTGAAGCAAGTTCACGAGGCTGACATATGTTGCCGGGATGCGATGGGAGATCGCATTCAGCGTTAAGTGGTGTCTCGGTCATGCCGAGCACTAGAGATGCTGTTTATTTATGGAGGCCAGTTACCTCGGGGTCTCCTCGTTTTCAGTGCAATAAGTGACGGTACGCAAAGCTAGCACTGGCGCGGGGGTGGTCTGGGTAGACCGTTGATTTCATTGACTTTCCTGTTCGCTTTGTAAACGGGTATGGTGGCC
>NZ_VOQT01000014.1:0-121727 GCF_008121555.1 Comamonas sp. Z1
AGGAGACGGCGATGACTTCGGTCACCACGCCTTTTTCCTTCAGGCGCACGGCTTCTTCGACGGCGATTTCGTCAAAGGGGTTCATGCTCATCTTGACGTTGGCGATGTCCACACCCGTGCCGTCCGATTTCACGCGGACCTTGACGTTGTAGTCCACCACGCGCTTGACAGGGACCAATACCTTCATTGCTGCGGCTCCTTAATGATTACTGCATTGACGTTTACGTAAACTGGATTCATTTTATGCGGCACCGCAACACTCTCTGCACAATTTTCCGGACAATCTGCCCGGAGATCTGTGCAGCAGCCTTCGCAGGTGGAATGGCATAAAAAAGAACGACCGTTCAATTTTATGCACAAGCCTTGCGAAATCATGGGTCTCAGATGGGTCAAATCAGGGTAAAACCTAGGAATTGAGTCCATCAGTGCCATGCCTGCATCCAGATAGGCCTCACGGTAACACTGCCAGAAAGCGGCCTCGTCGTTCAAATGGACGGGCCGAAAACACAAGACTCCGCGCTGCGAACGACGCCATCCACGCAGCTCTGCCTGCCCAACAACGAAGGCCGGGGAGTGCAAATCCAGGGTTTAGCGCCAGCGAGGCCTGCGCTTTTGCGCAAAAGCCTGAGCGCCTTCCTGCGCGTCGGCATCCAGCATATTGGTAGCCATGGTCTGACCCGCCAGCTGATAAGCCGACTCCAGGCCCATTTCACGCTGGCGATAGACCAGCTCCTTGCCCATTGTGATGGCCACCCGAGGCTTGCTCACGATGGCAGACACCAGCTCTTCCACGGCAGCATCGAGTCGCTCCGGCTCGACCACGCGATTGAGCAGACCGTAGTGCAGAGCCGTCTGCGCATCGATGAACTCCCCCGTCAGCAGCATTTCCATGGACTGTTTGATCGGCATGTTGCGCACCAGGGGCACGCTGGGCGTGGAGCAGAACAAGCCGTATTGAATGCCGCTGGTGGCAAAGCGAGCCTCGCTGCTGGCCACGGCCAGATCACACTGCGCCACCAACTGGCAACCTGCCGCTGTTGCGATGCCCTGTACTCTTGCAATGACCGGAACGGGCAGCTTCTGAATCGAGAGCATCATGCGGCTGCACTGGGCAAACAGCTGCTGGTAATAAGCCAGCTCCGTATGGGCCGCCATGTCCTTGAGGTTATGCCCGGCGCAAAAGGCCTTGCCTTGGGCGGCCAGCACCACTACCCGCGCCTGCTCATTCTCGGCCACGGCATCCAGCGCCGACTGCAGGGCCATGAGCATTTCACTGCTCAAGGCGTTGAAACGCTGCGCGTCGCTCAGCGTGATGCGTGCCACGCCGCGCTCGTCCTGACTCAGTTGCACCAAGGAATCGCTCATTGCTGTCACCCTGCTTTCGGACTAGATATCGGCCAATACGCGCAGATGTGCTTCCACGCTGCGCGCCAGCGGGTCCATCACGTAACCGCCTTCGAGACAGGAAACAATGCGGCTCTTGGAAAAACGCCGTGCGATGTCCTTGATGCGAGCAGTGATCCAGGCAAAGTCGTTTTCAGTCATGCCGAGCTGGCCCATATCGTCTTCGCGATGCGCATCAAAGCCGGCGCTGATGAAGATCATCTCGGGCTTGAATGCTTCGAGGCGCGGAATCCACATCATCTCGATGATCTCTCGAATGTCCATGCCTTTTGTATAAGCAGCCACGGGCACGTTGAGCATATTGGAGGCCGGGTCCTTGTCGCCGCTGAACGGGTAGAAGGGATGCTGAAAGATGCCGCACATCAGCACGCGCGGATCACCGGCCAGGATGTCTTCCGTGCCGTTGCCGTGATGTACATCAAAGTCGATCACGGCCACGCGCTTGAGATGGTGGCGCTCCAGCGCATACTTGACGCCCACGGCCACATTGTTGAAAAAGCAAAAACCCATGGCCTGGTTGCGCGTGGCATGGTGACCGGGCGGGCGCACGTTGCAAAAGGCGTTTTCCAGTTCGCCGGCCAGCACGGCATCGGTAGCCGCCAGTGTGGCCCCCGCAGCGCGCAGTGCGGCCTTGAAGGTGTGGCGGTTGATGGAGGTATCGGTATCGAGCTGCTTGTACTCGGGCCCGCCGGCAGCCAGCTCCTGCTCCAGCCTGTCGGTCAGCCCCTGCAGGGCGGCAATATGCATGGGATCGTGCGCCAGCTCGATCTCGGCCAATGATGCCAGCGGCACATTGCAGCGCTCCAGCGCATCGCCCACGCCGCTGACCAGCAGCCTGTCTTCTATCGCGTCCAGCCGCGCCGGGCATTCAGGGTGGCCCGGCCCCATCTCATGCAACCAGCAATCCCGGTGGGTGAAATAACCTGTCTTGCCCACAGTCATGTCTCCGCTATCGCTTATTTAGGATATGTTTCTGCCATGCATGCACAGAACACAATTAATGCGCTTTTGAGTCAGCTTAACACGGTGATGGAGGGCAAGCCGGATCAGGTCAGAGACGGTGTCGCCTGTTTGCTGGCAGGCGGTCACTTGCTGATCGAAGACGTTCCCGGTGTAGGCAAGACCACCCTGGCCCATGCGTTGGCACGCAGTTTCGGCCTGCAGTTCTCACGTGTGCAGTTCACCGCCGACCTCATGCCCAGCGACCTCACGGGGGTCTCCATCTACGATCGCGGCCAAGAGGCTTTTGTGTTCCACCCCGGGCCGGTGTTTGCCCAGGTATTGCTGGCCGACGAAATCAACCGTGCCAGCCCCAAGACCCAGAGTGCGCTGCTCGAAGCCATGGAGGAGCGCCAGGTCACGACCGAAGGCAAGACCCACAGCCTGCCCACCCCCTTCTTTGTGATTGCCACCCAGAACCCTCTGGAGCAGCTGGGCACCTTCCCGTTGCCCGAAAGCCAGCTGGACCGTTTTCTCATGCGCATCAGCCTGGGCTATCCCTCGCGCGATGCCGAGCGCAAGCTGCTCGCGGGCAACGGCCGCCGCGCCGCTGCCGATGCACTGCTGCCCGTCATCTCCCAGCAGCAGCTGCAGCAACTGCAGGCCGCTGCCCTGGCCGTGCATGCCAGCGACGCCCTGCTCGACTATGTGCAGGACCTGATTGCCGCCACACGCAACGGCCAGTGGTTTGCCCAGGGCCTGTCACCACGCGCAGGCATCGCGCTGCTGCGTGCGGCCAAGACCATCGCACTGATGGAAGGCCGCGACTATGTGGCGCCCGACGATGTGCAAGCCATACTGCCCCAGGTGATTGCCCACCGCCTGGTTCCCGTGGGCCATGCAGGCCGTGGTGCCGTGGAGCAGGTGCGCGCCATGATGCAAGCCGTACCGCTATCTTGATGCTGCCGATGTATTTCGTCATGAATTTCATAGCATGAAGCGCTCGGCATCAAAGGGCGAGCAGCCAGAGACTTCCAATATCTTCCAGCGGCTCTCACCCCGCGCCAGGGTGCGCGAGTGGATGTTTGCACGTCTGCCGCGCAGCGACCAGCTCACGCTGACTCAGGGCAATGTCTACATCCTGCCCTCGCGCGCGGGCTGGGCCATGCTGGCCACGCTGATCGTGCTGTTGATTGCTGCCATCAACTACCAGCTCAACCTGGGCTACCTGCTCACGTTCCTGCTGGCAGGCAGCGCGGCCGCCAGCATGGTTGTAGGCCATGGCAATCTGCGCGGTCTGCAGCTGAGTCTCGGTGGCGCAGGTACGCAAGGCAGCACATCGGGCGGCTGCTTTGCCCATGCGCCCTGCCCCATGCATATCAGCCTGCACAATGCCCGCCGCTCGCGCCGCTGGGGCATAGGCCTCGCATTCCACAAGACCCGGCACAACACCGATCACTCTGATGCCTGGACCTGGGTCGATATCCCCGAGCAGGGCAGCACCTCCGTGCAGCTGAGCTTCATGCCCACGCGCCGCGGCCGGCAGGAGCTGCCCGCCATCTCCATACTCACGCGCTACCCGCTGGGCGCATTTCGCGTCTGGGCTCTGTGGCGGCCCCAAACCCTGGTCTGGGTCTATCCCGCACCTGAAATCCATGCCCCGCCGCTGCCAGCCGCCAGCCCCGAAGCCGGCGGCCGCAGCAGCGCCCAAGTACGCAGCGGTGAAGAATTCGATGGCGTGCGCAGCTATCAGACTGGCGACCCGCTCAAGCTGGTGGTGTGGAAGAAAGCGGCTCAGTCCTTTGCCGCAGGCAGCCACCACCTGGTCAGCCGCGACCGGCCCATGGCCCACCATCACCGTCTCTGGCTCGATGCGCGCCATACCGGCCTGGCCGACCATGAGGCGCGGTTGTCGCGCCTTGCCGCCTGGGTGCTGATGGCTCAGCAGCAAGGCCGTACCTGGGGCCTGCGCCTGCCCGGAGGCCAGGAAATCGCACCGGCCAGCGGTGTACAGCACACCACGCGCTGCCTCGAAGCATTGGCCGCCTGTCCATGAAAGCAACCGCCTCTTCCCCCGGCGGCAACTGGCTGCAGCGCCTGACTGCCCTGCCGCGCGATGCACGGGACACGCTGTTTCTGCTCGCCGTCATCGCCTGGATCATGCTGCCTCAGGTTCAGCACACACCTTGGTGGACCAGCGCCTTTGCCGCAGCCCTGTTGCTGTGGCGCGCACGCCTGGCACTGACCGGCGCCCCCCTGCCCGGCCGCTGGGTGCTGGCTGGCGTACTGGCCATCGCCATTGGAGCAACCTGGGCCACGCACAAAACGATTGTGGGCCGCGATGCCGGCGTGACCCTGGTCGTCATGCTTCTGGCGCTCAAAACACTGGAGCTGCGCGCGCGGCGCGATGCCATGGTGGTGTTCTTTCTGGGTTTTTTTGTACTGCTCAGCAACTTTTTCTATTCGCAGTCCCTTCCCACAGCCATGGCCATGGTGCTCGGGCTGATGGGCCTGCTCACCGCCCTGGTCAACGCCCATATGACGGCCGGAAAGCCTCCATTGACACAGGCTCTGCGCACTGCGGGCTGGCTCGCGCTCTGGGGCGCGCCCGTGATGGTGTCGCTGTTTCTGTTCTTTCCGCGCATGGCACCGCTGTGGGGCGTGCCATCCGACGATATGGCCGGCCGCTCGGGCCTGTCCGAGAACATGCGCGTGGGCGAAGTCGCCGCACTGGCACTCGACGATAGCGTGGCCCTGCGGATCCGCTTCGATACTTCCGGGGGCCAGGAGCCACCCGCCAACACCCTGTACTTTCGCGGCCCCGTGCTCAGCCAGTTCGATGGCCGCAACTGGCAAGCCGACCCTGTGCTTGACGCTATGGCCGTGCCTCAGCTGCGCGTGAGCGGTGAACCCATTCGCTACCAGATGCTGATCGAACCCAGCAAGCGCCGCTGGCTGACCCTGCTGGATGCCGCCAAGACCGAACCGCAGATTCCGCCGGGCGCCTCGGTAGGCAGACTGCGCATGAGCTCCAGCCTCCAGTGGCTGAGCTGGCGCCCGATTACCGATGTGCTGCGTGTCGATGCCCAAAGCCATCTCGACTTCAGTCATGGACCGCTGCAGCTCACTCCAGAGCTCAAGCGCTATCTGCAGCTGCCGGCCGGCAGCAACCCGCGCACACGGGCTTTGGGCGAACATTTGCAGGCCGAATTGCGCGCCCAGCCGGGCGCCGGCGCGGATACGGACAGGCTGATCGCCTCCGCCCTGCAGCACCTGAAAACCGGCGGCTACACCTACACACTGGAGCCCGGCGTGGTGGACAGCGTCCACACCGCCGATGACTTCTGGTTTGACAGCAAGCAAGGCTTTTGCGAGCACATCGCCTCCGCCTTTGCCGTGCTCATGCGCAGCATGGGAGTGCCCGCGCGCATCGTGACCGGCTACCAGGGCGGCGACCGCAACAGCGTGGACAATTACTGGACCGTGCGCAACAGCGATGCCCATGCCTGGACCGAGGTCTGGATTGCCGGCCGGGGCTGGGTCCGTGTGGACCCCACGGGCGCTGTCGCACCCAGCCGGGTCGGCCAGTTCCAGCGCCTGAGTGCTCCCCCCGGCGCCTTTGCCAGCGCCGTTGGCAACTTCGTCGATACCGGCACGCTGGAGAAGCTGCGCGCTGTCTGGGAGGCCGTCAACAACCGCTGGAACCAGTGGGTGATCAACTACACGCAAAGCCGTCAGCTCAATCTGCTGCAGAGCCTGGGCTTCGAATCGCCAAGCTGGACGGATCTGCTGCGCCTGCTGGCGTGCAGCTTGAGCGCTCTGGCGCTGCTGTGGCTGATCTGGGCCCGCGCCACACGTCCGCAGCGCGACGGCTGGAGCCAGCTCATGCACGCTGCCAGACTGCGGCTGCAGCGCGCAGGCATAGCGAGCGGTGCCAGCGACTCCACGCGCAGCCTGTCGCGCCTCGTGCAGGAGAGCTGGGCCAAGGAGTATGCATCCGCGCCCCTGGCTGCGGCCTTATCCGACTGGCTGCTGGACATGGAAAGGCTACGCTATGCGCCATCCTCCAATACCGAAGCCACCGAATTGAAGTCCTTGCGCCGACGCTGGCTGTCCATCCGGAAGCAACGCTGGCCCTATCCCTCAAGAAATAAAACATGAGCATCACCCTCAATAACAGCAAGCACCTCAAAGCTAAAGCACTGAGTACTCTGGCCCTGTGCCTGCTGACTGCGAGCGTCATCGCCGCACCGGCCAAAAAAGCCGTCCGCAAGGCAGCACCGGCTGCCGTAGCCACGGCTGCAGCCGCCACGGCCGTGGCCTATGCCGGTCGGGGCGACGCCATGCAACTGGCCGAAGAAATCGCAGTCCGCCGCGACCTGCCTGTCGACTGGGTGCGTACGCAGTTGAGCGAAGCGCGCAACCTGCCTGTGGTCACACGCCTGATGACGCCGGCCGGCAAGACCTTTGTGAAGAACTGGACCGTGTACCGCAGCCGCTTTATCGACCCCGTGCGCATACGCGCCGGCGTGAAGTTCTGGCAGGCCAACCACCAGGCGCTCGCGCGTGCCGAGCAGCAGTTCGGCGTGCCCGCAGAGATCATCGTCGGCATCATCGGCGTGGAAACCATTTACGGCCGCAACATGGGCAACTTTCGCGTGATGGATGCTCTGGCCACGCTGGCACTGGACTTTCCGCAATCCCACCCCCGCGCCCAGGCCCGCACCGACTACTTCCGTGGCGAGCTCGAGCAGGTGCTGGTCACGGCCAGCCGCACGGGCAGCGACCCGTTTGCGCTACGCGGCAGCTATGCCGGCGCCATGGGCCTTGGTCAGTTCATGCCCACCAGCTGGGACAAGTACGCTGTCGACTTTGACGGCGACGGTCGCATAGACCTGTTCAACAGCGCTACCGACGCCATCGGCTCGGTCGCCAACTACTTCGTCGGCCATGGCTGGAAGCCGGGCCTGCCCACGGCCTTTACCGTGGACATGCGCGCCCAGGGTGAGAATCTGGCAACCCTGCTCGCACCCGATATCAACCCCACATTCACTGCCGCGCAGATGGCAGAACGCGAAGTACAGGTGCTGGGCGCCGACAGCTATGAGCGTCCGCTGGCACTGATCGAGCTGAAAAACGGCAGCTCCGGCCCCACGGAGTACATCGCGGGTACCGAGAACTTCTACGCCATCACACGCTACAACTGGTCAGCGTTCTATGCGCTGTCGGTGATCGAGCTGGGGCGCGAGGTACATGAAGCCTATCTGGCCAGCCAGACCGTCTCTGCCACACGCAACTAGATTCATTCGAGCTGCAGCGCATTTCCAACAAGCGCTGGCAGCTATTGATTTGATAGTTCTCCAGCCACTCAAAAGCGCTTCATCTGGCACTGACCAGGCATCTCTGCCCTGGCCGCAGCAATCTCGCGCACTACCTTGAAGCCGTAGCCCGAGCCTTCCACATCGAAGTCCACGCCTGCGCTGCCTCTTTTTTCCATCATGCCGACCACCAGCGATTGCTGAAACTGGTGGTCTGCCGCCCGCATGCTGCCCGAGCGGCCCGCCATCTGGACCCTGGCATGCTCCATGGCGTGGGCCACGGCGACGGTGTCCGTGCTGCCGGCTTTTTCGAGGCTCTGCGCAAGAGCCTCGATCATGAGCTGCATGCGCATATGCACATAGTCGTCCTGCGGCCTGGGATAGCGCTGACGGAAGGACTGGTAGAAGGCGCGGCTCTCGGCCGTTGACACATTGGGCAGCCAGTCGGCCACTGCCAGCACCTTGCCCACGCCTGCATCGCCCAAGGCCGCCGGCGCGCCCAGTGCATTGCCGTAGAAGGTGTAGAAACGCCCTTCATAGCCTGCCTCGCGCGCAGCCTTGACGAGCAGCATCAGATCATTGCCCCAGTTGCCGGTGATCACGGCCTGGGCACCGCTTTGCTTGATCTTGACCGCATAGGGCGCAAAGTCCTTGACGCGGCCCACGGGGTGCAACTCGTCGCCCACGATGCGCACATCGGGCCGTTGCACGCCAAGCTGGCGCCTTGCTTCGCGCAGCACGGCCTGGCCAAAGCTGTAGTCCTGCCCGATCAGATAAGCGCTATGCACAGCCCGGTCTTCCTTGATGACCTCCATCAGCGCAGCCATGCGCATATCGGCATGGGCATCGAAGCGGAAATGCCAGAAGCTGCAGCGCTCGTTGGTCAGCGCCGGGTCCACGGCCGAATAGTTCAGATACAGCACGCGGCGCGAAGGGTCCCGGCTGTTGTGCTTGTCGATGGCGTCGAGAAGCGCCGCCGCTGTGGCCGACGAGTTGCCCTGCATGATGATGCGCGCACCGCTGTCTATGGCCGCGCGCAGCGCCGACAGCGCCTCTTCGTTCTGCCCCTTGCTGTCATAGCGCTCTATCACCAGTTCATGCGGACCGTCGGCCAGGCGCACGCCGCCGCGCGCGTTCACCCGCTCGGTCGCCCACAGCAGATTGCGGAACACGGCCTCGCCCGTGTTTGCAAACGGGCCCGAAAGACTCTCCACCAGTGCCAGCTTGATGGGTTGCGCAAGCTTGGCATTGGCTGCAGCCACAGCAGCGCCAGCAATGCCGAACGGCGCGCACAGTAGTGGCAACTGCAGGTATTTCAAGACATCACGGCGCAATTTATTCATCAAAAAAACCTCTTGAAATGCGCCTGCCACCACCTACCTATGAATCAAGCGGCAACAACGCAAGCCGCGCAGTTTAAAGGAGTTAAACACCATGTTCTTCGCCCCTGTGATGAGCCGTAATACCTTTGTATCCCCTCGCGCCGCCGACTTGGCCCTGCAACGCTTTCTGCAGGAAACCCTGGGCGCTGCAAGCCCCGTACAACGCCAGGTTCAAGTCAGCCGCGATGACCAATTCACGACCCTGACCCTGGATGTGCCAGGCCTGGCACGCGAGCAGCTCAAACTCTCGCTGGAAGGCTCTGTCGCCAAGCTCGAAAGCGTGGAAGGCGCAGCCCGCCAAGTCAGATACACCTGGGATCTGGGTCATGAAATCGATGCTGCCAACAGCAAGGCCAAACTCGAGCATGGAGTGCTCACGCTGAGCCTGGCCAAGCTCGAGCCCCAGAGCAAAGCCGTGACGCTGAGCATCGAATAAGCGCTGTTTACGCCGACCGGCCAGCCTCATCCTTTCTTCCATCTCCTCTTAGCAAGAGGTCGGCCGGAAAGCACAAAGCCCGCAATGCCTTGGCGTTGCGGGCTTTTTTCATGCCAATGCCATGGCCGATTCCGGGAGTTGAGCTGATTCGGCGCCTTGGCCTACAGGCGCAGACTGCCGATGCGTGTCGCGCTGCCATCTTGAATTCCTACACTGTGAGTTCAGTCGGGTGCACCATTGCTGCACCGCTTTCCAACCCCGTTTGAGGAATTCACCCATGGCGAAAGTGCTGGTTCTCTACTACTCCATGTACGGTCATATCGAAACCATGGCGCAGGCCGTGGCCGAAGGCGCCCGCAGCGTCAGCGGTGCCGAGGTCACCGTCAAGCGCGTGCCCGAAACCATGCCCGAGGATGTCTTCAAGAACGCAGGCGGCAAGGCCAATCAGAGCGCAGAGGTCGCCAGCCCAGCCGAACTGGCCGGCTACGATGCCATCCTGTTTGGCGTGCCCACGCGCTTTGGCAATATGCCGGGCCAGATGCGCAGCTTTCTCGACCAGACCGGCGGTCTCTGGGTCAAAGGGGCCTTGATCAACAAGATCGGCAGTGTCTTCACCTCGACCGGCACTGGCGGCGGCCAGGAAATGACGGCCACTACCACCTGGGCGACGCTGGCCCATCACGGCATGATCATCGTGCCGCTGGGCTATCCGTTGCCCGAACAGACCAATCTGAGCGCGGTCAAGGGCGGCAATTCGCCCTATGGGGCCTCGACGATTGCGGGCGCCGACGGTTCGCGCCAGCCTCATCCCGACGAGCTGAGCATTGCCCGCTACCAGGGCCAGAACGTAGCGAAACTGGCCGTAAAGCTTGCCCGATAAGCGCAGGCAGCCATGAAAAAAGCAGCCACCTGGGCTGCTTTTTTGCTGCACAAACTCACCTGAGCGAATCCAGCGGCCAGCGCGGCTTCACATCAAACGCGTATTCATGCAGGGCCTGCTCGCGTCCCGCCTGTATCCGCATGGCAGCAGCCATGGCAATCATGGCGCCGTTGTCGGTGCACAGATGCAGCTCGGGGTAATGCACGCGAATCTTGTGCTTGGCGCAGGCTTCATTGAGCTGCTCGCGCAGCTGCTTGTTGGCCCCCACACCTCCCGCCACCACCACGCGCTTCATGCCGGTCTGCTTGAGTGCGGTCATGGTTTTCTTGACCAGCACGTCCACAATCGCGGCCTGGGTGCTGGCGGCCAGATCGGCCTTGCGCGCTTCCAGCTCGTCACCCAGCTTCTTGGCCTGGGTCAGCACAGCCGTCTTGAGGCCGGCAAACGAGAAGTCCAGGTCACCCGAATGCAGCAGGGGGCGAGGCAGCTTGAAGGCCAGAGGATCGCCGCCCTCCGCCAGCTTCGAGAGCACGGGACCGCCCGGATAGGGCAAGCCCATGAGCTTGGCCGATTTGTCGAAAGCCTCGCCTGCCGCATCGTCGATGGTTTCACCGAGGATTTCGTATTCGCCCACACCGTCCACACGCATGAGCTGGGTGTGCCCCCCCGAGACCAGCAGGGCCACAAACGGGAACTCCGGCGGGTCGGCACTCAGGAAAGGCGAGAGCAGATGGCCTTCGAGGTGGTGCACGCCCAGCACAGGCTTGTCCAGCGCGGCTGCCATGGCGCAGGCTGCACCGGAGCCGACCAGCAAAGCCCCGGCAAGGCCGGGCCCGCGCGTAAAGGCAATCACATCGACATTGTCAAGCTGCACCCCGGATTCGGCCAACACCTTCTCGGTCAGCGGCAGCACACGGCGAATATGGTCGCGGCTGGCCAGCTCGGGCACCACGCCGCCATAGGCGCGGTGCATTTCAATCTGGCTGTGCAGCGCATGACTCAGCAAGGTGGGCACACCTTGGCCGTCCGGCATGCGCACCAGGGCCACACCGGTTTCATCACAAGAGGATTCGATTCCCAGGATCAGCAAACTCATGGCCGCAAGTGTAGGACTTGCGCCCTCCAGATGCAGAAAAGGCGGACATTAGCCCTGCCCGCCTTCGCTATTCAATTAATAGCAACCTACGGTTGATTCACATTGGGTGTCCCGGAAATATAGTGTTCCAGCTGATGAATCGTGAACTGCTGGGCCGAGATGATTTCCTTGACGATGTCGCCAATCGAAATCAGCCCCTGCAGCTCGCGGGTCTCGCTGATCACGGGCAGATGGCGCATGCGATTGCTGGTCATCAGCGACATGCACTCCTCGCTGGTCTGGCGCGGCAGCACGCAATGCACCTTGCGCGTCATGACCTCGTCCACGCGGGTGCTGGCCGAGCTTCGGCCCTGCAGCGCGATCTTGCGCGCGTAGTCGCGCTCGGTCACGATACCGGCGATCTCGCCACCTTCCAGCACCAGCAGCGCGCCAATGCTTTTTTCCGCCATGAGCTGGAGCGCAGCCAGCATGGTGTCGGAGGGAGAAACGCTGTAGATAGTGCTGTTGCCCTTGGCGCGCAGAATTTCGGCGACGGTCGTCATCTGGCTCTCCTTTCTGGATCGGCCTGTCATGCAAAACGCATGACGACATGACCAGTGTGAGAATCCTGCTGCATTGCGGCAATCAGGCTATGCCCGTATACAAAAACAAAAAAGGCAGCCAAAGCTGCCTTGATACTGTCACTCAATCCGGGCTCAGCGCCGACCGCCCAGCAGTCCCGCGCCCAGCTTGAACAGATCTCCGGCATCAAGCTTGCCGTCGCCATTCTGATCGAGCAGGCTGCCGAGGATGCCTCCTGCCGCACCGCCTTGCGACTGGATCTGGCCGCGCTCCTGATCCAGGGCATTGCCCAGGTCGCCGGCCCCCATGCCCTGCGACTGGACTCGGTTGGCCAGGAAGGACATCACCAGCGGAGCCAGCAGGGCCAGCAACTGACCTGCATTGCCACCCAGGCCCGTGGCCTGACCCAGCCGGGACTCGGCCTGCTGCTGCTGACCGCCAAAGATATTGCCCAGGATGGCGCCTGCATCCAGCTGCGAGCTTCCGGCACCGGAGCCGCCTCCCAGCACCGAGCCCAGAATGCTGCCCAGCCCACCCAGGCCGCCAGCCGCACCGGCGCCACCGCCCGCTGCGCCCAGCAGGCCGCCGAGCCCGCCCAGCAGACCGCCCATATCCATCGCGCCATTGGCACTGCTGTGATCGCGCTGCAGCGCACCGAACAGATCGGCAGCTCCCTGAGGCTGGGCCGTGTTCTGGCCCAGCGCACCAAACAGCATGGGCAGCGCCACGCCCACGGCCTGCTCGGCCTGCACGGAGTCAATGCCCAGTTGCTGGGCCAGACCCTGCATGGGAGCGCCCTGCAACTGGCCCATGAGTTCGTCGGTCAAAGATGCGTTAGCGGTCATTTCAACACTCCTCAAAAACAGCGCACATATTACGCGCGCCCTGTGTCCCGAAATGTGATCAATGTTCATTCACTACGCAAGCCCCTCCCGGGCTATAGACCATTGAGGCGGCCTGCGCCCTGGACAGGGCCTCCTGCAGGCCGCTGCGTCCTGTGACGGCTTCGCTCATTGTGGGCTTCACCCGCATCAGGACACCGACTACTTCGACCCCACGGTCGCGCTGTGCGCCGAGGCCGGCTTCACTCCGCTGATACGCCACGAAGCCGGTCAGCTGGTGAATGTGCTGGCGCTCGTGGCCTGCGGTCTGGGCGTGGCCATCGTGCCTGCATCCTTCGCGATGTTCCACCGCGAGCAGATCGTGTTCCGGCCGCTTCGGGCTTCGCGTCAGGTCAGCCGGCTCGCCGTCCTGGCGTCTGCCGATGCGCTCAAGAGCAACCCCATGCTGGACCTTGTCGCCCAGCTCGCGCAATCGCAGCTGCAGGCCCTGGCTGCACAGCTGGCGCAACAGGGAGCGACGGAGTCTCGAGCACAGCCGGTTTGATTTATATAACCAAATCGTCTGACAACTCATGGTTTTTATAGCGACAATTACGTTAATCATGAGCATCAGCCACTACATCAAGGAAATCGGTCGCGGCACCAAGGGCGCGCGCTCTCTTTCGCGGACCCAGGCCTGCGATCTGATGGGGCAGGTGCTGGACGGCAAGGTCAGCGATCTGGAGCTCGGCGGCTTTTGCATTGCCATGCGCTTCAAGGGCGAAAGCGCCGAAGAGCTGGCAGGCTTTCTCGACGCGACCCAGCAACGTTTGCCCGTGTGGCCGCAGGCCCATAAGGCCCGGCCCGTGGTGGTCATCCCCAGCTACAACGGCTCGCGCAAGCTGGCCAACCTCACACCGCTGCTGGCTGGTCTGCTGGCGCAGAAAGGACTGCCGGTGCTGGTACACGGCAGCCATACCGAGGACAAGCGCCTGGGCACGGCCGAGGTATGGCGGCAACTGGGCTGGACGGTCATAGAGCGTCCCATCGCTCTGGAGCCTGGTGACAAGGTCTGGATGCAGACCCGTCACCTGCTGGCGCCGCTGGATCGGCTGCTGCAGATTCGCCGCCAGATGGGCCTGCGCAACCCCGCGCACAGCATCGTCAAACTGCTGGACCCTATCTATGGCAGCAGCACCGCGCAATCCGGGCTGCTGCTGGCCAGCTATACCCACCCGGCCTATGCCCAGCCCATGCTCCAGACGCTGGCCATGCGCGCGACCAGTGCGCTGCTGGTGCGCGGCACGGAAGGCGAGGCCGTGGCCGCCCCCCACCGCGAACCCGTGAGCACGGGTGTGATTGCCGGAGAAATCTGCTTTGAGCGCTCTTCCCTGCACAGCAGCCAGCTCGCATCCGGCAACGAGATCAGTGCCCCGGAACAAGATTTGAATGCCGAGCAGACAGCCCGGCTGACGCTGGACATTCTGAACGGCCAGTTGCCTGTGCCGGCGCCGATCGCGCAACAATTGGAACAGATACAAGCCCTGCACCAGGCCATGCAGGTCACCGATGCCGACGCTGCCGCCAGCCGCGCCGCACTGCAAGCCTATAACCGCAGCCCCGACTGCCGCAGCCCCGACTGAGACTCCACAATGACTGCCATTTCCCACAACCCCGATCAGCGCGGCTCCTGCACCCTGGTGGGTGCCGGCCCCGGCGACCCCGAGCTGCTGACCATCAAGGCCGCCAAGGCCATTGCCGCAGCCAGCGTGCTGTTTGTCGACGATCTGGTCAGCGATGATGTGATGAGCCACGCCTCGCCCAGTGCGCGCGTGGTCTATGTGGGCAAGCGCGGCGGCTGCAAGAGCACCCCCCAGGCCTTTATCGAAAAGCTCATGATTGCGGCCGTGCAGGACGGCGAACGCGTGGTGCGCCTCAAGGGCGGCGACCCCTTCATCTTTGGCCGTGGCGGCGAAGAGGTCGAACATCTGCGTGAGGCCGGCATCGAGGTGGATGTCATCAACGGTATCACCTCCGGCCTCGCAGGCCTGACCAGCCTGGGCGCCCCACTGACCCACCGCGACCGCGCGCATGGCGTGCTTTTCATGACCGGCCATGCCAAGCCCGGCGACAGCGGCCCCGACTGGCGCCAGATCGCCGCCACGGCCCATGCTGCCAAGCTGACGCTGGTGATCTATATGGGAGTGAGCAGCGTCGAGCGCATCAGCGACGAACTGCTCAGCGGCCTGCCCGGCAGCACGCCCGTGGCCGTGATCCAGCATGCCAGCCTGCCGCAGCAGCGCCATGCGCTGACTTTTCTCAAGGATTTGCCGCAGAGCATTGCCGACCATCAGCTGGGCAGCCCCAGCATCATCGTCGTCGGCGATGTGGTCCAGGGCATCGCCGCCTGGCAGAACCAGCCTCAGGCCTTGCAGCAATCAGCGGCGGCCTGAGCCAGGACCGTCACCGGGCTGTCCTGCAGCCCGGGCGGGCCGCAAGCGCCGCCTCGACTCAGGGAGTACGAGTCTCGGCGAAGCGCTCGGCCAGCTCCTTGCGCAGTTCCTTGCGAACGATGGCGGCGTCCCAGCGACGCTTTTCCTCGTCGGTCTCAAGCTGCAGCGGGGGCACGGGGGCAGGCTTTTTGTCATCGTCCACGGCCACCATGGTGAAGAAGCAGCTGTTCACATGGCGCACCACCTGGCTGCGAATCTCCTCGGCAATCACCTTGATGCCGATTTCCATGGACGACTTGCCGGTGTGGTTCACGCTGGCCAGAAAAGTCACCAGCTCACCGACGTGGATAGGCTGCAGAAACATCACCTGATCCACGCTCAGCGTCACGACATAGCGGCCCGCATAGCGGCTGGCGCAGGCATAGGCAACCTGATCCAGCAATTTCAAGATGGCGCCCCCGTGCACATTGCCGGAGAAGTTGGCCATGTCAGGCGACATGAGCACGGTCATGCTCAGCTGGTGGGATGGTGTATTCATGGGGCGCGATTCTAGAAGTGATCCAGGACGCACGCTGAGCCCTTGCGCATACCCCAATGGGACAACGGGCTGCAGGTATAAACAAGTATCCACTTGCACCATGATGCCAGTTTCAGGAGTGCGCCTTGCAAGTTCTGTTTCCCAACCCCTTCGGCCAGCCCGCAGCCAGCGCACAGGAAGTAGCAGCGCTGCAGGCGCACATTGGCTTCTCAGATGCCTATGCGCAGTTTCTGATCACGCAGAACGGCTTTTCCATGTATGCGCTGGAGCAAGCGTCAGACCACGCCAGCTATCTTCATGACAGCACCGAGATTGCCAGCGAAAGCCACGCCAACTTTGCCGGCCTCTTCAGCTTTGGCGCGCAACAGCATCAGGAAGACCTGAAAACCGTGCAATCCGAATTTCTGCTGGCCCGCTGGTTCGTAGTCATTGGCCACGACCAGGGTGGCAACCCATTTGTGGAAGTTCTGCATGGTCGGCACAAAGGAAAGATCGGCAGTCTGGACCACGACCTTTTTCTGGGAGCCAGCGATCTGCAGGAGTTCTTCGGCAATATGGAGCTGGATCATATTGCGACACTCAGCCTCGCCGATCAGGCCGACGCACTGTGCGACTCCAAGCTGGGCCTGATCTGGCTTCACGCCCGTGACCTGAATCACTTTACGGTCCGCTGCATTCACTGCGACGACGATTTCTGGGGCTTTGTGGTGGACGATCCCAAAATCTGAGGCATCTGGGACAATCGCGGCCTTGTTCCTGCTCCATCGCCCTGCCCGCCGTGTCCTCCACCTCACAGGTCCCCTTCCAGATTTTTGACGCCATCATCATCGGCGCCGGTGCCGCCGGCCTGTTCTGCGCGGCCCAGGCCGGCCAGCAGGACCTGAAAGTGCTGCTGATCGATCATGCGCCCAAGGTGGCCGAGAAGATCCGCATCTCGGGCGGCGGGCGCTGCAACTTCACCAACCGAGATCTGGACGTGCGTGCGCCGCACAAGCATTTTGTGGGGCAGAACCCTCAGTTCTGCCGCTCGGCCCTCTCGCGCTTCACGCCTGCCGACTTCATCACGTTGATGGACAGACACGGCATTGCCCACCACGAAAAGCACAAGGGCCAGTTGTTTGCCGACCATTCGGCCGAAGACATCATCGCCATGCTGCTGGCCGAGTGCAGCGCGGGCGGCGTGCAGCGCTGGCAGCCTTGCCAGGTCAAGAAAGTAGTGCTTTCGCCGTCAAACCAAGACACAGAATGCGATTTCAGCTATCAGATTGAAACCGATCGTGGCCTGGTACAGGCCGCCAACCTGGTCATTGCCACCGGCGGCCTGAGCATTCCCAAGATAGGCGCCACCGACTTCGGCTACCGTCTGGCCCAGCAGTTCGATCTGCCGCTGATCGAGCGCACGCCCGGCCTGGTGCCCATGACCTTCGACGGCGAAGGCTGGCAACCCTACGCGGGCCTGGCCGGTCTGGCCCTGCCCGTGGAAATCAGCACCGGCAGCAAAAAGGAGCGCATGAGCTTCCACGAGGATTTGCTGTTCACCCACCGCGGCCTCTCGGGTCCCGCCGTGTTGCAGATCTCCAGCTACTGGAAGCCCGGCACCCCGCTGCAGATCAATCTGCTGCCTGGTGTGGATCTGGCCGAGGTGCTGGCCCAGGCCAAGCTCCACTCGCGCAAGCTGGTGGCCAACGAGCTGGCCGCCCATCTGCCCGCGCGCCTGGCCGATGCCTGGGTCGGCCGCATGCCCGAGTTGCAGCGCCCCATCAACGAGGCCGGCGACAAAGCCCTGGCCAGACTGGCCGAGCAGCTGTCGCGCTGGGAGATCACTCCCACGGGCACCGAGGGCTATAAAAAAGCCGAGGTCACGCTGGGCGGCGTGGACACCAAGGTGCTGTCCCAGCAAACCATGGAATGCAAGACCCGGCCGGGCCTGTACTTTATCGGCGAGGTGGTGGACATCACCGGCTGGCTGGGCGGCTACAACTTCCAGTGGGCCTGGGCCAGTGCCGCCGCCTGCGCCCAGGCCATGGCGGAAAAGCAGTCAGTCATGGTTTGAGCGACTGGAACCGAAGCGCCTGCCGCCATGAAAAAAAGGATGGCTGAGCCATCCTTTTTTGCTGCCTGCACCTTCGGCGCACCATCCGGTCAGGCAGAAAACTCCTTGCCTTCATAGTGTTCAGGAACCTTGAGCTGCCCCGAGGCGATGGCAGCCGACGCCTTGGCCACGCGCTCGCGCACAGCGCCGGCCACGCCCTGGCTCATGGTCAGGCGTACGGCGGCCGGGTCGCTCAAACCGATCTTGCGAATGCCCGGGCCGGGCGCACCGCGCTCCTGCATATCCTTGACGGCCAAAAACGCGCCAATGCCCACATCGGCCCAGGCGGAAGCGACAAACACCTGCGGGTCCACCGTAGTCCAGTCGATCACATTGCCGATCTGGCGCGTGCCCGCCTCGCGGCAGGCCTGGGTCACGCCATCGCGGCCGGAGTTGAGCATGGTGAAGATCACATCGGCACCGGCAGCCATCTGGGCCTTGGCAATGCGGTGCGACAAAGCGTTGTCGTCCTGATCGCCAGAGAAGTTTGTCAGCAGCTTGACCCTGGGGTCGGTATCGCGCACGCCGGCCGCATAGGCAGCACGCCCCTTGAGTCCCGGGGGCACGCGAATGCCCGACATATGGCCGACCACCCCGGTTTTGGTGGTCAGCGCCGCCAGCACGCCGGCCAGATAGGCCGACTCCTCCTGCAGCACGTCATAGCTGCAGAGATTGCTTCCCTGTACCGCGCCCTGGGTCACGACGAACTGGGTCCTGGGAAAGCGCGCCGCAACTTCGGCTGCGGCCTGATTGTTCTGCCCGCCATGGGCAATCACCAGCTGCGCACCCTGCTCCGCAAGCTGTGCAAGAGCCGGCACCAGCAACTCCTTCCTGGGCGCCATGCCGTCGAGAAAGCGGGTCTGCACGCCCAGCTCCTGGCGCGCTTTTTCCAGGCCGCGCCAGCCAGCCTCCATAAAGCCCTTGTCGCTGCGCGAGCCCGCAAACAGACCACCCACCACCAGGGAACCGCCAGATGCGGCAGGCCCGGAAACTCCGGCCCTGCCGGCACAGGCCGTCAATGCCAGCAAGCCCGGCACGGCTACGGCCGAAGCCATCCATTGGCGACGCGAAATAAATGAGGAATGAGAAGCGCTGGACAAGATGGAAGCTCCTTGAACACAGAAAAACAGCGACGCGCACAAGCACGAAACCCACTTATTCCTTGACCTCGGTCATGAAATAAAGCCTCCAAACTGTATGCAATTTTCGTGCACACGATACTCCCAAGAAACCCCAGAGCCGAGCTCGGCTGTCCTGGCGCCTGGGCAGCACCGTGCTCTTGCATTGCGCATCCGGCCTCGCTCCACAACACACGCGACTTGAACGCGCCGATAGTCCAAAAGGCACAATGGCGGCGCCTGGATCTGGTCTGCGACAACGCCCTGCCTGTTGCCGCAAAATCATGCGCGCGCGACCGACGCCGGATTGCTTCACGCCCCATTGAAGACGCAGCCCAAGTCTTGGTCTATAATGCTCGACTTTGCTGGCATTACCCCGTCGGCCATACTAGTTAAAAAGTGGCGGGGAAACCGCTGTTCATGGCTCTCAGGCCCGATCTTCCCGAGAACCCTCTGTCAGCACAGATATATCTGGAAATTAAATGACTACCATTCGCGTCAAAGAAAACGAGCCCTATGAAGTTGCCCTGCGCCGCTTCAAGCGCACCATCGAAAAGCTGGGTCTGCTGACCGATCTGCGTGCTCGCGAGTTCTACGAAAAGCCCACAGCCGAGCGCAAGCGCAAGAAGGCTGCTGCCGTGAAGCGTCACTACAAGCGCGTTCGCAGCATGCAACTGCCTAAGAAGCTGTACTAATCGTTGATTAGGACCAGTCGGCCTTAAAACAGCCGCAAACCCGCGCTCGGGACGCCAGGCGCGGGTTTTTTGTTTTCTGGCCACTGCCAAGCCTGCCCGGCCGCGCAGTGACCTCCCAGCGCATGGACAGTCAGCGTCCGTTCGCCCACCCCAAGGAGAAAGCCATGAGCCTGAAAGCCCAGATTACCGAAGACATGAAGACCGCCATGCGTGCCAAGGACAGCGCGCGCCTGGGCACCATCCGCCTGCTGCAGGCCGCGATGAAGCAAAAGGAAGTGGACGAGCGCATCGAGCTCGACGACGCCGCCGTCATCGCCATCGTCGACAAGCTGATCAAGCAGCGCAAGGACTCCATCGCCGCCTTCGAAGCCGCCAACCGCGCCGATCTGGCCGATGTGGAAAAGGCCGAAATGGAAGTGCTCAAGGTCTATCTGCCCGAACGCATGGGAGAAGCCGAGATCACCGCAGCCGTGCAGGCCATCGTGGCCGAACTGGGTGCCTCCGGCCCTGGCGACATGGGCAAGGTGATGGGCGCCGTCAAGGCCCAGCTGGCCGGCAAGGCCGATATGGGCCTGGTGTCCGCTGCCGTGAAGGCCGCGCTGACAAAGTAATTGGCCACCGGCCTGAGCCGCCACGCGGCATCAGGCTCAAAAACAGAAGCTGCTTGCGCTTGCCGTACATATCTTTCAGATTCAAAAGACTCTGAAATTCATGTATATCATTCGATAGCAGCTTCTTTTTTAATAGCATTCCGAAGTCCCGTGGGAGCCTGTTTGCTAAAGAACTCCTGCAGAAACTCGACGCAGACCCGCACCTTGGCCGAGCGCTCCAGCCGCGTCGGATAAACGGCCCAGATATTCGCCTGCTGCTGCCACTCGGGCAGCAACTGCAGCAGGCTGCCGGCCTGCAGATCGGCCGCCACATCCCAGAGCGAGCGCAGCACGATGCCATGGCCGTCGCGCGCCCATTGCACGGCCATCTCGCCATGATTGGTGGACAGCGGCCCGGTCACTTTCACGCTGCGCTCCTGACTGCCCGAGCGCAGTTTCCAGACACCGAAGGGATGGTCACGTTCCTTGATGACCAGGCAGTCATGCGCAGCCAGCTCGTCGAGCGTGCGCGGACTGCCGCGCCGCTGAATATAGGCCGGGGCCGCGCACAGCACGCGGTGGTTGTCGGCCAGATGCCGGGCAATCAGGTGCGGGGCGATCTCGTCGCCCACGCGTACGTCTAGATCGAAGCCCTCGGCCGCAACATCGACGATGCGGTCAAACACTTCCAGGCGCAGCTGCAACGCCGGATATTGCGCAATCAGCTGCGACAGCGCGGGCGCCACCACATTGCGGCCAAAGCCGAAGCTGGTGGACACCCGCAGCAGGCCGCGCGGCTGGCGCCGCGTCACGTCCACCTCCTGCAGCAGATGCTCGACCTCGTCCAGAATGCGCTGCGCCCAGTGGTAGACGCGCTCGCCCTGCTCCGTGACAGCGACCCGCCGTGTGGTGCGATGCAGCAGCTTTACGCCCAACTCCTGCTCCAGCAGGCGGATGCGCTTGCTGACAAAGGCCGGCGAAGCATTGTGCGCGGCCGCAGCTTCGGCAAAGCTGGCTTT
This sequence comes from Comamonas sp. Z1, assembly GCF_008121555.1. Taxonomy (NCBI): domain Bacteria; kingdom Pseudomonadati; phylum Pseudomonadota; class Betaproteobacteria; order Burkholderiales; family Comamonadaceae; genus Comamonas; species Comamonas sp. Z1. The sequence continues at coordinate 21,343 of NZ_VOQT01000014.1, forward strand.
GCGCACCACGGTGGTGAAGACACGCAGGTCTTCGGGCGAGGGCATTTTCTGCACGATCTGTAAACAATCAGGCCACGATCAGTCAATTGTATTCAGTTATGCAAGGTGCAGAATACCGCCAGGCACGGGCTGAGCCGCTGCCTCGCCACCCAACACATTCACGAGAGAGCACCATGTCCACTCCCAAAAAGATTGCAGTCATCGCCGGCGACGGCATCGGCAAGGAAGTCATGCCCGAAGGCCTGCGCGCGCTGGAAGCCGCAGCCAAGCGCTTCGACCTGCCGCTGGAGTTCCACCATTTCGACTGGGCTCACTGCGACTACTACGCCGAACACGGCCAGATGATGCCCGACGACTGGAAGGCCCAGCTATCGGACATGGATGCCATCTTCTTCGGCGCCGTGGGCTGGCCCGCCACCGTGCCCGACCATGTCTCGCTGTGGGGGTCCCTCCTCAAGTTCCGCCGCGAATTCGACCAGTACATCAACCTGCGCCCGGTGCGCCTGTTCGAAGGCGTGCCCTGCCCCCTGGCCGGCCGCAAGCCCGGCGACATCGACTACTACGTGGTGCGCGAAAACACCGAAGGCGAATACACCTCGCTGGGCGGCGTGATGTTCGAAGGCACGGACCGCGAGATCTGCATCCAGGAATCGGTCTACTCGCGCAAGGGCGCCGATCGCCTGCTCAAGTACGCCTTCGATCTGGCCCAGAGCCGCGCCAAGAAGCACGTGACCCTGGCCACCAAGAGCAACGGCATCGCCATCAGCATGCCCTGGTGGGACAAGCGCGCCGACGATGTGGCCAAGGACTACCCCGAAGTCACGCTGGACAAGCAGCACATCGACATCCTGACAGCCCGCTTCGTGCTGCAACCCGGCCGCTTCGATGTGGTGGCCGCCACCAATCTGTTTGGCGACATCCTGTCCGACCTGGGCCCTGCCACCACGGGCACCATCGGCCTGGCACCATCGGCCAACCTCAACCCCGACCGCACCTTCCCCTCGCTGTTCGAGCCCGTGCACGGCTCAGCGCCCGACATCTACGGCAAGAACATCGCCAACCCCATTGCCATGGTCTGGTCGGGCGCGCTGATGCTGGACTTCCTGGGCCGTAGCGAAGGTGCCTGGCGCCAGGCCCACGACACCATCGTGGCCGCCATCGAGCACACGATCAAGGCCGGTCCGCTGACGCCCGATCTGGGCGGCAAGGCCAACACCACCGAGGTGGGCGAAGCCATCGCCGCGGCCATCGCCAAGGCCTGATGACTCCGGGCTGGCCGCAGCCGGCCCGATTCAAGACGCACCACGCGCAGGCTGAGCCTGCACCGGGTGCTTTTGCACGCCTGCACGCCCAGGGCCACCGGCTGCGGCGAGCTAGGCTGCAGGCCGCGGTTTGGCTTTGGCTTGCGAAGCCGGTTTTCTGGCCGACTGGGCCTGGGCATTGCGCTGCGCAGCGGCCTGCACCAGTGCCTGGAACGCTGCGGCGTCAAGCGCATCGCCCAGATGCAGGTCTATGGCCCGGCGCGTGGCGCCTTCAAGACTGGCATTGAACAGGCCGGCCGGATCGGCCAGGGCCGCGCCATGCGCGAAGGTCAGCTTGACCACGGCCTTGTAGGTCTCGCCCGTGCACAGGAAGCCGTCCTGCGACCATACGGGCGTTCCGCGCCATTTGAGCTCTTCCACCACGGCGGGCAAGGCCTCGTGGATCAGCGCGCGCACGCGAGCCAGCATGGCGCCGCGCCAGTCGTCCAGGCCGGCAATCCTGGCATCGATCAGAGCCGAGGCCTCGGGGCCGCTGACAGGCTCGGCCGAAGGTGCGGGCATGGGTGGCAAGGCGGTCATAGATGGGTCTCCATGGTTGGACCAAGAATCATGCCCGGCACAAGGCTCAAGACATGGGACAAGGATTGCACCACGGTAGCACGCCAGAGCAGAGCGGCTCCAGAGGGCCAGCCCGCCCTATATCAGGCTCATTCCAGGCTCAGCCCAGCTCCCCTGCAACCTCGCGCAGGCATTCGACCAGCAAGCCCGTGGTCGGCGTCAGCGGCTGGCCGCGCAAGGTGATCAGGCCGACGGGCGGCAGATCGATGGGCACGCCCAGATCCAGCATGGCCAGCGTACCCAGGGCAGCATGGCAGCGGGCCACGCCACGCGCCATGAAGGCCACGGCGCCGCGCTGGTGCACAAAGGTCAGCTGCGAGAGAAAGGATGCGGTCTCCACGATGTCGGCTGGCGGGTGCAGGCCGTGGGCATAGAACTGCTGCTCCAGCTTCACGCGCAGCGAGGCCCAGGGCGGCGGCAGCACGCAGGGCTGGCCCGCCAGGGCCTGCCAGCTGGCCGCACCCGGCGCCAGCAGCGCATGACCGGGCCGCACCACGGCCACCATGGGATCGTCGTACAGCGCCTCGGTCTCCAGGTCGGGCGCGGCATAGCCGGGCTCCAGCCGTCCCACGAACAGATCCAGCTCGCCCAGGCGCAGCTTGGGCAGCAAGCGCGTCAGGTCCCCCTCCTCCACCATCACCGTGGTCTGGTCCGAACGCGCTTTCAACCGCTCCACGGCGCGCGCCAGCAGCACCGGCGTGGCCACCACCATGGCGCCCACACTGGCGCGCCCGCGGGCACCGCTGGCCTCGGCAACCATCTCGTCGCGCGTGCGTTCGAAACCGGCCAGCACCGAGCGCGCAAACCGCACCATGCTGACACCAGCTGCCGTGGGCTCGGTCCCGCGCGTGGAGCGCTCGAACAGCACCATGTCCAGCATGCGTTCGACCTCGGCCAGGGTCTTGGAGACGGCGGGCTGGGTCACTGCCAGAAACTCGGCCGCACGGCCCAGGTGACGGAACTGGTCCAGCGCCACCAGCAACTGCAGATGGCGCAGCTTGAGGTTGGAGCGCAGCACACGATCGATCTTGCTCATGGGGCTTTATTACCTAATAGTTATGAAGAGAGTCTATCTTTTCATTGGATTGTCATGGAGCAGTTTTGAACAATCGGGGCTGGCAGTTCAAATAACGACAGGAGACAAGCGATGATCCCCCCACGCGACAGCCGACGCAGTTTTGTGCTCGGCGCCCTCGGCGCAGCCACGCTCGGCAGTTCCACCCGCCTGCTGGCCCAGACCTGGCCCGAGCGCCCCATCACCTTCATCTGCCCCTGGCCTGCCGGCGGCACGGCCGACCAGTCTATGCGCGCGCTGTGCACCGTGGCCAGCCGCATCCTGGGCCAGGCGATTGCGGTGGAAAACCGAGCCGGAGCCTCCGGCATGATCGGCTCCAAGGCCCTGGCCTCGGCCAAACCCGACGGCTACACCATCGGCCAGATCCCGATCTCGGTCACGCGCTTCTCCCAGCTTGGCACGCTGCAGGCCGATCCGCGCAAGGACTACACCTATATCGCGCGTACCTCGGGCCAGACCTTCGGCATCGCCGTACCGGCCAACTCGCGCTTCAAGACCCTGCAGGACTTCGTCGCCGCTGCCAAGGCCAAGCCCGGCAGCATCACCTACGCCCACGCCGGCGTTGGCGGCGCCACCCATGTGGGCATGGAGGAGTTTGCGGCTGCAGCCGGCATCCAGCTCAGCCATGTTCCCTACAAGGGCGGCGCCGAGGCGCTGCAGGGCGTGCTGGGCGGCCATGTGGATGCGCTGGCCGACTCCAGCTCCTGGGCTCCGCATGTGGAAGCCGGCAAGCTGCGCCTGCTGGCCACCTGGGGCGAGCAGCGCACGCCGCGCTTCAAGGAGGTGCCCACGCTCAAGGACCTGGGCTACAACGTGGTCGTCGATGCGCCCAACGGCATCGGCGCGCCCAAGGGCCTGCCGCCCGCCGTCGAAGCCAAGCTGCGCGATGCCTTCCGCCAGGCCGTGGCCAGCCCCGAGTTCAAGTCCGTGGCCGACAGGCTGGACGCGCCCTTGCTCTACCTGGACGGCCCCGACTACGCCAAATATGTGAACACGATCTACCAGAAGGAAACCGTGCTCATCGACAAACTCAAGCTACGCGACCTGATGCGCTGACGCGCCGCGTCCCCACCGCATCCTCACCGCCGCAAGCCCGCCATCCCCGGACTCCAAGATGCTCTCCTCCTCTTCTTCCCTGCTGCACCTGCACCCCAACGACAATGTGCTGGTGGCCAAGACCGCCCTGGCCCTGGGCCAGGACATTCCCGAGCTGGGAGTGCGCACGCGCGCCCAGGTGCCGGCCGGTCACAAGATCGCGGCACGCCGCATCGCCGAGGGCGAGCAGGTCAAGAAGTACGACACGGTGATCGGCGTCGCCACACGCGACCTGGAGCCTGGCGACTATGTGCACAGCCACAACCTCAAGCTGGTGGACTACTACCGCGACCCCTCGTTCGGTGCCGACGTACGGCCCGTGGACTACGTGCCCGAAGAACAGCGCGCCACTTTCCAGGGGTTTGAGCGAGCGGGCGGCGGCGTGGGCACGCGCAACTTCATCGGCATCCTGTCCTCGGTCAACTGCTCGGCCACCGTGATCAAGCGCATCGCCGCCCACTTCACGCCCGAGCGGCTGGCAGCCTTTCCCAATGTGGATGGCGTGGCCGCCTTTGCCCAGAACAGCGGCTGTGGCATGTCCTCGCCCAGCGAGCACTTCGACGTGCTGCGCCGTACCCTGGCCGGCTATGCGCGCCACCCCAACCTGGCGGGCGTGCTCATCGTGGGTCTGGGCTGCGAACGCAACCAGGTCGATGCATTGGTGGATTCGCAAGGCCTCAAGGAAGGTCAGTTGCTGCGCACCCTGGTGATGCAGGAAGTGGGCGGCACGCGCGCCACCATAGCGGCCGGTATTGCCGCCATCGAAGAAATGCTGCCCATCGCCAACCAGGCCCAGCGCAGCACCGTCGCTGCCAGCCACCTCAAGATCGGCCTGGAATGCGGCGGCTCGGACGGTTTTTCGGGCATCACGGCCAACCCCGGCCTGGGCGCGGCCATGGACATTCTGGTGCGCCACGGCGGCACGGCCATTCTGTCCGAGACGCCCGAGATCCACGGCGTGGAGTTCATGCTCACGCGCCGCGCCATCAGTCCCGAAGTCGGCCAGAAGCTGCTGGACCGCCTGGCCTGGTGGGAACGCTATGCAGCCGGCCAGAACGCCCAGTTTAACGGCGTGGTCGGCCATGGCAACCAGGCCGGCGGCCTGGCCAACATCTTTGAAAAATCCCTGGGCAGCGCCATGAAGGGCGGCACCACGCCGCTGCGCGCCGTCTATGAATACGCCGAGCCCATCACCGAGCACGGCTTCGTCTTCATGGACTCGCCTGGCTACGACCCCGTGGCCTCCACGGGCCAGATCGCCAGCGGCGCCCAATTGATCTGCTTCACCACGGGCCGCGGCTCCATGTTCGGCAGCAAGCCTGCACCCACCATCAAGCTGGCCAGCAACACGCCCATGTACCAGCGCCTGCAGGAAGACATGGACATCAACTGCGGCGTGGTCGTCGACGGAGAGCTGAGCGTGCCCGAGCTGGGCCAGCAGATCTTCGAGCAGATCCTGCGCCATGCCAGCGGCGAACCAACCAAGAGCGAAGCCTTGGGACTGGGCGACCACGAATTCGTGCCCTGGCATCTGGGCATCGTGAGCTGAAGAAAACGCATCTTCCAGAGCTTTGCGCCCTTATCCGACCTTCACTTTCTGCGATTTTCACCATGAACGCCACGCCACTCAGACTGCAACGCACCGAACTGCAGCGCAGCGCCAACTTCATCGCCGGCGCCTGGACGCCTGCTGCCAGCGGCGCCAGCTTTGCCGTGACCGATCCGGCCACGAGCAACACCATCACCAGCGTGCCAGATTCCGGTGCGGCCGATGCGCGCGCCGCCGTGGACGCCGCCCAGGCGGCCCTGCCTGCCTGGCGCAAGCTGCCGGCCAAGCAGCGCGCTGCCATCATCAAGCGCTGGAACGATCTGGTGCTGGCCCATCAGGACGATCTGGGCACGCTGATCTCGCTGGAGCAGGGCAAGCCCCTGGCCGAAGGCAAGGGCGAAGTCGCCTATGCCGCCAGCTATATCGAATGGTTCGGCGAGGCCGCCACGCGCATGAATGGCGAAGTCATTCCCGCGCCCGTGCCGGGCCGGCGCATGTTCGCCCTGCTCGAACCCGTGGGCGTGGTCGCCGCCATCACGCCCTGGAATTTCCCGGCCGCCATGATTGCGCGCAAGATCGCGCCGGCCCTGGCTGCGGGCTGCACCGTGGTCTGCAAGCCGGCCGAGGACACACCGCTGACCTCGCTGGCCCTGGTGCTGCTGGCACATGAAGCCGGCGTGCCTGCCGGCGTGCTCAATATCGTCACGGCCTCGCGCGAGCGCACGCCCGAGGTGGTCGATCAATGGCTGGATGACAGCCGCGTGCGCAAGATCACCTTCACCGGCTCCACGCCCGTGGGCAAGCACTTGGCGCGCCGCAGCGCCGACACCCTCAAAAAGCTCTCGCTCGAACTGGGCGGCAATGCGCCCTTCATCGTTTTCGAGGACGCCGATGTGGCAGCCGCCGTGGACGGCTTCATGGCCGCCAAGTTCCGCAACGGCGGCCAGACCTGCGTCTGCCCCAACCGCGTCTTTGTGCACCGCTCGGTGCACGAGGCCTTTGCCCAGCAACTCAGCGCCCGTGTGGCGGCCCTGCACGTGGGCCCGGCCAGCGACCCGGCCTCGCAGATCGGCCCCATGATCAACGACCGCTCGGTCGAGAAAATCACCCGCCATGTGGAGGACGCGGTGGCCAAGGGCGCCAAGGTGCTCACGGGCGGCCGTCGCCTGCCCGAGCTGGGTCCCACCTACTACGCCCCCACCGTGCTCTCGGGTGCCACTGCGGCCATGGCCTGCGCCTGCGAAGAGACCTTCGGCCCCGTGGCCCCGCTGACCATGTTCGACGACGAGGCCGAGGTCATCGCCGCAGCCAACGACACGCCGTTCGGTCTGGCCGCCTATTTCTACAGCCAGGACCTACGCCGCATCTGGCGCGTCGCCGATGCCCTGGAATCGGGCATCGTGGGGATCAACGAAGGCGCACTGGCCGCCGAGGCCGCCCCCTTTGGCGGTGTCAAGGAGTCAGGCTACGGCCGCGAAGGCTCGACCCACGGGCTCGACGATTACCTGCACATCAAATACGTCTGCCAAGGTGGGTTGGATTGAATGCAGGACACCACCCTGAAGAGCTGCGCGGCCAGCCCTGGCTCTTGCTTGGCGTCTCTGGCTTGGGCCGCGCCAGTTACAGGCGCCGCGCCTATTCACCTGCACTCAGCCCTTTCACTGAATCGAGACCCCCATGCCCGCACTGAATCCCTTCAAGACCGCCATCGCCGCACGCCAGCCCCAGATCGGGCTGTGGCTGTCCATGGCCGCCCCCTACCTGGCCGAAGCTGCCGCCACCACAGGCTATGACTGGCTGCTGATCGACGGCGAGCATGCGCCCAACGATCTGCGCAGCACCCTGGCCGCACTGCAGGCCGTGGCCCCGCACCCGGCTCAGCCGGTGGTGCGAGTCGTGGAAGGCAGCACAGCCCTGATCAAGCAGATGCTGGATATCGGCGTCAAGACGCTGCTCGTGCCCATGGTGGACACGGCAGACCAGGCCCAGGCCATCGTGGCCGCCACGCAATACCCGCCCCTTGGCGTGCGCGGCGTCGGCAGTGCCGTGGGACGAGCCTCTCAGTGGAGCAGCCGCGCCGACTATCTGAATGTGGCCGACGACGAGGTCTGTCTGCTGGTGCAGGCCGAGACCACCACGGCCCTGAAAAATCTCGAAGCCATCTGCGCCGTGGACGGCGTGCATGGCGTCTTCATAGGTCCTGCCGACCTGGCAGCCTCCATGGGCCACCGCGGCAACCCCGGCCACCCCGAGGTGCAGGCCGCCATCGAGGCAGCGATGCAGACCATTGTTGCCAGCGGCAAGGCTGCAGGTACGCTGACCTCGGACCCCGCGCTGGCACAGCGCTACCTTCAACTCGGCTGCAGCTTTGTGGCCGTGGGTGTGGATGTGTTGATGTTCGTGAATGCCGCGCGCAAGCTGCGTACCCAGTTTGCCGGCGCCACGGTGGCGGCCCCGGCACTGCCAGGAGCCGCCTACTGAAGCCTTGAGGCACAACGTTGAAGTTGCAACCATGCTCGCATATCCTGACGAAGATGCCGAACAGCCGCCAAAGCCAGGGCAGCATGACAATGCGCGTGGCCTCTCAGCCACATCTGCACATCACTTCATCGCTGCCGGAGCGATCTGTGCCGAACCTCCGCACGACAAGTTCATGCAGCGACGGCGCCTGGCGCGGTCGACACCGGAGAAGCCGGGTTGGCAGCCAGCCAATGCTCAAACTCCTTCGGTGCCAGCGGCCGGGCGAACAGAAAGCCTTGCGCCACCGGGTAGCCCTGCTCGCACAGCATCACGCTCTGCGTTGACGTCTCCACCCCTTCCGCCACCACGGTCAGGTGCAGACTCTTGCCAATGCCCAAAATAGCACTGCTCAACGCCCGAGCCGCCTCGTCATGTTCAAGATCGGCCACGAAGCTGCGATCCAGCTTGAGTTCGCTGACCGGCAGCCGGCGCAGATAGCTGAGGCTGGAGTAGCCGGTGCCAAAATCATCCATGGACAGGCGCACTCCATGCGCATGCACCTCGTTGATGGTCTTCATGGTGCTGGGGTTGGTGTCCAGCAAAATGCTTTCCGTCAGCTCCAGGGTCAGGTCCTGCGGCACCAGATCGTTTCGGTCCAGCGTGTCGGCGATCATTCGTGGCAAATCCAGATTGTGAAAGCTCGATGGCGACAGATTGACCGACACCGCGGGGACTTCCATCCCTTTGGCGCGCCACTGCGAGAGCTGGCGACAGGCCTCTTCCAATGCCCAGCTGCCCAGGTCGGCAATCAGCCCGCACTCTTCGGCCAGCGGGATGAAGCGGGCTGGCGAAATCTCGCCCAGCTCGGCATGGGTCCAGCGCGCCAGGGCCTCCACGCCATACAGACGGCCGGTGGCCATTTCGATCTGAGGCTGATAGTGCAGGCGCAGGCCGCCGCTTTTGAGCGCCTTGCGCAGTGCAGTCTCCAATGCCAGGCGCTCCTGGGCCAAGCGGTTCATTTCGCTGCTGAAGAAACAGAAACGGCCGCGCCCCTTGCTCTTGGCCTGGTACATGGCCATGTCGGCGCGGTGCACCAGGGTCTCCATATCCCGGCCGTCCATGGGAAACATTGCAATGCCCACGCTGGCGGATATGGACAGCGAGGTGTCGGCAATATTCAGGGGCTCTGCCAGCAGCTCCTGCAGGCGTTCGATGGTATTGGCCACATGCTCCGCATCGCATTGCGGCAGCACGGCAACAAACTCGTCACCCGACAAACGCCCGGCAATATCGGAGCTGCGCAGCACGCGCTGTAATCGCGTCGCGACATTGCGCAGCAATTCATCCCCCACAGGATGACCCAGAGAATCATTGACCTGCTTGAACCGGTCCAGGTCGATGAACAGCACCGCCAACTGCTCGTCATTGCCGGCAGCTGATGCAATCGCCTGATCGGCCTTGGCCTGCAGCAGGCTTCGATTGGGCAATCCGGTCAGTCCGTCGTAGAAAGCCAGCTGACGAATGCGCGCGCGCGACAGCTCACGCTCCAGCGCCAGGGCGCATAGATGGATGCAGGCATCCACCAGTTGCTGGTGAAAAGCCGAGGCATCCCCGGTCAGCTGCTCCCGGTAATAGAACGCGAAAGTACCGATCGGCTTGCCGCCGCTGTTGCAGATGGGAGTGGACCAGCAGGCTTTGAACCCCAGCGGCAGGATCAGGTGCTTGAAATCCGTCCACAACGGATCATGTGCAATATCGTCCACCAGCACCGGCGCGTTGCGCCAGGCCGCCGTTCCGCAGGAGCCCACATTCGGCCCTATGGCCACCCCGTCTAGCAGCGCTGAATAAGAATGCGGCAGGCTTGGTCCGGCCAGCGGGTGAAGCAGCCCCTGGGCATCCACCTCGAGAATCGATGCCGTCACCTCCGGAGCAATCCTCTCGACCTCCTGGCACACCATCTCCAGCACCTCCACCAGCGGCCGCTCGCGCGCCATGGCTTCCAGCACTCGGTGCTGCAAGGCCTCATGCATCTTGGAGCGCGTGATATCGGTCAGCATCGAAACCGTGTATTGCCAGCGCCCGTCCGCGTCGAGGATGGGGTTGCTGATGACCTTGGCCCAGTAGCGCTGTCCATGCTTGCCGACCACGATTTCCTCACGCCCCACAGGCTGGCCGGCGCGCAATTCTGCGCGATAGTGGTCCACAAAGGCCTCGGACGCCTGAGGAGCCAGCAAGGCAATCGGCATGCGCCCCGCGACCTCCTCGGTGCGCCAGCCGAACATGCGCGTAAAGCCGCCGTTGACATGCACGATGCGTGAGCTTCCATCACTGATGACCACTGCCGTGTCGGAGGCATCGGCCACCAGGGACAAGCGACGCAAGTGCTCCTGCTGCGCCTGCTCCCGGGCTCGCCGCTGCGTGACGTCGGTAGCGATCTTCAGAATATGCATCACCCGGCCCTGGGCATCCATCACCGGTGAATAGGTAGCCTCCAGCCAGCAACTGCTGCCATCGCTGCGTAGTCGCTCCACCACTCCGGAGTAGGCATTGCCTGCGCACAGATGCGTCCAGATTTCCCGATACCTGGCACTGTCGGCCAGACGCGCAGAGCAAAAGCTGCGATGTGGGCGGCCCAGAGACTGCTCACGCGTAAAGCCCATAAGCTGCAGATAGTTGTCATTGGCACGGTGCAACGACCCATCCAGGCCAAATTCAGCCATGGCCATGACCCTGTCCAAGGCCTGCAGCTGGGCCAGCTGCAGCTCAGGAGGCATCGCGCCAATATCTCCCTCTCGCATCATTATTCCTTTGCATATTCGCATCCCAGGCCGGCTCGAATCCGGAATGGAAAAGTCATGCTTTTATCTGGATGCAGGCAATAATAATGACGAAAACGAGATTCAATATTCGTGATTCAGTCCAAGTGTTCAAAAAAACTTTGATCGACAACAGCTATTGACTTGCGAGCCCGTGCTGCGCTGGCAAAGTACTCTGCCAGGCAGTCACCAGCCGCTGCGGCAGAGCAGCGGTGTGCCCGGCTATCAGCCAGCCGGTGTCTCAGCGTCGCCATTTGCCGCCAAATTGGTTGACCACCATGCCCAGCAGAACGCCCAGCGTGCCCAGCCATTGCAGGCCATTGGGAGCTTCTCCCAGCAGCAGCATGGCCGACAGCAGACCGATCACCGGCACCAGCAGCGACAAAGGGGCCACGGTGCTGGCTGCATAGCGCTGCAGCAACCGCGTCCACAGACCATAGCCCAGCAAGGTGGACAGAAAAGCCAGATAGGCGATCACCCCAAGCTCGCTCCAGCCTATGGACTGCAGCTGCGAAGCCACCGAATCCGCGCCATCCACCCACAGGGACAGCAACAGCAGCGGCATCATGGGGAAGACGCTGGTCCAGACGATGAAGGACACCGGCTCATACGAGCCTTGCTTGGCCGCCATCCGCGTCAGCAGATTCGAGCCGGCCCACATGGCTGCGGCGCCCACGGTCAGCACAAAACCGATCAGCGTCATATCCGATGTCCCCTCGCCATGGGCTGCACCGATCAGCAGCAGTCCTGCCAGTGCGATGAGCAGGCCCAGCCATTGCCAGCGCTGCGGTTTCTCGTGCAAGAACGCAGCCGCCAGCAGCATGGTGATAAAGGCCTGGGTCTGAAGCACCACGGATGCCATGCCGGCAGGCATGCCCAGCTTCATGCCGGTGAACAGCAGGCCGAACTGCCCGACCCCTTGCACCAGGCCGTAGGCGGCCAGCAGACCCCAGGAAAGATTTTTGGGCGGACGCACGAACAGCAGAAACGGCAACGATGCCGCGGCAAAGCGCAGCGCGCACAGCAGCAGGGGCGAGAGCTTGGCCAGCCCCCACTTCATGACCACGAAATTAAGACCCCAGACCACGATGACGATGATGGCGCTGAGCCAGTCCGGACGGCTCATGCCGGAGGTGGGTGAGGATGCAGAACTCATGACACTGACAACTGATATTGGATTTTCTAGATCAAGCCCCCTAGTATGACTTGCCATCAGTCATGACTGGCTGCGAAAGCGGTCAAATCGAGTACCGGGACTGCAAACGGTCTTACTTGAGCAGATACCGGTCCACTTTGATCGGCAGCATGAGCAAGGCCTTGAATACATACAGGACGATCAAAGTGCCGCTGAAGTCGCCCAGAATCATCACCAGAAGCTGGTCCATCTGAAAACCATCCCCTATGACCACGGACCAGGCCTGGTGCAGCAAAGCATTGCTCAGTCCGTAAATGACACTGAGCCACAGCAGGCGACGCGGCGTGAGATCACTGAGAGATCGCCCGAGCCCCATCCATTTGCGAGCTGCGCAATAGGTGCCATAAGGGGCAAGCGTGGCCATGATGCCGCCCGCAAATGCCCGCAGCCAGTCATCCGGGAAAAAGTAGAAGTTGCAGACCAGCCATGACACGACGAAAAGCCCGGCCACGCCCGCCTCCGCAAAAAGCAGAGTACAAAGCAGACGAGCGCCTGCAGGCAGGTAAATCCAGTTGACGCCCCTGACAAATTCCAGTTCGGAGAAAATCCACTGATTAAGAGCCAGCATCGCCAGGAACAGCAAAGCCGTGATAACCGCCACCGAAAATTGCGTCCAAATGTTCTTCATGCGCTGCCGCCGAGCTTGTTCACTGTCTGCACAGTATTATGAGTGCCGTTTATTCGCTCTTCGTTAGCGGCGCGTCGTCTGTTTTTGCCTTCTCATGCCAAAGTCCCTGTCTGCCGATATCTATTTACGCTTTTTGCACCTGGCAGCGACCATCCGCAACCTGCCAGTGCTGCCCGCACTGGATCCACTGGAGGAACGCCTGCTGGAGCAAATTGCCAATGCCGGCACGCGCCAGGAGCGTCTTTGCGTCCGGGATCTGATGGCCCAGCGTGAACTCGGGTCTCCGGCCACGATTCACACCCGTCTGAAGTCCATGCGCCAGAAAGGCTGGATCCTGCTGGCCGATACCGAGGATGCCAGACGCAAGCAGATCGAGCTCAGTGCCGATGCCCACAAGCATTTCGAGAAACTCTCGCACTGCATAGTTCAGGCCGCAGCCGAGAGCTGATGCAGAAATGAAAAAAGCAGCCGCCGGGCTGCTTTTTTCATGGAGCGACGAACAGCGATCAGCTGCCGGCCACCTTCATGCGATTGATCAGCATGGAGCCCACGGTCTTGGCACCGTAGTTGTAGGCATCGGCTCCGATGGCCTCAATGCCCTTGAACATGGTCTTGAGGTTGCCCGCGATCGTGATTTCGTCCACGGGGAAAGCGATCTCGCCGTTCTCCACCCAGAAGCCGCTGGCGCCGCGCGAATAGTCGCCGGTCACATAGTTCACGCCCTGCCCCATCAGCTCGACCACAAACAGGCCCGTGCCCAGCTTCTTGAGCATGGCATCCAGATCGTCACCCGCCTTGGTGCGGCGCGAAGTCATGACCAGATTGTGCGAGCCGCCGGCATTGCCCGTGGTCTTCATGCCCAGCTTGCGCGCCGAGTAGCTGGACAGGAAATAGCCTTCCACGCGGCCGGCATCGACCACCTTGCGAGCCTGCACGCGCACGCCCTCTTCGTCAAAGGGCGAGCTGCCCTTGCCGCCCAGGACAAAGGGGTCTTCCTCGACATCGATGTGCTTGGGGAAGATGGGCTTGCCCATGGAGTCGAGCAAGAACGTGCTCTTGCGATAGAGGGCGCTGCCGCTGACGGCCTGCACAAAGCTGCCCAGCAGGCCGGCGGCCAGCGGAGACTCGAACAGCACCGGGCATTCGGTGGTCGGGATCTTGCGGCTGCCCAGACGGCTCAGCGTGCGCTCTGCGGCGTAGCGGCCCACGGCTTCTGGCGAGGCCAGATCTGCAGCATTGCGCATGGAGCTGTACCAGTAGTCGCGCTGCATCTCGCCATTCTTGCCGGGCAACTTGGCGATGGGCGCCACCGACATGCTGTGGCGCGAGCTGGCGTAGCCGCCGCGAAAACCGTTGGTATGGGCCGTGAAGAAATGGCTTTGCTGGGCCGAGACGCCCGCACCTTCGCTGTTGCTCACGCGACGGTGGGTCTTGAAGGCGGCCTCCTCGCAGCGCAGCGCCATCTCCGCAGCGGCTTCGCTGGTGATATCCCAGGGATGGAACAGATCCAGATCGCGATGCGTGCCGGGCAGCGCGATATCTGCGCTGTCGGGCAGGCGGGCAAACGGGTCTTCTGCGGTGAAGCGCGCGATGTCATAGGCGGCCTGCACGGTCTGCTTGATGGCGGCTTCGGAGAAGTCCGAGGTGCTGGCATTGCCCCGGTGCTGACCCAGATAGACGGTCACGCCCAGCGACTTGTCGCGGTTGCGCTCCACGGTCTCCAGCTGGCCCTTGCGCACGCTGACCGACAGGCCGCAGCCCTCGGAAGCCTCGGCGCCGGCGTCCGTCGCACCCAGCTTTTTGGCATGCTGCAAAGCCTGGTCCACCAGCCCCTCGAAAAAGGCTTGGCTGAAGCTGAAACCGGCTTGCGGTGCGGATTGGGCCTGTGCACTGGAAGTGCTTGTATTGCTGGAGCGAGGTTTTTTCATAGCGGCGGATATGATAGCCGCCACTGCGGCGCCCTCTGCGCTGCCACCGATATTGCCCCCTTACCATGTCACGCAAACCCACCAAAGGCTATTTTGTTCGCGGAAAGTTCGTTGCCGAAGGCAGCGAGCTGGACCTTGAGCTGAAGGCCGAACTCAAAGGCACTTACGATTCCACCAAGACCGACCTCAAGCGCGAAAGTGATGCGCTGCAGGATCTGGGCAAGGAGCTGATGACGCTGCGCAGCGACCTCTTCAAGCGTCTGCAGCTGTCCGACCAACTGATCGACGCGCTGGCCGAAGCCAAGCGCATCACCAACTTCGAAGGCAAGCGCCGCCAGATGCAATATGTCGGCAAGCTCATGCGCAAGCTGACGCCGGAACAGGTCGCAGCCGTGAAGCAGGCGCTGGACGAGCAGCGCAATGGCTCGGCCAGCGAAAAAATGTCGCTGCAGGTGGCCGAGCAATGGCGCGACCGCCTGATCGTCGAGGAAGCGGCCCTGTCCATCTGGCTGGAGCATTTCCCCGGCACCGATGTGCAGCAGCTGCGCTCGCTGATCCGCCAGTCGCGCAAGGACATCGACAAGGCCAAGGAGCAAGCCGCCGCAGCGGCCGCTGCCGCCGGCCCCGATGCCGAACCCAAGGAAGTCAGCAAGGGCCGCGCCTACCGCGACCTGTTCCAACTGGTGCGCGAGCAACTGGCCAGCGCCGGCAAGGCCGGTGCGAGCGCCGAGGATGACGGCGATGAGTGATGCGCCCGTATCCGTATATCTTCACGATGCCGTGAAGATCGGCATCGTCTCCATCAGCGACCGCGCCAGCAGCGGCGTCTATGAAGACAAGGGCCTGCCCGCGCTGCAGGAATGGCTGAGCCGCGCGCTCAAGAACCCCATCCAGTTCGAGCCGCGCCTGATTCCCGACGAGCAGGCCGGCATCAGCGCGGCGCTGATCGAGCTGGTCGATGCAGGCTGCAGCCTGGTGCTGACCACCGGCGGTACCGGCCCCGCGCTGCGCGATGTGACGCCCGAGGCCACTTTGGCCGTGGCCCACAAGGAAATGCCGGGCTTTGGCGAGCAGATGCGCCAGATCAGCCTGGCTTTTGTGCCCACGGCCATACTCTCGCGCCAGGTGGCGGTGATACGCGGCAGCAGCCTGATCATCAATCTGCCGGGACAGCCCAAGGCGATTGCCGAGACGCTGGAAGGCCTCAAGGACGCCGACGGCAAATCCAAGGTCAACGGCATCTTTGCTGCCGTGCCCTACTGCATCGACCTGATCGGCGGCCCCTATCTCGAGACCCATGACGAGATCTGCAAGGCCTTTCGCCCCAAGACCGCGATTCGCGCGCCGCGCACTGCATAGCCTGCAGCGCCAGGTGCAATCCCTGCCAAAACATCCACCAAAGCAGCCTGCGGGCTGCTTTTTTCATGGTGCTCACGTGGCATGGCTGCTGCGGGTATCTCGCTGCAATCGCTATCAGAATAAAAGCAATTTGCGCCTTTCATCCATGGACTTCAGCAATAAATCCATCTGAAACCTATGAACAAAAAGCGCTAGCAGCTATCAAAGATGGTGTATCCCTTGGGATTTCCCGCAAGTGCTTGCCCCGATGCCAGACGCAATCGCCACCCCTAGCATGTTTGCTGCGATGCAGCGACGGCGGCCACCCGCCAACCGGACGCTGCACGCTCTCTCCACATTTCTCATAATTTTCAGGAGACTCCATGCATCGCTTGTCCCAGTCTGCGCCCACTGCTTCCCTGCTGGCTCTCGCCCTGACGGCGGCCTTCGCGGCTCCCGCCATGGCACAGGAAAAAGTCAAGATCGGCTTCATCACCGACATGTCCAGCCTCTATGCCGATGTGGAAGGCAAAAACGGTGCCGTTGCCATACAGATGGCGATTGACGACTTTGGCGGCAAGGTACTGGGCAAGCCCATCGAGCTGCTGACAGCCGACCACCAGAACAAGGCAGATATCGCGGCCAGCAAGGCCCGCGAATGGATAGACACCCAGGGCATCAGCTTGGTGTTCGGCGGCACCAACTCCGCCACGGCCCTTGCCATGGCCAAGGTCGCACAGGAGAAAAAGCGCGTCTTTATCGACAATGGCGCGGGCAGCTCGGCTCTGACCAACGAGCAATGCAGCCCCTATACCGTGCACTACGCCTTCGATACCGTGGCCCTGGCCAAGGGCACGGGCGGTGCCGTGGTGGACACGGGCGGTAAGAGCTGGTTCTTTGTGACGGCCGACTATGCCTTCGGCCACGCCCTGGAAGCCGACACCAGCAAGATCATCGAAGCACGTGGCGGCAAGGTGCTGGGCTCGGTCAAGACGCCGCTCAACGCCAGCGACTTCTCTAGCTTCATGCTGCAGGCCCAGAACAGCAAGGCGCAGATTCTGGGCCTGGCCAATGCCGGCGGAGACACCATCAACTCCATCAAGGCGGCCAAGGAATTCGGCGTCACCAAGAACATGAAGCTGGCCGGCCTGCTGGTCTTCTTCAGCGACATCCACAGCCTGGGCCTGAAGAACACCGAAGGCATGCAGTTCACCGCCCCCTGGTACTGGGACATGAACGATGGCTCGCGCAAGTTTGCCGACGCCTTCATGACCAAGACCCAGCGCCGCCCCAGCGAGATCCAGGCTGCCGACTACTCGGCCACCATGAACTACCTCAAGGCCGTGGAAAAAGCCGGCACGCTCGATGCCGACAAGGTCATGGCCACCTTGAAAAGCACCAAGATCGACGACTTCTTCGGCCAGGGCTATATCCGTGAAGACGGCCGCTATGTGCACGATATGTACCTGATGCAGGTCAAGTCGCCGGCCGAATCCAAGGGCACCTGGGACTATTACAAGATCATCAAGAAGCTGCCAGCCGAGCAGATCTGGACCACCAAGGCGGAAAGCAAATGCCAGTACTGGCGGTGACCTGAACCCGCGAGGCATACGCCCCGCATCGGCACAACGGACAGCAAGCCGCGGCAGCTGTCCGTTTTTTCATGGCAGCAGTTCCAGCAGCTCCAAGCGTCAATCCGCAACAAACTTACATCGCGATATTTGCGCCTTATCGAGATGGACCTGACGGGCCGCGTCCCCAGCGCCCCTTTCCAAGCCGAACGCCGCAGCCCTGCGGCATCACTCGGCAAAAAGGCAGGCCCTGCGGCCTGCATTTTTCATGGCGACGGGCAAAAGCGCTTGATGCACAAGTGCCGCAGCCCGGCTTCAGCTCAGGTCAACGTGCCGTGGTGTCGGTCGAGGCATTGACGATGGGAATGTAGAAATCGCCGCCCGCCTGATTGAACTCCGCCGCCTTGGCCTGCATGCCCACGGCAATGCTGTTCTCGGCGCTCACGCCTTGCTGCTTGGCAAAGTCGCGCACTTCCTGGGTGATCTTCATGGAGCAGAACTTGGGTCCGCACATGGAGCAGAAATGGGCCACCTTGGCGCTGTCCTTGGGCAGGGTTTCGTCGTGGTAGGCCTGGGCCGTGTCGGGATCCAGTCCCAGGTTGAACTGGTCCTGCCAGCGGAAGTCGAAGCGCGCCAGGGAGAGCGCATCGTCACGCGAACGCGCGCCCGGATGGCCCTTGGCGACATCCGCGGCATGGGCCGCAATCTTGTAGGCGATGATGCCCTGCTTGACGTCGTCTCGGTCGGGCAGACCCAGATGCTCCTTGGGCGTGACATAGCACAGCATGGCCGTGCCGAACCAGCCGATCATGGCCGCGCCGATGGCGCTGGCGATGTGGTCGTAGCCGGGGGCGATGTCTATGGTCAGCGGGCCCAGGGTGTAGAACGGGGCCTCGTGGCAGTGCTTGAGCTGCTCGGTCATGTTCTGCTGGATCATGTGCATGGGCACATGGCCAGGGCCTTCGATCATGGTCTGCACATCGTGCTTCCAGGCGATCTGCGTCAGCTCGCCCAGCGTGGCCAGCTCGGCAAACTGGGCATCGTCGTTGGCATCCGACGCGCAGCCGGGACGCAGGCCATCGCCCAGCGAGAAGCTCACGTCATACTGCTTCATGATGTCGCAGATGTCCTCGAAATGTTCGTAGAGGAAGCTCTCGCGGTGATGAGCCATGCACCACTTGGCCATGATGGAGCCGCCGCGCGAGACGATGCCGGTGCGGCGCTGGGCCGTGAGGTGGATGTAGGCCAGGCGCACGCCGGCGTGGATGGTGAAGTAGTCCACGCCCTGCTCGGCCTGCTCGACCAGCGTGTCGCGAAAGATCTCCCAGGTCAGATCCTCGGCAATGCCGCCGACCTTTTCCAGCGCCTGATAGATGGGCACGGTGCCGATGGGCACGGGCGAGTTGCGCACAATCCAGTCGCGCGTGGTGTGGATGTTCTTGCCGGTGGACAGGTCCATGACATTGTCCGCGCCCCAGCGAATGGCCCAGACCAGCTTTTCCACCTCTTCCTCGATGCTGGAAGTCACGGCCGAATTGCCGATGTTGGCGTTGATCTTGACCTTGAAATTGCGGCCGATGGCCATGGGCTCGATTTCAGGGTGGTTGATATTGGCCGGAATGATGGCGCGGCCGCGCGCCACTTCGTCGCGCACGAATTCGGGTGTGATGATCTTCGGGATCGCCGCGCCCAGGCTGTTGCCGGCCAGGCGCAGCTCGCGCGCCGCGTCCTGCTGGTACTGCGCCATCCATTCACGGCGACCGTTTTCACGCAGGGCCACATACTCCATCTCGGGCGTGATGATGCCGCGCTTGGCATAGTGCATCTGGGTCACGTTCTGGCCTGATTTGGCACGGCGCGGCTGGCGCTGCAGCGCGGCCGCCTCGGCGCGCAGCTGGGCCACGCGCGCATCTTCCTCGCCGCGCTTGCCGCCGTCGTCCAGCGCCACACGCAGGCGACCCACGTAGTATTCGCTGTCGCCGCGCGCTTCGATCCAGGCACCTCGCACGCTGGGCAAGCCCTGGCGCACGTCGATCTGTACGGCGGGATCGGTATAGGGGCCCGAGGTGTCGTAGACGCTGACCTGCTCTCCATTGGTGAGCGCAATATCGCGCACCGGCACACGCAGCTGCGGATGCAGCGCGCCACTCAGATAGCTCTTGGTCGATGCGGGAAACGGCTGGCGCGACTGAGCCAGCAGCTCGGCAAAACGGGCGGCATCGGGGGCATGACCTGCAGCAGGCGTAAAAATGGAATCAGGGGCGTTCATCGCAGTCTCCTCAAAGCGGTTGAAGTGCATCAAACGCTCCGTGGAGTGCGGCCCTGCTCTGATCTTGCCCTGCACTGGCCCGGCCCGCTATGGGTATCCGGCCTGTGCCGCCGAAATTCTGCAATTTCGGCCTGGTTCTTCACGCACCGGCTGTCCAGAAAAGACAAAACCCCAGTGCGCGAGGCGCCTGGGGTTTGCTGTGCCTATGACTTTCAGGGCTGGCACTCGTGCCAGTTGCCCTGTCAATCCATCGGCCCTGCGTCAGGGTCCCGCTCTTCTTCCGCCGGTATGAACCGGATCAAGTTCGTCGGGTTCGCCTGCACTGTTTTCACAGTGACTGGCATCTCAGCGCTTTCGCACACCCCGGAGCTGCACGCAGTATAGGCTGGTTTTGCCACAATTTGCGCACTCTTGAAGCTGTTTAACTATCCTGACCCTCAAGCGTCTAATCCGCCGTTCAATCCAGCCCCTGCAGCGCCAGCCATTCATTGCTGGCAGCACGGCTTGCGCGCCACTGGTTGATGGGCGCGCTGACATCCTCGTGGCCCAGGGCAATGCCAAAGGCAATCTGGTAGCCATCCGGCAATGCCAGCTGTTCGATCAGCATGTCGTTGTACATGCGCCAGAAGCCCTGGGCACAGGTGGCCAGACCTTTCTCCACCGCCAGCAGCATGAAGGACTGCAGATAGATGCCCAGATCCACCCATTGCGCATAGCCCATGCGCTCCTCCACGGCCACGAAAATACCCACTGGCGCACCGAACATCTGGCCGTTCTTGGCCAGCTGGGCCAGACGTGCTGCCTTGTCCTCGCGACCGATATTGAGTGAGCGATACAGATCTTCGCCGTTTTCAAAGCGGCGACTGCGGTAGGGCTCCCACAAACCGGGTGGATAGGACAGGCCGGGGCGCTGCACGGCCTCGGTCTCCCTGGCCCTGGCGCACAGATCCTTGAGCGCCTGTCCGCCCACTGCGGTCACACGCCAGGGCTGCATATTGCCGCCGGACGGCGCCTGCGCTGCGGTCTCCAGCAAGTCCCGCACCGTGGCAGCAGCCACGGCCTGCGGCAGAAAAGCGCGCACCGAACGACGCTGCTGCAATGCTTGACGAATATCCATCTCTTCTACTTTCCTAAATCACTGGTGTGCAGTGTAGGAGCTTGCGGCATTTTCCCGAGTCGCCGTGGATACCTTGTCGCAGCCGCCCCGGTGCTTGCCCTGATGGCGCGCCCTGCTCCAACTGCGACCATGCTGGCTGCCCGTCGCAGTGACCGGGTACTCACCACCTCAGGAGATGACTCTGATGAAGCCTCGCTCTGTTTGCTCCGCTACCGTTTTTTCCCCAAGAACATTGACGCTGGCACTGGGATGCCTGCTGACCGCTGCAGGCGCTCAGGCGCAGGACAAGATTCGCATCGGCTTCATCACCGATATGTCGGGCCTCTATGCCGATGTGGACGGCAAGGGTGGTGCTCTGGCCGTGCAGATGGCTGTGGACGACTTTGGCGGCAAGCTGCTGGGCAAGCCCATCGAAGTATTGACGGCCGACCACCAAAACAAGGCCGATATCGCGGCCAGCAAGGCACGCGAGTGGTTCGACACCCAGGGCATGAACATGCTAATCGGCGGCACCACCTCCAGTGCCGGCCTGGCCATGGGCAAGGTGGCCGACGAGAAGAAAAAGGTCTACATCATCAACGGCGCGGGCACTTCGGCACTGACCAACGATCAGTGCAGTCCCTATTTCGTGCACTATGCTTATGACACCGTGGCGCTGGCCAAGGGCACGGGCAAGGCAGTGGTGGAGCTGGGCGGCAAGAGCTGGTTCTTTCTGACGGCCGACTATGCCTTTGGCCAGGCGCTGGAGGCCGACACCACCCGCGTGGTCAATGCCGCTGGCGGCAAGGTACTGGGCAACGTCAGGCACCCGCTGAACACAGCCGACTTCTCTTCCTTCCTGCTGCAGGCTCAGAACTCCAAGGCCCAGATTCTGGGCCTGGCCAATGCAGGCGGCGACACCATCAATGCCATCAAGTCGGCACGCGAGTTCGGCCTGACCAAGACCATGAAGCTGGCCGGCCTGCTGCTGTTCAGCTCCGACATCCACAGCCTGGGCCTCAAAGCCACGGAAGGCCTGATGTTCACCGACAGCTGGCATTGGGACCTGAATCCCGAAAGCCGCAAGTTCTCGGATCGCTTCTTTGCCAAGTTCAAGAAGATGCCCACCTCGCTGCAGGCAGCCAACTACTCGGCCGCCATGCAGTATCTGAAGCTGGCCGAGAAGCTGGGCACGACGGACGCCGACAAGATCATGGCCGGCTTCAAGGCCACGCCGCTGTCGGACTTCTATGCCAAGGGCGTGATCCGCCCCGACGGCCGCTACGCTCACGACATGTATCTGCTGCAGGTCAAGACGCCGGCCGAATCGAAGAAGGCCTGGGATTACTTCAAGGTGCTCAAGACCCTGCCCGGCGACCAGGTCTTCACCACCAAGGAAGAGAGCAAGTGCGCTCTGTGGAAGTAGCCGGTCGGCATTGAAGAAGCAGCCGGGCTGCCTGCATGGCACCCGGCTTGATGCCCTGCGCTTCGTCCTCGCCTTCTTGCCACGCAAGAAGAAGCGTCAAGCGACTGCCCGCACCGGCATCAAGACAAGGCTCATTCGAACCCGCGCATCTCGCACCATTCCCCGGGCTCTGCCCTGGTGGAGCGCCACTGGTTGATGGGTGCCGCGCTGTCCTCATAGCCCAGAGCCATGCCAAAAGCGATCTGGTAGCCCTGCGGCAGCGCCAGATGCCGGCTCACAAAATCGCTGTAATTGCGCCAGAAGCCCTGGGCGCAGGTGGCCAACCCCTTTCCGGTCGCCAGCAGCATCAGCGATTGCAGATAGATGCCCAGATCCACCCACTGCGCATGCAGCATGCGGCTCTCGACCGCGACGAATACGCCTACAGGTGCGCCAAACATATGGGTGTTCCGGGCTAGCTGCAGCAACCGCCCACTCCTGTCCTCACGCCCCATGCCTATGGAACGATAGAGATCCTCGCCATTGTCAAAGCGGCGGCTGCGATAGGGCTCCCACAGCTGAGGTGGATAGACCAGGGCAGGATCAGAGTTGGGGGTCGCCGCAGGCATGGCCTGGCGCAAGGCCTGAAGGCTGTCCCCCGTCAGCGCTATCACGCGCCAGGGCTGGAGGTTGCCGCCTGAAGCCGCTAGTCCGGCCTGCGCCAGCAAATCCCTGACCAGCGCCGCATCCACCCTCCTTGGCAAAAAAGCACGCACCGAATGGCGCTGCTGCATGGCCTGTTCCACATTCATCATTGCTCGCCTTGGGTTTGAGTTGGCAAGCAGTCTCGGCCGGACAGGCAGGGCTTTCGCCCCTCAAATCGACTACGGGCAAGCACCATGAAAAAAGCCAACGACAGGCATTGGCTTTCACTGGCAGAGCAGAAGCATCAAGCGATCCATGGACAAGCGCCTGGGGTTTACTTGCCCAGAATCTGATCAATCTTGTCCTTCTGGAATGCCTCGGGTCGTTCGGACTCGCAGGGCACACAGTCCTTTACATGGCCTTGAATCGAGAGCTTCTCAATGGCGGCCCACAGCAGTGCAATCTGCTTTTCATGGCCGGCAGCGCCTTCGGACAGAGAGCGCATGGCCTGGGCCACGGGGTCGACTTCGGCCGTCACGCCATAGGCGGTGAAGCCGCTCTTGCCGCAATCCTCGTCAATCACGACAGCCGTTTGCGCCTTGGCCTCGACCTTGGGTGCCGACTCATGCTCGGTCACATCGGCGCTATGCCCAGTCTTGCTGGGAATGATGCGCGCCGGAATGCCCACGGCAGTCGCACCTGCAGGCACGGGCTTGATGACCACGGCATTGCTGCCTATCTTGGCACCATCGCCTACCTCGAAGCCGCCCAGCACCTTGGCGCCGGCACTGACCACCACATTCTTGCCCAGCGTAGGGTGGCGCTTGGCGCCCTTGTAGAGCGAGGTACCGCCCAAGGTGACACCGTGATAGATGGTGCAGCCATCGCCCACCACGGCGGTTTCGCCGATCACGACACCCATGCCGTGATCGATGAAGACCTCGCGACCAATGACGGCACCGGGGTGGATTTCAATGCCGGTGAACCAGCGCCCCATGTGCGAGATGAAGCGCCCCAGCCATTTGAAGCCATGCGTCCAGCACCAGTGCGCAGGGCGCTGCAGCCAGATGGCGTGCAGCCCCGGATAACAGGTGATGACCTCCCAGGTGCTGCGGGCCGCGGGGTCGCGGTCAAGAATGCACTGGATGTCGGAGCGCAGGCGATCAAGCATCAAATAACAACGTGAGGAATGTTTAGCTTGTGAAGTCTAGCGGGTTGGTGGCTGGCTCTGCAGCATGGCTTTGGCAACACCGCGAAGAATATGGATTTCTTCCTGGGTCAGCTGCGCGCGGTTGAAAAGCTGGTTAAGCCGGGGCATGAGCTTCTTGGGCGCTGCCGGGTCCAGAAAGCCGATATGGGCCAAGGCCTGCTCCCAGTGGCCCAGCATGCCCTGCACCTGGGCCATGTCGGCGCGATGCGCCTCGGGCGTGTGCTCCACCACGGGAAATCCACCCAGTGCCACGCGCCAGTCATAGGCAACGACCTGAATGGCCGAGCCCAGATTGAGCGAGCCGAACTGCGGATTGGACGGAATCGACAGCGCCACATCGCAGCGGTAGACATCGTCGTTGCTCATGCCAAAGCGCTCGCAACCGAACAAAAAGGCCACGCCCTTCTGGTTGCAGGTCGCACCGGATGTGGGCAGGTTATCGGTCAGACCTGCGTCCACTTCAGACACAGAGCGCGTATCGAGTTCTCCTTTCAGGAGCAACTCGAAATGCTCGCGCGGAGTGCGTGTGGGCGGGCCGAAGTCGCGTGGCGTCATCGCCGTCGCGCACATATGGCTGATGCCGTCCAGGGCTTCCTCCAGGGTGTCGACCACGCGGGCCTTGTCCAGCACATCCAGTGCTCCGCTGGCACGCTGAATGGTTTCTTCCTTGCGCAGCACGTTCTTGTAGCGCGGGCGCACCAGCACCAGGTCGTCGAAGCCCATGGTCTTGAGCGCTCGGGCGGCCGCGCCCACATTGCCGGCATGGCTGGTTTCAATCAGTACGAATCGGGTTTTCATCAACGCAGAACAATGCAAAAGGCCCCACTTGTGGCCTTGATAAGACAGCAGACTACGCCACCTGTTCCCTCTCGCATCCGCAAGTGCCGCAGAGAAGACCCTCGAGTCGCCGGGACGAACAAGCAAAAAAAGTGCAGGCTGGGTAGAATTGCGCCCATTGTCGCCGCCCCGCATCGCCGGTCGCGGCTTTTACGTTCTTACCCGCGTAGTTCAGCCCAGTTTTGCTCCGGGCTGCATCG
Source organism: Comamonas sp. Z1 (assembly GCF_008121555.1). Lineage (NCBI taxonomy): Bacteria > Pseudomonadati > Pseudomonadota > Betaproteobacteria > Burkholderiales > Comamonadaceae > Comamonas > Comamonas sp. Z1. The sequence goes on from NZ_VOQT01000014.1 coordinate 46,540, forward strand.
CCAACGCACTCACAATTTATGTCGAACTCCCTGCACCCCATGCTCAACGTGGCCATCAAGGCTGCTCGCGCCGCTGGCGCCCTCATCAACCGTGCCGCACTGGATGTGGAATCGGTGCGCGTTGCGCAAAAGCAGGTGAACGACTTTGTGACCGAGGTAGACCAGGCTGCCGAGCGCATCATCATTGAGACGCTGCTCAACGCCTACCCCCAGCATTCCATCCTGGCCGAAGAATCGGGCAGCGAGCATGGTGCCAAGAACTCCGACCATGTCTGGATCATCGACCCCCTGGACGGCACCACCAACTTCATCCACGGCTTCCCCGTGTACTGCGTGAGCATTGCCCTGGCCTACAAGGGCAAGATCGAACACGCCGTGATCTATGACCCCAGCCGCAACGACCTGTTCACGGCCACCAAGGGCCGTGGAGCCTATCTGAACGAGCGCCGCATCCGCGTCTCCAAGCGCACCCAGCTGCGTGATTGCCTGATCTCCACGGGCTTCCCCTTCCGCCGTGGCGACAACTTCAAGCAATACATGCTGATGCTGGGCGAAGTCATGCAGCGCACGGCCGGCGTGCGTCGCCCCGGCTCCGCCGCCCTGGACCTGGCCTATGTGGCTGCCGGCTTTGCCGACGGCTTCTTTGAGTCCGGCCTGTCCATCTGGGACGTGGCTGCCGGTTCTCTGCTGGTCAGCGAAGCCGGTGGTCTGGTGGGCAACTTCACGGGTGAAGCCGACTTCCTGGAACAACGCGAAATCCTGGCCGCCAACCCACGCATCTATGGTTCGCTGATTCCCGTGCTGGGCAAGTTCAGCAAGTTCGCCACCGCTGGCGAAAAAGCGGCTGTGCGTCAGGCTGTCAAGACTGGCGAATTCGAAGCCCCCGCCGAAGAAGGTGCAGAGGCGGTGGCCGAAGAAGGCCAGAAGAACGCAGAATAAAAAAGGCGGTCGCCCCACGACTGCGGAAAGGGCCTGGTCCGGTGGACCGGGCCCTTTTTTTATGCCGCCAGGCCGCCCCCAGGCAATAAACACTCCTTGGGGGCCGAGTCCACAAGCAGTGGACAAGCGCTGGAGGTGTACGTCTCTCCACAGAATCCACAAACTCCCGGTCCAGAATCTGCCCGACGACAAATGGGCAGAACAATATGATGGACTTCTTCAGCCAGCATTGGGCGCTGGCCATTGACTGGGTTTCCGTGCATGCGGTGACTCCCGTGGTCAACGCACTCCATATTGCAGAGGCAGCAGGCGATCCGCGCGAGATAGCCGCCGGCATCCTGATCGCGCTGCTGCAGCTGTTTCTGATCGGCTGTATGATGCGGCCGCTGGAGAGTCTGCTTCCCGCCGAACGCTGGGCCGACCGCCGCCACACCACGGTGGACCGCAACTACACCCTGCTCATGCTGCTGGGCCTGTTTCCGCTGTTCAGCTTTTTGATCCTCATGCCGGTCGCCCATATGCTGGGCGGCGGGCCTGCCACCGAGGAGGCCAGCGGCCTCAAGGCCTGGCTGCCCTGGTTTGAAGGCCACCCCTATATATTGTTTGCCGTGTACTACGTGGTCTACGACTTCACGTATTACTGGATGCACCGCGCCCAGCACGTCATTCCCTGGTGGTGGGCCATGCACAGCATGCACCACAGCCAGCGCCAGATGAGCTGCTGGAGCAATGATCGCAGCAACTATCTGGACGGCATGCTGCAAAGCTTTGTGCTGGCCAGCGTAGGTCTGGCCATGGGCGTGGAGCCCTCCGAGTTCGCCATGCTGGGCTTGCTCAGCGAGCTGGTGCAGAACTTCTCCCATGCCAACGTAGCGCTGCGTCTGGGCTGGCTGGGCCAAATGGGCGAGCGCCTGCTGGTCGGCCCACGCTTTCACCGCAACCACCATATGCTGCGCGATGCCGAGCGCCCCGAGCGCCACAACTGCAACTTCGGCCAGGTTCTGCCCTGGTGGGATCAGTTGTTCGGCACCGCCCTCTATCACGACGAGGAACTACGCCCCACGGGCGTGAGCGACCCCGAGGTCGATGCCGACAACGAGCGCGGCCTGATCGCCATGCAGTGGTACACCTTGAAGCGCTTCTGGGGAGCCTTCAGTTGCCGCGCGGGCTGGAGGCTTGGCGATGTGTCCTTCGGCCCGGGCTACCGCCCCATTCATGACGACGATCAAGGCTCTGGCTCTCAATCCGAGCAAGGCGTGCAGACGGCCTCTGCCAAATAGCCAAAAAACAGCCATGTCCCCTGCTATTGGGCATCACGGATAATGCAGCATTCGGCGCCCGCCCAGCACCGGCGCGGCGCCCCCTGTTTTGCATACCGCTGAAGCGATGACCCAGACAAGCACAGAATCCCCGTCGCTGCCCTACTCCCCAGACATGACTGACCTCTCGGCGCATACGCCGATGATGCAGCAGTACTTCAAGCTCAAAGCCGACCACCCCGACACGCTGGTTTTCTACCGCATGGGAGACTTTTACGAGCTGTTCTTTGGCGATGCCGAAAAAGTCACGCGCCTGCTGGACATCACGCTGACCACGCGCGGCCAGACCGCAGGCCAGCCCATTCCCATGGCCGGCGTACCTTTCCACGCCCTGGAAAACTATCTGGGCCGCCTGATCAAGATGGGCGAGTCGGTGGCGATCTGCGAGCAGGTCGGCGAAATCGGCGTGGGCAAAGGTCCGGTGGAGCGCAAGGTCGTGCGCGTGGTCACGCCCGGCACACTGACGGACAGCGAGCTGCTTTCCGACAAGAGCGAAGCCATTCTGCTGGCCCTGCACACCGCCGGCCGCCAGCGCGTGGGACTGGCCTGGATGGCCATGACCCAGGGTCGCATTCACATGGCCGAATGCGCGGCCGATGAACTGGGCGCCTGGCTGTCGCGCATCTCACCCAGCGAAGTGATCTACAGCGCCGGAGTCACCGAGCGCTTCGAGCAAGCCCTGTTTGCCGTCAAGCACAGCGGCGCCATCAGTTGCCCTCTGTCACCCCGCCCTGACTGGCAGTTTGACTCGGGCCTCGGCGAGCGCAAGCTGCTGGAGCTGCTGGGCGCGGCCAGCCTCAAGGCCTGGGAGGCCGAAGGTCTGCCGCTGGCCCATGGTGCCGGTGCCGCCCTGCTGTCCTATGCCGAACATACCCAGGGCCGCAATCTCACCCATATCCACGCCATCCAGGTACAGCGTGACGACGAGCTGATTGCCCTGCCGCTGGCCACGCGCCGCAATCTGGAGCTGGTCAAGACGCTGCGCGGCGAAGATGCGCCCACGCTGTTTTCGCTGCTGGACAGCTGCATGACCGGCATGGGCAGCCGCCTGCTCAAGACCTGGCTGCTGGAGCCCGAACGCAATCGCAAGGCAGCCATGCAGCGCCTGGAAGCCATTGGCGTGCTGCGCGGCACCGGGGCAGGCATGGCCCCCTGGCAAGCCCTGCGCGCCGAGCTCAAGGGCGTGAGCGATGTGGAGCGCATTACCGCCCGCATCGCCCTGCGCCAGGTGCGCCCGCGCGAGCTGGTGGGCCTGTCCAAAACACTGGAAAAAGCGAAGCTGCTGGCGCAGTCCGGACAGGCTCCGTCGGCCTATCTGACGCAGATCTTCAGCGACCTGATTCCGCCCGAAGGCTGTGCCGAGCTGCTGGCGCGCGCTATTCATGAAGAGCCCGCAGCGCTGGTGCGTGACGGCGGCGTGATCGCCACGGGCTTTGACGCCGAACTCGACGAGCTGCGCGCCATCCAGAACAACTGCGACGAGTTTCTGCTGGAGCTGGAGGCCAAGGAAAAGCTGCTCACCGGCATTCCCAACCTGCGCGTGCAGTTCAACAAGGTGCATGGCTTCTATATCGAGGTCACCAACAGCTACAAGGATGCGGTACCCGAGCGTTTTCGCCGCCGCCAGACGCTCAAGAACGCCGAGCGTTACATCACGCCCGAGCTCAAGGCTTTCGAGGACAAGGCCTTGTCGGCCCAGGAGCGAGCGCTGCAGCGCGAGAAGTTCCTGTTCGAGCAGCTGCTCGACCAGCTTCAGCCCCATGTGCCCCAGCTCACGCGCGTGGCCCAGGCGATTGCCGCACTGGACGTTCTGTGCACGCTGGCCGAGCGCTCGCTGACGCTGAACTGGGCCGAGCCTCAGTTCGTCAGCCAGCCCTGCATAGAGATCGAGGCTGGCCGCCACCCCGTGGTGGAAGCACGCATGGCAGAGACCTCCAGCGGCAGCTTCATCGCCAACCAAACGCGCATGAATCTCAACACGCGCATGCAGATCATCACCGGTCCGAACATGGGCGGTAAATCGACCTATATGCGCCAGGTGGCCTTGATCGTGCTGCTGGCCAGCATGGGCAGCTATGTGCCCGCCGGCGCCTGCCGTCTGGGGCCCATCGATGCCATCCACACGCGTATCGGCGCCGCCGACGATCTGGCCAATGCCCAGTCCACCTTCATGATGGAGATGACCGAGGCAGCGCAGATTCTGCATTCGGCTACGCCCCACTCCCTGGTGCTGATGGACGAGATCGGCCGCGGCACCAGCACCTTCGACGGACTGGCCCTGGCCAGCGGCATTGCCAGCCAGCTGCACGACAAGACCAAGGCGTTCACGCTGTTTGCCACGCACTACTTCGAGCTGACCGAGCTGCCCGCCAAGGCCAAGGCCGCCGTCAACGTGCATGTCAGCGCAGCGGAGTCGGGCAGCGACATCGTGTTTCTGCACGAGATTCAGGCCGGCCCCGCCAGTCGCAGCTACGGTATCCAGGTCGCCAAGCTGGCCGGTATGCCCGCAGGCGTTCTCAACCATGCACGCCATGCGCTGGAGGCACTCGAATCCCAGGCCGGCGAGAACGAGCTGCAGGTCAATCTGTTCGATGCGCCGGAGCTGGTGGACGCAAGCGCCGCGCCCAGCCCGCTGGATCAGGCCATGGCCGACGTCAACCCCGATGCGCTGAGCCCGCGCGAAGCGCTGGAAGTGCTCTACCAGCTCAAGAAACTGAGCGCCGGCACCGCCTAAGAACACACTCCAAGCCTTGCGGACTCAAGCCCGGGCCTGATCCCTTCAGGCCCGGCCTGTTCAGGCCTCCAGCAGTTGCGGCTGCTGCTCCTGCTCCTGCACGGACAGGCTGCGCTGCGGTACTTCGCCCAGCTTGAAGGCAGACACCTCACCCATCAGACGTGCGGCCTGCTCGCGCAGGCTGGTCGCGGCAGCTGCCGACTGCTCGACCAGGGCTGAGTTCTGCTGCGTGGCATCGTCCAGCCCGGCCACGGACTGGTTGATCTCGGCGATGCCGCGCCCCTGGGTCTGCGAAGCATCGCTGATCTCCTCGATGATTCGCGTCACCCTGGCCACGGCGTCCAGCAACTCCTGCATGGTGGCCCCCGCATGCGCCACCTGCTGCGATCCGCTGCCCACCTGGGTCACGGAGTCAGTGATGAGCTGGCGTACTTCCTTTGCAGCTTCGGCCGAGCGCTGGGCCAGGCTGCGCACCTCGGCCGCCACCACGGAAAAGCCGCGGCCCTGCTCGCCGGCACGCGCGGCCTCCACGGCTGCGTTCAGCGCCAGGATATTGGTCTGGAAAGCGATGGAGTCGATCACGCCGATGATGTCGGCAATCTTGCGCGACGAGTGGTTGATGCCCTCCATGGTCATCACCACCTGCTGGAAGGCCGTTCCGCCACGCTCGGCCACGCCGCGCGCCGACTGAGCCAGGTCACCTGCGCTGCGCGTGGCTTCGGTATTGGCCTGCACGCTGTCCGTCAGCACCGACAGCGATGCCGCCGTCTGCTGCAAGGCACTGGCCGCCTGTTCGGTGCGCTGGCTCAGGTCCTGGTTGCCCTGGGCCACTTCGGAGCTGGCCACGGAAATCGAATCGGCGGCCTGGCGTACGGCCCCCACCATGCGCTCCAGCGACGAGACAAAGCGGTTGAAGGCCGAGGCCAGCGCCCCCACCTCGTCATTGCTCTCCACCGGCATACGACGGCTCAGATCGCCATGGCCGTCGGCAATCTCCTCCAGCATGCGCGCCGCGCGCCCCACGGGCGCCGCAATCGCCCGGCTCACCAGCCAGATCACCAGCAGGCCGATGCCGCCGCCCACCAGGCCGGCCACGGCCGAGGTCAGCGCAATGGTTCGTCGCACGCCGCCCAGCACCTGAGCCTCGGGCAGCTCGGCAACCACGTACAGGTCCAGCTCGGGCACATAGGAGGAAGCAATCAATTGGCGGCCCGAGGGCGCCTCGTACATGGCATGGGCAAAGCGCTCGCGGTTCAACAGCGCAGCGCTGAGCTCGGCGCTGAAACCGGGCCGGTCCTTGAGCCAGTGCTTGCCATCCACCAGCGCCGGGTCGCGGTGCACGAGAATGCTGCCGTTGCCGCGCACCAGGGAGACCGAGCCGGACTCGCCCACCTGGTAGGCGCGCACGGCCTGCGCCAGCTCATCCACCGACAGGCCCAGGCCCGCAATGCCCTGCCTGCCCTGGCCGGCATCGAAACGGACATTGATGAACAGCATATAGGCGTTGGAGCTCACGTCCTTGTCGATCTCCAGCACCTGCGACTTGTCCCCGGCCAGCAGCTCATAGAACCATTGGTCACCCTGGCCCTTGGGCGCCAGCTTGCGCATCGGTCCCTGCTCGCCGAAATACTGGCCCGTGCTGCCCGACACCCAGAACACCGATGAGGCCCCGGCCTGCTGCTTGACGGCCTGGGCATACCTTGCCCAGGCCGCATTGCCATCCTCGGGCTCGCCCGCGGCTTCCCAGTCCAGCACAAAGCTGTTGCCGGCCACCGACCTGGCCATGGCCAGTGGCGTACCGATCTGGCGCAGGATGTCGTTGCGGATCTCACCCACCACGGCCGGCAGCTCCTGACCTACCACACGCTCGCGCAGGCTGGCGCCCGTCAGCACAAAGCCCAGCGCCGTGGAAATCGCCACGAACAGCAGCAGGCAGCTCACCATGCTGGACATGAGCTTGGTCCGTATCGACAGGTTGCGAAATGCGTGCATTGGAGTCCCTCTTCTAACCAGCTGTAAGCAAGTGTTCCATCAAGGGGCGGCATCTTCTCACGCATACAGGCGGCGCAGCTCAGGGACTTCCTCAGCCCGTTCCCGCACCCAGGCATGGGCGCGGTACCGGCAGCAGTTACAGAGCCATAACCGGCATTATTAAAACCCTTCTAGAATCGCGTAGCAGCCTGTGTTTGAAGCTATACATTTAGAAGCACTCAGCGCTTGCTGCGCCTGACATTCATACGTTTTTCATTATTGCCTCTATCACCCATGACATACTGCGTCGCCCTCAAGCTCAACGCCGGCCTGGTGTTTCTGTCCGACTCCCGCACCAATGCCGGACTCGACCAGATCAGCACCTTCCGCAAGGTCATGCTGTACGAGCAACCGGGCGAGCGCTTCATGGTGCTGCAATCGGCCGGCAATCTGTCCATCACCCAGTCGGTGCGCGAGCTGCTGGAGAGCTTTCAGCTGCACGACACGACCACAGACGAGATGCTGACCATCTGGAATGTGCGCAGCATGTTCGATGCCGCGCGCGTGTTGGGTGCGGCCGTGCGCCATGTGCATGAGCGCGAAGCCACGGCCCTGCAGCGCGCCGGGGTGGACTTCAATGTCTCCATGATTTTCGGCGGCCAGATCCAGGGCGAGCGCATGCGCCTGTTCCAGGTCTATTCGGCGGGCAACTTCATCGAGGCCACGGGCGAGACGCCCTACTTCCAGATCGGCGAATCCAAGTACGGCAAGCCCGTGCTGGACCGCGTCATCACCTCCGAGACCCCGCTGGACGAGGCCGCCAAGTGCGCTCTGGTGTCCATGGACAGCACGCTCAAGTCCAACCTCTCGGTAGGCCTGCCGCTGGATCTGATCGTCTACGAGAACAACCGCTTCGCCACGGACCGCATTGTCTGCCTGGATGCCGACAACCCCTATCTGCGCATGCTGCACGACAGCTGGGGCGAGCGCCTGCGCCATGTCTTCGACAGCATCGACGATCCGGCCTGGGACGGCGGCCAGACCGACACGCCGATTCGCATTCACAGCCCGCGTGCGCACCCGCTGGTCAAGGTCGGAGCACCGGCCGCCTCGCGCTCGGCCCATGGACTGGGTGCGGGCAACTGCCCGCCCGCCGCGCTGCGCCAGCCCGTGGTGCCGGCTCAGGCGGGCCTGAGCATGGCCGATGAATACCAGCGCCTGCAGACGGCAGAGGAGCAGGCACGCATGCAAAGACAGGCAGGCCTTTCAAGGCGCTAAACTGATCGACGCTCCGACGCCCCTTTGGGGGCGTTTTTCATATCCAGCCCGCCTCTCATGTCCCAGCCCACTGCAACAACCGGCAAGCCCAACACCCTGCCCGTGGTCTTCGCGCACGCCAACAGCTTTCCCATCGGAACCTATCGCCTGTTGTTTTCTCTGCTGCGCCAGCGCGGCATCGAAGCCGGCGGCGTGCAGCGCTTCGGCCATGATCCCAAGCGCCCCGTCACCAACCACTGGCCGCATCTGGTGGACGAGCTGATCGAATACATAGAGCAGCAGGTCGAGCGGCACGGCCAGCCGGTCTATCTGGTGGGCCACTCGCTGGGCGGCATTCTGAGTTTTCAGGCCGCCTCCAAACGCCCCGATCTGGCGCGCGGCGTGCTGCTCATCGACTCGCCCCTGCTGGGCGGCTGGAAGGCGAACGCCGTGGGCCTGGCCAAGCAAACGCAGATCGTGGCCTCGGTCTCTCCCGGCAAGATCAGCCAGCGCCGGCGCACCACCTGGGCCAGCAACGAGGAGGCGCTGGAGTATTTCCGTGGCAAGAAGGCCTTTGCCCAGTGGCACCCGCAGGTGCTGCAGGACTATGTGCAGCACGGCCTGGAGGACGACCAGGACAAGCGCAGCCTGCTGTTCAGGCGCGAGGTGGAGACCGCCATCTACAACACACTGCCCAGCAATCTCAACAACCAACTCAGGCGTCACCCCGTGCGCTGCCCGGTGGCCTTCATCGGCGGTCGTTCATCGGTGGAGATGCGCCAGGTGGGCATGGAGATGACGCAGCGCATCACGCGCGGGCGCATCACCATGCTGGACGGCGGCCATCTGTTTCCCATGGAGCGGCCCGAGGCCACTGCCGCCGCCATCGAGGCTTCGCTGCTCAATATGGAGCAGACTATTTTGCAGAAATCAGCTGGCAGTACTCACAAATAAGTAGCTTCTTGCGCTTTTCAGCTAACGATTTCAGCATCAAAACAACCTGTAATTCAATCAGAACAAGCGCTGCAAGCTATTAAAAAAGCCGCTTGCTATCACGCAAGCGGCTTTTTTGTGGGCAGCACCAAACGCTCAATGGTGCCAGTCCACGATGCCGGTATAGGCCGTCACCAGCACGATGATGCCGAAAACGATGCGGTACCAGGCAAACGGCACAAAGCTGTTGGTGGAGATAAAGCGCAGCAGCCAGCGCACGCACAGCCAGGCGCTGATGAAGGAAAAGATCAGGCCCACGGCAAACAGAGGCACATCCGCCATGGACAGCAGCGCGCGCTCCTTGTAGAGGCTGTAGACGCCCGCGCCGATCAGCGTGGGCATGGCCAGGAAGAACGAGAAGTCCGTGGCGGCCTTGCGCGACAGGCCCATGAGCATGCCGCCGATGATGGTGGAGCCGCTGCGGCTGGTGCCGGGCACCAGGGCAAAGCACTGCACCAGGCCGACCTTGAGCGCATCGAGAGCGGTCATATCGTCCACCGACTGCACGCGGGTGGCGGCGGCGGGCCGCTTCTCAGCCCAGAGAATCACAAAGCCGCCGAGGATGAAGGTGGTCGCCACGATGACTGGCGTGAACAGATGCTCCTGCACATATTTGCCGAACAGCAGCGCCAGCACCACGGCAGGCAAGAAGCCGATGATGACGTTGAGCGCAAACTTCTGCGCCTGGCGGCTGCTGGGCAGCTCCACCAGCGTGTCCCGGATCTTCTGCCAGTACACCAGCATCACGGCAAAGATGGCCCCGGTCTGGATCGCAATCTCAAACACCTTGGCCTTGCCGCCGACAAAACCCATCAGCGAACCCGCCAGGATCAGGTGGCCGGTGGAGGAAATCGGCAAGAACTCGGTCAGCCCTTCCACAATGCCCATGATGGCGGCCTTGACCAGCAATAAAGTATCCACGCGAATCGTCCTTTGGATGCAGGGTTGAAGCAAAGCCGCCCATTATCCGCTCGCCATTTTCCCGTTCGCGCTCACAAGACCTTTTCCGGCCGCCTATCGACAGACAATCGCAAACTTTTACAAGACACGGTCGGCGCTTCTGGGCAAAGTCACGCGCTTGTGCTGCAATAGCTGCGCGCCGGTTGTCGGCGTTTTTTCAAAAATCACACCATCATGAAAAAATTTGTGGTCCTGGCTGTTGTCTCCCTGGCCTGCAGCATGAGCATGGCTGCCGGCGACAAACCCAAAACCGCCCAGCAGCAGCTCATGGGCACCTGCAACACCGAAGCCACGGGCAAGAAGGGCGATGAACGCAAGGAGTTCATGAAGTCCTGCCTGTCCGACGGCAAAAAGCGTCAGCAGGAACGCATGAAGAGCTGCAATGCCGATGCCGCCGGCAAAAAGGGCGACGAGCGCAAGGCCTTCATGAGCGAGTGCCTGAAGAAGGACTGAGCGGCTTTGCCGCTCCCGCGCGCAGCGCGCAATGCACAAAGCCACCGCAGGGTGGCTTTGTGGTTTCAGGCAGAGGCAGCTGCCAGGGCCGTTCTCCGGGCACGGCGTTTTTTCCACCAGATGATGACGCCGGTGATGGACAGCATGGCCACCATCACGCCGACCACCGATATCAGCACACGTCCGAAGGTGCCCAGAATGCGGCCGCTGTGCAGCGGCAGCTGCAGCTGCACGAACACATCGGCCCCCGTGCCGTGCCAGGGGCGATAGCTGCCCAGCACCTCACCGCTTTCCGAGCTCACATAGACATTGGACAGCCCCATTCCCATGGCCCCGGTTTCGTCGTCGGGATTGAAGAAGGACACGTTGTAGAACGGGAAATCCCCGCCATACCAGATGCCTCCGGCCTCGGTCTTGATACCCAGCCTCACCGCTTCCTGGCGCGCGATCTCGATGGCCGTGGCAAAGCCGATCTTGGGCTCGATAAAGCTGCCCAAAGGTGCCGGCTTGAGCGTCTCGTAGGGGCCGGGCGTGGTGGTCGAGACCTTGCTCATTACGGGGTAGAACACCTCGCGGTAGAGATTGATCGAGAACGAGGTAAAGGCCACGATGACGATCACGCCCCAGATCCACAGCGCACCCGCGCGGTGCAGATCGAAGTTGAGCTTGTAGGCACCGGCGCCCCAGCGTATGCGCCAGGACGGCATCCAGCGTGCCCACCAGGACTTGCCGCCAGCCTTGGCGGGGGCGTCCTGCGCCCCGGCCGCAGCCGCCTTCTTCTTCACCGGCAGGGTCAGCACCAGCGCCCAGAAGCTGTCGGCCAGCCACAACAGCGCGAGACCGCCCATGAACCAGTAGCCCCAGCGGTTGCTGCCCGCAAACGTGGGGCTGAGCAGGCTTTCATGCAGATGGCGCAGCCAGGGCATGAGATTGCGCCAGCTCAGGGCCAGGCTCTTGGAGTCTCGGTGGCCGGTGATGGCTCCCGTCACCGGGTCCACGAACACCGTGTTGTAGCCCAGCACATGGGGCTTGCCCGTGCCCTGGTCCAGCAGCGGGCGCACCAGAAAGGAGGCCGCCTCGCCCTCGCGCAGGCCCAGGCTCATATACGAGATCTCGGCGCGCGCATCGGCCGCCTGCACGGCCTGGGCCAGTTGCAGCGGCGTCTGCAGCGGGCCGCGCCCCGGCGTGTGCAGCATGTCGGCGTTGAGCCAGTCGTCGATTTCATGATCCCACGAGAGCACCGCCCCCGTGAGACCGGTCATGACCAGGAAGGCCGCGAGAAACAGGCCGACCCAGCGATGAACCACAGTCCACAGAGCGCGCATATCCGCTCTGCCTCAGAAGTTGACCGTGGCGCTGACCGACAGGGTGCGCGGAGCCGACTGCACCAGATAGTTGGCCCCTGGATAGCCGCCCACCGAAGCCCAGTAGTTCTTGTCGAACACATTGTCCAGACGGGCCCGCAGCGTCAACATGCGGTCATTGCCCAGATCGACCAGGTAGCGCACACCGATGTCGGTGCGCGTCCAGCTGGCGACTTTCAGGGTGTTCGCGGCATTGGCGTACTGGCTTGAGGTATGCGTCACACGCGCATTAAGTGCCAGACCGGATACCCCAGGCACGTCCCAATCCACACCCAGCGTGGCCTGCGTCTTGGGCACGCCGATAGCATAGCGGTCGACCTGGGAGGCGTCAGCCGCCTGCTTGATCTTGGCCTGGGTCAGCGTCAGGCCACCCAGCACGCGCAACCCCTTGGCGGCTTCGCCGAAGACCGTGAATTCCATGCCCTGGTTGCGCTGCTTGCCGTACTGGCCGTACATCTGGTTGACCACATAGCTGCTGGGCACATCGGTGGTGTACAGGGCCGCCGTCGCGCCCAGCGTGCCGCGCTGCCATTTGACGCCCAGCTCTTTTTGCTTGGACTTATATGGCGAGAACACCTGACCGGCATTCAGTACAGGCAGGCTATTGGCCGTGGCGGGTGCCACGGCGCCCTTGGTCAGGGCCTCGATGTAGTTGACGTAAACGGAGACATCGTCGGTGGCCTTGAACACCACGCCCAGAGCGGGCGTAGTGGCGGATTTGCGGTAGCTATCGGTCTGCAGGCCGGTGTTGTAGTCGTAGCTGCTCTGGTCTATGCGCTGACGACGCAGTCCCAGGGTCACCTGCAGGCGGTCTTCGTACATCGACAGTGTGTCGCTCAGTGCCAGACTGTCGAAGCGGGTTTCGCCCACCTTGTAAGGATTGGCCATGGAGCCACCGAAGAAGGTGTTCTGCGGCATGAGGCTGGCATAGGGGTTGTAGAGGTTGTTGCTCACGCCCGAAGCCATGGCCCAGGCACCGGTCTCCGAGGCGGAATAGGTGCTGGCCGAGGCCACCAGTTCATGACCAACGCTACCTGTCTGCAGACGGGTGCGAATGCCGGCCTCTGCCGTGCCCACGCGGTCCTTGCGCAGGTTGTCGAAACGCGTGCCCGTGGTATCGCCCTGAACATTGAGCACGGTCACATTGCTATTGATGTTGTCTTCCTTGCTGCGGCGTAGACCACCGGCAGCCCAGGCTGTGGTCGTGGAGTTGATGTCCCACTCTCCGCGCAGGGTGGCGAAAACGTCACGTTCGGTGGAGAAGGCCCAACTCTGAGCGTAATTAGTCTTGTTGTCCGGCACGACAGGGATAAAGTCAGAAGGTGTGACGCTGGGTCGCCCACCGCGATAGCTGTTGCGCTGATAGCCCACATCGGCCGACAGACGCACGTCGCGGCTGCGCCAGTCCAGGCCCAGACCCAAAGCGGTCAATGTACGGTCCTCGCCCTTGACTCCTGTACCGCCGTCGCGGCGCACGGCATTCAGGCGTACGCCCGTGCTCTGGTCCGGGCCGAAACGGCGCGACAGATCTGCAGAGGCATAAGCCTGACCGCCCGTTTGTATTCCCGTGCTCACCTGAGTCAGTGGCTCGCTGCCTGCGCGCTTAGGCAACAGGCTGATCACGCCCCCCACGCCGCTGCCGCCAGGAGCCGCACCGTTGAGGAAGGCATTCGCACCGCGCAGCACCTCCACACGCTCGAAGAATTCAGATGCCACATACTGGCGCGGCAGCAAGCCATAAAGGCCGTTGTAGGCAATGTCGTCGGAATAGACCGGCATGCCTCGCAGCATGTACAGCTCCTGGAAGTTGCCATAGCCGCGCGCCTGCCGCACCGACGGATCGCTCAGTAGCACATCACCCACACTCTTGGACTGAGTGTCTTCGATTAGCTGACTGGTATAGGCCGTCGACGAAAACGAGGACTCCTTCCAGTCCCGCGTTCCCAGAATGCCGTTGCGTGCTCCGGTAGCTACCTGCCCACCCGCAAAAGACTTGGCCAGACCCTGGGCCGAAGCATCGGCGCTGGCCTCCACGGTCACGGTCTGCAGGGCAGCTTCTGATTCAGTGCTGGAAGTCTGGGCAAAAACACTCTGCTGGCTGCACAGTGCGAGGGTAGCCAGGGAAATCGGTCGTAGCAGGAACATTATTGATGTTATTGAGAATGATTTTCAGAATCGTTAATTTTAATAATCAATCTCCTTTGCCGATGCCTAACACCCTGAAATCTCAACGGGATCCAGGGCAGGCCGCAAGTCCCGAAGCTGCTGCGTGATATGTGTGCGCGCACAAACAAGCACAAGCACAAGCACAAGCACAAGCACAAGCACAAGCACAAGCACAAGCACAAGCACAAGCACAAGCACAAGCACAAGCACAAGCACAAGCACAAGCACAAGCACAAGCACAAGCACAAGCAGAACCAATACACCACTCACACCTGCCGAGGTGCAACTGACTCCCTTGTCTGCTCACTTCGTCGCAAAGCGCTGGCCGGCAGCAGGCCCGGCTTGCACAGTCATGTGCAAGCACCAGGAGCCAGCCATGCAACTCACGCCATTGATTGCCTTTCACATGAGTTCCGCCATCGCGGCCACTCTGACCGGAGCCATTGCACTCTGGGCCAGGCGCCATGCCGGCCCGCTGCCCTGGCTGCACAGAATCGCAGGCCGTGGCTTTGTGCTGCTCATGCTGGCCACCGCCATCTCCGCCTTGTTCATACGCGACTTCAAGCTGCCCAACTGGGCAGGCTTCACGCCCATCCATCTGCTGATCCCCGTGACGCTGGGTGGCCTCGCACTGTCCTTCTGGCATCTGGCGCATCGGCGCATCGCCCAGCACCGCAGCGTCATGCGCAAGCTGTACTTCGGCAGCTGCGTCCTCGCAGGGCTGTTCACGCTGCTTCCGGGCCGCCTGCTCGGCAATCTGCTGTGGCAGCGATTGGCCTGATCCCCGCCCTCATCCCACGCTCGACAAGGAAAAAACATGAACCCGATCTCTGAAGACGCTCTGCGCCAGCAGGCACGCCGCCGCGCCGGCATGAAGCTAGGCTGGTATATCCATGCTGCGGTCTATGCCGCGGTGAATCTGTGCCTGATGGCCCTGGCTTTGAGCCAGGGACGGCACTGGGCCATCTACCCGGCTCTGGGCTGGGGTCTGGGCCTGCTGATTCATGGCGCAGTGGTCTGGCTGCTGGCACCCGGCAGTCCGCTCTTTCAACAACTGCTGGAGCACGAGCTGAAAACGCTGCAGCGCAGCGAAAAGCGCTAGATGCCGGACCGCCCATCACCTACCATGCCCGTCATGTCCATGTTTGCGCCCACGCCCCTGCTTCGTCACGCCGGCATCACCGTGGCTGCCTGTCTGCTGATCGCTGCTGCCTTGACCGCTCTCGGCCAGGGCCTGTGGGATGTCAATCTCGCCTATTCGCTGGCCATAGGCCTGATCAGCTGGCTGAGCATCGATCTGCTCAGGCTGCGCTGGCGCGAGTCCGACGACATTCCCTGGCCGCGCGGCATGCGCGGCATGGCCGTGGTACCGCTGGGAATTGCAGCAGGCCTGATTCTGGGCAATCCACTCGGTAGTCTCTATGTTCAGCAGTTCCATCCCGAGCTGTCGGCCACAGCCCGTCCCTCGCTATGGCTGCCGCTTGCCATCACCATGGCGACCAGCATGGCCATGTCCTGGGGCTTTTATGTGGTGGGCAAGTCGCGCCATCTGCAAATGCAGGCAGAGCAGGCCCAGCGCCAGGCCGCCGAAGCCCGGCTCAGCCTGCTGCAGGCGCAGCTGGAGCCGCATATGCTGTTCAACACCCTGGCCAATCTTCGCGTGCTGATCGCCACCGATGCGCCACGCGCCGAGCAGATGCTCGATCATCTGATTGCCTACCTGCGTGCCACGCTGGCCGGTTCACGCCACGGCACCCACAGTCTTGCCTGCGAATTTGCCTTGCTGGCCGACTATCTGGCCCTGATGCAGATCCGCATGGGCGAGCGGCTCAGCTATGGCCTGCATCTGCCCGCTGAACTGGCCGAGCTGCACGTGCCAACCCTGCTGCTGCAGCCGCTGGTGGAGAACAGCATTCGCCATGGACTGGAGCCCCAACTGGCCGGCGGCCACATTGCCGTTCACGCAAGCATGCTGGATGACAGCCGCCTTCTGCTCAGCGTGCATGACAATGGCCTGGGCCTGCCCATGCTGCCTGGCCAGCCGCCTTCCGGCTCCAGATCCGGCTTTGGCCTGCAGCAGATTCGCGAACGCCTGGCCAGCCGCTACGGCGGCGCTGCCCGCTTCGATCTGACAGCAGACAGCGCAGGCGGAACCAGGGCCTGCATCGTATTACCCCTGAAGTCCCAGCCATGAACACCAGTCCGCCGCGCGCCCTGATTGCCGAAGACGAACCGCTGCTGGCCCTGGCATTGCAGCAGTTGCTGGGCCAGCTCTGGCCCCAGTTGCAGATCGAGGCCAGGGTGGCCGACGGCATCAGCGCCGTGCAGCAGGCGCTGACCCTGCTGCCCGATCTGCTGTTCCTGGACATTCGCATGCCCGGCCAGACGGGGCTGGAAGCCGCCGCCGAAATCGCCGATGCCTGGCCCGAAGAGCAAGCGCTGCCGGCGATTGTCTTTGTCACCGCCTACGACCAGTACGCCCTGGCGGCCTTCGAGGCCTGCGCCATGGACTATGTGCTCAAGCCGGTGCAGGCGGCGCGCCTTGGCCAGACCGTGCAGCGCCTGCAGCAGTGGTGGCAGCAGCGCCAGCCGGTACAGGGCACGGACCTTGCCGTGCAGAATCACCGTCAGCTCGAACAGTTGCTCGGGCTGCAGCAGCAACTGCTGGGGCAGGTCCCCACCGCGCTGCAGATCATTCAGGCCAGCGTCGGCAACCAGATCCATATGGTGAGAGTGCAGGACATCGTCTACCTCGAAGCCGCCGACAAATATCTGCGCGTGCTGACGGCCGCTCAGGAGTATCTGATCCGTACCCCGCTCAAGGATTTGCTGCCGCAGCTCGACGCGCGCGAGTTCTGGCAAATCCATCGCGGCACCGTGGTGCGGGCGCAAGCCATTGCCAGCGCCCAGCGTGGCGAGTCCGGGCGCCTGAGCCTGCTGCTGCGCGAGCGTCCCGAAAAGCTGGCCGTCAGCCGTCTCTACGCAGCACGGTTCAAGGCGATGTAGCCAGCTCCATCACATCCTCCCAGTCCACACCCTGCATGGCATCCCAATGCGCCACGATGACGCTGCGGGGTCGCGCCGGATTCTTGAGCTCGGCTGCCATGGCAGCCAGCGCATGCTGCACATAACTCTCGGACGGTTTGTCCAGCGCCGCGAGCGGCTCGTCGATCAGTACCAGCTCGGCGGCGCTGGCCCAGCCAGCGGCCATCCACAGCTTGCGCTGCGTGCCCGATGACAGGGCCAGCAGCGGCTTGTGCAGATGCGGCTCCAGCCCGAAGCCCTGCACATGCTGCTCGAACTGCTGCTGCGACCAATGCGGATACAGCGTGCGCTGCAAAGCCACCCAGCTCTCGGCCGGCATCTGGCTGTAGACATCGTTGAGCGGCTGGCGTGGGTCCTGCCAGAAGCAGGAGCTTGCAGCCAGGCGGCCGTTGTCGGCGAACGGATAGTGCAGCAAGCCCATGCGCAGCGGCAGTTGCCCGGCCAATGCCTTGAGCCAGCTGGTCTTGCCCGTGCCCTCGTCGCCTTGCAGCAGGCACAGTCCGGCATGCCAGCAATGCGAGGCCTCATGGGCCACGGTTCGGCCCGGGTAGCCAAAACTCACCTGCAGAGCCTGCACCATGCACAGCGACTCGCAGCCTTCATCAAGTTCAGAATTCATAGCTGACAACGCCTTGTATATATATGTCCACGGCTGATTGTGGCCAAAGAACCCACGGCCATGCGCAAAGCAAGGCACAGGCACAATGGCGTCCCCCTCAACAGCGCGCAATATGCCATGGCTCTGGATTATCTGGAATTCGATTACAGCGAAGATGAAGAAGGCACTGGCACCTGGGACGCCATGGCCAGCGTCAAGGCCGAGCGCGTGCCAGCTTTGGCCGGCGAAATAGAAGCCCTGCTGCGCTGGGCCAGCCAGAAGTTTGCGGGCCGCCAGGGTGCCCTGGAAGACGGCAATGAATGGGACTATGACCTGCAGGTGCAGGACGATGACGGCCAGCCCCTGAGCGCCCGCTTCGACAGGGCAGCAGGCAAGCTGGAGCTGCAGGCCTCCGCCACGGGCCGCACCACGGTCAGCCTTTGCCTTTCCGGCTCCACGCAGTTCGGCGATGCACTGCGCCAGGCCTTTGATCTCGAAGCCTGACATCCGGGCCTGCAGTCACGGCGCTTGAAGTCAGGTGCGCGCTGTGCACAATGGATGGCTCCAAGCGATCTGCAAAGGCATGTCCATGACCGAGCGACTCTCTGCCCCGTTTGTCATCGAGCAATTCATCAAGGCACCGCGCGAGCTGGTCTACGCGGCCTTCACGCAAGGCGAGCACCTGAGCCACTGGATGCGCCCGCCGGGCATGGTGATGACGCAATGCGAAGTGGATGCACGCGAAGGCGGCAGCTTTCATTACGGCATGCGCGCCGAGGCCATGCCCCAGGCGCCCGCCATGTGGGGCAAATGGAGCTTCAGGGAGCTGAAAGCGCCCGAGCGCATCGTCGTCGTGGTGCAGTTCAGCGATGCCGCAGGCGGCGTCACGCGCCACCCGATGGCCCCGCAATGGCCGCTCTATACCCTGTCGACCACCACGCTCAGCGAGGAATCCGGCGGCACGCGCCTGCATCTGGAATGGCGTGCCCTTAACGCCAGTGCCGTGGAAGAAGCGGTGTTCGACAGCTCGCACGCCAGCATGAACATGGGCTGGAGCGGCAGCATGCAGTTGCTGGCCGGCTATCTGGCCAGGATACAGGCGGCCTAGTCAGCCGTTTCCGGCCTAGCGATCCATATCCTGGCGCTGCCTGGGTGGCTCGGCCGCATTTCTGCGACTGGCCCCGGCACGCCCGGCCTTGCTCCACTGATAGTCCACTCCATCGGGCGTCTTGCCATCCTCGACCGCAGACACGCCCACAGGCCCGACCATATCGCGCAACTCCGACGAAATCACCACATGGGCATGGCGCTCGTCCTTGCGCAGTTGCTGGCACAGGGCCAGCGCCTCGCTCATCTGCGCATCGGAGAAGGCCCGGCATTGCGGCTGCCAGACCGGTGTCTGGCCCTCTGACTCGGAATTGCGCAGGTAGAAAACAGCAATGCTCATGGTTTGATCTTCACAACAACAGAGCCACGGTTGTAACCCAGAGCACAAGCCTGCACGGCGCGCTCACTCTTTGCGCTGGCCCGCATCCAGCGGCTCCCAGCGCCCTGCCACATTCTTGAGCAAGGTGTTCACGGCCGTCAGCCTGCGGTTTCTGACGCTGTTGAGGCTGTTCTGGGCGCCGAGCACCGTCGTCTGGGCCGAGAGCACGTTCAGATAGGCCACGATGCCGGCCTGGTACTGGTTGTTGGCCACGGTCAGCGACTTCTGCGCTGCGGCCAGGGCCTCGGTCTGCACCTGCTCCTCCTGGGCCAGATTGACGGCGGCGACCAGATTGTCCTCCACCTCCTGCAGCGCCGTCAGCACGGTCTGCTTGTAGGTGGCGGCATTCAGGTCCAGCGTGGCACGGGCCGACTCCACGGCCGCCGAACGCGCTCCACCGTCAAACAGACTCATGGCCAGCGCCGGTCCCAGCGACCAGAACAGATTCGGCGCATTGAGCAGATCGGAGAGCACGGAGTTGCGATAGCCGGCCGATGCCGACAGGGTCAGCGAGGGGAAATAGGCCGCACGCGCCACGCCGATCTGCGCATTGGCCATGGCCACGCGGCGCTCGGCAGCAGCAATGTCGGGGCGCCTCTCCAGCAAGGTGGAGGCCAGCATCTCGGGCACGGCAGGCGGCGTCGGCAGGTGGCCGGTCACCGGCAGGCTGAAGTTGGCCGGAGCCTTGCCCAGCAAGGCCGCCAGCGCATGCTCGTACTGGGCGCGCGTGATGCGGGCTTCCAGCAGGCTGGCCTGAGTGCTCTTGTACTGGGACTGGGCCTGGGCCACATCGGCCGAAGACACCACGCCCGCCTGGTAGCGATTCTGCGTGAGCTTCAGACTTTGCTCGTAGGCCTCCAGACTCTCCTGCAGATACTTCATCTGCGCCTCGGCGGCACGCAGCGAGAAATAGGTCTGGGCCACCGATGCCTGGGCCGACAGACGGGCCGCAGCCAGATCGTCGGCACTGGCCTGGGCCGAAGCGCGGCTGGCATCCACCGCGCCCGAGAGCTTGCCCCAGAGATCCAACTCCCAGCTGGCGCTCAGGCCCAGCGAGAAGTTGTTGTTGATGCTGCCGCTGCGCGCCACGTTCTCGCCGTTGGTATTGCTGTAGGTGCCGCCGCCGGTCAAGGCACGCGAGCCGCTGCCCGTGGTGCTGAGCGTGGGCAATTGCGCGGCGCGGCTGCTGGCGACGGCGGCCTGGGCCGAGCGCAGACGGGCCACGGCCTGCTCCACGCTGGGATTGCCTGCGGCTGCCGCCTGCTGCAGATCATCCAGCGTGCTGTCGCCATACACCCTCCACCACTGGTCGGGCACTGCGGCGGCCGGGCTGGCCGCCGAGCTCTGCGCCGGTTGCCAGACGCCGAACTGCGCAGCCTCGGGCGTGGCCTCCTTGAAGCGGGCCGGCACATCGAGCCGGGGAGGCTGATAGGCGGGCTGGGTGGAACAGGCCGCCAGCGCCAGCGCCGCAGCAAGCGGCAGCAGACGCGGCATCCAGCGGGGCAGCGACCGGGGAGAATTCTTCATAAAAGTGAGCTGCTTGCGCTTATCCTGATTGGATTTAAAGCCGATTTGATTCAAAAAATGTGCTGGCATATACATCTCACTTCGCCTCAGCCATGGCAGAGGCCTGAGCGCCGCGCCTTCTGGCCGGACGGCGCGCCCAGAGGCGCAGCACACTGCGGCGCACACGGTCCAGCAGCACATAGACCACGGGCGTGGTGTAGAGCGTGAGCAACTGGCTCAGCAGCAGGCCGCCCACGATCGCAATGCCCAGGGGCTGGCGCAGCTCGGCACCGTCGCCCCTACCCAGGGCCAGGGGCAGCGCGCCGAACAGGGCCGCCATGGTGGTCATCAGTATGGGGCGCAGGCGCAGATGGCAGGCCCGATAGATGGCCTGAGCCGCCGTGGCATGACCGCCTTTCTCGCGCTCCAGCGCGAAGTCGATCATCATGATGGCGTTCTTCTTGACCAGTCCGATCAGCAGGATCACACCGATGAAGGCGATCAGCGAGAACTCGGTCTTGAACCACATCAGCGCCAGCAGCGCCCCCACACCGGCCGAGGGCAAGGTGGACAGAATCGTCAGCGGATGGACCAGGTTCTCGTAGAGTATGCCCAGCACCAGATAGATGGTGATGATGGCCGCGAGGATCAGCAGGGGCTGGCCCGCCAGCGCCTGCTGGAAGGCTCCGGCCGAGCCGCTGAAGCTGCCGCGAATGGACACCGGAACACCCAGCTCCAGCATGGCATTGCGGATCGCGTCATTGGCCTGCGACAGCGAGACATTGGGCGCCAGGTTGTAGCTCACGGTGCTGGCGGGCGTGCCGCTCTGGTGCTGCACGGACAGCGGCGTGGTCGAGGTGGTGATCTTGGCAAAGGCCGTCAGCGGAATCTGCTGGCCCGCGCTGTTGACGAAGAAGAAGCCGCGCAGCGTCTCCGGGCTCTGCAGATACTGGGACGAGGCCGTCATCACCACGCGGTACTGGTTGAGCGGGTTGTAGATCACGCCCACCTGGCGCTGGCCGAAGGCATCGTTGAGCGTGTTGTCGATCTGCGCCACTGTCAGGCCCAGGCGCGTGGCCTGGTCGCGGTCTATGACCAGCTTGGTCTGCATGCCGTTGTCCTGGACATCGCTGTTGACATCGGTCAGTTCCGGCAGGGTGGACAGCACCTGGCGGATGCGCGGCTCCCAAAGGCGCAGCTCGGCCGTATCGTCGGCCTGCAGCGTGTACTGATAGGAGGACATGCTCTGGCGCCCGCCGATGCGCACATCGCTCTGGGTCATCATGAACAGCCGCGCGCCAGGTTCGTCCTTGAGCTTTTCACGCAGACGGTTGATGACCTCGTCGCTAGACACCTTGCGCTCGGCCATGGGCTTGAGCGACATGAACATATTCGCCGCATTGGCCTGCCCGCCGCCGGTGAAGCCGGTCACATACTCCACGGCCGGGTCTTGTTGCACCACATCGAGAAAACGCTTGATGCGGCGCTCCATGGCCTGAAAGGACGTGGACTGGTCGGCACGGATGAAGCCCATGACGCGACCCGTGTCCTCGCTGGGCATGAAGCCCTTGTCTATGGTCTGGTAGAGATGGATGTTGAGGCCTATGACCGCGACCAGACTCAGCAGCACCACAGGCTGGTGGCGCAGTCCCCAAGCCAGGGTGCGGCGGTAAAGCGCCGTCACGCGCAGCTCGAAGCGATCCATGGCCTGCGAGATGCGCAGCCAGAACGCATCCCAGCGGCGTGTGAAGGGGCGCCTGGCGCGTTCGGCACGGCGGCGCTCCTCCTCTGCCGGTGTGCGCAGCAGAGCCGCACACATCATGGGCGTGGTGGTCAGCGAGATGATCATGGAGACCAGAATCGCCGCCGACATGACCACGGCAAACTCACGGAAGAACCGCCCCACGATGCCGGCCATGAACAGAATGGGCACGAACACCGCAATCAGCGACAGGCTCATGGAGACCACGGTGAAACCGATCTCGCGCGCGCCTTCGATGGCAGCCTGCATCGCGGTCTTGCCGCGCTCCATGTGGCGCATCACGTTCTCCAGCACCACGATGGCATCGTCCACCACAAAGCCTGCGGCTACCGTCAGCGCCATCAGCGAGAGGTTGTCCAGCGTGTAGCCGCACAGATACATGACGCCGAAGGTGCCCATCAGCGAGGCAGGCACGGCCACGGCCGGAATCAGCGTGGCACGCAGGCGGCGCAGAAAGACGAACACCACCATGATGACCAGCGCTATCGAGATCAGCAGCGCGTTCTGGACCTCCTTGACCGAGGCGCGCAGCGTGGGCGTGCGGTCCGAGATCACCGTGACATCGATGGCCGGATTGATGGAAGCCCTGAGCTGGGGCAGCATGGCGCGCACCTTGTCCACGGCCTGCAGGATGTTGGCGTCGGGCTGCTTGAACACCTGCAGCAGCACGGCAGGCTTGCCGTTCATCACGCCGTAGTTGCGTATGTCCTGCACGGAGTCGGTGACATCGGCCACATCGGACAGCCGCACGGCATTGCCGTTGTTCCAGCGCAGCACCAGGGGCGCGTATTCGGCGGCAGTGCGTGCCTGGTCGTTGGTGGCCACCTGCCAGTAGTGGTCTTCGCGCTCCACGGCGCCCAGGGGGCGGTTGGCATTGGTGGCGGTGATGGCCGTGCGCACGGAATCCAGAGATACGCCATTGGCGGCCAGCCGCACCGGGTCCAGCTCCACGCGCACGGCCGGCAGCGCGCCGCCGTTGATCGATGCCTGGCCCACGCCTTCCACCTGGGCCAGCTTCTGCGCCAGCACCGTGGAGGCCGCGTCATACATCTGGCCTCGTGTGAGGGACTGGGATGTCAGCGCCAGAATCATGATGGGCGCGTCGGCCGGGTTGACCTTGCGATAGGTCGGGTTGCCCGGCATGCCCGAAGGCAGCAGCGTGCGCGCCGCATTGATGGCGGCCTGCACGTCGTGGGCAGCGCTGTCCACCGTGCGCGTCAGATCGAACTGCAGCGTGATGCGCGTGCTGCCCATGCTGGAGCTGGACGTCATCTCGTTGACGCCCGCAATCGCGCCCAGGGCGCGCTCCAGCGGAGTGGCCACGGTGGCCGCCATGGTGTCCGGCGCCGCGCCGGGCAGGCTGGCGGTCACCGAAATCGTCGGATAGTCCACCTGCGGCAGCGGCGCCACCGGCAGCTGGAAATAGGCCACACCGCCCACCAGGGCCATGCCGATGGTCAGCAGCAGGGTCGCAATGGGCCGGAAGATGAAGGGCGTGGAGATGCTCATGGACGCGCCCCGTCCCGGCCGCCATCGCCTGCCTCGCCCATGACCTCGGCTTCGGAATGCGGCACATGCTTGACGGCCGGCAGGCCGCGCCTGGTGCGCCAGCCCTCGGCCCAGTTTTCAAAAGTCAGATAGATCACCGGCGTGGTGAACAGCGTCAGCAGCTGGCTCAGCAGCAAACCGCCCACCAGGGTCACGCCCAAGGGCTGGCGCAGCTCGCTGCCCACGCCGGTTCCCAGCATCATGGGCAACGCGCTCAGCAAGGCCGCCAGCGTGGTCATCAGAATCGGGCGGAAGCGCAGCAGACAGGCCTGGTAGATCGCGTCGCGCGCATTCATGCCTTCCTCGCGCTGGGCGTCCAGCGCGAAGTCGATCATCATGATGGCATTCTTCTTGACGATGCCGATCAGCAAGATGATGCCGATGATGGCGATGATGTCCAGATCCAGCCCAGACACCAGCAGCGCCAGCAGCGCCCCCACACCCGCCGACGGCAGGGTGGAGAGAATCGTGATCGGGTGAATCGTGCTCTCGTAGAGCACGCCCAGCACGATGTACATGGTGATGATGGCGGCCAGCACCAGCAGCAGGGTGTTGGAGAGCGAGGCCTGGAAAGCCAGCGCCGCGCCCTGGAACTGCGTGTCCACCGACAGCGGGATCTGCCCCTCGTCGCGCAACTGCGCAATGATGGCCTGGGACGCCTCCACCGCATGGCCCAGCGACACGCCGGAGGCGGTGTTGAACGAAATGGTGGCCGCCGGCAACTGCCCCACATGGTTGACGGCCAGCGCCATCGGGCGCTCGCTCACCGTGGCAATCGATGACAGCGGCACCGGTGCACCGTTGCTCGATGCGGCATAGATGTTCTGCAGGGCCTCGGGCCCGATCTTGAACTGCGGCGCCACCTCCAGCACCACGCGGTACTGGTTGGACTGCGTGAAGATGGTGGAGATCAGACGCTGGCCGAAAGCGTTGTAGAGCGCCGAGTCCACCGACGAGACCGTCACGCCCAGGCGGCTGGCCTGGGCCCGGTCGATCTGCACATAGGCCTGACGGCCCTGGTTCTGCAGATCGCTGCTCACATCGAGCAGCTGGGGCAGTTGCTGCAGACGCTCGACCAACATCCTGGTGCTGGCCGTGAGCTGGTTCATGTCCGGCGAGGAAAGCAGCAACTGATACTGGGTGCGAGCCTGGCGATCCTCTATGGTCAGGTCCTGCACGGGCTGGGCATAGAGGCGGATGCCGGGCACGGCGCGGGAGTCCTCGGCCAGGCGGTTGAGCACCACCGGCAGACGGTCGCGCTGGGCATGGGGCTTGAGGTCGATCTGGATGCGGCCGGTATTGAGCGTGGTGTTGGTGCCATCCACACCGATAAACGAGGAGATGGATGCCACGGCCGGGTCCTTGAGCAAATGCTCGGCCAGCGCCTGCTGGCGCTCGGCCATGGCGGCAAAGGAGATGGACTGGTCGGCCTCGGTGGTCGCGGCAATCGTGCCCGTATCCTGCTCGGGGAAAAAGCCCTTGGGCACGACGAAATACAGCAGCACCGTGACCACCAGCGTGGCGATGAACACCAGCCAGGTCAGCTTGCTGTGATCCAGCACCCAGGTCAGCATGCGGCCGTATTCGGCAATCACCTTGTCGAAAAAGCGCGCGACCGCAGCTCCGAAGCCCTTGGACTCGGCCTTTTTCTTCTCGCCCTCGGGTTGGTGGCGCAGCAGGCGCGCGCACAGCATGGGGGTGAGCGTGAGCGAAACCACGGCCGAGATCAGAATCGCCACCGTCATGGTGATCGCGAATTCGTGGAACAGACGGCCCACTACATCCCCCATGAACAGCAGCGGAATCAGCACCGCGACCAGGGAGATGGTCAGCGAGATGATGGTAAAGCCGATCTGCTTGGCACCCTTGAGCGCGGCCTGCATGGGCGGCTCTCCCTTTTCCACATAGCGGGCGATGTTCTCGATCATCACGATGGCATCGTCCACCACAAAGCCCGTGGCAATGGTCAGGGCCATCAGCGTGAGGTTGTTGATGGAAAAGCCCGCCAGATACATGACGCCGAAAGTGCCTACCAGCGACAGCGGCACCGCCACGCTGGGAATCAGCGTGGCCGATGCGCTGCGCAGGAACAGGAAGATCACCATCACCACCAGGGCGATGGCCAGGGCCAGTTCGAACTGCATGTCCTTGACCGAGGCGCGAATGGTCACGGTGCGGTCGGTCAGCACCTGCACGTCGATAGAGGCCGGCAGCGTCTCCTTGAGCTGGGGCAGCAGGTTCTTGATGGCATCGACGGTGTCGATCACGTTCGCGCCGGGCTGGCGGCGGATATTGAGGATCACGGCCGACTTGGAGCCGGTCTCCGGTGTGCCCGACCAGGCTGCCAGACGCGTGTTCTCGGCGTCGTCCACGGTCTGCGCCACATCGGACAGGCGCACGGGGTTGCCGTTCTTGAAGGCGATGATCAGGTTGCGGTACTCGGCCGCCGACTGCATCTGGTCGTTGGCATCAATGGTCGATGCGCGGTTGGGGCCATCAAAGCTGCCCTTGGCGGTCTTGACGTTGGCCGCAGAGATGGCGGTGCGCACATCGTCCAGCGTCATGCCGAAGCTGGCCAGCGCTGCGGGGTTGGCCTGGATGCGCACGGCCGGGCGGCGCGCGCCGGCAATGGCCACCAGGCCCACGCCCTTGACCTGGGAGAGCTTGGGCGCAAGGCGGTTCTCCACCAGATCGTTGATCTTGATGACGGGCAGCGAAGGCGAGCTGATGGCCAGTGTCAGCACCGGCGCATCGGCCGGGTTGACCTTGCTGTAGAGCGGGGGCATGGGCAGGTCGCTGGGCAGCAGATTGGTGCCCGCGTTGATGGCGGCCTGCACCTGCTGCTCGGCCACGTCCATGGACATATCGAGCGCAAAGCGCAGGCTGATCACCGATGCGCCGCCCGAACTGGTCGAGGACATCTGGTCCAGCCCTGGCATCTGGCCGAACTGGCGCTCCAGCGGTGCCGTGACGTTGGAGGTCATCACATCGGGGCTGGCCCCGGGGTAGAGCGTGGTGACCTGTATGGTGGGGTAGTCCACCTCGGGCAGGGCCGAGATGGGCAGCAGGCGGTAGGCAAGAATGCCCGAGATCAGCACCGCCACCATCAGCAAGCTGGTGGCGATGGGCCGAAGAATGAAGAGGCGCGAGAGATTCATGATGGCCGCAGGCTCTGGCTATGCTCAGCGCGCCGCGCCGCTGGTCTCAGCCTTGCCGCCTGCTTCGCGCTCGGCGCGCAGCTTCTGGAAGAAAGCGCGGCGCTCTTCGGGCGACAGGGCCTCCAGCTTGGCGCGCTGCTCGGGAGTCAGCTGGGGACGGTCCCCCCGGCCCTCGGATCTTTCCGTGCGGCCCTCGCCGCCTTCACCACGCTCGGCGCCGGCCTGGGGCCTGGCCTCGTTCGCAGCCGCAGGCTTGGCATCCGGCTTGGCTTCTGCCTTGGGGTCCGGCTTGGAGGGGCTGCCCTGCGCCTCGCGCGGCTGATCGCCACGGGCGTCCGTGCCACGCGGTCCCTGGCCGGGACCTGCATTGCCGCCATTGGCACCGCGCTCGGCGCGCAGCTTCTGGAAGAACTCCTTGCGTTCCTCGGGCGTCATCTTGGAGACTTTTTCACGCTGCTCGGGACTGAGGTTGCGCATCATGCCGCGCGGCTGGTTGGCGGCATCCTGCACGGCCTGGTCGACCTTCTTGACCTTTTCGGAGTCCACCACCGTCACCTGCGCGCCTTCGCGCAGGCGGTCGATGCCGTCGGTCACCACCTTGTCGCCGGGCTCCAGCTCGCCGCGCACGCTGACATAGTCACCGTCCGTCACGCCCACAGTGATCTTGCGCTGGGTGACCGTGTTGTCGGGCTTGACCAGATAGACGAAATTGTTCTGCACCGCATTCGCGGGCACGACCAGCGCCTGATCGATCTGGCGCAGCTGCAGCTTGACGTTGACGAACTGATTCGCGAACAGCTTGCGCTCCGCGTTGTCGAACGAGGCCTTGGCTTTGACCGTGCCCGTGGTCGTGTCGATGGTGTTGTCCAGCGCATTGAGCTGGCCCTTGGCCAGCATCTGCTTTTGCTCGCGGTCCCAGAGCTCTACGGGCATGAGCTTGCCCTCGCGCAGTTGCTGGGCCAGCGTGCCGACATGGGTTTCGGGAATGGAGAAAACGGCATCGATGGGGCGAATCTGGGAGATTGTCACCAGCCCGTTGGTATCGGAAGGGTTGACCACGTTGCCGAGGTCGGCCTGGCGCAGGCCCAGGCGACCCGAGATGGGGGCCGTGATCCTGGTATAGCTCAGCTGCAGCTTGGCCGCATCGACCTGACCCTGATCGGCCGCCACCGTACCCTGCAGCTGGCGCACCAGCGCGGCCTGGGTATCGACCTGCTGGCGGGCAATCGAGTCCTGGGCCTGCAGTTCCTTGTAGCGCTGCAGATCGAGCTGCGCATTCTTGAGCTGGGCCTGATCGCGTGCCAGAGAGCCCTGCACCTGCGCCAGCGAGGCAGCAAAGCTGCGCGGGTCGATCTCGGCCAGCAACTGGCCGGCCTTGACCTCGTCCCCCTCCTTGAAGTGCAGCTTGAGCAGCTCGCCCGAAACCTTGGCGCGCACCACGGCCGTGGCACGTGCATTCATGGTGCCGATGGCGCTCACGAGCACGCGCATGTCACGCTGCTCCACCACTCCGACGCTCACCGGCTGAGCCTGGCTCATGCCGCCAGGGCCGCCGGGGCCGCCCGGCCCTGCGCGACCATTGCGCCCTGCGCGTGCACCGGGCCCGCCCGCTCCCTGCTTAGGAGCTGCAGACGCAGACGTATCGCCGCTTGCACCCTGTTTTTGCGCATACCACCAATAGCCACCGCCAGCGGCTGCCAGGGCGAGCACCACCGTGGCAAGCAAGACGGGCCGGACCTTGCCCTGCTGTAAAGAATGACGATTGGGGTGCAATTTGGATGAGCTGGACATGGTTGAGCGCAGGAATTTCGAGCCTGAATTGGCGCCAATGGTATCCAGTTGCAATCAAACCCCGGGTCAGGCAGCGCCGGCTTTGCCAGCATTTACCCCCGCTTTACCTTGGGTTTACCTGCTGAAGTTCCGTATTCGGAGACTTAAACAGTGCTGACTTTCATAGCAGCAATGACGGCGTTTTCAGGCCTCATGCTTGGCGGCTGACACTGCCCCTTGCTGCGTCCGCCATGCGGCGCAGGGAATCCGGCTCCAAGGAGAAACCCATATGACCACCGAACGCCTGACCAATCACCCCGAAGAAGCCGCCGTGCGCGTGCCGCTGGAGCTGTATATGCGCGGCCATGCCGAAGACAATGCCGAGCATATGCGCGCAGCCTTCATGCCCACGGCCCGCCTCGAATCGGTGCGCGAAGGCCCGCTGACCTCCTGGGACCTGGACTTCTACTGCCAGCGCTTCAAGAACACGCCTGCCGCCGACGAAGCCACGCGTCGCCGCGTCATCGACTCCCTGGACATCGTGGGCACGGCCGCCATGGCCAAGGTCACGCTCTACCACGGTGCCGTGACCTTCACCGACTACTTTGTGCTGCTCAAGACCGAGCAGGGCTGGAAGATTGCCAACAAGGCTTTCCACGCCCAGCCTCAGTAAGGTTTGGCCAGCTCCATCCAGCCCCTGGCCTCAGGCTCAGGGGCTTTTTTATTCATGCGCTGGTCAACGGGTCAGCAGCCAGAGCGCGCCCAGCACGATGACAGCCCCAAGGCCCCAGGCCCAGACGGGGATGCCTGACGATTCGCGCGGCGGCGCCGAGGGCGTGGCGTCCAGCGGCGCGTAGCTGGTGGAGGCCGCGTCGTGCTCCCAGGAGCGTGTATCCAGCTCTTCTGCACCGCCTTCGTCTTCGGACTGCTCGCTAGGGTGGCGCTGCTGCATCAAGGCTTCGAAGCGCGCAAAGAAGTCCTCGGCCATGCTCTTGGCTGCGCCGTCGATCAGGCGCTGGCCCAACTGGGCAATCTTGCCGCCCACCTGAGCCTGCACCTCGTACTGCAGCTCGCAATGCCCTGCATCGGTGGGCGTCAGATCGACCTTGGCCTGGCCCTTGCCAAAGCCGGCCACACCGCCCTGACCTTCAAAGGCAATCGTGTAGCTCTTGGGCGGCTGCACGTCCGACAGCGTGACCCGGCCGTTGAACTTGGCCGATACCGGACCGATCTTCACAGACATGGTCACCGCATAGGAGCCATCGCCTGCATCCTCGAACTTCTCGCAGCCGGCCAGACATTGCTGCAAGGTTTGCGGATCGTTGAGCGCCTCCCAGGCCTGCTGCTGGCTCACGGCAAGAAGACGGCTGGCATGCATTTCCATGGTGTTCTCCTTTTCAATCTCGGTGAGGCAGTTGCAACAGCTTCGCCAGGTGGGCTGCCAGTTGCTGCAACGACTGCAGGTTGTGCACGGCCAGCATGGCATGGCTGTGACGATGCAGCACCTGCGCGCCTTTGGCCAACGGGGCATACCCGTCAAAGCGCAACAAGGGGTTGAGCCAGACAATGCGCGCACTGTGCCGCGCCAGCCATTGCAGCTCCCGCTCCAGCAGCGCACTGTCGCCGGTATCCAGCCCGTCGCTGACCAGCAGCACCAGGGTGCGCCTGCCCACCAGATGGCGCGCCTGCTGCCGGCGCAGCTGCGCCAGGCATTCCCCCAGGCAGGTACCGCCGCCGAAATCGTCGATGTCGTGATTGAGCTGGGCCAGCATGGCATCGGGGTCGCTGTGGGCAAAAGCCCGGTTCAGCTCCTGCAGGCCGGTTCCCATGCTGTAGACATGGCGGTGCAGCTGCGGATATCGCCTGGGGCTGGTGGCCTGGTGCAGAAATGCCAGCAGCAGACGCACATAGCGCTCCATGGAGCCCGACACATCGACCAGTGCCAGCCAGGGCATGGGCAGCCGCTTGCGCCTGCGCCATTTGAGACTTGCCAGCTCGCCGCCCGTGGCTGCCGCCGCCTTCAGACTGGCGGGCCAGTGCACGCGCAGCCCCGAGGCGCGCAGCTCGCTTCTGCGACTGCGATAGCTTGGCAGCGGCAAGCGGATATCGCGCGCCAGCTGCTGCACCAGGCGGTACTCGCTGGCACTGAGTTGGTTGAAATCCGCGTGTTGCAGCCTGCGCCGGTCGCTGGCCGACATGGCGGCATCCAGCGTCAGCTCCTCGCTCGCGGTCTTTTGCCGTGCGGCGCGAATCGCCGACAAGGCCTCTTGCACACGCGGCCTGTGACGCGGCCTGGCAGCCTCAGGCGCGCCCGGCAGCAATTGGCTCAGAAGCTGCTGGGCCACCTCGGGGTTGCGAAAGTAGGCCGCAAACAGCTCGCGAAAGACCGCCAGATCCTGTTCGCGCGAAACCAGCACGGCCTCCAGCGCGGCGGCCACGTCCTCGCGGCTCATGCCCACCAGCATCAGGCCTTGCTGGGCCAGCGCCAGGCGCTCGGCATCCACCGCCAGCCCCGCGCGGCGCAGGGCTCGGCCAAACCCCAGCAGATTGATGGGCAGCTTGCCGCTGCGCGCGTCCCCCCACCAGCTCACGCTCGCGGACCGCTCTGGCGACTGCGCCTGCAGCTCAGGCTGTGGCATCGGGCTCCAGCAATTGCTGCAGACGCTCTGGCGTGAGCGCGGCCACGTCCTCACGCTGCTTGAACAGAATGCCCGCCGTCTCGTGCACCAGCTCGGGGTCTATGACCAGGGTGTCGAGCGCCACCAGCGCCTTGGCCCACTCCACGCTTTCGGCAATGCCGGGCGTGCGCTCGAAGGCATCGGCAAACGGGCGGCTGCGCAGCCGGTCCACAAAGCGCGCGATCTGCTCGGTCAAGGCCGCTGCGGCCTCAGGCACCTTGGACTGGACAATGGCCAGCTCGCGCTCGCGCTCGGGATAGTCCAGCCAGTGATAGAGACAGCGGCGCTTGACCGCGTCATGCAGATCACGCGTGCGATTGCTGGTAAGAATGGTGACCGGCGGCAGTTGGGCCCTGATGACCCCGAGCTCGGGAATGCTGACCTGGTACTCCCCCAGATACTCGAGCAAAAAGGCCTCGAAAGGCTCGTCGGCCCGGTCCACCTCGTCAATCAGCAGCACCGCGCCGGGCGCGGGCGCCTGCAGGGCCTGCAGCAAAGGCCGGCGTACCAGATAGCGAGGCTGATAGACCTCCTGCTCGACAGCCTCCAGTTCCGCCGCACCACGCAGCTCGGCCGCGCGCAGATGCAGCAGCTGCGCGGCGTAATTCCACTCATACAGCGCTTCACGCTGCTCCAGGCCGTCATAGCACTGCAGCCGGATCAGTTGCCGCGCCAGCACCTGGGACAGCGCCTGGGCCAGCGAGGTCTTACCAACGCCCGGCTCCCCCTCCAGCAGCAGGGGGCGTTGGAGCCTGAGCGCCAGAAACACGGCCGTAGCCAGACGCCGGTCCGCGAAATAGCCCACCTCCTGCAAGGCGGCCAGCAGCCCATCCACCGACTCCAAAGCGCTGTTCACATCAGTATTCATAGCTGCCTGCGCTTTATCCATATAGACCAGAGCCACTTTTCTTCAAAATACAAGAACGAGACAGCAAGCCAGGACCGCCCCGCAGCGAGGCTGTTGCCCCCTCCCGCGAAGCGAGAGAGGGGAAAGCGGCCAAGCCGCTCAGACTGAGAGCAGTTGATCCACCGCCCGCTGTGTCAGGACGCTGATCAGCTGCGCCCGGTAGCGCGCACTCGCGTGCAGATCGCTGTTGAGCTCGCTGTCGTCGATAGGCACTGCAGCCGCCGCAGCGGCCGTGAGACTCTGGTTGAGCGCCGCTTCCAGGCCTGCGTGGCGGAAGACCGATAGTCCCGCGCCGGTCACGGCCACATGCACGCCCTGCGCCGTCTGCGCCACAAACACGCCCACCAGCGCAAAGCGCGAAGCGGGCTGCTTGAACTTGATATAGGCGGCCCTTCTGGGCACCGGAAAGCGCACGGCCTTGATCAGCTCGCCCTCTTCGAGAGCCGTGGTGTACATGCCCTGGAAGAAGTCCTCGGCCGCAATCTCGCGCCGCTGGGTGAGCACGGTGGCGCCCAGACCCAGCACCGCACTGGGATAGCATGCCGCGGGGTCATTGTTGGCCAGCGATCCGCCCATCGTGCCTCGCGCCCGCACCTGGCGATCGCCAATACCGCCCGCCAACTCGGCCAGCGCAGGAATGGCGTGCTGCACCTCGCGGCTGGCAGCCACATCGGCATGACGGGTCATGGCACCGATCTCGACCTGATCGCCGCTGACGCGGATTCCCGCCAGACCATCGACCTGGTTGAGATCCACGATCGCACCAGGCTGGGCCAGGCGCAGCTTCATGGAAGGAATCAGGCTCTGGCCGCCGGCCAGAAACTGACCGCTGGCAGCGCTCACCTCATCCAGCGTCCGGGGATTGGAGTAACTGAAGGCATACATATGTGTTGTCCTCTCTTCCTCTCAGTCGGGTGCCTCAGGGGCGTGCAGCATCGATGGCTTCCCACACGCGGTGCGGGCTGGCAGGCATGTCCAGATCCTTGACACCCAGGGAATGCAGAGCATCGAGCACGGCATTGATGACGGCTGGCGGCGAGCCTATGGCCCCGGCCTCGCCGCAGCCCTTGGTACCCAGCGGGTTATGGGTGCATGGCGTGCAAACCGTACCCAGCTTGAAATCGGGCAGATCGTCGGCGCGGGGCATGGCGTAGTCCATGAAGCTGCCGGTCAGCAACTGACCCGAGTCACGGTCGTAGACGCAGTTTTCCAGCAGCGCCTGGCCTATGCCCTGGGCCAGTCCGCCATGGACCTGCCCCTCCACGATCATGGGGTTGATGATGGTGCCGAAATCGTCCACGGCACTGAAGCGGTCGACACGCACCACGCCCGTGGCAGGGTCCACCTCGACCTCGCAGATATAGGTGCCGGCCGGGAAAGTGAAGTTGGTGGGATCGTAAAAAGCGGTCTCGTCCAACCCCGGCTCCAGCTTGTCCAGCGGATAGTTGTGCGGCACATAGGCCGTCAGCGCAATCTGGGCGAACGGCAGCTTTCTGTCGGTGCCGCGTACCGTGAACTCGCCTCCTGCGAAGTCGATGTCGGCATCGCTGGCCTCCATCAGGTGGGCGGCAATCTTCTTGGCCTTGGCCTCGATCTTGTCCAGCGCCTTCATGATGGCCGCACCTCCGACGCTGATGGAGCGCGAGCCATAGGTGCCCATGCCAAAGGGCACGCGGCCCGTATCGCCATGGACGATCTCCACATGCTCGACGGGAATGCCCAGTCGGGCCGCCACCACCTGGGCAAAAGTGGTCTCATGCCCCTGACCATGACTGTGCGAGCCCGTAAACACCGTCACGCTGCCCGTGGGATGAACGCGCACCTCGCCGCACTCGAACAGACCGGCACGTGCGCCTAGCGCCCCGGCAATATTGCTGGGAGCAAGGCCACAGGCCTCGATGTAGCTGCTGTAGCCCAGGCCGCGCTTGAGGCCTCTGGCCTCGCTGGCTGCGCGCCGGGTCGCAAAGCCCGCCACATCGGCCAGTTGCTCGGCCTGATCCATGCAGGCCTTGTAGTCGCCGGTGTCGTACTGCAGCGCCACTGGCGTCTGATAGGGAAAGCTGGTGATGAAGTTGCGACGCCGGATCTCGGCCTGGGACAGATTCATCTCCCAGGCACAGCGGCTAACCAGGCGCTCAAGCAGATAAGTGGCCTCGGGGCGGCCTGCACCCCGGTAGGCATCCACGGGCGAAGTGTTGGTGAACCAGGCATCGACCTCAATATGGATTTGCGGCGTGGTGTACTGACCCGCCAGCAAGGTTGCATAAAGAATGGTGGGCACGGCGCTGGCGAAAGTGGACAGATAGGCGCCCAGATTCGCATCGGTGTGCACACGCATGGCGAGGAACTTGCCATCGGCGTCCATGGCCATCTCGGCATGGCTGACATGGTCGCGGCCATGCGCATCGGTCAGGAAGGACTCGCTGCGATCGGCCGTCCACTTGATATTGCGGTTGAGCTTCTTGGCCGCCCAGGTCAGGCAGACATCCTCGGCATACAGAAAGATCTTGGAGCCGAAGCCGCCGCCCACATCGGGAGCAATCACGCGCACCTTGCTCTCGGGCAGGCCCATGACGAAAGCCGTCATCAGCAGCCGCTCCACATGCGGGTTCTGGTTGGCCACGTACAGCGTGTACTCATCCATGGCGCGGTTGTAGCTGCCTATGGCCACGCGCGGCTCCATGGCATTGGGAATCAGGCGGTTGTTGACCAGGTCCAGCCGCGTCACATGGGCCGCGCCCGCAAACACGGCATCCACGGCTGCCTTGTCGCCTATCGCCCACTGGTAGCAGCGGTTGTCGGGGGCGATATCGTGAACCACGGCGCCGGGCTTTTTGCCACCCGCCGCATCGGCCACGTTCACGACCGCAGGCAGCACCGCGTAATCGACCTCCACCAGCTCGGCCGCATCGCGTGCCTGCTGCAGGGTCTCGGCAACCACCATGGCCACCTGGTCGCCCACATAGCGCACGGTATCGAGGGCCAGAATCGGGTGCGGCGGCTCCTTCATGGGCTCGCCATTGGTGCTGGTGATCAGCCAGCCGCAGGGCAGGCCGTTGATGCCGGCGGCCGCCACATCGGCACCCGTGAGCACGCCGACCACGCCTGGCGCTGCCTTGGCGGCATCCACGTTGACGCTGCGCAATCTGGCATGAGCATGGGGCGAGCGCACAAATACCGCATAGGCCTGCGCGCCCAGCGTGATGTCGTCCGTGTACTGGCCTGAGCCGGTCAGAAAGCGATCATCCTCGCGGCGCAGAACGGCTTCGCCGATATGCGGCAGCTTGGAAAAGTCAGATGCACCCATGGTGTGTCTCCTCTTCTAGTTGTGATGCGCTGCTCAGCTGGCGCTCATGCCGTCGCGACCCACTTTGACAGCGGCGACGATGTTCTGGTAGCCCGTACAGCGGCAGATATTGCCTTCGAGCAGTTCGCGGATTTCGGCATCGGTGGCCTGAGGCTTTTGGCGGCACAGATCCACCGCACTCATCACCATGCCGGGCGTGCAGAAGCCGCACTGCAGGCCATGGCACTGCTTGAAGGCCGCCTGCATGGGATGCATGGTTCCATCGGCAGCGGCCATGCCCTCTATGGTCTGCACCTCCGCACCCTGAGCCTGCACGGCTAGCATGGTGCAGGACTTGATGGCCTTGCCATTGACCAGCACCGTGCAGGCTCCGCACTGGCTGGTATCGCAGCCCACATGGGTGCCCGTGAGGCGCAGCTGTTCACGCAGCGCCTGCACCAGCAAGGTATTGGGGGGGACGTCAATGCTGGCCGCGCGGCCATTGACCAGGAACTGAACATTCATCGTGATGCCTCCTGCCTTTATCCGAAGAATTGGGTAACAAAGCACAACCGCACTCTCTATGGTGGGCAGTTACCGCGATGCAAGGCGCTAGGGTTGACCCCCAAGCCAGGCGAAACACGCACAGATATTCTCAAAATGAAACACTGTCCGGAGTCCGCATGTCGCCCGCCAGCCCCGCCCTTTCTGCGCAAGCCGCAGCCCATCCAGGTGCACGCGATTCACTGCTTGTACTAGCCAGGCAGCAGTTGCTGGCGATGGACTCATCCCATGCGCTGGCACCGTCTGGCCTGGCTCCCTGGCTCTGGCGCTCGTGGCAGCGCTGCGTGGCGCAGGGCCGTCATCCCGCGCAAAAAGTGGAGTTCGAGGCCGTCGGACCTCACGCGCTGCGCCACGCCCAGGACAAGCACCAGTTGCTGCTACAGGCCGCACGTCCGGTCATGACGCAGCTGGTCGCGGCCGTGGGTGCCATGCGCTACTTCTGCCTGCTGACCGATGCCCAGGGACTGGCACTTGAAGTGCAAGGCCCCGTCGACCACAGCGATCTGCGCGCACTGGCCGTAGGCCGTGTCGGCGTGGATCTGTCCGAGCGCGGCGTGGGCACCTCAGCCATAGGCGCGACACTGGCCGAACTCAGCCCGGTATGGCTGCACAGGCAGGAGCATTTCTTTGACGACCTGCGCGACTACAGCTGCGCAGGCGCTCCGGTATTCGGCCCTCAGGGCGAGTGCCTGGGCATGCTGGACATCACCGGCATTGATGTACCAGAGCGCCCCGAACTGCTGCTGCTGGCACTGCGCTGCGCACGCGCCATCGAAGATCGATTGCTGCGGGCCCTGCCTCATACCCTGCTGCTGCGCGTGAACTGGCCCGGCGGACCTCTGGGCCAGGAAGGCGAAGGCCTGATGGTATTTGATGCCGAAGGCCGATTGCTGGGCAGCAATACCGTGGCCAGGCAACTGGTGCCGCGTCCTCTGCAAGCCCCTGGGGAGGACTCGCTCATCCAGAGCCATGAGCTGCTGGCCCTGCCCTGGAGTCATCTGATCGAACATGCGCGCCAGCGGCCCGAGGCGCCACTGCAACTGCCGCTGTGGTCCGGCCTGCGCCTTCTGGCGCTGGCACAGGCCGGTCCCTTGCTGCGCGCCCCCATCATGCCGGGGTCCGGCGCAGCCTGTCGGGCAACATCTGCCAATGCCATGACCACGCCGCTGCGCACCAGCGAGTTGCTGCTGATTCAGCAAGCCATGCAGGAGGCTCACGGGAATGTAACCGTGGCCGCCCGCAACCTGGGATTGAGCCGGGCCACGCTCTATCGCCGGCTGGCCAGCAAATAAGAGGTCTTGAACCGGATCCGATGCAGTTTGGCTCTCTACGGATTTGCCCTAGTTTCAGCGCGAAAACGCCCTCCACGACAGCAGGCGCACACTAGCAAGCAAGCCCATGACAAATACAAAATACCTCAATAAAACAATCATCTAAGCTGCACCAGCCGTGCACTTCCAGCTATCGTACGCATAGCAAGCACAACTGACGCTCGGACGCCACATTTGCGTGCGTATTTGTAAAAAACACCATACCTGCGTCCGTAGAATCTCCAGTTTGGTTCAAAAACTCAGATCGCCCTGAGGCTTACCAGCCCCAACAGCGCGACGCATACACAGCCTACTTTTTGGAGACACCATGCAGGCTTTACTCGCCCTGTCCAGGGCTATCGACAGGCTCAACGCCTTTGTCGGCAAATATTCCATCTGGCTGATATTTGCCGCCACCTTCATCAGCGCCGCCAACGCCATTGTTCGCAAGGCCTTTGACACCAGCTCCAATGCCTTTCTGGAAGTCCAGTGGTATCTGTTCGCATGGTCATTTCTGATTGCTGCGGGCTACACCCTGCTGCATCGCGAGCATGTGCGCATCGACGTGATCAACAGCCGCCTGTCCAAAAAGGCCCAGGTCTGGATCGACATCATCGGCTTTGCCTTCTTTCTCACCCCGCTATGCCTGACCATTCTGTGGCTGAGCATGCCGGTGGTGATTCAGATGTACCAGTCCGGCGAAATGTCGGGCAACCCCGGCGGGCTGATCCGCTGGCCCGTATGGACGGCGATTCCTGTGGGCATCACCTTGCTGCTGCTGCAGGGCATCTCCGAGCTGATCAAGCGGATTGCCTTCCTGACCGGTGACGGCCCTGACCCCATGGGCAAGCTCAGCGACAAGAGCGCCGAGGAAGAACTGGCCGAGGCCCTGCGTGCCGAAGCCGATCGCAAGCAGGCTGAGGCGCTGGCCGCCCAGGCCAAGGCCTAACGGTAGCGGGAGACAATCGATGGAATTTATCGCTACCAACTACGCCCCCATCATGTTCGCGGGGCTGATCTGCTTTTTGCTGCTGGGATTTCCCGTGGCCTTCAGCCTGGGTGCAGCAGGCCTGGCCTTCGGCTTCCTGGGCATCGAACTGGGCGTCTTCCCCTCCTCCGTGATGGCCTGGCTACCCCAGCGCCTGATCGGCATCATGGCCAACGACACCTTGCTGGCCGTGCCTTTCTTCACCTTGATGGGCCTGATTCTCGAACGCTCAGGCATGGCAGAGGACCTGCTCGACACAGTCGGTCAGGTGTTCGGCCCCATCCGCGGCGGTCTGGCGCTGGCCGTGATCTTTGTGGGCGCGCTGCTGGCCGCCACCACCGGTGTGGTTGCCGCTTCGGTGATCTCCATGGGCCTGATCTCTCTGCCCATCATGTTGCGCTATGGCTATGACCGTCGTCTGTCATCGGGCGTGATTGCAGCCTCGGGTACGCTGGCACAGATCATTCCGCCCTCGCTGGTGCTGATTCTGATGGCCGACCAGTTGGGCAAGAGCGTGGGCGATATGTACAAGGGCGCCTTCATTCCCGGCTTCATGCTCATGGGTCTGTATGTGTTGTGGGTGGTGATTCTCGCCATCTTCAAGCCCAAGATGGTGCCTGCCCTGCCTGTGGAGGCACGCATCTACCGCGAGGCCAATGGCAACGGTGGCTATACCTCGCTGGCCGTGGTCATGGGCATCTCGACCATCGTGGCCATCTTCCTGGCCAATCACATGGCCGACCTGCACACCTGGTGGCAGGGCAAGGAAGTGCTGGATGTACCCACTGACGAGAAAATCGTCACCGCCATGTGCGGCGGCACGTTCATCGCCTTTGTGATCGCCTCGCTCAACCGGGTCCTCAAGCTGGGCCTGCTGTCCAAGCTGGCCGAGCGTGTGACCTTTGTGCTGATCCCCCCTCTGCTGCTGATCTTCCTGGTGCTGGGCACCATCTTCCTGGGCATTGCGACTCCGACAGAAGGCGGCGCCATGGGAGCCATGGCTGCCCTCATCATGGGTTTTGCCCGCCGTCGCCTGAACATGGATCTGCTCAAGCAGGCCCTGGCCTCGACCACCAAGCTGGCAAGCTTTGTGATGTTCATCATGATCGGCGCCACCACCTTCAGCCTGGTGTTCCAGGCCGCCGACGGCCCCAAGTGGGTGGAGCATCTGCTGACCAGCCTGCCCGGCGGCCAGGTGGGCTTCCTGATCGTGGTCAACATCATGATCTTCTTCCTGGCCTTCTTCCTGGACTACTTTGAACTCTCGTTCATCGTGGTGCCGCTGCTAGGCCCCGTGGCCGAGAAGATGGGCATCGACCTGATCTGGTTCGGCGTGCTGCTGGCCGTGAACATGCAGACCTCGTTCATGCATCCGCCCTTCGGTTTTGCACTGTTCTTCCTGCGCTCGGTCGCTCCGGACAAGCAGTACGTCGACAAGGTCACGCACAAGGTCATCGAGCCCGTCACCACCATGCAGATCTACAAGGGTGCCGTGCCTTTTGTGCTGATTCAGCTGGTGATGGTGGGTGTGCTGATTGCCTTCCCCGGCATCGTGACCGGCGCGCTCGACAAACCGGTGGTCGTGGACATGAACAAGGTGGGCGACGAGATGCTCAACCAGCTCAACGATGCTGGCGGTGGCTATGGAGCAGACAACCCCTTCGGGGCCCCTGAGGGCGGCGAAGAAGGCTCTGCAGTGCCCACCCCTGCCGAGGGCAGCCAACCTGCCCCGGCCGCACCCGATGCGGGCGGCTATGGTTCGGATGATCCGGCCAAGGCCTTGCAGGATTCACTGAACGCAGCTCCTGCGAGCAAGTAAATCGGCACCCTCCGCTGATACAGCCCCGGCTCACCAGAGCCGGGGCTTTTTCATTGAGCAGAGATTGCTGAGTGATAGATTTGCTGCTTTCCCAGGAAACCGCAATGACCATCGCCGAATTGCTGACGGCCATCCGTCAACCATACGCAGACCTGCTGTCACAGGCAGCCAATGCTCAGGACTCTTATGTAGAGCCGGCCTATCGCAACAGCGATGGAACGCTGGCCACCGAAGGTGCATGGAATCTGCCCTGCAGGGTCGATGCCATCCCCGTATCGGAAGACAGCGCAGAACCTGTACAAGTGGATTCACAGACGCGGCTCGATTTCGAACCCATTCATTTCCGCATCGGTGATTCCGCAGTGGAGCTGCAGCCCTTTGTCTGGGACTGGCTGTCGCTGGAAGTGCAAGGTCTGACAGAAGAGAAGGCCTCCAAAGCGCTCATAGACTGGTTCAACGACTGGTTTGATGGAGATGATGAAAACGAGCCGGATGCAGCGGGGCTGCAGCAAGTCGTTCACTTCATGTCGGACCCGCAAGTCCTGGCAGGAGGAGTGAAAGCGACCATAGATCTTGGCTCTGCACCTGTCGAAGCCCTGGAGGATTTGCTGTTTGCGCTATCCGACGCAGGAGCCGCTCAACTCAGGCTTGCATAATGTCGGGCGCATGAAAAAACCGCAGCAAGCTGCGGTTTTTTTGCAGCCAGCGCATGACGCCGGCAGTCTTGAGTCTGACCGGAATCAGATCTTGGCAGTCGCCATGTACTGATTGAAGGGATACTCGGAGAAGCGGTTCCACAGAATCTGGTCGCGCTGGAAGGCGCGCATGTCCTGGTGGATCTTCTTGAATTCGGGCGACTTGGCTTCGTGCTCGGCAAACACTTCCATGGAGGCCTTGAAACCGGCGTCCATCAAAGGCTTGGGGAACATCTTGAGCTGGGTCTTGTTGGCCACCAGGCGCTTGATGGCCTGAGGATTCAGCACCTGGTACTTGCTGGTCATGTCGGCGGCAGCCACGCGGGTTGCAGCGTCCAGGATCGCCTTGTTCTCGGGCGACAGCGCGTTGTACTTCTTGATGTTGATGAAGAACTCCAGCTCGGCAGAGCCTTCCCACCAGCCGGGATAGTAGTAGTAAGGCGCAACCTTGTTGAAGCCCAGCTTTTCATCGTCGTAGGGACCGACGAATTCCACGGCGTCCAACGTACCCTTTTCCAGAGCCTGGTAAACATCGCCAGCGGGCATGTTCTGCGCCACCACGCCCAGCTTGGCCATGGCCTCGCCGAACACGCCGCCGCCCAGACG
Source organism: Comamonas sp. Z1 (assembly GCF_008121555.1). Lineage (NCBI taxonomy): Bacteria > Pseudomonadati > Pseudomonadota > Betaproteobacteria > Burkholderiales > Comamonadaceae > Comamonas > Comamonas sp. Z1. The sequence goes on from NZ_VOQT01000014.1 coordinate 88,422, forward strand.
CATCTTCAGACCCTTGAGGTCTTCCACGGTCTTGATTTCCTTGCGGTACCAGCCGCCCATCTGGGTCGTGGTGTTGCCGGCCGATGCGGTCTTGAAGTTGTACTTGGCAAAGAAGGCGTCGAGGAGCTTGCGGCCGTTGCCATGGTCCTTCCAGCCGTTCATCTGCAGTGCGGTCAGGCCGAAGGGCACGGCGCAGCTGAAGGCGAAGATGGGGTCCTTGCCGGTGAAGTAGTAGGCAGCGGTCTGTGCCATGTCAATGGTATCGCCCTGCAGCGCATCCACCACACCGAAAGCGGGCATCAGCTCGCCAGCGGGATGCACCGAAATCTCAAACTTGCCGCCCGACATGGCCTTGACCAGTTGCGACAGCTTTTCAGCACTGCCGAAGATGGTGTCCAGCGACTTGGGGAAGCTGGAGGCCAGGCGCCAGCGCACAGCGGCCTGGGCGTGAACAGCAGGTGCTGCACCCGCGGCCAGCACGCCGGCGATACCGGCATTTTTCAGAATGGAACGACGATCCACTTTAGTCTCCTTGAGGAACGAATTGAGCTGATACAGACCACTGATCTATGCCAGCTTGTTTTATGCAACAGGCACAAAATGTACACGAGCCAACCGTTTCGCAAGCGCTAAAAAGTGACCGTTCGCTTAAGAAGTTCTACCTAGTGATGCGCGCCCAATTGAAAACAATCAATCACTACAGGCGTACCGCACTCATATAACTGGCATAGCGGAACTCGGAGAAACGATCCCAGAGCAACTGGTCGTGCTGAAATCCGCGCATGCTTCTGTGAATTTTCTTGAACTGCGCCGACTTGGCTTCATGCTCGGCCATGGTGGCCATCACGGCCTTGAACCCCGCATCCATGAGCTCGCGTGGAAAGGCTCGCAGTTGCACGCGTTCGCTGAGCAGCTTCTTGAGCGCAGCGGGGTTGTACGCCAGGTACTTGGCAGTCAGATCCTTGGCGGCCAGCGCCGCTGCGGCCTCCACCATGGCACGCAGCTCGGGCGTCAGGGCCGCAAAGGCCTTGGCATTGATGAAATAGGCCAGCTCGGCACCGCCCTCCCACCAGCCCGGATAGTAGTAGTAGGGCGCGATCTTGCCGAAGCCCAGCTTCTGGTCGTCATAGGGGCCGACGAACTCCACCGCATCGAGGCGGTTCTTTTCCAGCGCCTGCTGCGCATCGGCAATGGGCATGTTGACGGCCTGCACGCCCAGCTTTTGCAGCGCATCGCCGAGCAAGCCGCCGCCAGCGCGCATGCGCAGACCATGCAGATCCTGCACGGTCTTGATTTCCTTGCGATACCAGCCCCCCATCTGCGTGCCGGTGTTGCCGGCGCTCAGACTCCTGATGTTGTACTGGGCGTAGAAATCATCCATGAGCTTGCGCCCACCTCCATACTCCATCCAGGCATCCATCTGCCGCGCCGTCAGACCAAAGGGCACGGCACAACCCAGTGCAAAGCAGTAGTCCTTGTCGGTGAAATAGTAGGGAGCGGTCAAAGCCATTTCGACCGAGCCGTTCTGCACCCCCTCCATCACGCCAAAGGCAGGCATCAGCTCGCCTGCAGAGTGCACGCTGACCTCGATCTGGCCGCCCGACATAAGCCGCAGCGACTGGGCAAATTTCTCGGCCCCGCCAGAGATGGCGTCGAGGACTTTGGGAAAACTCGTCACCAAGCGCCAGCGCAGCAGCTCCTGGCTGCGCACCGCAGGAGCCACGCCCGCTGCCAGCACACCGGCCATGCCCACATGTTTGACGAGTGAGCGACGATCCATGAATATTTCTCCGCTAGTAGTTGTCCATTGCAAAGCCGGCTGCAGCAGCCTGATCGCAGGCCGGCAGCCACAGGCATTCTAGGAACGCAGACGCCGGCCGTGTGGCGATTCGCGGTTGCCGTCAGTTTTCTTGACGGCAAGCAAAGAAAAAGGCCCTTCGATGAAGGGCCTGGTTTCAGTCCATCATGACTTACGCAAACAAGGATGCAGCAACGGCCTGCCTCCCTGGCAGCGGGCATCTGCCTGAACCCGTTTTGCGTAAACGATGTCCCTATCGCATCAGCCCGCAGCCAGACGCTTTCGGATGGAGGCCTCGATGCCTGCCGCATCCAGCCCCTGCAGCGCAAGCAGCTTGGCGGGGTCGCCATGCTCGATGAACTCGTCGGGCAGACCCAGCTGCAGCACGCTCTTGCTCAGGCCGTTGGCAGCCAGGCATTCCATCACGGCACTGCCAGCGCCGCCCATGACGCAGCCTTCTTCCAGCGTGACGATGAGCTCATGATCTGCAGCGATCTGAAGCAACAGCTCTTCATCGAGAGGCTTGGCCCAGCGCATATTGGCAACACTGGCATCCAAGGCCTCGGCGGCCTGCAAGGCAGGGTACAGCAAGCTGCCAAAGGCCAGAATCGCCACCTTTTTGGAGGCTGACTCCCGGCGCATCTCGCCCTTGCCAAAGGGCAGGCCTTCCAGGCTTTCAAGCGGAGTCACTCCAACACCGGCGCCGCGCGGGTAGCGCACGCAGACAGGGTGATCCTGCTCATAGGCCGTGGTCAGCAACTGGCGCGTTTCGCGTTCGTCCGCCGGGCAGGCCATGCTCATATTGGGAATGCAGCGCACAAAGGCGATGTCGTAAGCGCCGGCGTGCGTAGCACCGTCGGCGCCCACCAGCCCGGCGCGGTCCAGCGCAAACACCACGGGCAGGTTCTGCAGCGCAACGTCGTGGATCAGTTGGTCGTAGGCACGCTGCAAGAAAGTGGAATAGATGGCCACCACGGGCTTGACGCCTTCGCAGGCCATACCGCCAGCGAAAGTGACTGCATGCTGCTCGGCGATGCCCACGTCGTAGTAGCGGCCGGGAAAGCGCTTGTGGAACTCCACCATGCCCGAGCCTTCACGCATGGCGGGTGTGATGCCGACCAGACGCTGGTCCTTGGCAGCCATATCGCAGAGCCAGTGACCAAACACCTGGGTGAAGGTCTGCTTGGCAGGCGTGGCTGGCTTGACCAGACCGACCGCCGGGTCGAATTTCCCGGGGCCGTGATAGGCCACGGGGTCGGCCTCGGCCAGCTTGTAGCCCTGGCCTTTCTTGGTGACCACATGCAGGAACTGAGGCCCCTTGAGACCCTTGATGTTCTCCAACGTGGGAATCAGCGAATCGAGATCATGGCCATCGATGGGACCGATGTAGTTGAAGCCGAATTGCTCGAACATGGTGGCAGGCACGACCATGCCCTTGGCCTGTTGTTCCAGACGCTTGGCCAGCTCCAGCAAGGGCGGCACCTGCTTCAGGACGCTCTTGCCCACATCGCGGGCCTTGGCATAGAACTGGCCGCTCATCAGCTGGGCCAGATAGCGATTGAGCGCGCCCACGGGCGGGCTGATGCTCATATCGTTGTCATTGAGGATGACCAGCAGGTTGGCGTCATGCACGCCGCCGTTGTTCAGCGCTTCGAAAGCCATACCTGCCGTCATCGCGCCGTCACCGATCACGGCAATGGCCCGCCGGTCTTCGCCTTTTTGCTTGGCGGCCAAAGCCATGCCCAGCGCCGCAGAGATGCTGGTGGACGAGTGCGCCGTGCCAAAGGTGTCGTATTCGCTCTCGGCCCGCTGGGGAAAGCCGGACAGGCCGCCGAACTGGCGCAGCGTGCCCATGCGATCGCGGCGACCGGTCAATATCTTGTGCGGATAAGTCTGATGGCCCACATCCCAGACGATGCGGTCATAGGGCGTGTTGAACACCGAGTGCAGCGCCACGGTCAACTCCACCGTCCCCAGATTGGAGCTGAGGTGCCCGCCGGTCCTGGAAACGCTGTCGATCACATAGGTGCGCAGCTCTGCGGCCAGGCTCTTGAGCTGGGAGCGCGAGAGACCGCGCATATCTGCGGGATCGTTGATGTTGTGCAGCAGGGAAGAGGTATTCGTGGACATGTTCTATATTTTTAATAGCTGCTAGTGTTTACCAATACTGGATTACAGGGCTTCTCTATTAAATCTCAGTGGGTGCGCTGCACAACCATATCGGCCAGTGCACCCAAGGCCTGCGTGTCGGCCAGACCGCTGCGCGTCAAGGCTGCATGGGCCTGCTGGCGCAGCTGCTCGGCATGGGCTCTCGCAGCCTCCAGCCCCAGCAGCGACACGAAAGTGGGCTTGTCATTGGCCGCATCCTTGCCGGCCGTCTTGCCCAGCGTTGCGGAGTCGGCCACCACATCCAGAATGTCGTCCACCACCTGGAAGGCCACGCCCAGTGCCTGGCCATAGTCGGTCAGCGCGGCCAGCGCCCGGGCATCGGTCTGTGCATTGCAGGCAGCCCCCATGAGCACGCTGCCCAGCAGCAGCGCACCGGTCTTGAGGCGGTGCATTTCGCGCAGTTGCGCCTCGCTCAGTTGCTTGCCCACGCTGGCCAGGTCGATGGCCTGGCCGCCGGCCATGCCCTGGCTGCCCGCCGCTGCGCCCAGCAGGCGGCACAGCTTGGCCTGCATGGAACAGGGAATGCCGTCGTCTTCAGGCAGCAATAGCTCGAACGCCAGAGCCTGCAGGGCATCGCCGGCCAGCAGGGCCGAGGCTTCGCCAAACTGCACATGCACGGTGGGCTTGCCACGGCGCATGGTGTCATTGTCCATGCATGGCATGTCGTCGTGCACCAGGGAATAAGCGTGAATCAGTTCTACGGCACAACCTGCGCGCAGTGTGGCCGCAGCCAGACCGCCCACCGCCTCGGCGGCCGCCCAGACCAGCAGCGGTCGCAAGCGCTTGCCACCATCGAGCACGGCGTAGCGCATGGCCTCGCCCAGGCCCGCAGGTGCATTGATGCCCACCCAGCGCGACAGCGCATCTTCGGTGCGCGCCAGTCTCTCCTGCATCCAGACGGAAAAATCCAGGGCAGGCTTGCCCTCGTTCAAAGGCGTCGATGGTTCGGCAATCATTGATTCATTCATGGGCTGCATCTTCAGAGCACAAAGCGCGGACACCGGGATCAGTCCTGGGTCCAGGCAGACAGCTTGCCTTCGTCCAGTACCTTGACCTGCTCCTGCACGGCTTCGAGCTGGCTGCGGCAAAAGCCCAGCAGCTCGGCCGCACGCTGGTAGCCGCTGAGCATCTGCTCCAGCGGAAGCTGACCCGATTCGATCTGCGCAATCAGTTGTTCCAGCTCCTGCAAAGCAGCTTCATAGCTGACAGGCTGTTCGGATTTTTTGGCGGCAGCGGCCTTGGGCATGGATGGTGTGGGCTATGTTGGACGAAAACGACGATTTTAGGCGTCCCTGCACCATTGGCGTGCAATGCCCGCAAAGCCGGCAGGCGGGAGATGTCTTGGCTGTGACTTCCGGCCAGGTCGATGCCGTCCGCGCCGGCCCTTTTGACGACCTGCCACGGTTTGCGGACGGCTGGCAGCTTGCTGACAGGATCAATCGCTACAGCGTCGAAATAACGTCAATACACGTACCAGAAAAACGGAAATAACCCCACAGCCTATAATCCCATTCCCGTCAAGCCGGCCACGTGCCTGGTCATCCGGTCGGGCAAACGAGTCGGCTGGCCATGCGCCACCGCCCATTGCCTGAGGCCCGTGTCCAGACAAGGCCGGTTTCGTTTTTTACCGTGTGCGCACGTGCACCCTCCCTGTGGGGAGTCTTTAGGTCAGGTCATCCATGACTGATTTAAGTCTTCAACTGCAGCAGGCCGCAAGCCAACTACCAGTTTCAAGTTATTTCGACGAGGCGCTGTTCCAGCGCGAGTTGGAAACGATTTTCAAGCGCGGCCCGCGCTACGTGGGCCACCAGCTGGCCGTTCCCGAGATAGGCGACTACTACGCCCTGCCTCAGGAAAAAGAGGGGCGGGCGCTGGTACGCAATGCCAAAGGCGAGATCGAGCTGATCTCCAACGTCTGCCGCCACCGCCAGGCCGTGATGCTCAAGGGACGCGGCAATCTGCTGTCCGAAGGCAAGGGCCATGCCGGAGGCAACATCGTCTGCCCGCTGCACCGCTGGACCTACAGTACCAGCGGCGAGCTGCTGGGCGCCCCGCATTTCAGCCACGACCCCTGCCTGAACCTCAACAACTACAAGCTGCGTGAGTGGAACGGACTGCTGTTCGAGGACAACGGCCGCGACATCGAGGCCGATCTGGCCGGCATGAAGCTGCGCGAGCAGCTCCAGTTCGACGGCTTCGTGCTCGACCATGTCGAGATGCACGAGTGCAACTACAACTGGAAGACCTTTATCGAGGTCTATCTGGAGGACTATCACGTCGGTCCCTTCCACCCCGGTCTGGGCAACTTCGTCACCTGCGACGATCTGAAGTGGGAATTCGCCAGCGAGTACTCGGTGCAGACTGTGGGCGTGGCCCCGGGCTTCGGCAATCCGGGCTCGGACATCTACAAGAAGTGGCACGAGGTGCTGCTGGCCTACCGCAACGGCGAGCTGCCCGATCGCGGCGCCATCTGGCTGACCTACTACCCCCACATCATGGTGGAGTGGTATCCGCATGTGCTGACCGTCTCGACCTTGCACCCGCTGGCCGTGGACCGGACGCTGAATGTGGTGGAGTTCTTCTACCCCGAGGAAATCGCCGCCTTCGAGCCCGAGTTCGTCCAGGCCCAGAAGGCCGCCTACATGGAAACCTGCATCGAGGACGACGAGATCGCCGAGCGCATGGACGGCGGCCGCAGGGCGCTTTATGAACGCGGCGACAACGAGGTCGGCCCCTATCAGAGCCCCATGGAAGACGGCATGCAGCATTTCCACGAGTGGTATCGCCGCATCATGGGCGACAGCGTCCCCCAACGCTGAATGAGGTAAGCCTCAAGACTGATAGCTGCTATCGCTTACCCTCCAAGAACGTGTTTAGGATCTCTACGCAGCCGCGTTGGAGCGCAATCGGGATGAGTTCGAAGCGATGGCTCGCTGCTTGCACCGGGGTGCAAGCAAGAGACAGCGCACAGAAATCGCCCGATTTCGCTCCAACCCTTCGGGACAGGGGCTTTGCGAGCGGTCTGCGACGTTGCGAATCCTCGCAATAGCGCGGCTATTGCTGTGGTATCGCGCCTTGCATCCCATCCCGCAAAGCCTCTGTCGCGGCGCGAGGAGATCGTAAACACGTTCTTAGCACAGCAGCTATTTTTTATGCTGAATTGAGTGAGATATGCAAGCCCTGTGGATGGTGTTGGCCGCCTTGATTTTTGCGGTCATGAGTGTGTGTGTGAAGTTTGCCTCCCAGGACTTCAATGCGGCGGAGATCGTGTTCTACCGCGGCCTGGTCAGCATGGCGCTGCTGGTCTGGCTGGCCAGACGCAGCGGCATGACGCTGACCACCCAGTACTCGCGCGAACATGCATGGCGCAGCTTCGTCGGCGTGATCTCCATGGGAGCCTGGTTCTATGCCATCGGCCATCTGCCGCTGGCCACGGCCACCACGCTCAACTCCATGAGCAGCATCTGGATGGCGGTGTTTCTGATCGCCCAGGGCCTGTGGATGCGCCACACGCTGCGCAAATCCTATGCGGCCGAACCCGAAACCCGCCGCGCCATTCCGCCCTTCCCCTGGGGCCTGGTGTCCACGGTGGTGGCGGGCTTTGTCGGCGTGCTGCTGGTGCTGCGCCCAAGCAGCGCACCGGCCAGCGAATGGGTGGCGGCGCTTGGCGGCCTGTTTGGCGGCATGTTTGCGGCCATGGCCTATATGCAGGTGACCACCCTGTCGCGCCTGGGCGAGCCTGAAACTCGCGTGGTATTCTATTTCTCGGTGGGTTCGGCCATTGCCGGCGGCATCACCATGCTGTTCACCGGCATCTCGCCCTTCCCCGGCTGGAGCGCTCTGTGGCTGCTGCCCGTGGGCGTGCTGGCCGCCGTGGCCCAGGTCTGCATGACCAAGGCCTATGCCTCGGCAGGCAGCAAGAGCAACACCCTGGTCGTCGCCAATCTGCAGTACTCGGGCATTGTGTTTGCCGCCCTGCTCAGCCTGGTGCTGTTTGGCGAAAGCATCCCTCTGATCGGCTGGGTCGGCATTGTGCTCATCGTCGCCAGCGGAGCCGCAGCAACCGCCTTGCGCTCCAGGGGCTAGCCATGGCAGGGGGCGCCCTGCGCCTTCGCCATGCACGTCAGCAGCCCCAGCCTGCCGCGCAGTCCACGCCGGATCTGCGCGGCTTGCCATATCCAAACAATGAAGCGGCGGGGCACCGGCGCTACGGCCCGATCGCATAATGGTCTGCATGCCGCAAGACTGCACGCCATGCCGTCTGCAGCCATTCAATCTTTGGAGCAGCAAGCCATGAATCACTCGACGCCCGAGCACTACAACACCCTGATTTCCGTCGAACAGCTGGCCGGGCTCAAGGCCAGCGGCAAGCCCTTGATGGTGTTTGACTGCAGCTTTGACCTCATGAATCCGCCTGCCGGCCACGAGCAGTATCTGCAGGTCCATATCTCCGGCGCAGTCTTCGCCGATCTGGACAAAGACCTCAGCGCACCGCATGGCACGCCCGGCGAAGACGGCCAGGTCGCCACCAGCGTGCAGTCGGCCTCCGGCGGCCGCCACCCCCTGCCCACGCGCGAGCGCTTTTCCGCCTGGCTGTCGTCCATAGGCTTTGCCAACGATATGCAAGCCGTGGTCTATGACCGCAACGCTGCCAATTACTGCGGCCGCCTGTGGTGGATGCTGCGCTGGGCCGGCCACGATGCCGTGGCGGTGCTCGATGGTGGACTGCAGGCCTGGCAGACGGCCGGCCAGGCGGTGGGCAGCGGGGAAGAGCCCCGCCATTTCCAGTCCAACTTTGAACTGGGCCAGCCGCTGGAGACGCTCAAGACCGTAGATCAGGTCGAGGCCGATCTGGGTCAGGCCACCCAGACCCTCATCGATGCCCGGGCCCCGGCCCGCTACCGCGGCGAGGTCGAGCCCCTGGACCCCGTGGCAGGCCATATCCCGGGCGCGCTGAATCGGCCGTTCAGCAGCAATATCGCCGCCGATGGACGCTTCAAGCCCGCAGCGCTGCTCAAGGCCGAGTTCGAGCAGTTGCTGGCCGGACGCGATCCCGCCAGCGTGGTGCACCAGTGCGGCAGCGGCGTCAGCGCCACCCCCAATGTGCTGGCCATGCGCATTGCCGGCCTTGCGCCAACGGCCTTGTTTGCCGGAAGCTGGAGCGAGTGGTGCAGCCAGCCTTCCCGGCCAGCCGAGCGGGGCTGAGCTTCAGCATGTCGGTGTCGCGTCAGGCACCGGCTTTGAACAGGTACGCGCCCCCGCGCTTGCCGGGTTCACTCCCTGGGCCACGGCCGGAGCGCCCCGTGATCACCGTGGACAGGCGCAAGCGCGGTGCGGCGCGCTTGATCAGTGCCAAGCCAGGCCAGACCAAGCCCGCTCCGTCTCGGTGCTCCGGGCCTTGGCGAAATGGCCGATGCCCATGTCCGCAATCGCATGTCGATGCAGCTTGGCAACCCGGATTCGAGCCGCTATCACAGGAAATCCCAGCGGCCTTTTTCATAGGCGATCAGATACCGAATAAAAAGCCGCCTATTTGCTCGTTTGTCATCTTTCGGACAGATTCACAATACATGCACCAGCGGAATCCGGCCTGACGCAATGTCAGCCCCCACCCGGCACTCCGAGTCATCCCGAAGGACGGCAAGGCAGTAAGGGAAATCTTACAGGCCTGCCTGTAAAACCAGACCGGCGATACCGACGCTCCCCGACTTCAGTTCGATCAGGGCTTGAAACACAATTCATTTCAACAGATCGAAACACTTTTAACGTCTTGTTTGTGTGCGCCGTGACGGTCTGTCGAGATTGAAAGGACTGGACCCATGAACAACGAACAACTGCTTGCCGAGATCCGCGAAGCCAACCTCACCTATCTGATGCTGGCCCAGACCCTGATCCGCCAGGACAAGGCCGAGGCCGTGTTCCGTCTGGGTCTGAACGAAGAGTCCTGCGACCTGCTGGGCTCGCTGTCTTCGGCCCAGGTGCTCAAGCTGGCATCGCGCAACACCTTGCTGGCCAGCTTCCGCGCCGACGACGAAATGGTCTGGAGCCTGCTGACCAACCACAGCAGCAACAAGATCGGCAATGCCGCCACCAATACGCTGCACGCCAACATCCTGATGGCCAGCCGTGTCTCCGAAGTGCTCTGAGCACCCGCTAGCGACTACCTGGTTTTAAGGAGAGATTGATGCCCGCCGCCAAGACTGCCACCAAAAGCGTTCTGAACGAATCCAAGCAAATCGAGCGCGCCGCCATGCTCATCGAGATGGGCGCCCGCATGCAGGTGCTGGAGTCCGAGACCACGCTGTCTTATGAACGCCTGATCCGGCTGTACAAGGAAATCTCGGGCAAGTCTCCGTCCAAGGGCCAGTTGCCGTTTTCCACGGACTGGTTTCTGACCTGGCAGGAAAACATCCACAGCTCGCTGTTCCTCAACATCTACGAATACCTGTCCAAGGGCGTGGAGCTGGACTCGGCCGAGCAGCTGACCAAGGCCTACCGCCTCTATACCGAACAGATTCAGGCCGCCGAACTCGAGGTGCTGCTGTCCTTTACCCGCGCCTGGCGCCTGGTGAAGTTCGTCGATGCGCAGATGCTGACGCGCACCCAGTGCTCGGTCTGCAAGGGCCAGTTCGTGACCGAGCCTTACGAGAATGCGCGCCACTACCAGTGCGGCCTGTGCAATCCTCCCGCGCGCGCCGGCAAGAGCAAGGCCGCCGGGTCCTTAATGCTTCACTGAGGGGTTGACTCCCCTGAGCCGCTTTGCGGCTTCCCCCTGAGGGGGACGACATCCTCGCTGCGCGGCGGCGCTTGCTTGATGTCTCGCTTTTGGAGCATGAGTGCTTGAAGGCTTTTCAACTTTCATAGCTGCTAGCGCCATACAACAAAGGGTTTGAAGCATTTATTGGCCTCAAACCCTTTATGCGTTGGCACATGCAGCTCCTAAAGATGCAGCCTATCTTCCGTGATCTGCTGCGGCGGCTTCAACGTGTCCGGCCTTGATGGCCGAGAAACTGCGACAGCGCTTGCTGGATGGCTCGCTGTGCAAGCGCGCTTGCTTGAGGGCTCTTCAACTTCCATAGCTGACAGCGCCAAACAACAAAGGGTTTGAAGCATTTATCTGCTTCAAACCCTTTATTCATTAGCGACACAAGCTCCTAATTCAGGAGCATCCATCAGCGACCTCAACCCGTGTTGCGCACTCCGGCGGCGATGCCGTTGATGGACAGATGGATGCCGTTCTTGACCCTGTCGTCGGTCTGTCCCGCACGCCAGCGGCGCACCAGCTCCACCTGCAGGTGGTTCAGCGGGTCGATATAGGGGAAGCGGTGGCGGATGGAACGCGCCAGCGCGGAGTTGTGCTCCAGGCGCTGCTTGTCGCCCGTGATCTGGTTGAGCGCTTCCACCGTGCTCTGCCACTCGGCCTCGATCGCACCGAAGATGCGGCGGCGCAAGCGCGTGTCGGTCACCAGCTCGCTGTAGCGCGAGGCCAGGTTCAGGTCGCTCTTGGCCAGCACCATGTCCATGTTCGAGAGCAAGGTGCGGAAGAACGGCCACTGGCGGTACATCTTCTGCAACAGCGCCAGCTGCGCCTTGGCATCCTTGCCCGGACGGTGGATGAAGGCCTGGATCGCCGAGCCGAAGCCATACCAGCCCGGCAGCGTCAGGCGGCACTGGCCCCAGCTGAAGCCCCAGGGAATGGCGCGCAAGTCCTCGATGGCCTGGGTCGCCTTGCGCGATGCGGGGCGCGAGCCAATATTGAGTTCGGCGATCTCGCGAATCGGCGTGCTGCTGAAGAAGTAATTGGTAAAGCCCGGAGTCTCGTAGACCAGGGCGCGATAGGCCGCCATGCTGGCTTCGGACAGAAACGCCGCAGCCTCCAGGAAGGCCTTGGTCGCCGGCTTGGTCGGCTGCAGCAGCGTGGCCTCCAGCGTAGCGGCCACCAGGGTCTCCAGATTGCGGCGTCCGATCTCGGGGTTGGCGTATTTGGAGGCGATGACCTCGCCCTGCTCGGTCAAGCGGATCTGACCGCGCACCGTGCCTGGCGGCTGCGCCAGAATGGCCTGGTAGCTGGGGCCGCCGCCACGTCCCACGGTGCCGCCGCGGCCGTGGAACATGCGCAGCCGGATGCCGTAGTGATCGGCCAGATCGTCAAACAGATCGACCAGCGCAATCTCGGCCCGGTACAGCTCCCAGTTGCTGGTGAAGATGCCGCCGTCCTTGTTGCTGTCGCTGTAGCCCAGCATGATGTCCTGCTCGCCACCGCTTTTTCGGACCAGCTCGGCAATGCCGGGCAGCTGGTAGTAGCGGCGCATGATGGGCGCGGCATTGCGCAGGTCCTCGATGGTCTCGAACAGCGGCACCACGATGAGATCACATTGCGCACCGTCCTGCAGCGTGCCGCGCAGCAAACCCACTTCCTTTTGCAGCAGCAGCACCTCGAGCAGATCGCTGACGGTCTCGGTGTGGCTGATGATGCAGTGGCGAATCGCCTCGCTGCCCAGGCGCTCGCGCAGGCGTCTGGCGGTCTCGAAGATGGCCAGCTCGCTGCGGGTGTGGTCGCCGTAGTCGGCGCCCATCACGCGCAAGGGTCGTGCGTCTTCGAGCAGGCGCACCAGCAGCGCGCATTTAGCGTCTTCTTCGAGCAGGCTGTAATCGAACTCGACCTTGGCGACCGAAAGCAGCTCGCGCACCACTTCCTCATGCTTGTCCGAGCTTTGGCGCAGGTCCACCGTGGACAGATAGAAGCCGAAGACCCTCACCGCGCGCATCAGCGGGCGCAGGCGCTGCGGCGCCAGGGCATCGCCGTGATAGCGCGACAGCGAGTCGTCGATGATCTGCAGATCGGCCAGAAAGGCGTCGGCCGATGCATAGGCATTCTGGGGCGCCACGGCATGGCGTGCCGCCTCGCCGCCCGTCAGCTGCCTGAGCGTCGCAGCCAGCCGCGCATAAATGCCCGTCAGCGCCCGGCGATAAGGCTCGTCGCTGCGGTGCACATTGTGGTCGGGCGAAGCATCGGCCAGTGCCTGCATCTCGGGCGTGATGTCCACCAGATTGGCCGACAGCGACAGCTCGCCGCCCAGATAATGCACCTCGCGCAGATAGTGGCGCAGTGCCACATCGGCCTGGCGCGACAGGGCCAGCTCCAGACTCTCGGCCGTCACAAAGGGGTTGCCGTCGCGATCACCGCCAATCCATTGGCCCATGCGCAAAAAGCTCTGCTCGGGCAGCTTCTCGCCCAGCTCCTGCTCCAGCTGCTCATAGATCTTGGGGATCTCCTGCAGGAACGTGGCCTCGTAATAGGACAGAGCGTTCTCGATCTCGTCGGCCACCGTCAGCTTGGAATGACGCAGCAGCCGCGTCTGCCACAGCTGGGCCACGCAGGCTCGCAGCTGCGCCTCCACCCGCGTCAGCTCGCGTGGGGTCAGCGCGTCCTTGGCGCTGTTGTAGAGCTGGGCGCGCATCAGGATATCGTCGCGCTCGGCCAGCAACTGGGCGATGCGGCGCTCGGCCGTCAGAATGCTCTGGCGCTGCACCTCGGTGGGGTGGGCAGTCAGCACGGGCGAGATGAAACTCTTGGCCAGTGTATCGACCACGGTGGCAGTCGAGATGCCCGCCCAGCGCAGGCGCGCCAGTGCCACCTCGATGCTGCCTTCCTGCGTATTGCCGGCGCGCTCGTGCACGGCGCGGCGGCGGATGTGGTGGCGGTCTTCGGCCAGATTGGCCAGGTGCGAGAAGTAGGTGAAGGCGCGAATCACGCTCACCGTCTGATCGCTGGACAGTCCCTTGAGCAGCTTCTTGAGCGCCTTGTCGGCCGCCTCGTCGGCATCGCGCCTGAAGGCCACCGATAGCTGGCGCACCTGCTCGACCAGCTCGTAGGCCGGCCCGCCTTCCTGCTCGCGAATCACATCGCCCAGAATGCGCCCCAGCAGCCGTATGTCCTCGATCAGCGGCAAATCCTTGTCGGTCTTGCGCACCGGCTTGTCGCCATGTTTGTCTGTATGTGCGGCGCTCTTGGGGCGGGCGGAAGGCATGAACTATTCTCCTTGGGCACGGTGTAGGGCAACTTGCCATGCTAGCATTCCCCGTTACCCGCTTGAGACCGCGCCGTCATGAAATTTTCTGCATCCTCACCCACATCCATCGTCATTGCCACACGTGAGAGCCAGCTGGCCATGTGGCAGGCCGAGCATGTGCAGGCGATCTTGCGCGGCCGCGGCCACAGCGTCGATCTGCTGGGGATGACGACCAAGGGCGACCAGATTCTGGACCGAGCCCTGTCCAAGGTGGGCGGCAAGGGTCTGTTCGTCAAGGAGCTCGAAGTGGCTCTCGAGGAAGGGCGCGCCGATCTGGCCGTGCATTCCCTGAAGGATGTGCCCATGGAGCTGCCCGAGGGCTTTGTGCTGGCCTGCGTGATGACGCGCGAAGACCCGCGCGACGCCTTTGTCTCCAACCGATATGCGTCGCTGGACGAGCTGCCCCAGAGGGCCGTGGTCGGCACCTCCAGCCTGCGTCGCCAAGCCCTGCTGCAGGCGCTGCGCCCCGATCTCAAGATCGAGGCCCTGCGCGGCAATGTCAACACCCGCTTGCGCAAGCTCGACGAAGGTCAGTACGACGCCATCGTGCTGGCAGCCGCCGGCCTGATGCGCCTGGAGATGAGCGAGCGCATCCGCGCCAGGTTCGCCCCGACACAGATGCTGCCCGCCGCCGGCCAGGGCGCATTGGGCATCGAGGTGCGCGCGGATCGCCAGGACATCATCGACGCTCTGGCTCCGCTGGCCCATATGCCCACCTGGCTGACCGTGACTGCCGAGCGAGCCGTCAGCCGCTGCATGGGCGGCAGCTGCTCCATGCCGCTGGCCGCCTACGGCCGCTTTGAAGGCAACACCCTGCACATGGATGCAGCCTGGGGCGATATGGAGGGCAGCAAGGGCCTGGTGCGCGTGCAGGCCAGCGCCCAAGTCACGGACTTTGCCAGCGCCAACGCCCTGGGCGAGCAACTGGCCGCGCAGCTGCAAGCCGCGGGTGCCGTGCCTGCGGCGCCCAAGCAGGACTGAGCCGCGCCTGCCCATGCGCCGCGTTCTGGTCACCCGCCCCTTGCATGATGCGAAACCCTGGGTCGATGCGTTTCGCGCCCGCGGCCTGCAGGCCGAGGCCTTGCCGCTGATAGGCATAGGGCCCTGCACAGACCCGGCAGCACACCAGGCTCTGCTGAGGGCGCGCCAGTTGGCGCTGAAGCCCGGTCACTACCGGGCCGTGATGTTTGTCAGCGGCAATGCGGTGCAGTATTTTTTTGCCCAGGATCAAACCCCAGCGTTCGATGCTGAAGCGTTGCTAGCGCCGGATACCAGGGCGTGGACCCCCGGGCCAGGCACAAAGCGCGCCCTGCTCGAAGCAGGACTGGCCTCTCTCCAAATCGACGGCCCTTCGCCTGACGCGGCGCAGTTCGAGTCCGAAGCGCTTTGGCAGAACGTCCACGGCCAGGTTCGCCCTGGCGACCGCGTGCTGATCGTGCGCGGCACCAGCCCTGCGACCGCCCCCGTCGCCGACAATGCCGGCATGCCAATCCCGTCCACACAAGGCGCAGGCCGTGACTGGCTGGCAACCCGGCTGCGCGAAGCCGGAGCCGAGGTGGAACTGCTGGCCGTGTATGAGCGCCAGCTTCCCGTATGGACGGCGCAACAGCTGGATCTGGCCCGGCAAGCCGCCAGCGACGGCAGCCTGTGGCTGTTCAGCAGCTCGGAAGCTGTTGCCAACCTGCAACAGCTGCTGCCTCAGCAGCAATGGCACTCAGTGTTAGCGCTCACCACCCATGAACGCATTGCCAGCAAAGCACTTTCAGCAGGTTTCGGTCGGGTTTTGCACAGTCGCCCAAGTCTGGACGATGTGGTTGCGTCTATAGAATCGGCTCTATGAGCTCCGATGCCATCCCCACCTCCGACAAGCAACCCATAGCCCCACCGCCCAGCCAGGACCATCCCGCCTCCGTTCAGACCGGGCGTGGAGCCCCCACGGCTCTGGTGCTGACGCTGGGAGCGGTGGCTGCCGCAGCCCTGGTCGCCTGCGGCATGCTGTGGCAGCGCGTGGGCAATATGCAGGAGCAGCTGGCGCGTCAATCGGCGCAGTCCGGCGCGCAGTCGGTGGAGGCTCGCACCCTGGCCAAGGATGCTCAGGACCTGGCCCGCGACAGCGCAGCACGTGTCTCCGTGATGGAAGCGCGTGTGGCAGAACTCAGCCTGCAGCGCAACCAGCTTGAAGAACTGATGCAAAGCATGTCGCGCTCGCGCGATGAAAACCTCGTGGCCGATATCGAATCCTCGATACGCATGGCCCAGCAACAGGCGGAACTCTCGGGCAGCCTGCAGCCATTGGTGGCGAGCCTCAAATCAGCCAGAAAGCGCGTGGAAAGCACGTCCCAGCCGCGTCTGGCGCCCGTCGTGCGCGCCATTGATCTGGATCTGGACAAGCTCTCACGCATGAGCGTGACGGACACCACGGGGGTACTCAGCCGTATCGAAGACCTGATCCGTCAGGTGGACGACCTGGCTCTCATCAACGATGTGGGTCGCCAGCGTGCGCGCGATGCTCAGCCCCGCAAGACGGCGGCCGCTCATGACACTCCCGAGGACGCCAGCCTCTCCCTCACTCAATGGGCCTGGTGGCAGGGCCAGGGTCAGCGGGTCTGGGACTCCTTCAAGGATGGCGCGGCCGATCTGGTGCGCGTGCGCCGCATCGATCACCCCGAGGTGGCCCTGCTGGCCCCCGAGCAAGGCTATTTCCTGCGCGAGAACCTCAAGCTGCAACTGCTCAATGCCCGTCTGGCCCTGCTGTCGCGCCAGTGGGAATCGGCGCGCGCCGACCTGAGCGCTGCAGGCACCTTGCTCAACAAATACTTTGACGCACGCTCGCGGCGTACCCAGATCGCCCAGGCGCAGTTGCAGCAGATTCAGGCCAATCTGCATACGGGCGGACGCGTGGAACTTGAAGACACGCTGAACGCTCTGACCACAGCGGCCGCCGGCCGCTAATCGAGGAGGACACAGAAATGCGCGCCGCCTTGTGGTTGATGGGTCTGTTTGCCGTGGCCGTGGCCATGGCACTGTTTGCCGGCAATAACCAGAGCTCGGTCACCTGGTTCTGGTCGCCCTACCGGGTGGACATGTCGCTGAACCTGGCCCTGGTTCTGCTCTTTCTGGCTTTTGTGCTGCTTTATGCCGCGCTGCGTGCCCTGGCAGTGCTGCTGCAGATGCCGCATCAGGCACGCCGCTGGCGCATGCAGCAAAAAGAGCGCGGCATGAACCAGAGCCTGCTCGAAGCGCTCTCGCATCTGCAGGCCGGCCGCTTTTTGCGCGCCCGCAAATCGGCTTTGGCCGCCTTGTCCACCGAGCAATCGCTGCGCGAGGCAAAGGCCGGCCTACCTTATGGCGAACGCCTGAACGCCACGGCCCATCTGATCGCCGCCGATGCGTCCCACGCCCTGCAGGATGCCGCCTTGCGCGACAAGCACTGGCAACAGGCTCTGGACGTGCTGCCCATCCCCGGCAACACCCAGGACATGGAAATTCGCGAAGGCGCCCAGATGCGCGCGGCCCGCTGGGCACTGGATGACCGCGATGCCGCCGAATCGATTCGCCGCCTGGGCGAGTTGCCGCTGGGCGCAGGCCGCCGCACGATTGCCCTGCGCATCAAGCTCAAGGCCGCACGCCTGTCCGGCGACACGCAGGCTGCGCTCGACACCGCCCGTCTGCTGGCCAAGCACCGCGCCTTCTCTCCCGCGGCCTCGGCCAGCGTGGTACGCGGCCTGCTGCTGGCCAGCATTCGCGACGCACGTGACACTTCGTCGCTGCAGCAGTTCTGGCTGTCGCTGGACGAAGACGAGCGTGCCATGCCCGAAGTGGCCATCCCTGCCACGGAACGCCTGATCGAGCTGGGTGGCGAAGCCCAGCAGGCACGCGCCTGGCTGCTGCCCGTGTGGGAGCATTTGCTGACTCAGCCCGGACCACGCACGGAAACCCATCTGCCCAAGCTGGTGGAAGTGTTGCAGTCAAGCCTGGGCAAGCTGGATGGAGCCTGGCTGGCTCGCATGGAAGCCGCAGCCAATGCCAACCCGCGCGAATCGCGCCTGCAATACCTGGCCGGCGTGGCCTGCGTGCAGCGTGAGCTATGGGGCAAGGCCCAGCAGTTGCTGACCCGCGCCGCACCGCTGCTGCAAGACCCCCAGTTGCGCACGCGCGCCTGGCAGCGCCTGGCGCTGATGGCCGAGCACCGTGGCGATATGGAGGCCTCGGCCATCGCCTGGAAGCTCGCAGCCCAGGCCATGGTGGTGCTGCCGGACAATCCGGCGCAGGACGAATAGGCGCGCTCCGACACGGCTTACAAGCAACAGGCAAGCCGCTACTGCGGCACTGAGTTGCGCGGACGCTGTGCGGCCAACTACCCTGCTCTCGCCGAGCGCAAAGCAAAAGGCCACGGCCGCCGCGGCAAGCCGCGAGCGACCGTGGCCTCAAGCCAGGTCTGGACTTACTTGCTGTGCTCTATGGTCTTCACATGCTCTGCCACCTGCGCGGCGGTCACGTCGCCAGGGCGGCCGCCCCAGGTCTGACGCATGTAGTTGACCAGGTCGGCCATCTCCTCGTTGCTGAGCTTGTCGGCATAGCCGGGCATGGTCTGCATGCGTTCGCCATGGGCCAGGTCACGCTCGTGCACGCCTTCGCGGATCACGCGAATCAGGTTGATGGGCGTGGGGAACATGGCCGTGGTGTTGGTGCTCATGGGCACCGACGAATGCGGCTGGCCTTGGCCCTGCGCACCGTGGCAGCCCGCGCACAAGCCCAGGTACAGATTTTCGCCCTTGACGCTGGTCTGCCCCTCGGCAGACTTGACCTTCGGCCCGGGCATCTCGCGGTTCTGGGTCAGATAGGCGGCCATGGCGCGCACATCGGCCTCCGCCATGCGCGAGGTGGAATGCTCGAGCACCGATGACATGCGGAAAGTCATCACCCCTTGCGGCGACAGGCCGGTGCGGAAGAACTTGACCAGATCGTCCTTTGTCCAGCCGCGCTCACTCAGGGCATCGGGGGTCAGCGCCGGAGCGTAGGAACCTTCGATGGTGTTGCCCTCGAGATAGCGCGAGCCATCCATGGCGAAGGTGGCCTTGGTGCGCGGGCTGTGGCATTCGGCACAGTGACCCAGCACATCCACCAGATACTTGCCGCGCACCAGTTCGTCCACCGACATGTCGAACTCCTTGGCGGCGGGGCGATTGAGCGCATTCCACATGGCCACGGCAGGACGGATGTTGAACGGGAAGTTCATCTCGCTGGGCTTGTTGGCGACTTCCACGGCCGGCTGCTTCATCAGCCACACCCACAGCGCATCGACATCGGCACGCGTGATCTGGTGGTAGCTGGCATAGGGCATGGCCGGATAGAGGTTCTTGCGCCCCGGCGCCATGCCGGCAGCCACTGCGCGGTATAGATCGTCGGCCGTCCAGCCGCCGATGCCGTGCTCCTTGGAAGGCGAGATATTGCTGCCGTAAAGCGTGCCCATGGGGGTGACCATGGGCACACCGCCCGCCAGCTCCGCGCCCGTGGCAGGCGAGCTGTGGCAGGCCGCACAGTCACCGCCGCGAAACACCTGCTCGCCGCGCTTGTAGAGCGCATCGAACTCCTGCGGGCCCAGCTTGGCAAAGTCCACCGTGGCCGGCGGGACGTCGCCGCTTGCGCTGCCGTACAGATACATGCCTCCAGCTACGAGCACGCCCAGCACGGCGGCTGCGCCCAGGCCTTTGATCCAGGTCTTAGCCATTGTTGACGACCTCCTTGCTGCGCTTGCCTGTGGTCAGGCCCGGCGTCTTCAGGATCACGTCGCGCACGGCGTTGTAGTAGCGCACATAGCCGGTGCAGCGGCAGATATGGGGCTCCAGTTGTTCCTCGATGGCTTTTTCCACCTCATCGGCGGGCACGGGCTGCTTCTGGAGCTTTTCCACCAGCACGGTGGCCGAGTTCACAAAACCGGGCGTGCAGTAGCCGCACTGGAAGGAGTAATGCTCGAGAAAAGCCTTCTGCACCGGCGAGGGATGGACCACGCCCTTGTCGTCCACGGAGGCAATGCCTTCCACGGTACGAATGGTCTTGCCGTTGAGCCAGGTCACGCCGGTCACACAGGCGGGCACGGTGATCGAGCCTTTTTCCGGATCGTCGACGATGATGGTGCAGGCGCGGCACACGCCCTGGCCGCAGCCCAGGCGCGTGCCGTTCATGCCCGCGTACTCCTGCAGGAACTCGATCATCATCAAGTCCTTGGGAACGTCGACGGGGCCTACCTGTTTGCGATTGATGGTGGCGGAGAATTGAATACGGTCCTGCATCACAGTGCCTCTTTGATTTTGTCGGGGGTCACAGGGGTCGCATGGAAGCGCTTGCCCGTGGCATGGGCGATGGCGTTGACGCAGGCGGCGACCACCGGGATCATCACCACCTCGGCCATGCCCTTGGGCGGATCGGTGCGCGACAGCGGCGGCAGCACCACGCCCTCGGCCTTCCACACGGCCACTTCGCTGGCGCGCGGCACGTGGTAGCGGTTCAGGTTCCACTGGCCGTTGCCGGGGCCGCTCTCATGGCGCGGCAGGTCTTCGTACAGCGCATGACCAATGCCCATGGCCACACCGCCCTGGATCTGGCCGGAGACCAGCTCGGGCACGATTTGCGCGCCGCATTCCAGCCAGGTCTTGTGCGAGAGGAGGTTCACCTTGCCCGTACCCGGGGACACGGACAGCTCCACCATGGTGGCGCAGGGCGCGTAGTACACCGTGCCCGCATTGGTGCGCTGCACCGGCGGGTAATAGACCTTGTCGCGTGCGATGAAGGCATAGCCACCGGATTTCATCGCGGCCTTCTTGGCCTCGCCAGCTCCCTTGCCGTACTGCACGGACAGGGCGTCGATCATGGCCTGGAACTTCCTGCCCTCGACCGTGAAGTCGGCCTTGGCCCAGGCCCAGCGATTGAAGGCGTGCACACAGACGCCGGTCACGATGCCCTGCTCGTGTGCGCGCTCGGCCAAGCGCTCCAGGCTCAACGGCTCCAGGCCCTCGGCCACGAGCATGCGATCGCGCCACTCCAGCATGTCTTCGGTGACGGTGCTGGGCAGCATCTGCCCCCCACCCTCCTTGCCGGACCAGATTGACTGGGCAGCAGGCCACAGGCAGAGCTTGAGCAGCAACTGCGCCGCCTGTTGCGTGGCGTGGCGGAAGTAGTAGGCCGAGTTCGAGGCCGATACCGGCGAGACCAGGCGCGGTGTCCAGGTCGGGTCCCGCGCCAGCTCGTCTTCCTTGGCCTGGGGCGTGGTGTAGGGCTCGTCCTTGGTGTGCAGCGGCAGGTTGTCCCAGTGGTTCACCGCGAAGTCCACGTCGTCCGCCGGGCGCCCCAGGAAGGGCTCGACCGCCACCAGCTGTGCCGTGGTACTGCCGGTGCCGATCTCGGTGGCGATGTGGCGCATTTTGATGCGACCCTCGGGCGTGATCTCGAGCTGCGCGATCGAGGCTTCTGCCCCCGTGCCGAAGTCCTTTTGCACGGCACCGAAGCCTATGCCGTAGCGCAGGCCGGGGTTGGCTGCCTCGAAGTCGGCCTTGCGCTTGGCGCGCTCGGTCCACATCGGGTCCTTCGCGGCCATGTCGAGGATCTCGCCGATACGCAAATGACCCGAGGGCGAGGCGCCCTGGGTGTTCTTCATGCTGCTCTTGAGCACATTGCGTCGGCGCAGCTCGATGGCATCGAGGCCGATCTCCTGGGCGATCTCGTCGACCAGCATCTCGGTGTAGGCCATGGACTGCACCGTGCCGTAGCCGCGCATGGAGCCGGCCGTGACGCCGATGGAGGGGTACACCTCGGTCGACAGGTCGCTCTCGGGGAAGTAGTAAATGGATTGCGCCGCCGTCACTGCCACCGTGCCCACCGAGGGGCTGAAGTTGGTCACGCCGCCGCCGTCGCCCACCATGTGGCAGGTCAGCGCATGGAACTTGCCGTCCTTGTCCACCGAGATCGCTGTCTCCACGTCGAAGGGATGGCGCTTGAGAGCGAACTGGAAGTGCTTCCAGCGGTCCAGCACCAGCCGCACCGGGCGGCCCTGGGCATACAGCGACGCCAGTGCCACGTAGAACGGGAAGGGATGGTGCTCCTTCTGGCCGTAGCCCACGGTGTAGGAGCTGATGTAGTCGAGCTGGTTCAGCGGCAGCTTGCTGTCCTTGAGCATGTGCATCACATGCTCGGCCGTTCCGTAGGGCGCCTGGCTCGCGGCAACCATGTGCAGCGCACCGCTATCGCGCTCATACCAGGCCAGGCCGTTTTCCATTTCCATGGCCACATGCTCGATGGACTGGCTGTAGTACTTGCGTGCAAACGCGCGCAAGCCGTCCCTGGGCTGTTTCATCTCGGCCTGGATGCGTGCCGACTCGCCCATCAGCGCGCCGAAGGCGGGATGGCTGCTGTCGGGCCAGTGCACGCCTTTTTCATCGAGCTGCGGCCAGATGACGGTGTTCTTCATGGGCGAGAACCTGTCCTCGCCATAGCCGTCCTCGCCTTGCACGCGTACGTAGCGCGCGGCCACATAGGGCGCGCGTGGCGGCTGGGCAGCCTTGGCTCCGAAGCGGAAGATCGCGTCATTGAAGCGCAGGCGCTGGTTGGCCACGCGGAACTTCTCGTAGTCGTGCCAGATGGCCACGGCCACGGGGTGGCCCAGCATGGGAGAGACCTGGCCCTTTTTGACGAAGAACTCGCCATAGAAGCCCGGCTCGGGCATTCCAACGCCGTCGGCGGCGATGGACTCGGCGTCGATCAGCACATCAGGCTGGTAGTCGCTGCCCAGCACCGACAGATCCAGGCCTTCGTAGATGCGGTCGGCGCGCGGGATATGGATGGTCAGCGCATGCGACTGCTGCGCAGGCCAGCCCTGCATGTCCCTGGCGCGCAGGTCGATGGCAAAGACCTTCTGCCCGGTGACCTTGGCCATGCCGTCGCGGCGGTAGTTGAGCGTGTTGCCATTGATCCAGTGGGTCTCCTGACCGCTGGCGGGCGTTATCAATTCCGCAAGTGCGTCTTTGACCGGGCGCACACTCGCAATCACGCCCATGGCGGCGGCAGCCTTCAGAAAACTGCGCCGATTCAAGTCCAGTTTGGACACGGTTCCAACTCCTTGCTGCAATGCGCACAACAACAGCAAGGACTGGCGTGGGCACATCGCTAGATGACTATGTATTCCCGAACGTTGTATGCGTCCGAGAGTCAAAAAGCAGGTGATAACGGCTGCAGTTGTTGTCGGCATTTCTACCCACATATCGCCAGCCTTGGCCGTCCGCCACGCTTTGGTCTTTGAAAAGACTAAGAGGCGCGGAGTATAGAAACAGCAGCCTGCATGATTTGTTGCCACCTAAATTCACAAGTTAAATACTCGGAAAATTGATACCCATCAATACCAACTTCCTTTATTAGTGCTTGCCATGCAAAACGGCATGCGCCCACTTCGCTGTGCATCGAATGTTCGACGACCTTGCTGAAGCCAGCGCTTTTTGGTTCGGACATTCAGCTTTTTTGAATCGAGCCCTCAATCCTGCTGAACCTTTTTGCATTCGCCGCTTCATACACTGCATATCAATTTCAGCGGGTCCCCAGCGCCCGCGACCCGCACTTTCTGATTGCAGTTTCCATGAACTCAAGCTCCCGCTACACCGGTACCGCCATCGCCCTGCACTGGGTTCTGGCCTTGGCACTGATCGGCATCTTCGCCTTTGGCCTCTATATGACAGGCCTGCCTTTCTCGCCCACACGCCTCAAGTACTTCAACTGGCACAAATGGGCCGGCATGACGATTCTGATCCTGTCTGTGCTGCGCCTGGTCTGGCGCATCACCCACCGACCACCAGAGCTGCCCGAAGCCGTCACCCGCACCATGCCGGGCTGGCAGCGCATGGCCCACCATGGCGTGCATCACCTGATGTATGCGCTGTTCTTTGCCATCCCGCTGGTGGGCTGGATGTACAGCTCGGCAGCAGGATTTCCCATCGTGCTGTTCGGACAATTGCCCCTGCCTGACCTGGTGAGCAAGAGCCCCGAGCTGGCCGAATCGCTCAAGCCCTGGCATGGCTATCTGGCCTATGCGCTGGCAGCCCTGGTGGTGATGCATATCGCTGCCGTCATCAAGCATCAGGTCATTGACCGCGACGGACTGCTGTCACGCATGGTTCCGGGCCAATAGTCCCCCCTGAGCGGCGTTGCCGGGGCGGCCCCGCCGCTTCCCCCCTGGGGGACAACCGCTTTGCTGCGCGGCGGCGCTTGCCTGCTGTCTCGCTCCTTCAAGCCGTACCGGCTTTTGAGTTTTTTGTATGTTCATCACAAGGAGTTTTTGATGAAAGTCCTTTTTTCCTCTGCACTGATTGCAGCCGCTTTCCTGGGCAACACCGCACAGGCCGCTCAAGCCCTGGTGCCCGCACAGAGCGCCGTCAACTTTGAAGCCAAGCAGATGGGCGTGCCGCTCAAGGGCCACTTCAAGAAGTTCGACGCCCAGATTGCCTTCGACGCCGCCAAACCCGAGAGCAGCAAGATCCATTTCACGGTCGATACCGGCAGCGCCACCATGGGCGCCAAGGAAACCGATGCCGAACTGCCCAAGGCAGATTGGTTCAACGTTGCCAAATTCCCTCAGGCCACTTTTGACTCCAGCGCCGTCAAGGCTCTGGGCGGTGGCAAGTTCCAGGTGGACGGCACGCTGACCATCAAGGGCAATGCACAGAAAGTGAGCCTGCCCGTGACGCTGACCCAGTCCGGCGCCACCACCACGGCCGCCGGCACGCTGGCGCTCAAGCGTCTGAACTTCAAGATCGGCGATGGCGACTGGAAGGACACCTCCATGGTGGCCGACGAGGTCAATGTGCAATTCAAGCTGGCTCTGACTGGCGTCGGCAAGCTTTAAGCGTTTTTCGGCTCCAGTGCTTGATAGGCAAGCGCTGAAAGCTCATGTTTTGATAGTTCCAATCCCTGAAGGAGTATTCACCATGCGTTCCACTCTGTTCGCTCTGGCCGCTGCGTCCCTGTTTGCCACCGCTGTCCAGGCGGCACCAGCCACTTACGCCATCGACCCCACACACACGTTTGCGACTTTCGAGATCGACCACTTTGGCGCCTCCACCAACCGTGCCCGCTTCGACAAGAAAAGCGGCAACGTTCAGTTCGACAAGGCAGCCAAGACCGGCAAGGTCGAAGTGACTCTGGACATGACTTCGGTGAACTCCGGCACGCCCTCCTTCAACAAGCATCTGCAAAGCGCCGACATCTTCAACGTGGAAAAATTCCCCGAAGCCAAATTTGTCTCCGACAAGTTCGTGTTTGACGGCGACAAGCTCAAGGAAGTGACCGGCCAGCTGACCCTGCTGGGCAAGACCGCCCCCATCACCGTCAAGGCCAACAAGTTCACCTGCTACGAAAGCCCCATGCTGCAAAAGCGTGAAGTCTGCGGCGGCGACTTCGAGGCCACCATC
The DNA here is from genome assembly GCF_008121555.1 of Comamonas sp. Z1. Lineage (NCBI taxonomy): Bacteria > Pseudomonadati > Pseudomonadota > Betaproteobacteria > Burkholderiales > Comamonadaceae > Comamonas > Comamonas sp. Z1. The sequence continues at coordinate 113,912 of NZ_VOQT01000014.1, forward strand.
GACCGCACCCAGTGGGGCGTGAACTACGGCATCCCCTACGGCTTCTCCAAGGAAGTGCGCCTGGTCCTGCAGATCGAAGCTGTGAAGCAGTAATCCAGGTCCGCAAAGACTCTCGAGTGAAGCCCCTTGCGGGCTCTCTCTTTGGCCCGGCCCGTGCAAGCGGTCCGGGCTTTTTTGCGTCTGCGGCATGCTTCAGACACAAATCCCCTTCATCAAAAAAATTTACTTTAGGTTAATCAATTACGAATAGTAGAATCAATCCACTCACACAATTGAAGGAGACATCGCATGAGCCAAGCCGCCCCTACCCCGGTTTACTCCCAGCCCCGGCGTGCGGACATGAGCCAGCTGCCCGCACCTGCCGCCGTGCAGCAGTTGCACCACTACGCCTACAAGGCCAAGGATGCGGAAGAGACTCGTCACTTCTACGAGGACATCCTCGGCCTGCCGCTCTACCACATCATCCAGAGCGACTATGTCCCTTCCACGGGCGAATACTGCCCCTACACCCATTTCTTCTTCCGCCTCAAGGACGGCTCCTTCATTGCCTTCTTCGACATTGGCGACGACGAAGCGGCCCTGCCCTCACCCAACACTCCGATCTGGATCAATCACATCTCCTTCCGAGTGGACTCCGTCCAGGAGCTGGAAAACACCAAGGCCCGCCTGCAGGCCTGCGGCGTGGAAGTGCTGGGCGTAACCGATCACCACATCTTCAAGAGCATTTACTTCTTCGACCCCAACGGCATCCGCCTGGAGCTGACGGCCCAGCTGGCCGACGAGCTGCAGATGCTCAAGGAAAGCAAGACCGCCCATGCACGCCTGGACGAGTGGACGGCCCGCAAGGAGCAGTGGCGCAAGGAACGTGCCGAGGGCAAGTCCAGCGCTCCCCTCAAGCCGCAGAACAACGACCGGCCGGAGTTTGTTCCTGGTAAGTAACTCCCCTGAGCGGCTACGCCGCTTCCCCCATGAGGGACGACGCCCTCGCTGCGGGGCGGTTGGGGCTGCCCAGGCCTTGCTCGACGTCTCTGGCGTGGTACATGCTTGTTCAGGCGCAGTCTCGCTAATTCAATAGCTACAAGCGCTTGATAAATAAGCGCAAGAGGACGAAATAAGACCTACCGCGCTCATCACTGGATCGGATCGCTAAAATCATTGGCAATCCGTCCTTATCTTTCATGCAGACGGCATCCCTTTTCAGGATGCCGTTTTCATTTCCAGAGTTCTTGTAACGCAGCCATGAGCGACACCATTCAACAGCCCGGCCTCGACAGCCTCTCCAAGTCTTTTGAACCTGCCTCCATCGAAGCCCATTGGGGCCCTGAGTGGGAAAAGCGCGGTTACGGCAATGCCGGCTATCGCGGCACAGGCAAGCCCGGTACCGAAGCTACCGCTGCAGGCAACAACTTCTCCATCCAGTTGCCCCCACCCAATGTGACAGGTACGCTGCACATGGGCCACGCGTTCAACCAGACCATCATGGACTCGCTGACACGCTACCACCGCATGAAGGGCTACAACACGGCCTGGATTCCCGGAACCGACCACGCAGGCATCGCCACCCAGATCGTGGTGGAACGCCAGCTGCAGACCCAGGGCGTGAGCCGCTATGAACTGGGCCGCGACGAGTTCACCAAGAAGGTCTGGGAGTGGAAGGAAAAGTCCGGCGACACCATCACCACCCAGATGCGCCGCATGGGCGACACCGTGGACTGGAGCCGTGAGTACTTCACCATGGACGACAAGCTGTCCAAGGTGGTGACCGAGACCTTTGTGAAGCTGTACCAGCAAGGCCTGATCTACCGCGGCAAGCGCCTGGTGAACTGGGATCCGGTGCTGCAGTCTGCAGTCTCCGACCTGGAAGTCGAGAACCAGGAAAAGGACGGCAGCCTGTGGCATATCGCCTACCCGCTGACCAGCGGCGAAGGCAATCTGGTGGTCGCAACCACCCGCCCCGAAACCATGCTGGGCGACGTGGCCGTGATGGTCCACCCCGAAGACGAGCGTTACAAGCACCTGATCGGCCAGACCGTGACCCTGCCCCTGGTGGGCCGCCAGATCCCCATCATCGCCGACGAATATGTGGACCGCGAGTTCGGCACCGGCGTGGTCAAGGTCACGCCTGCCCACGATCAGAACGACTATCAGGTGGGCCAGCGTCACAAGTTGCCCATGATCTGCGTACTGACGCTGACCGCCAAGATCAACGACGAAGCGCCTGAAAAATACCGCGGCATGGATCGCTTCGTGGCCCGCAAGGCCATCGTGGCCGACCTGGAAGAGCTGGGCCTGATGGTCGAGATCAAGAAGCACAAGCTGATGGTGCCCATCTGCGACCGTACCGGCCAGGTGATCGAACCCATGCTGACCGACCAGTGGTTCATCGCCATGAGCAAGGTCAGCGACCAGGACCCGAGCGGCAAGTCCATCGCCCAGAAGGCCATCGACGCCGTGGCCTCCGGCGAAGTTCAGTTTGTGCCCGAGAACTGGGTCAACACCTACAACCAGTGGATGAACAACATCCAGGACTGGTGCATCTCGCGCCAGCTCTGGTGGGGCCACCAGATTCCTGCCTGGTATGACGAAGAAGGCAATATCTACGTTGCCAAGAACGAGGCCGAAGCCCAGGCACAAGCTGACAAGGTTTCCCCCGGCAAGAAGCTGACCCGCGATGCCGACGTGCTGGACACCTGGTACTCCTCCGCCATGGTGCCTTTCAGCACCATGGGCTGGCCAGAGCAGGGCCATGCGGCCGATGACGACTTCAACCTCTACCTGCCCTCCTCGGTGCTGGTGACCGGCTACGACATCATCTTCTTCTGGGTCGCCCGCATGATCATGATGACCACGCACTTCACGGGTCGCGTGCCGTTCAAGCATGTCTACATCCACGGCCTGGTGCGCGATGCGCAAGGCAAGAAGATGAGCAAGTCCGAAGGCAATGTGCTGGACCCCGTGGATCTGATCGACGGCATCTCGCTGGAGCCGCTGCTGGAAAAGCGTACCACCGGCCTGCGCAAGCCCGAGACCGCGCCCCAGGTGCGCAAGAACACGCAGAAAGAGTTCCCCGAAGGCATCCCCGCCTATGGCGCCGATGCTCTGCGCTTCACCTTTGCTGCCCTGGCCTCGCTGGGCCGCTCCATCAACTTCGACAGCAAGCGCTGCGAGGGCTATCGCAACTTCTGCAACAAGCTCTGGAATGCTTCGCGCTTTGTACTGATGAACTGCGAAGGCCATGACTGCGGTCTGGCACCCCACACCAAGGAGCAGTGCCAACCGGGCGGCGAGTTCGCCGGCTATATGCACTTCAGCCAGCCCGACCGCTGGATCAGCTCGCAGCTGCAAAAGGTCGAGGCAGAAGTGGCCAAGGGCTTTGCCGAGTTCCGCCTGGACAATGTCGCCAACACGATTTACGACTTCGTCTGGAACGAGTTCTGCGACTGGTATCTGGAAATCGCCAAGGTGCAGATCCAGACCGGCAACGAGGCCCAGCAGCGCGCCACGCGCCGCACGCTGATCCGTACGCTGGAGGCGATTCTGCGCCTGGCCCACCCCATCATTCCGTTTGTGACGGAAGAACTGTGGCAGCAGGTTGCGCCCGTGGCCGGCCTCAAGGGCGACTCCATCGCCGTGGCACGCTACCCCGAAGCACAGCCGGAGAAGATCGACGAAGCCGCTATCGCCTACGTGGGCCGCATCAAGCAGATGGTGGATGCCTGCCGCGCGCTGCGTGGCGAGATGGGCGTGTCGCCCGCTCAACGCCTGCCGCTGCTCACCGTGGCCGGCAATGCCGAGGACTCGGCATTTATGCGCGCCAATGCCGACGTACTCAAGAACCTGGCCAAGCTCAGCGAAGTCAAGGTGTTCGATGACGAAGCCGCATGGGCCACCGCCGCACAGACTGCTCCGGTCAACGTCCTGGGCGACATCCGCATGGCTTTGTTTGTCGAAATCGACGTTGCAGCCGAGAAGGCCCGCCTGTCCAAGGAAGCCAAGCGCCTCGAAGGCGAGATCGTCAAGGCCAACGGCAAGCTGAGCAACGAGGCCTTCTGCGCCAAGGCTCCAGCCGCAGTGCTGGAACAGGAGCGCAAGCGCCTGGCCGACTTCGGCGCGACACTGACACGCATCAACGAGCAGCTCGCTCGTCTGGGCTAAACCCCGCTAAACTCTCTCCAAAAACAAGGCGCAGGCAACTGCGCCTTTTTTCCATCCAGAAAAGACAAGCACATGAGCAATCAAACCCGCGTCCGCAAAGCCGTGTTCCCAGTTGCAGGCCTGGGCACCCGTTTTCTGCCCGCCACCAAGGCTTCGCCCAAGGAAATGCTGCCTGTGGTGGACAAGCCGCTGATCCAGTACGCCGTGGAAGAGGCGTACGAGGCAGGCATCCGCGACATGGTCTTTGTCACCGGCCGCAGCAAGCGGGCCATTGAAGACCATTTCGACACTTCGTACGAGCTCGAGAACGAGCTGGAGAATGCCGGCAAGCAGGCCATGCTGGACCTTGTGCGCAGCGTCAGCCCGGCCGATATGAACTGCCTGTTCGTGCGCCAGCCCCGCTCCCTGGGCCTGGGCCATGCCGTTCTGTGCGCGCAACCCCTGGTCGGCAATGAACCTTTTGCCGTCATTCTGGCCGACGACCTGATGACAGGAGAGAATGGCGGCCCCGGCGTGATGGCGCAGATGGCGGCCGCTTTCCAGAAACAGGGCCGCTCTCTGCTGGCCGTTCAGGAAGTTCCGCTCGAGCACACCAAGCGATACGGCATCGTAAAGGGCGAGCCTGCGGGCGGCCCACTGATGCGCATCGATGAGATCGTGGAAAAGCCCGCTCCCGAGAAAGCGCCATCGCGCATGGGTGTGGCGGGCCGTTACGTGCTGACTCCCGCCATCTTCGACGAGATCCGCAACCAGCCAAAGGGTGTGGGTGGCGAGATCCAGCTGACCGATGCCATCGAACGGCTGATGGCTCATGAAGCCGTCTATGCCTTCCAGTATGCAGGCAAGCGCTATGACTGTGGTAGCAAGGAAGGCTTTCTGGAAGCCACGGTGGAGCTGGCGCTGCAGCACCCCGATGTGGGCGACAGCTTTCGCGAATACCTCAAGAGCTTGAGCCTATAAGCAAGATCGGCCAAAGCCTCTCTGATGACAAAAGGCCTGCGCTTGCAGGCCTTTTGTCCGTCCAATGCTCTCAGACCGATTCAGCGCTCAGCGCCGACGCAGGATATGGATGAATTCATCACCGACCGTCTGCTGCTCGACCAGCTCATTGCCGGTCTGCTTGGCAAAGGCCTGGAAGTCCCGGATGGAGCCGGTATCTGTGGCCACGACCTTGAGCAATTGGCCGCTTTGCATGGCAGCCAACGCCTTCTTGGCCTTGAGAATGGGCAGCGGGCAGTTCAGGCCGCGGGTGTCAACTTCTTGATCTACGTGCATGGGGTGGATTCCTCGTCAGCGCCGATTGTAGAAAAACCAGGCGCTGGCAGTGCCAGCGCGGTCTTTGCTCAATCCAGAGCCGGTGCCACCGTAAAGCGAGTGTCCTCAGCCCAGCGTCGCACAGGCCATTTGGCGGGATCAGGCTCCGGGTTCTGACCGGGACGGAAAGCACCAAAGCGCGGCTCGAAGCCTTTTTGCTTGATCCACTCTGCCAAAGCGTAGCCCGTGCCTGCAGGCCAGCACAGCGACTCCTGGGCCGTCTGCCAGCGGTATTCCAGAAGCTCGGGCGAGAGCTTCACATCCTCGGGTCGGCCCTGCACGCGCACATGGTAGGCAATCAGCACCTGATTCATGCGCAGAAACTCCGAGCAGCACAGCAGACGCAGTGCCTTCACCCGCAGCCCCGTCTCTTCGAGAACCTCGCGACAGATACCGGCTTCTGGCGATTCACCGGCCTCCATAAAGCCCGTAATCAGGCCGAAAACGCCCTCTTGCCACAGTGCATTGCGCGCCAGCAGCACCCGGCCGTCATCACCTTCCACCACAGCCGCCAGCACCGGCGTGGGATTGCCCCAATGCGTGAACCCGCAACTCGGGCAACGCAGACGCTGCACCTCGCCGCTGTCCTCGCTGGCCACAATCCATTGCAGCTCAGTCGCGCAGTTGGAACAAAAGCGGACTTCATAAGCCATGAGGCTCTCCGTATTCTTCACGACTTACGCAAAACGGGTTCAGGCGAGGCGTCTGTCTCATAAGGCAGGCCGCTGCTGCATTCTTGTTTGCGTAAGTCCTATTCTTGATATTGATAGCAGTCAGCGCTTGATGGATAAGCGCTGACTGTCATTTGGAGCGTTGATTCTCTTTTGCGCTATCACGCAAAAGACATTGCTCATGCCGGAAACACGCCTGTAGAGAGGTAGCGATCACCACGGTCGCACACCACAAACACGATGGTGGCGTTCTGCTCGCGTTTGGCAATTTCCTGGGCCACCCACAGGGCACCGGCAGCCGAGATACCCGCGAAGATGCCCTCTTCGCGCGCCATGCGGCGGGCCATGTCTTCGGCATCGTCCTGCGTCACATAGACCAGCTCGTCGACCAGCGAAGCGTCATAGATCTTGGGCAGATACTCCTCGGGCCACTTGCGGATGCCTGGAATGCGCGATCCCTCGGAAGGCTGAGCGCCGATGATCTTGATGTTCGGGTTCTTTTCCTTGAGGAACCTGGCCACTCCGGTAATGGTTCCGGTAGTACCCATGGCACTCACAAAGTGGGTGATCTCACCACCGGTCTGCTCCCACAGCTCCGGCCCTGTGGTTTCATAGTGGGCCCTGGGATTGTCGGGGTTGGCAAACTGATCCAGCAGCACACCCTTGCCCTGGGCCACCATCTGGTCGGCCAGATCGCGCGCATATTCCATGCCGCCGCTCTTGGGCGTCAGAATCAGTTCGGCGCCGTAAGCCTTCATGGTCTGTGCGCGTTCGATGGACAGGTCCTCGGGCATGATCAGAATCATGCGATAGCCCTTGATGGCTGCAGCCATGGCCAAGGCAATGCCGGTGTTGCCCGACGTTGCCTCGATCAGTGCGTCGCCCGGCTTGATCTCGCCGCGCTCTTCAGCACGCTGGATCATGGACAGCGCAGGCCGGTCCTTGACGGAGCCAGCCGGGTTGTTGCCTTCGAGCTTGCCCAGCACTACGTTTGCACGTTCACGGTTTGCATCCGCGCCGATGCGTTGCAATGCCACCAGCGGCGTGTGACCGATAGCATGTTCGATGGTCGAATAAGTTTTCATGTCTAATACTGTGCCATAATTCGCGTCTGCGCTAAGCGAAGCCCGGGTGGTGAAATTGGTAGACGCAGGGGACTCAAAATCCCCCGCCGCAAGGCGTGCCGGTTCGATTCCGGCCCCGGGCACCACATACAAAAAGCCGTTAAGTCTCAATGACTTAACGGCTTTTTTCTTTGCCGCAATGGTCCCCTCGCAATTTGCGATTTGGCGCATCTCAAAAAAACGATTGGCGCAAAAACCATGCGACGACATCCGAAAGCACGCCAGTGTCCTCCCGCTTGCGTGGCGAGATGGCAGCTCTCGCCTTGGACAGAGGCGCCCCCATCCAGCGATGGCTTCAGTCTGCCTGGCGCCCCGCAAGCCTCGTAATTTCCCTCCCCCAATACCTTGCATCCCATGCTGCGGGTTCGCGACATGCCGACCGGCTCGTAATTTGCCTCCACGAAGCAGGCAGGCTCGGCGGTAACTGTCGGGTCCCGGATGATTACGCACGTTCTTGACGAATAAATCAGGAGCTTTCATCTTCCATTTTTTGAGTGCTTGGACTGGGGCTTCATGCCCCAGTGCCTTTTGTGGCAAGTGGTGGTTGTACAG
>NZ_VOQT01000015.1:0-117148 GCF_008121555.1 Comamonas sp. Z1
CAGCCTCCGCGCGCTTGAGCGCCTCCAATATCTGGCTATCTGTGAATCTCGACTTCTTCATCTGCAGAACTCCCTCTTAACGAGAAAATTCTACTTCTCCCAGCGGTGGATTTCAGGGGGTATTACCCAAGGACATCCCCGAGTCGCCCATGGCCTGGCGCAAGAATCTGGACGAAGCCACCAAGAAGAAAGTGGCTGCGGCACTGGCCGAGATCAAGGGCCTGCCCTGGGGCGACCGTGGCGAGCTCAACGGTTTTGCGCCCACCAGCGATCAGGCCTACGACGTGGTGCGCCAGACTGCCAAGGCGCTGAATCTGGACCTCGGGAAGATGAAATGATCAGCATCCGCAATCTGCGCAAAAGCTATGGCAGCAACCATGTGCTGAATGGCATAGACATGGATGTGAAGGCCGGCGAGTTCGTGGTGATGTTAGGTCTGTCGGGTGCCGGCAAGTCCACCTTGCTGCGCTGCATGAACGGGCTGAATCAGCCCGACAGCGGCCAGCTGCAGGTGGGCGGCATCGACCTGATGCGCAGGCACTCGCGCCGCGAGCTGGCCCGCCATGTGGCCATGGTCTTTCAGCACCACAACCTGGTGCAGCGCCTGTCGGTGCGCAAGAACGTGCTCACGGGGCGGCTGGGCCAGGTCGGCACGCTGGCCTCGGTGCTGCAGCTGTTCAAGCAAAGCGATATCGCACTGGCCGACGCATGCCTGCAGCGCGTGGGCCTGGCCCACAAGGCCGATGAGCGCACCGAAGCGCTCTCGGGCGGGCAGATGCAGCGCGTGGGCATTGCCCGTGCACTGGCACAGCAGCCGCAGGTGATTCTGGCCGACGAGCCCGTGGCCAGCCTGGACCCCAAGACTGCGCGCAGCGTGCTGCAGTATCTGCGCGATGCCACGCGCGAGTTGGGCATTGCCGTGGTCTGCAATCTGCACCAGGTCGATTACGCCCGGGAGTTTGGCGATCGCATCGTCGGTCTGTCGCAAGGGCGCATGGTGTTTGATGGCGTGCCGGCCATGCTTGACGAGGCTGCGCTCAACGCCATCTACAGCGGTGAGCCTCAGCCCGCCGGACATGCCCCAGAGCAGGGCGCTGCGCTGCATCTCAGCAGCACCGCAGTCGGCAACTGGCTGCCCGGGGCGATGTCGCCAGCCACTGCCGCAGGAGGTCTGCAATGAACAGCCAGAGCTTGAAACAGACCGATCGTTGGCAATGGACGGCGGGGCGCCCCGAAAGCACTGGCGGCTGGCTGGGCTATGCCGCAATGGCCTTGGCCATCGGCTGGGTGCTGCACTGGAGTGCTGCGGGCGCGCAGATGAGCTGGAGCGAGCTGGCGGGCGGCATGCCGCAGATTGGCGACTTTCTCTCACGCTCGGTGCCGCCGGACTGGAGCATGCTGCCACGCCTGTGGGCACCGGCGCTGGAGACGATACAGATCGCCATCTGGGGGACTTTGCTGAGCGTGATTCTGGCCCTGCCTTTGTCTTTCATTGCTGCCAGCAATCTGCACGGCTGGCACTGGCTGCGTCGCATCACGCGCCAGTTTCTCAATGTGATCCGCAGCATCAACGAGCTGATTCTGGCGCTGGTATTTGTCTCGGCCGTGGGCCTGGGCCCCTTCCCCGGCGTGCTGGCCCTGCACGGCATGGGCATGCTGGCCAAGTTCTTTGCCGAAGCCATCGAGGAAATCGACGACGGCCCGCTGCAGGCCTTGCGCAGCGCTGGTGCCAGCCAGCTGCAGATCATCGCCTTCGGTGTGGTGCCCCAGGTCATCACCGCCTGGATTGCCGTGGTGCTCTACCGCTTCGAAGTCAATCTGCGTTCGGCCACCGTGCTGGGCATGGTCGGAGCGGGCGGTCTGGGCTTCGAGCTGGTCAGCAGCCTCAAGCTGTTCCGCTACCAGGAGACCGCGACCTGCATCATCGTCATCACGGTGATGGTGATTGCAGCCGACATGGCATCGAACTGGCTGCGCAGCCGCATACAGCAGGGCACTCGCCACTGATCTCGCTGCGGTGCCGGTGTGTGCCGCAGTGCTTGAACCATCAAAAATATGAGCTATCAGCGCTTGGTACATAAGCGCCAAGGGCTGATTTCGCTCAAAAAATGTCAAAAGGCTTTCTCGTGTGGACCTATCACAACCCCGTGCATATCAGCGTGGGTCGCAACAGTCTCGATCAGCTGCCGGCCCTGCTGGCCGGGCGCAGCTGCCTGCTGGTCACCTTTCCCGAGGCCCAAAGCCTGGGCCTGGTGCAGCGCATGCGCCAACTGCTGGGAGCGCAGCTTCGCGGCGTGATCGACAGCATTGCCCCCAATCCCGATGTGCAGTGGCTGGCGCCGCTGTACGAGCAGGTGCAGCGTGACCATGCCGAGGTGCCCGTGATCGTGGCCCTGGGGGGCGGCAGCGCCATCGACTCGGCCAAGGCCTTGATCTGCCATACGCCCGGCGGCCGCTTTGCCGATCTGCTGGCGCTGCTCAAGCAGGGTGGCCAGTTGGGGGCGGGAGGGCACAAGGCCCTGATCGCCATCCCCACCACTGCTGGCACGGGCAGCGAAGTCACGCCCTGGGCCACGATCTGGGATCAGGCCGCCGGCCAGAAGTATTCGCTGCACCAGTCCTGCACCTGGCCCGAGGCCGCGGTCATCGATGCCGAGCTGATGACCAGCCTGCCGGCCGGCGCCACGCTGGCCTCGGGGCTGGATGCGCTGTCGCATGCGCTGGAATCTATCTGGAACGTGAACCGCAACCCGGTCTCCATGGCGCTGGCCGTGCAGTCGGCGCGCCGCACCCTGGCCACGTTGCCCGCCCTGATGCAGGATCTGGATAACGCGCAGCTGCGCAGCGAGATGGCCGAAGCCGCGCTGATGGCCGGCCTGGCTTTTTCTAACACCAAGACCGCACTCGCGCATTCGCTGTCCTACGACATCACGCTGCAGCATGGCGTGCCGCACGGCCTGGCCTGCTCGTTCAGCTTGCCCCTGGTGCTGGAGATGGCGCTGGGCGCAGATGCGGTGGCCGATGCCGCCTTGCTCTCCATCTTCGATGCCAGCACGCCTGCTGTGGCTATCGAGCGTCTGCGCAGCATTCTGCAAGGGCTGGGCGTTGCCACTGATCCGGCCCACTACGGTGTGCAGCCCCAGGCCTGTAGCGCCATGCTGCAAAAAGCTGCCAGCGGACCGCGCGGTCGCAACTTCATACGCTCTCTGAGCTGAGTCCTGCAACCCGATCACGCTCCCGCTTTCCATCCTGTTGAAGTCACCACTGAAAAAATCATGAACTCCATCGCTCAAGCCGAAACCCTGGTCCTGTCCCAGCCCTCTGTCGACCTGTCACCGCTGCAAGCCGTCATCTTCGACTGGGCCGGCACGCTGGTGGACTTTGGTTCGCTCGCACCCACGCAAATCTTTGTCGAAGCCTTTGCCAGCTTCGGCATCAGCATCACGCTGGTGCAGGCACGCGGCCCCATGGGCCTGTCCAAATGGGACCATATCCACCAGTTGCTGCAGGATGAAAGCATTGCCGCGCAATGGCAGACCGTTTTTGGCCGGACGCCGACCAACGAGGATGTGGATGCCATCTACGCGCGCTTCATGCCGCTGCAGATTGCCAAGGTGGGCGAGTTCTCGGCCCCCATAGCAGGCGCGGTGCAGACGCTGCAATGGTTGCGCGCCCATGGTCTCAAGGTCGGCTCATGCTCGGGTTACCCGCGTGAGGTGCTCAACCAGTTGCTGCCGCAGGCCGAGGGCGCAGGCCTCAAGCCCGACTATGTGGTGGCGGGCGACGAGCTGGAGGCCGGTGGCCGCCCCGGGCCCTTCATGGCACTGGCCAATGTGCTGGCGCTGGGCATTGGCGATGTGCGTGCCTGCGTGAAGGTGGACGACACCGTGCCCGGCATCGAGGAGGGTCTGCGCGCAGGCATGTGGACCGTGGGCCTGAGCCTGTCGGGCAACGAGGTCGGCTATAGCGTGGAGGAGTTTGCCAGGGCGCCCGAGCAAGAGGTCGAGGCTCGTGTCGCCGTGGCCGAAGCCAAGCTCAAAAAGGCCGGTGCCCATTACGTGGTGCGCAGCGTGGCCGATCTGCCGGCCGTGCTGGCGCAGATCGCGGCCGAGATGCGTGCGGGAAAAATGCCGTTCTAGGACTCGGTTCTGGAGCTTGCAGACCCGGTTGCGAGTCCGGCCCTGAAAAGCCAAGCCCCAGGCCTGACGGCCCGGGGCTTTTTTATGCAGTTGGGGCTCAGCCTGCGGGTGTCTGCGCCTCGGGATCGAGCTGCTCGTGGTGCTCGATGACCTTGCGCATCAGCTGTGTGAAGAGTTCGCGCTCGGTCTCGCTCAGCGGGTCCAGCATCTGCTGCTGGGCTTGCAGCACGGAGGGGCCGGCATCCGCCAGCAGGGCCTGGCCCTCGGGCGTCAGGGACAGCAGACGCACGCGTCTATCCTTGGCCGTGTGCTGGCGCAACAGCAGACCGCGTGCTTCCAGGCGGTCGATCACGCCGCCGATGGTGGATTTGTCAAAGCCCACTTCCATGCTCAGCGTGCGCTGGTCTATGCCCGGCAGATGCACCAGTTTCTGTAGCACGGCAAATTGCAGCGGCGTCACGCCCCAGGCTTCGGTGGCCTGGCTGAACACAGCCACGGCCACCTGCTGCAGGCGGCGTATGCCGTGGCCGGGAAAGGTTTCCACCTCCAGGCGTGGAAAGACGGTGTGGCTGCTGGCGCTGTCTGAGGCAGCGTTTGGCAGTGCAGAGTTAATCATGGTTTTCCCTAGGTGGGGTTGGCATTTCAAGTTTCGAATAATACGATGCATGCATTTGGTATGCATACATACTATTTGTGTGCGGACTGATTGGGCAGACACTGGCGTCTGCGCACTTGAAGAACTTGAGGCCTCCATGCAGTTTCATTTGAACGGTTTTCGTCCCGGCAACCCCTTGATCGCTCCAGCTTCGCCGCTGGCCCCTGCCCATACCGAGACCGTGCCCTCGCAGGTCGATGTGCTGATTGTGGGCTGCGGTCCTGCCGGCCTGACGCTGGCCGCGCAACTGGCGGCCTTTCCCGATATCCGAACCTGCATCGTGGAACAAAAGGAAGGCCCCATGGAGCTGGGCCAGGCCGATGGCATTGCCTGCCGCACCATGGAGATGTTCGAGGCCTTCGAGTTCGCTGACTCCATCCTCAAGGAGGCCTGCTGGATCAACGACGTTACTTTCTGGAAGCCCGACCCCGGCCAGCCCGGTCGGATCGCCCGCCATGGCCGCGTGCAGGACACGGAAGACGGTCTGTCCGAGTTCCCTCACGTCATCCTGAACCAGGCGCGCGTGCACGACCACTATCTGGAGCGCATGCGCAACTCGCCCAGCCGTCTGCAGCCGCACTACGCCCACCGAGTGCTGGATGTGAAGGTCGACCACGGCGCTGCCGACTATCCGGTCACCGTGACGCTGGAGCGATGCGACGCCGCCCATGCCGGTCAGATCGAAACCGTGCAGGCCCGCTATGTGGTGGGCTGCGACGGCGCGCGCAGCAATGTGCGCCGGGCCATTGGCCGCCAGTTGGTCGGCGATTCGGCCAACCAGGCCTGGGGCGTGATGGATGTGCTGGCCGTGACGGACTTCCCCGATGTGCGCTACAAGGTGGCCATTCAGTCCGAGCAGGGCAATGTGCTCATCATCCCGCGCGAAGGCGGCCACCTGGTGCGCTTTTATGTGGAGATGGACAAGCTCGATGCCGACGAGCGTGTGGCCAGCCGCAACATCACGGTGGAGCAACTGATAGCAACCGCCCAGCGCGTGCTCCATCCCTACAAGCTTGACGTCAAGAATGTGCCGTGGTGGTCGGTGTATGAGATCGGCCAGCGCATCTGCGCCAAATATGACGATGTGGCCGATGCCGTGGCCACGCCGGACTCGCCCCTGCCGCGCGTCTTCATCGCCGGCGATGCCTGCCACACCCACAGCCCCAAGGCCGGGCAGGGCATGAATTTCTCCATGCAGGACAGCTTCAACCTGGGCTGGAAGCTGGCCGCCGTGCTGCGCAAGCAATGTGCGCCCGAGCTGCTGCACACCTATTCGTCTGAGCGCCAGGTCGTGGCCCAGCAACTGATCGACTTCGACCGCGAATGGGCCAAGATGTTCAGCGACCCAGCCAAGGAAGGCGGCCAGGGCGGTGTGGACCCCAAGGAATTCCAGAAGTACTTCGAACAGCATGGCCGCTTCACGGCTGGCGTGGGCACGCACTATGCGCCATCCGTGCTGACGGGGCAGGCCACGCATCAGGCACTGGCCAGCGGCTTCACGGTGGGCATGCGTTTCCATTCCGCACCGGTGGTGCGCGTCTCCGACGCCAAGCCCGTGCAGTTGGGCCACTGCGGCAAGGCCGATGGCCGCTGGCGCCTGTATGCGTTCGCCGGCCAGAACGACCTGGCGCAGCCTGAGTCCGGCCTGCTGGCGCTGTGCCGCTTCCTGGAGGGCGATGCGGCATCGCCGCTGCGCCGTTTCACGCCGGCCGGCCAGGATATCGACAGCATCTTCGATCTGCGTGCCATCCTCCCGCAGGCCTATACCGAGGTGGCGCTGGAGACATTGCCGGCCCTGTTGCTGCCGTCCAAGGGCCAGCTGGGAATGATCGACTATGAAAAGGTGTTCAGCCCCGATCTGAAGAATGCCGGCCAGGACATCTTCGAGCTGCGTGGCATCGACCGCCAGCAGGGCGCTCTGGTGGTGGTGCGTCCCGACCAGTATGTGGCCCAGGTTCTGCCCTTGGGCGATCACGCTGCACTGAGCGCCTATTTCGAGTCTTTCATGCGGGCCTGAGAGCCCGTGACCTAAGGGCTACTGAGCAGCATCAATGCCTGGAAGGTGTTTCAGGGAGGGCATGGCCCTCCCTTTTTGCGTCCGGGGCGGTGCGAGCTGGCGCTGCTTGCTACGATGTTTGCTTGTGCTCAAGAGGAGAAGACATGCTGTTGATCGTGGGTACCGTGCGTTTGCCATCCGAAAACCTGGCCCTTGCCCGACCTGCCATGCGTGCCATGGTGGAGGCCTCGCGTGCCGAGCCGGGCTGTCTCGAATACGGCTATGCCGAGGATGTGCTGGTGCCGGGGCTGATCCATGTGAAGGAGCTGTGGGCGGATCAGGCGGCGCTGGATGCACATTTCGCTTCCACGCATATCCAGGCCTGGCGCGCCGCCTGGCCGGAGCTGGGAATCGGACAGCGGGATTTGCGGCTCTACGAGGTCCAGGCGTCACGCGCCACCTGAGCTACGGCAGAGGCTTGCATGAAGATGCTTGGCGTGAGAGCGCCTAGTTTGAAGCCTGCTGCAGCCTGATGATGTCTACCGATATTTCCACTGCCGTCACGGCGCAACGGTTTTCAAGCCAGTGCGTGGTGTTCCTGTCTTCGGGCCAGCCCACGCCCGGGCCGTAGTCGGTGGCCACGCCATCTCTGTGGTCGGTGATGCAACCTTCGAGGATGTAGACCATGCCGGGTCGGTCCCTGTGGTCGTGAAGCGGGCCGAACACGCCGCCCGGCGCCATGGTCACCAGGCGCATGCGAAGCTGGCGCCCCGACATGCCTTCGATCTCGGGGCCCAGGTCGAGCGTGGCCAGCATTTGCACGGCCACCCCCCTGGTCTGGGGGACTTGCTGTTGCTTGGACATTCTTTGCTCCTTCGCGCCTCGTCATGGCCGTTGAAGCGAACCTGTCTTCGCTCAGGCCGGTTGCCAAAAGTGTGATCTCTTGCTGGCGCACAGCAAAGCCAAACCCATGTCATTGGCGTGGCGCATTTTCCATGTCCATTGCTGGGCGGGGAGAGGCGCTGCGGCCTGCACGGCCTGGCACTTGTCCCCGGAGCAGACGCCTGGAGGGTGATTCCCTGACAATGCGCCCATGACTTCCCAAGAACAACCGCGCAACCCGCTGCATGGGCTGACGCTTGAGCGCATCGTTACCGATCTGGTGGATTACTACGGCTGGCGCGAGCTGGGGCGCCGGGTGCCCGTGCGTTGCTTCAATCTGGATCCCAGCATCTCTTCGAGCCTGAAATTTCTGCGCAAGACGCCCTGGGCGCGCGAACAGGTGGAGCAGCTGTATGTACAGACCCAGCGTGCCGATGAGCGCGAGCAGCAGCGGCGCGCGAGAAGATCGGAGCGCTCCGAGGACTGATCCGGCGCCGGACCGCATCAAGAAGAAACCGCAGTCAGGCGGCTTTTGCCCGTGTGGGGTGACAGCTATGGCTGGGCAGTCTCGGCTGCGCGAACCCGTTCCAAAGAATCAGGCGCCCAGTTGCTGCGCATGGTGGCGCAGATGGTCGTCGACAAAGCTCTGGATGAAATAGTAGCCATGGTCGTAGCCCGCATGCCGGCGCAGCGTGAGCGGCTGACCGGCCTTGGCGCAGGCGGCTTCGAAGGCTTCGGGCAGCAATTGCTTTTCGATCAGGAACTTGTCGGCCAGGCCCTGGTCGATGAGGATGCCTGCGGGATAGGGGGCAGAGGCTTGCGCGCCCATCAGCTCGCTGGCGTCATGCCTGGCCCATTCGGCCTTGTCTTCGCCCAGATAGCCGCTGAAAGCCTTGTGGCCCCAGGGGCAGTTGAGCGGGTTGGCAATCGGTGCAAAGGCCGAGACCGACTTGAACCGGCCGGGGTGGCGCAATGCCAGGGTCAGCGCGCCGTGGCCGCCCATGCTGTGGCCGAAGATGCCCAGACGCTGCAGGTCCACGGGCAGCTTGCTGCCGACCAGGGGCAGCAGGTCATTGAGGATGTAGCTCTCCATGCGCCAGTGCAGCGCCCAGGGCTTGGTGGTTGCGTCCAGGTAGAAACCGGCGCCCACGCCAAAGTCCCAGCTGTCGGCCTCGCCCGCCAGACCCGCGCCGCGCGGGCTGGTATCGGGGCAGATCAGGGCGATATTGAGTTCGGAGGCCAGGCGCTGGGCGCCGGCCTTGATCATGAAGGTTTCCTCGGTACAGGTCAGACCCGCCAGATAGAGCAGGGCCGGCACTTTCTCGCCCATCACGGCCTTGGGCGGCAGATAGACCGAGAACTTCATGGCGAGGCCGATCTCGGAACTATGGTGTTCGTAATAGCGCTGAGCGCCGCCAAAGCAGGCGTGGGCGTTCTTGAGTTCCATGGCAGTCACTCCTAAAAGAAAAGCTGCTTGCGCTCGTCAATCAGGCGTTTGCAGCTGTTTTATATATAAATATGAATCAAAGCATGCGCAAGCAGCTATGAAATTAAAAGCGCTGGGTGGTTCTTCAAAACTAGCACGGCCCATCGATGAGACACCGAGGAAGCGCCGCCGCGCACCGAGGGTGTCGTCCCCCTTCCGCGAAGCGAGAAAGGGGGAAGGCGCGGGGCCGCCCAGGCGAAGCGCCTCAGGGGGTTACGAAGCGTCAGCGTAGTTCACCACCGAGCGGATCGACTTGCCTTCGTGCATCAGGTCGAAGGCTTCGTTGATCTTGGCCAGGCCCATGGTGTGGGTGACGAAGGGTTCGAGCTGAATCTTGCCAGCCATGGCGTCTTCCACCATGCCGGGCAGCTCGCTGCGGCCCTTGACGCCGCCAAAGGCCGTGCCCAGCCACTTGCGGCCGGTCACCAGCTGGAAGGGGCGGGTCTTGATCTCCTGACCGGCACCGGCCACGCCGATGATGACCGACTGGCCCCAGCCGCGGTGGGCGCATTCCAGCGCCGCGCGCATCACGTCCACATTGCCTATGCATTCAAAGCTGTGGTCCACGCCCCAGCCCGTCATCTCGACGATCACTTGCTGGATGGGCTTGTCGAAGTCCTT
This sequence comes from Comamonas sp. Z1, assembly GCF_008121555.1. NCBI lineage: Bacteria > Pseudomonadati > Pseudomonadota > Betaproteobacteria > Burkholderiales > Comamonadaceae > Comamonas > Comamonas sp. Z1. The sequence continues at coordinate 9,780 of NZ_VOQT01000015.1, forward strand.
GGGGTTCACGCAGTCGGTGGCGCCAAAGGTCCTGGCCAACTCGAACTTGCCGGGGTTGGTGTCGACGGCGATGATGCGGCCGGCCTTGGCCAGCTTGGCGCCCTGGATCACGGCCAGGCCGATGCCGCCCAGGCCGAACACGGCCACGGTGTCGCCTTCCTGCACCTTGGCAGTGTTCTTGACCGCGCCCAGACCGGTGGTCACGCCGCAGCCCAAGAGGCAGACCTGCTCGGGGTTGGCATCGGGGTTGACCTTGGCCAGCGAGACGGCAGCAACCACGGTGTATTCGCTGAAGGTCGAGCAGCCCATGTAGTGATAGATGGGCTCGCCCTTGTAGCTGAAGCGCGTCGTGCCGTCGGGCATCACGCCCTTGCCCTGGGTGGCGCGCACGGCCACGCACAGATTGGTCTTGCCGCTCTTGCAGAACAGGCATTCGCCGCATTCGGCGGTGTACAGCGGAATCACATGATCGCCGGGCTTGACGCTGGTTACGCCTTCGCCCACTTCCACCACAATGCCTGCGCCTTCGTGACCCAGCACGGCGGGGAAGATGCCTTCGGGGTCGTCACCGCTCAGGGTGAAGGCGTCGGTGTGACAGACGCCGGTATGGGTGATCTTGACCAGCACCTCGCCAGCCTTGGGCGGCGCGACGTCGATCTCGACGATTTGCAGGGGTTCTCCAGCTTTGAAGGCTACGGCGGCGCGGGATTTCATGGGCAGGTCTTTCTTGGAAGGCTGAGGATGCGGTGGCTGCCCGGGGCAGGGCCGAGGCCTGACTGGGCGCACCGGTTGTGAAGTGTGAATGTAGGCGATCCCGTCGCCCTATGGAAATTCGTGGCCGCAGATGGCGGCTCTTTGGCCGAATGTCACATGGTTCGCGGGATCGTCTTCTGTCGGCTGGCGATGCCATGAATCCTGATCAGCCGCTTTGCACTCCGGCTGAGGCCGCCATCATAGGGACGGCATGGTCGGCGTCCATCCTGCCGCTGGCGGGCCCTTGAACATCATCAGCAACTTGACCGCGTTCTTGCTGGCGGTTCGGGCAGCATGCGTTGCAGCATTGATCGGGGAGGACCTGGTCGTCACACCCGAGTCGGATCATCGCGGGCAGCACGGAGTATTGGCGCGCCTAGCGTCTCCAGCTCAATCCTCATTCGGTATCAGCGTCCCCCATACCGGCAGGTGTGCGTCTGGTGGCGCCGGGCCGTCATAGGCCGGCTGCACCTCAATGGCGGGCTTGCCCTCCTGGCAATCGATGAAGCCCCATTGACTGGGACGGTAGCGCGCCTCGGGGCCGTCGGGGGTGCCGACCAGAAACTCGGCCTGAATGTCATAGTCGATCAAGGGCACATGCAGGCTGGCGATATCGCCCTTGCGGCATTCCAGATAGGAGCGCTTCGGGTCGACCACCCAGGCGCCATAACCCGGGTTGACGTCGGGATCGAAGTGGAACACCGGACCGAGGCGCTGGTCGCGGGCAAGCTCCAACACGCCGTTGCCGATGGCGCTGACCCAGGCACCTGCAATTTGCACCGGTTGCGTAAAGCGCGCCGCACTCAGTCCTCGCAGGCCAAGCGGTCGCTGGCGCTCGCCGTTGTCAAAGGCGTCGTAGCGGTTGATCAAGGTGCCTTTGGGGAATAGCTGCTCCCCATAGCGGAAGTCCTCGGGCAGCACGAAGCGCTGTCGGCTTTCGCGATAGTGGGCCCGCAGCGTCACGGCCTCTTCAATCTGCACTAGCTTGCGCGCCAGCACCAGGCCCCAGAGATCGCCGGCCAGGGCCAATATGGCCACCACCACGACGGGCCAGTGCCAGAACGGCGGGCGCTCGGAGGCGGGCGTGTGTCTATGGCGCAGCCACCAGAACAGCCCGCGCAGCAGCAGCCACAGGCTCAGGCCGGCTGCCACCAGGGGGGCGAGCAGCAGCAACAGCATGGGCAGGGTAAAAAGAGGTCCGGGAATCATGGGCGGAAAAAGGGGCAGAAGCCCCGGACTTTAGCAGTGGATGCGACTGCCTGCACTAGCTGCCGAGAGGGCTTGCGTATAGTCGAGGCTTGTGCGCTGCAAGTGCCTGCAGCGCTGGTTGTATATGCTCGAATTGCTCTGATTTTTGTATGGAACACCATCACGCTGGCGCCCACCGCGTCGATCTGGTTGTCTACCCCGGCTTCAAGGCGCTGGAGGCCATAGGCCCCATGTCCGTGTTTGACTATGCCAATGTGCATCTGCGGCACAAAGGCCTGCCTGACGGATATGTGGTGCGGGTGGTGGCGTCACAGGCCGGTCTGGTGCCCTCGGACACCTTGATGGGCTTGCAGGCCAGCCATACCCTGGCGCAGGTCGAGGCCGAGGGCACGGGGTGCACGGTGCTGCTGGTGGGTGCGCGCCATATCGAGCAGGTGCTGGCGGCTTCGCCCGAGCTGGTGGACTGGGTGGCGCGAGTGGCTCCCGGGGTCGGGCGCATGATCGCGCTGTGCAGCGGCAGTTTTTTTCTGGCAGCAGCCGGTTTGCTCAATGATCGCCGCGCGGCCACGCACTGGAGTGTGGCCGGGGCGCTTGCCCAGCGTTATCCGCGGGTGCAGGTGGATGCCGATGCAATCTATGTGTGCGACGAAATCAAGGACAGCGACGGCATGCGTCAGCTCTGGACTTCGGCCGGTGTCACTGCCGGCATTGATCTGGCACTGGCGGTGGTGGAGCATGATTTCGGCCATGCGCTGGCACTGCAGGTGGCGCGCGACCTGGTCATGTATCTCAAACGCCCCGGCGGCCAGTCGCAGTTCAGCGTATCCTTGGCCGCACAGGCCACGCAGCACAGCGCAGTGCAGGCCGCTCAGCAGTGGGTGCTGGAGCACCTGGACCAGCCCATGCCGCTGGCGCTGCTGGCGGGCAAGGCGGCGATGAGCGAGCGCAATTTTCGCCGCGTCTTTCAGCAGGAGACCGGCTGCAGTCCCAGCAGCTTTGTGGAAAACGCTCGCCTGGAGCGGGCCAAGCAGCTGTTGGAGAATCTGGGCTCTGTGCCCCTCAAGACCGTGGCCGCCAAGGTCGGGTTGGGCTCGGAGCAAGCGCTGCGACATCTGTTCGTGCGCAAGCTGGGTATCACGCCTGTGGCTTACCGGGAGCGGTTCGGAGACTGATGGGCTTGCGGCGTTCTGTCGGAAGCAGCCGGCTTTCGGCCAGCCGATCAGAACAGAGGGCTCTTGAAGAAATCCAGAGCGGCCTTGGCGGCAGCAAAATTGCGCTCGATCTGCGCCTGTTGCTCATCGTGGTTCGCGGTCTCGACGGCAGGTTCGGCAGCGGACTTGGTCCTCTTTGGCGCCGCAGTTCTTTTCCTGTCTAGGCAGGGGGCATCCGAGCGGGATGCGGGTGCCAGTGCTGGAACCTTGGGTGCGAGCAACCGGGTCAGGTCCAGCTCGGGATTGAGCTGCCACAGGCAGGACACATAGGTCGCCATGGCCACGGCCGGGTCGCCGCGCTCTATGCGTGCCATGGTGGGCTGGGAAATACCCAGCCGCTCTGCCCACTGCGTCTGTGTTTCGCACCGACTCTTGCGCAGGGCCACGATGTGCTGGGCCAGCTGCGTTATCTGCAAAAGAATGGCGGGCGGAAACTCTGCGGGACTGGTGTTCTGGCGAGGCATATGCCAATAGTAGGCAGATTTGGGGAGTGCTCAGGGCAAACAGGGCACTCTTTGCATTGAGTCAGCAGTTTTCTTGACTGTCCTACGAAGCGGCCAGATCAAGTCTGCAAGCATGGGCGGCGATGGATCGTCAACACGGTCCTGGAGTTGCTCATGAAGTTTGTTCACTGGCTCTACACCCTGACCCATTCGCTGATTGCCCTGCTGTTCGGCCTGGCGGCGTTGTGCCTGATCTGGATGGCGGTCACCAAGGCCTGGGCCGTAATTGCTGCCGGTCTGGAGCCGGAGGCCACGCTGCATGTGGTGGAGGCGCTGGGCATTCTGGCCTCAGGCGTGGTGGCTCTGCAGATTTCCCAGACCGTGATTGAAGAAGAGGTGGTGCGCGACGCCCATATCAGCGGCCCGACAAGAGTGCGTCGCTTTCTCTCACGCTTTATGGTGGTGCTGGTGGTCGCCCTGGCCGTCGAGGGATTGGTCGCCACCTTCAAGGCCCAGGAGCAGCCCGAGAAGCTGCTGTATTCCGCCGCCTTGGTCATTGCCGTCGGCATGCTCATGGTCGGCTGGGGGGTGTTTGTGCACCTGAATCGTTCGGCGGAGGAACTGGAGCCCGAGGCCATGGAGGAGGCCAAGAGCGAGGACCGCAAGGTCAGCAACTACCACTGACTCAGGACTCAGGTCGGCAGTCGATACAGCGTCCCGTTGAATGCCACGGCGCCGCTGCCATGCAGCGCATCGAGCTGCGTCAGCACCAGCTCGCGTACCGGCGCGGTGACAGCGCTCAGGCCCAGCAGCCGGGCCACAGCAACGGGCAGTTCCTCGCGCTGGCCGCCCAGGCTGCTCCTGAGGGCCAGAGCAATCGCTGCACGGATCTCGGCTGGCGGCAGGCAATCGATGCGGCGCAGATTGGCCGAGCCTACCTCTGCGCGATTGCGTACCCGCACCGCTCGTCCCGGCAGGTCGAGAAACTCTCCCTCTGCGGCCAGTGCCTCATCGGCCAGCAGCGATTGGCGTGCCTGCTCCAGCGCATCGCGCACGCGGCTGCCGGCGCGTTGCAGGCCCCAAAGCGTACGCATGCGGGTGACCAGTTCGTCGAAATGAATCGGTCCTTCCAGCTCCACTGCCTGGTGCATCAGCTGGGCCAGCTTTGCGGTGGATTGGCTGTGCAGTTCTCCGGCGGGAACGGCAAAGCGGGCTTCCTGGTAGAGGCTGTCGTCAGGGCCGGCGGCCGATTCCGTCTCGGCGCTTCCTGCATCGGACCGTGCTGCGCGTTCTATGACTTCTGTGGCTGTCTGTGACTGATGGGTGGCCATTACCGGCTGAACTGGTTCGGCCTGTTTGCGCTGCCTGGCAGCTTCGACGGCGGCCAGGACGCGCTCGGTCTGGGCACGCGGCTGGCGGAACCAGTCGCAGCCCCAGATGCGCAGCAGCGTCCAGCCCTGGCTCTCCAGCACGGACTGGCGCAGGCGGTCGCGGTCGCGCGCAGAGCGGCTGTGGTGATAGCTCATGCCGTCGCACTCGATGCCCAGCAGATAGCGGCCCGGCTGCTCTGAATCGACCACGGCCAGATCGATGAAGAAGCCCGCAATGCCGATCTGCGTCTGCACCTGCAGACCCTGGGCCGTCAGCGCTTCGTACACATCTTCTTCGAGCGGCGACTCCAGATCGCGTCCGCTGATGCCGGCCAGGGCCAACTGACCGGTGGCCGCGTATTGCAGGAATACCTTGAGCGCAGCCACGCCTTTGCCCTTGCCGCGTTCCAGATCGATATCGTCGGCGGTGATGGACGAAAACACCTCGCAGCGTTGCTTGGCGCGCGAGATCAGCACGTTCAGGCGGCGCTCGCCGCCATCGGCGCTCACCGGGCCGAAGCGCATGGGCAGATAGCCTTGCGCGTTGCGCGCATAGGCCACCGAGATGAAGATCACATCGCGCTCGTCGCCCTGCACGTTTTCCAGGTTCTTGATGAAGAAGGGTTCGTTGGGATGGGCGACAAAAAAGGACTCTGCCTCGGGCTGCTGGCGACGCAGCAGTTCCAGCTCGTCCTGGATGGCGACTTTTTGCTGCAGCGAGAAAGCGGCCACGCCCAGGCTGAGCTGCGGCGACTGCTGTGCGTGCTGCATGATGGCGCGTGCAATGGTCTGGGCCTCGATGCGGTTGATGCGGCTGGCGCCGCTGTCAAAGCGGCCTTCGGGCAGATGGTGAAAGCGCAGCCCCATGCCCGAGCGGGCCGTGTAGGGGCTGGGCACGACGTAAAGGCTGCTGTTGTAGAACTGCTGGTTGGACACCGCAATCAGCGACTGGTGGCGGCTGCGGTAATGCCAGCGCAGCATGAGCTGGGGCATGCCCTTGGCCAGGCACAGGCTCAGAATGCTCTCCACATCGGCGGCTCCGGCGATGAGCTGGTCTTCGTCCTCGTCGTCGAACTCGTCCTGCTCGCTGGTCATGCGCGAGAAAAAACGCGTGGGCGGCAGCTGGCGGTCGTCGCCCACCACCACCAGCTGCTTGCAGCGGGCGATGGCGCCCAGCGCATCCACGGGCTCAATCTGGCTGGCTTCGTCAATCACCAGCAGATCGAACTCGACCGCAGCAGGTTCCAGAAACTGGGCCACGGACAGCGGGCTCATCATGAACACGGGCTTGATGGCCTGGACGGCTTCGCCTGCGAGCTTGAACAGCTTGCGCAGCGGCATATGGCCGCGCTTGCGCGCAATCTCGCCATTGAGCACGCCAAGCGGGCCCATGCCGGATGCGCTGCGTGGCACCTGCTCGTAATGCGAGAGTGCCGACTGGGCGCGCGCGAGTTCGATGCGCTCCAGATCCAGCGCCCGGAACTGGCGCACCTTCTGGCTGTGCTGATCGCCGTTGAAGGCGACCAGCTCGGGGTGAGCCTGGGTGGCCTGACGCAGCAGCGCTTCGTAATAAGCGCGCTCGAAGATGGCGGGCAGGGCTCCTTGTGCAATGGATTCATTCTCGAGCTGCTGCACCAGGACGGCCATGCCGGCCGCACGCGCCTGCTCACGGGTGGCGTGGTACGAGGTCCAGTCCAGCAAGGCGTTGGGCTCGGCGACCCATTGTGCAAGGCGCTCGCCAAAGTCGGCCAGCGGGATGCGGGCCAGATCGGCGGCGCCAAAGGCTTCCTGCGTCTCGAGCCGGTAGCCGTCCAGCAAGCTTTGCGCAGCATCCTCGAATGCCTGCAGCGAGGCACTGGCCCGGGCGGCCAGGTCCGCGCAATGTGCGGGCGATGGCAGCTGGGCATAGAGCTGGCGAAAGGCGGCACTGCGGCCCTGTCCGTCGGGGCCGGCCATCCAGCCCAGCACGGCCTGCAGTTGCGCCCAGTCGCTTTGCTCGTCCAGCCACAGGCTGCCAAAGGCATCTGCCCCCAGGGTCTGCTGCTGGCCCAGGTTCTGGCGCAGTTGCTGGGCTTCGATCAGGCTGTCGAGCAGGTTCAGACGCTCTGCCCGTGAGCTCGGCAATGTCGTTTTCAGCTGGCCCTTGAGGTTGGCAATCGCCGCGCGGTAGCCGCTGTTGAAAATGCGAAACAGCGAGTCGCCATATGCTGCGATGCTCTGGCGTGGGGCACTCCAGTCCGCCGTCCAGGCGGATTCGGCAAAGCTGCTGCCCAGGTTCTGTGCCTTCAGGCTGAACCGTGTGCCGCATTCCACCAGCTTGTGCAGCTGGCCCAGGCCCTGATCCCAGATACTGTTGGCGACGGCCTGCCGGTCTATGGACGGGGCACTGGCGAGCTGCTGCGCCAGAGTGATCTGCTCATGCAGAGTCTGCAGAGTCTGTGCCGCCGGCGCGCTCAGGGATTGCGCCAGCAGCTCAGCATCCTGCTGCAACCGGGCCAGCATTGCTTGCAGCTTCGGCAGTTGCTGGGCGAAGCGTTGCGCATCCAGCTTGAGCAGCGCCGGATGGCATACGCCGCGCCACGGGTGCCTGGCCACCGGGCTCACCTTGGACACCGCCTGGCGCAGTGCTTCGACAATCTGCTGGCGTGAATGAAAGTCCTCGGGTGACCAGTTCTGTGTGCCTTGCAGCAGATCGGGCAGATGCGCAATCTGCACTGCATCCAGACGCGCCAGCTGGCCCAGGATCTGATAGGGCGTGAGTGTGCAGGGCGCCAGCGCCTGATGCATGGTCCGGCTGTGTGCGTTGAGCTGCTGCTGCACGTTGCTCAGCTCATGGATGATTTGCTCGCGGTGCTCCACACGCGGTTTGCCCAGATCGCGCGTGGCCTTGAGTTCCTCCAGCACCTTGCGCTTGTTGGCATGGTGGCTGTGCAGTTCCAGACAGGCAGGCCCAAGGCCCACGGATTTGAGGCGGCGGTTGACCACCTCCAGTGCGGCCATCTTCTCTGAGATGAACAGCACTTTCTTGCCGTCGGCAATCGCCGCTGCAATCACGTTGGTGATGGTCTGGGACTTGCCCGTGCCCGGCGGACCTTGAATGACCAGGTTCTCGCCGCGGCGCACGGCTTCGATGGCCAGTGACTGCGAGCTGTCCGCATCGACCACATGGCGCTGGCTGTCCACGGGGATCAGTTGGTCCACATCGGCGTCTTCGGGGAACAGATGTTCGCGTGCCTCGAAGCCGTCCTGCAGCGCGGCGGCAATTAGCGCCTGCTGGTCGAGCCGCTTTTCCGGCGGCCAGGTCGCAGTGTCCAGATCGCGGTACATCAGGAACTTGGCAAAGCTGAAGAAGCCCAGCGTCATGGCGTCGGGCAGCACTTGCCAGCCGGGCTGGGCCGCAGCCATGGCGGCGACCGCGGCCAGATAGGCGCGGGGGTCGAAGTCGTCGCCGGCATTGAATTCGGGCAGTTCGAGGCCAAAGTCGGCCTTGAGCTTGGCCGCCAGCGACAGGTTCTCCGCCGCATCTTCCTGCAACCAGGACAGGGTGAAGCGCTCGGCCGCGCTTTTGCGCTCCAGTGCCACGGGCAGCAGAATCAGCGGTGCAAAACGAGGCTTGTCGGGGGCATTGCGGTCGAACCATTGCAGCTGACCCAGCGCCAGAAACAAGATGTTGACGCCCTGTTCCTCGATAAAGGTGCGGGCATCGGAATACATGTCCAGCAGCCGGCGCTGCAGCTTCTCGCTGGACAGGCGCGTCTGCAATTTCAAGTCACGATGGCGCTGGGCCACACCGCGCGCATCGAGCTGCTCGTCGACGCTTTCTTCGGGCTGGGGCAGGGCGAGGGTGGCCTGTGTCTCCTGGGCCTCTGCAGGGTCTGCGGCCGCTTGCTCCTCCTCGGCCTTTGCCGGCGCAAAGCTCATGGCTTTGCTTTCGCCCGCCAGCAGGCGATAGACCTCGTCCGTGCGTTCATCTGCAAAATGCAGCACGCGTGCCGTGGCGGCCTGAGGCAGGCTCAGCAGCCGGTTGCGTGTGGAGAGGTCCAGCAGCGCCTGGCGGCTTTTTTCGAGCTGGCGGGTGATGAGGGCGGAATTCGAGTCTGCGTGCATGGGGCATCAAAAAGCACAGTGAGCTGGCACTTTAGCGCGCTCCCTGGTGCTGATGATGCTGATTGGCAATGTGCGCACTGCGGTTCCGTACCCGTTTTACAAATTGATCACAGTTTCCAGCCGAACTCGAGCGCAATGAAAGCCGAGCATTGGCCGCAGGTCTTGGGTGCAGCGCGGACCGTAACGCTGTAGCGCTCACCCTGCCAGCGCACCAGGGCTCCGGCGGCCGCCATGACGGGGCTTGTGTAGTTGGTGCGCAAGCCGGCATAAACGCCAGAGTGCAGATTGCCAAAAGTCAGCGGCGTGTACTCGCCTATGGCGTAGGTACTCCAGCGGTCGATGCTGTTGCGATAGAAGCCGGCCTGCACGGAGAAATTGCTGGAAAACTCTCGTCTGATGCCCAGGCCCAGGTTTTCCTCGTTCCATGTTTTGCCATGTTTCCGTTCGCTGAAATGGTGGCTGACCGTGTGCAGATTGATATGCCATGCGCCCGCTGCCTGGCTGACCTGGGCAGACTGATTGACCTCGACGGGCTGAGTGGTCTCGGCAGACTGATCGGCTTCGTCGGCCTGGACTGCGGAGCAGGCAATGACGATGGTCAACCCTGCCAGTGCTTTCAACGATTTCATTGCCGTTCCCCCCGCATCGCTTCACAGGCGCATGCAGACAGGTCAGTGACATCCTTGGCTCGCGTTCGCAGTGCTGCCAAGGGACCTGGCTTACCAATTTTTATTTAAAAAATTCATGTAAACCATGTTTCCTAATGTCTATGACTATCGATGTGGTTGATGTAAGAATAGTTCTTATCTATCGGTGATTGAACTTCAATTGGACTTATGAGGATTTGGAGATTTCTCTGTCGAAAAAGCGGCAGGAAGAGGGTGCGGCTGCGTCCGGCCAGGTTGAAGGCGGTCTCTGTCAGACGCAAAAAAGGCCGCAGGGGCGGCCTTTTTGATGAGCTGAGGCGAGGGAGTTCTCGGCCTTGCGCGGCAGCTTAATCGGCTGGCTGCTGCTTTGCGGCTGCAGCAGCAGCGCGCAGCTTGTCCTTCTTGCTGGGTCTGCGGCCCTTGATGCCGCCGTTGCCGTCCTGCGCGACCGGCGGTGGCGGGACGGCTTCGGTAGGCTCGAAGCCCTGGATTTGCTCCAGATCGATTTCCAGCTGATTGCGCTTGCAGATCAGTTTCCAGTGTGCGGTGTCGGCGGGGCTTACAAAAGTGATGGCGCAACCGGCATGCCCTGCACGGCCCGTGCGGCCAATTCTATGAATATAGTCGGCGGGCGAGCGGGGCAGGTCGTAGTTGATGACCGTGGGCAGCTGTGCGATATCGATGCCGCGCGCGGCCAGGTCGGTGGTGATGAGCAGTTGCCAGCGCTTGGCCTTGAACTGGTCGAGCACGTCCTTGCGCGCACCCTGGCTCATATCGCCGTGGAAGGTGGTGGCGTAGATGCCCGCCTTGTAGAGCTTGTCGGCCAGCATTTCGGCGGTGTGGCGCTTGGCGACAAAGACCAGGGCTCGCTCCCATTCGGGCTGGTTCTCGCCTTGTTTAACGAGCTGACGCAGCAACTGGGTGCGGCGGGGGCCGTCCACGGCAATGGCGCGCTGGCTGATGTTCTCGGGGCTGGTCGAATGCTCGGCGGCCTGGTCGGCATCGACCTGCACCCGAACGGGGTCGTGCAGCAGACGGGCCGCCAGCGCTTCCACGTTCTGTGGGAAGGTGGCCGAGAGCAGCAGGGTCTGCCGTTTGGCGGGCAGCAGGGCCAGCACGCGGTTGAGTTCTTCGGCAAAGCCCTGGTCCAGCAGGCGGTCGGCTTCGTCCAGCACCAGATGCTGCACCGCGTTCAGGCGCACGGCGTTGTTCTCCACCAGATCCAGCAGGCGGCCCGGCGTGGCGACCAGAAAGTCGGCGCTGCCACGCAGCTGCATCATCTGCGGGTTGATGGAGACACCGCCATAGACCACGCGGCTGCGTGGTTGCTCACGCAACTGGCGCGTGATGTCGCTCAGGTTTTCATGAACCTGCAGGGCCAGCTCGCGCGTGGGCACCAGAATCAGGGTGGCCAGAGGCCGCACAAAGCCGGTGTGGCTGCGCTTTTGCGCCAGCCAGGCCTGCAGCAGGGGCAGCAGATAGGCCATGGTCTTGCCCGAGCCCGTGGGCGCGCAGGCCCAGAGATCGCGTCCGGCCAGCACGGCGGGGATGGCCTCGGTCTGAATCGGCGTCGCGTCGCGCAGACCCAGATCGAGTGTGGCATCCAGAAGCTCGGCGCGCAGGCCTAGGGGGGCAAAAGACATAGAAGAATCAATAGCGGTGTGCAGGAGGCGCATTGTGCGGGAATTGCCGCGTCGCAGCGAGGCGCAGGGACAAGCACGGTGCAGGCTACATTCGCAGGATTACAACCCGCAAGGAGCACTAGCCATGAGTCAGATCACGCATCAAGCCATTGTCATGACGGAATACGGAGGCCCTGAGGTTCTGCAGATCGCCTCGGTCGCTTCGCTGCCGCTGACGGCTGGACAGGTGCGCGTGCGACACACGCGCATTGGTGTGAACTTTCACGATATCTATGTGCGCTCCGGGCTGTACAAGACGCTGGCGCTGCCGGGAACGCCCGGCATCGAAGCCGTGGGAGTAGTGGCCGAAGTGGGGGAGGGCGTGACTCGCTTCAGACCCGGCGACCGGGTCTGCTATGTCTCTGGCGCCTATGCCATCTACGCCGCCGAGCGCGTGATTGCGGGCGACGAGCTGATTGCCGTGCCCGATGACCTCAGCGACGCGCTGGTCGCATCCAGCCTGCTGCGCGGGCTGACGGCCGATGTGCTGCTGCACCGGGTGGCCCGGGTAGGCCAGGGATCGCGGATCCTGGTCCAGGCCGCCGGTGGCGGCATGGGGCAGATCCTGAGCCAGTGGGCCACGCAGCTGGGGGCCATGGTGATCGGCACGGCGGGCAGCGATGCCACGGCAAAAAAGGCCGATCAGGCCGGTTGTGTGGAGGTGATCCGCTATCGCGGCGTGGGCGCCCAGGATGTGGCTGTGCGTGTGCAGCAGCTGACCGGCGGCGAAGGCGTGGATGTGGCTTATGACGGCGTGGGCAAGGACAGTTTCGATGCCTCGCTGGCCAGTCTGGGCATCGGCGGCCAGCTGGTGATGTACGGGCAGTCTTCCGGTCCGGTGCCGCCGCTGGAGATTGCGCGTCTAGCCGCGAAGTCGAACAGCGTGTGCCGGCCCATGGTGTTTCACTTCGTCAAAAAGCCCAGAGAGCGCGATGCCATGGCCGCGCGCCTGTTCGAGGCGCTGCGCAAAAAGCATTTCCGCATGGGCGAGCCGCAGGAGTTTGCGCTGGCCGATGCCGCGCAGGCCCACCGGCAACTGGAGGCACACGGCGCCCAGCAGCCCATCTTGCTTGTGCCCTGACCGGGGCTGGCCGCGCCAGAGTTGGAGGTCTTATTGCGCGCCTGCTTGCGGGCGTGGCAGATAGACCTCGCGCCACAGGCTGACTTTTTCGTGTGCGTCAAAGCGCATGAGCAGCATGGCGACAAAGTGCTGGGCGCTGCCATCGGTCTTGGTGATGCAGACATCCATGGAAAAGACCACGGAGTCCTCGTCGGCTGTGGCGTGCCGGATGTCGTAGCGAATGCCTTCCATGTCCTGCTTCATGCCTTCGAGAAACTCGCGATAGCTCTCGAGGTCGGCCGCATAGTGGCGGCCGTTGGGCTCGACCACGAATTGCTCGGCAAAGCATTCGGCGACCTGCTCGCGGCTCAGTGTGCTGTGGCGGTTCAGGTGGCGCTGGTTCCAGTCCAGCACGGAATGGGCCAGCTCCAGATTGCGTTGTCGTTTTGCATGCATGAAGAGCAGTATAGAAGAGCCAATTCCGGGTCTGCTCGGCATTTCTGACTCGGATTGATTCGTGAATTTTTATAGCAGATAGCGAATGCTATCAAAGGATTTCATGGTGATATCAATCTGAAATCATTATAAATAATGCGTAAGCAGCTATGCTTTTCTTGGCAAATGCCGAGATTGCAAGCTCACGCAAAAAAGCCCGCAGGCTTTGCAGTCTGCGGGCTTTTGGTCAGCGTCAGACCCGGCAAGCCGGGCCTGAATGTGCCGATCAACGCTGAGCGATAGGCTTGACGTCGCGCGACACGGAGCCGGTGAACAGCTGGCGGGGACGGCCGATCTTGTACTCGGGGTCGGCCATTTGTTCGTTGAGCTGAGCGATCCAGCCCACGGTGCGGGCCAGAGCGAAGATGCCGGTGAACAGGTTGACGGGGATGCCGATGGCGCGCTGCACGATGCCGGAGTAGAAGTCCACGTTGGGGTAGAGCTTGCGCTGGACGAAGTAGTCGTCTTCCAGGGCAATCTTTTCCAGCTTCTTGGCCAGGGCGAACAGGGGATCGTTTTCCAGACCCAGTTCGGCCAGGATTTCGTTGCAGGTTTCCTGCATCAGCTTGGCGCGGGGGTCGTAGTTCTTGTAGACGCGGTGGCCAAAGCCCATCAGCTTCACGCCGCTGGTCTTGTCCTTGACCTGCTCCATGAACTCGCCGACCTTTTCGATGCCGCCATTGGCCTGGATGCCTTCCAGCATGTTCAGGCAGGCTTCGTTGGCGCCGCCGTGGGCAGGGCCCCACAGACAGGCCACGCCAGCGGAGATGGCGGCGAAGGGGTTGGTGCCCGAAGAGCCGCACAGACGCACGGTGGAGGTCGAGGCATTTTGCTCGTGGTCGGCGTGCAGGATGAAGATGCGGTCCAGAGCGCGCTCAACCACGGGGTTGACCTTGTACTCTTCGCAAGGGTTGCCGAACATCATGCGCATGAAGTTGCCGGCATACGACAGGTCGTTCTTGGGGTACATGTAGGGCTGGCCCATACCGTACTTGTATGCCATGGCGACCAGCGTAGGCATCTTGGCGATCAGGCGGATCGCAGCGATGTTGCGGTGCTCTGGGTTGGTGATGTCGGTGCTGTCGTGGTAGAAGGCCGACATGCCGCCCACCAGACCGGTCAGCACGGCCATGGGGTGAGCGTCACGACGGAAGCCGCGCAGGAAGAACTGCATCTGCTCGTTGACCATGGTGTGCTTGGTCACCAGCTCTTCGAAGTTGGCCTTTTCCTTCTCGTTGGGCAGTTCCCCGTACAGCAGCAGGTAGCAGGTTTCCAGGAAGTTGCAGTTCTTGGCCAGTTGTTCGATGGGGTAGCCGCGGTACAGCAGCTCGCCCTTGTCGCCATCGATGTAGGTGATGGCGGATTGGCAGGCGGCGGTAGAGAGGAAGCCCGGGTCATACGTGAACATGCCAGTCTGGGCATAGAGCTTGCGGATGTCGATCACATCCGGGCCGATATTGCCCTGGTACACCGGCATTTCCACACTGGGAGCGCCATTGCTGAAAGACAGCGTTGCTTTGTTGTCAGCGAGTTTCATTTCCAAACTTCCTTCTCTAGTTTGCCTAGCCTACTGGGGACAGTTACCGGGCTGGCGCTTGCGCACCATCTCCAGCACTTCCCTGACTTCTTGGGTATCGAGTTGTCCTTCAGGTTCCTTGCGACGCAAGAAAAGATCCATCAGGTCGTTGTCTGCCAGATCCATCAAGGCAGACAGGCCAGTCGCGTGTCTCCGCGTGAGCTGGCTTCCGTAGGTGGCGAAGAACTGCTCGATGAACAGATCGTTCTCAACCAGACCACGGCGGCTGCGCCACCTCAGCAGGTCGCGCTCACGTTCGTCGAGCAGAGTATTCGTCATCAGCATCAGATGGTTCGACGAACCATCAGCTCCTTGATCTTGCCAATGGCTGCTGTGGGGTTCAGGTGCTTGGGGCACACGTCCACGCAGTTCATGATGGTGTGGCAGCGGAAGAGGCGGTAAGGATCTTCCAGATTGTCAAGGCGCTCGCCCGTGGCTGTGTCGCGGCTGTCCGCGATGAAGCGGTAAGCCTGCAGCAGACCGGCCGGGCCCACGAATTTGTCGGGGTTCCACCAGAACGAGGGGCAGCTGGTGGAGCAGCTGGCGCACAGAATGCACTCGTACAGGCCGTTGAGCTCTTCGCGCTCTTCGGGTGACTGCAGGCGCTCCTTGCTGGGCGATGCGTAGACATCGCTTTGCAGGTAGGGCTTGATCGAGTGGTACTGCTTGAAGAACTGGGTCATGTCCACGATCAGATCGCGGATGACGGGCAGGCCGGGCAGGGGCTTGAGAACGATGTCGCCCTTGAGGGTGTTCATGTTCGTCAGGCAGGCCAGACCGTTCTTGCCGTTGATGTTCATGGCGTCGGAGCCGCACACGCCTTCACGGCAGGAGCGACGGAAGGCAATGGAGGGGTCCATGGCCTTGAGCTTGACCAGGGCGTCCAGCAGCATGCGCTCGTGACCGTCCAGCTCCACTTGCACGGTTTGCATGTAGGGCTTGGCGTCTTTATCCGGATCGTAGCGGTAGATTTTGAATGTGCGCTTCATTTTGATCTTCTCTCGTGGGCTGCTGAATTAGAACGTGCGGACCTTGGGAGGAACGCTGGCAACGGTCAGGGGCTTGAGGTTCACAGGCTTGTAGGTCAGGCTGTTGGTCGCGCTGTCCCACAGTGTGTGCTTGAGCCATTCCTTGTCGTTGCGGCCCAGGGGGAATTCGGCGTGGTCGGCAGGGTGCTCGTAGTCGTACACGGTGTGTGCGCCACGGCATTCCTTGCGGGCTGCGGCCGAGGTCATGGTGGCTTGTGCCACTTCGATCAGGTTGTCCACTTCCAGGGCTTCCATGCGAGCGGTGTTCCACACCATGGACTTGTCCTTCAGGGTCACGGAGCCGACCTTCTCGCGGATCGCGTTGATCTTTTCCACGCCTTCGTCCATGCTCTTTTGCGTGCGGAACACGCCAGCATGAGTCTGCATGGATTGACGGATCTCGCCGGCGACGTCCTGGGCGTAAGTGCCGTCCTTGGAGTCTTGCAGCTGGTTGAGGCGGGCCAGGGTGCGCTCGGCGCCGTCGGCAGGCACTTCGTGGTGAGCGCCGAAGCCGTTGACGAATTCCACGATGTGCTTGCCGGCAGACTTGCCGAAGACCAGCAGGTCCAGCAGCGAGTTGGTGCCCAGGCGGTTGGCACCGTGCACGGACACGCACGAGCATTCGCCCACGGCGTAGAGGCCGTTGACCACATTGTTCTGCTGACCGTCCCAGACCACGACCTGACCGTTGATGTTGGTCGGGATGCCGCCCATCTGGTAGTGGATGGTGGGAACCACGGGAATGGGTTCCTTGGTGATGTCCACGTTGGCGAAGTTGTGGCCGATTTCTTCCACGGAAGGCAGACGCTTGCGGATGGTTTCTGCACCCAGGTGGTCCAGCTTCATCAGGATGTAGTCCTTGTTGGGACCGCAGCCGCGACCTTCCTTGATTTCCTGGTCCATCGAACGCGACACGAAGTCACGCGGTGCCAGATCCTTCAGCGTGGGAGCGTAGCGCTCCATGAAGCGCTCGCCTTCGCTATTCAAGAGAATAGCGCCTTCGCCGCGGCAGCCTTCGGTCAGCAGCACGCCGGCACCGGCCACGCCGGTGGGGTGGAACTGCCAGAACTCCATGTCCTGCAGAGGAATGCCGGCGCGAGCAGCCATGCCCAGGCCGTCACCGGTGTTGATGAAGGCATTGGTCGAAGCCTGGAAGATGCGACCGGCACCGCCGGTGGCCAGCAGCACGGCCTTGGCGTGCAGCTCGTACAGATCGCCGGTTTCCAGTTCCAGTGCGGTCACGCCGACCACATCGCCCTGGGTGTTGCGGATCAGGTCCAGCGCCATCCACTCCACGAAGAAGTTGGTCTTGGACTTGACGTTCTGCTGGTACAGCGTGTGCAGCATGGCGTGACCGGTACGGTCAGCAGCGGCGCAGGCGCGTTGCACGGGCTTTTCGCCGTAGTTGGCGGTGTGGCCGCCGAAAGGGCGCTGGTAGATGGTGCCGTCGGCATTGCGGTCGAAAGGCATGCCGAAGTGCTCGAGCTCGATCACGACGTTCGGCGCTTCACGGCACATGAACTCGATGGCGTCCTGGTCGCCCAGCCAGTCGGAGCCCTTGATGGTGTCGTAGAAGTGATAGTGCCAGTTGTCTTCGCTCATATTGCCCAGCGAAGCGGACACGCCGCCCTGGGCAGCCACAGTGTGCGAGCGAGTGGGGAAAACCTTGGACAGCGAGGCGACGGACAGACCGGCGCGCGACAGTTCCAGCGCAGCGCGCAGGCCGGAGCCGCCGGCACCGACGATCACGACGTCAAACTTGCGCTTGGTGATATTTGCTTTGGAGTAGCTCATTCTTAACCTTCAATCGTGGAGACTGTGTCTCAATCAGAGACGCCACAGAACCTGGATGCCCCAGCCGATGCAGCCGACCAGCCAGACAATGGTGACCACTTGCAGTGCAAGGCGCAGGCCCACGGGCTTGACGTAGTCCATCCAGATGTCACGCACGCCGATCCAGGCATGCCAGCCCAGAGCCACGAAGAGGGCCAGGGTCAGAAACTTCATCCACTGGGGAGCAAAAATGCCGGCCCACTGCTCGTAGCCCACGGGGCCGCCGACCGTCAGAAAGCGCACCAGCAGCACAACGGTGTACAGCGCCATCAGGACGGCGGTAGAGCGTTGAGCCAGAAAGTCGCGGGTGCCATAGTGCGCACCGACAACGGTGCGCTTGGAGCCGTAATTCACGGACATGGTTGTTTCCTTATCGTGAGGTGTTATTGACTGGGCGCTGATCAGTACAGGCCGAACAGCTTGGCGCCAAGCACCACGGTCAGGGCAACGCTGATGCACAGAACGACGGCGGCGGTGGACTTGCCGGTCTGCTTGTTCACGGCGTGGTGGTTCACGTCCATCACCAGATGGCGGACACCTGCGCAGAAGTGGTGCAGATAGGCCCAGATCAGTGCCAGGCAGACGAGCTTGGCAAACCAGCCAAAGGGACCTGCGAATACCGACGTGAAGGAATCAAACGAAATTTCCGACGAGATCGAGTTGTCGAACATCCAGATGATGAACGGCAGCAGGATCGCCATCAGCAGGCCGCTGACGCGGTGCAGAATGGACACAATGCCTGCCAGGGGCAGGCGATAGGTCGGTAGGTCCGAGAAGAAGTTGATATTGCGGAACTCTGGCCGCTGTTTTGCTTTTTGCTCTGTCATGGCAGGGTACTTTCGTGGATGTAACTGCGTTGTAATCGCTAGTGCGAAGCGACACAAAATTCTATTGCAATGCAGCAGAATCCGTTAGCCGAATTTGCATAGCAGATGATTGGGCTCTGTTGCAATCAACGCTTTTACGGGGGGATTCAGTTCAATGCATTGCGGTAATGATGGGTGTCGGTGCGGTACAGGCCGCGTCGTAACTCCATGGGAACATCGTTGTATGTGTAAGCAGTTCGCTCCACGCTGAGCAGCGGCGTGGTGCTGGGAATGTTCAGCAACTGGGCTTGCTCGGCATCCGGCAGAACGGCGCGAATTTTCTCGTCGGCCCGCACCATGCGCACGCCATAGTCGAGTTCGAACATGGCGTAAGTCGGGCCCTGGTAGTTGGACATCTGTTCGGTCGTCAGCCCCTTGAAGGCGTTGCCAGGCAGCCAGATGTCCTCCAAAATAGTCGGGATTGCGGCAAAGGACAGGGTGCGGCGTACATGCATCACGGCGTCGCCGGTGCGCAGGGCCAGGGCGCGGGCCACTTCGGCAGGCGCGCGCAGGCGGCGGCACTCAAGGATGTGGCGCTCTGCGCGGCCTTCGCCCTGCAGGTCGCCAGCATCGGGGCGCAGATTCAGAAAGCGGTACTGCACCTGCTGGGCAGCGTGAGTGGCCACAAACGTGCCTTTGCCCTGGCGGCGCATGACCAGGTTTTCGGCAGCCAGTTCATCGATTGCCTTGCGCACCGTGCCCTGGCTGACCTTGAAGCGGGCTGCCAGCTCCATTTCACTGGGGATCAGTTCTCCGGGGCGCCATTCGCCAGCTTCCAGACTTTGCAGGATCAGGCCCTTGATCTGCTGGTACAGAGGGCTGAAGGCTGGGGTGGAGACGCCGGCACCACCGCTATGGCTGGCGTTGTTGTCCGGGGCTGTGTTGTGGGGGCTGGGCATAGTTGGTTTTGAAGGTATCGCCTCCGCGATGCGATGCACAAAAAACAGTCGATTTGACTCTGGTCGCTAAGTGAAGATCATATCTTATATAAGACATAAGACAAATTGACCGGGCTTTGATTTCGGCAGTACACTTGCCGCATGTTTGCGGAGCTTGCGCTACTGGTGGTTACGCTGGTGCAACCTGGCGCCCATAACATCTCACTTTTTTCCAATCTTGGAGTTTCACCATGAGCAAGAAGCCCGTCCGTGTCGCCGTTACCGGCGCAGCTGGCCAAATCGGTTACGCCCTGTTGTTCCGCATCGCCTCCGGCGAAATGCTGGGTAAAGATCAGCCCGTTATTCTGCAACTGCTGGAAATCCCCGACGAAAAGGCTCAAAACGCTCTGAAGGGCGTGATCATGGAGCTGGAAGACTGCGCCTTCCCCCTGCTGGCCGGCATCGAAGCCCACGCCGACCCCATGACCGCCTTCAAGGACACCGACTACGCTCTGCTGGTGGGCGCCCGTCCTCGTGGCCCCGGCATGGAACGTGCTGACCTGCTGGCTGCCAACGCCCAGATCTTCACCGCCCAGGGCAAGGCTCTGAACGCCGTGGCTTCGCGCAATGTCAAGGTTCTGGTGGTCGGCAACCCCGCCAACACCAACGCCTACATCGCCATGAAGTCGGCTCCCGATCTGCCCGCCAAGAACTTCACCGCCATGCTGCGCCTGGACCACAACCGCGCTGCTTCCCAGCTGGCTGCCAAGGGCGGCTTCAAGGTCGGCGACATCAAGAAGCTGACCGTGTGGGGCAACCACTCGCCCACCATGTACGCCGACTACCGCTTCGCCACCGTGGACGGCAAGTCCGTGAAGGAAGCCATCAACGACCAGGAATGGAATGCCAACGTGTTCCTGCCCACCGTGGGCAAGCGCGGCGCCGCCATCATCGCTGCTCGCGGTCTGTCGTCGGCTGCTTCGGCTGCCAACGCTGCCATCGATCACATGCGTGACTGGGCCCTGGGCTCCAACGGCGAATGGGTCACCATGGGCGTGCCTTCCAACGGCGAGTACGGCATCCCCGCCGGTATCGTGTTCGGTTTCCCCGTGACCACCACGGCTGACGGCGAATACAAGATCGTCGAAGGTCTGGAAATCGATGCCTTCTCGCAAGAGTGCATCAACAAGACTCTGGCTGAGCTGCAAGGCGAGCAGGACGGCGTCAAGCACCTGCTGTAATCAGCGCAAAACCTATGCAAGACTGGAACCCCGCGCTGTATCTGCGCTTTGCCAATGAGCGCACGCGCCCTGCGGCAGAACTGCTGGCAAGAGTACCTTCCAGCTTGCATTCACCCGCTCGCAGCCTCCGCATCGTGGATCTGGGCTGCGGGCCGGGCAACTCCACCGAACTTCTGGTGGAGCGTTTCCCCGGCGCCGATGTGCTCGGTGTCGACAATTCCGAAGCCATGCTGGAGACTGCGCGCAAGCAGTTGCCGCAGGCCAGGTTCGAGGCCGGTGATATTGCCTCCTGGGCACCTGCTGAAGGTGAGTCAGCACCTGATTTGATCTATGCGAATGCCTCCATCCAGTGGGTGGGCGGGCATGAGAGCCTGATTCCCCGTCTGTTTTCCTTGCTGGCGCCCGGTGGCGTGCTGGCCGTGCAGATGCCTGACAACCGTCAGGAACCCTCGCACCGAAACATGCGCGAAGTCGCCCAACTGCCCCGGTTTGCGGCGCATATCGGGGACGCGAGCAAGGTGCGTACCGAGATTTTGCCCATAGGGGTGTATTACGACCTGCTGGCAGCGCCTCAGCCGGCGTCTCCCGCCAATGAGGCTGCGAGCGTCGATGTGTGGCACACCGTCTATCAGCATCCCATGGACTCGGCCGCAGCGATTGTGCAGTGGCTCAGCAGCACGGGCCTCAAGCCTTTCGTGGAAGGTTTGCCCCGGGAGCTGCAAGCCGAGTACCTGACCGAGTATCAAAGCCGCATCGATGCGGCGTATCCGGAGCGAGCTGACGGCAAGCGTCTGCTGGCTTTTCCCCGACTTTTCATGGTGGCTCAGCGCAAGTCATGACGAAAGAACTGGTTCATCCCGCCACCGTGCTTCTCGATGCTCAGGGTGGCGCTCAGCGTCTGCCCGTCTGCGATCACTACAGTGGCGTGGAAGCGCGCATGCGCAAAAGCCTGCAGCTGCAGGCAGAGATGATGCAGGAGTTCGGCACCTGCGTGTTCGACGTGACGCTGGACTGCGAGGATGGCGCTCCTGTCGGCCAGGAGGCCGAGCACGCGCGTCTGGTGGTCGAGCTGGCGAATGGAGCGGCTCAAGGCGCGCGCGTGGCGGCCCGGGTGCATGCGGTGGAGCATGCTCATTTCCAGGCAGACATGGACATCATTGCCGGCGGCGCGGCAGACAAGCTCTGCCACATCATGATTCCCAAGGTGGAGTCGGTGGATGACGTCATCAAGGCCGAAGCAGCCCTGCAGCGTGCGACAGACAAGCGTGTGCCGCTACATGTCTTGATTGAGTCTCCTGCTGCCGTGCAGCAGGCCTTCGACATTGCCGCGCACCCGGCCGTGCAAAGCATCTCCTTCGGGCTGATGGATTTTGTCTCGGCCCATGGCGGCGCCATCCCGGCTTCCGCCATGACGGCGCAGGGCCAGTTCGAGCATCCCTTGGTCGTTCGTGCCAAGCTCGAGATCGCGGCAGCCTGCCATGCCCACGGCAAGGTGCCCTCGCACTGCGTGGTCACGGAATTCAAGAATCCTGAAGCTTTGCAGGCTTGCGCGCAAAAAGCCTCGCGTGAGCTTGGCTACACACGCATGTGGAGCATCCATCCTGACCAGATTCGCCCGATTCTGCGTGCATTTGCGCCAGCAGAGGACGAAGTTCTACAGGCGGCACAAATACTTACCTCTGCAGCGGTGCAGAATTGGGCGCCCATCAGTTTTGGTGGTGTACTACACGACCGCGCGAGCTACCGCTATTTTTGGCAGTTGCTGGAGCGCGCTCACCAGACGGGGCAGGTCTTGCCGGTTGAAGTTCAACCCTGGTTTGCCCCGGCCTCAATCCGTTGAACTCATAACAAGTCTGCAGGAGCTAATTCCTATGAAGACCCTGATCGCCACTTTGATGATTGCCGCTCCCCTGGTCGCAATCAGCCACTCTGCCGTAGCAGAAACCGCTCCCAAGGCCAAGGCGGCCGCCGCCAAGAAGGCTCCCGCCGCCAAGAAGGCCACCACTACTTCCAAGAAGGGCAAGGCTGCCGCTGCCGTAGCTGCAGGTGGCGCGGGTGCTGCCGCCGTCGTGGCCGCCGGCCCGGCTTCCGCCGCACTGGGCACGGAAGAGCTGGCCGTGGCCGAGCGCGTGCACAAGGGCCGCATTGCCTGCGAGCTGGGCGCCTATGTGAACGTGAACGCCGACGCAGCCAACCCCGGTTACTTCATCGTGGACGGCCGTGGCTTCAAGTACCACATGTCTCCCGTCAAGACTTCCACCGGCACCGTGCGCCTGGAGGACAAGGCAGCTGGCGCCGTGTGGCTGCAGATCGCCAACAAGTCCATGCTGATGAACCAGAAGGCCGGCCAGCGTCTGGCGGATGAGTGCATGAGCCCCGAGCAGCAGCAAGTGGCCGAAGCCATCCGCAAGAACCCACCTCCCAGCCTGCTGGACAGCAAATAAGTCTGGCGAGGCTGAGGACTGGCGTATCGCACATGCGCCAGTCCTGTAATTCGCGCTCCACGCGCAGCCTTTTTCAAAAAACCATTGGAGAGAACCCATGTTGAAAGCCTACCGTGACCATGTGGCAGAACGCGCCGCACTGGGCATCCCCCCGCTGCCTCTGGATGCCAAGCAGGTCGCAGACCTGATCGAGCTGATCAAGAATCCACCCGCCGGTGAAGATGCATTCCTGATGGATCTGCTGACCCATCGCGTGCCGCCCGGTGTGGATGATGCAGCCAAGGTCAAGGCTTCCTTCCTGGCTGCCGTGGCTCACGGCGACCTGAAGGTGGGTCTCATCTCCAAGGCCAAGGCCACCGAGCTGCTGGGCACCATGGTGGGTGGCTACAACGTTCACCCTCTGATCGAGCTGCTGGACGATGCCGAAGTGGCTGGCGTGGCTGCCGACGCGCTGAAGAAGACATTGCTGATGTTCGACTTCTTCAACGACGTGGCCGACAAGGCCAAGGCCGGCAATGCCAAGGCCAAGGAAGTGATGCAAAGCTGGGCCGATGCCGAGTGGTTCACTTCGCGTCCCAAGGTCGAGGAAAAGATCACCGTCACCGTCTTCAAGGTGCCCGGCGAGACCAATACCGACGACCTGTCGCCCGCTCCCGATGCCTGGAGCCGTCCCGACATTCCTCTGCACTACCTGGCCATGCTCAAGAACACGCGTCCCGACGCGGCGTTCAAGCCCGAAGAAGACGGCAAGCGTGGCCCCATGCAGTTCATCGAAGACCTGAAGAAGAAGGGCCACCTGGTTGCCTATGTGGGCGACGTGGTCGGTACCGGTTCTTCGCGCAAGTCCGCCACCAACTCCATCATCTGGGGCACGGGCGTGGACATTCCCTTTGTTCCCAACAAGCGCTTTGGCGGCGTGACGCTGGGCGGCAAGATCGCTCCCATCTTCTTCAACACGCAAGAAGACTCCGGCGCCCTGCCCATCGAAGTCGATGTTTCCAAGCTGGAAATGGGCGACGTGATCGACGTGCTGCCCTACGCCGGCAAGATCGTCAAGAACGGCGAAACCGTGGCTGACTTCCAGCTCAAGTCCGACGTGCTGCTGGACGAAGTGCAAGCAGGCGGTCGTATCAACCTGATCATCGGCCGTTCGCTGACCGCCAAGGCTCGCGAAGCCCTGGGTCTGCCCGCATCCACCGAGTTCCGCCTGCCCCAGGCGCCTGCCGCTTCCACGGCTGGCTTCACACTGGCCCAGAAGATGGTCGGCCGCGCCTGCGGTCTGCCCGAAGGTCAGGGCGTGCGCCCTGGTACCTACTGCGAACCTCGCATGACCACCGTCGGTTCGCAGGACACCACCGGCCCCATGACTCGCGACGAGCTCAAGGATCTGGCCTGCCTGGGCTTCTCCGCCGATATGGTGATGCAGTCCTTCTGCCACACAGCGGCTTACCCCAAGCCCGTGGACGTGAAGACCCATCGCGAACTGCCCAACTTCATCAGCAACCGCGGCGGCGTGGCCCTGCGTCCTGGTGACGGCGTGATCCACAGCTGGCTCAACCGCCTGCTGCTGCCCGACACCGTGGGTACCGGTGGTGACTCGCACACCCGTTTCCCCATCGGCATCTCCTTCCCCGCAGGCTCCGGTCTGGTGGCCTTCGGTGCCGCGACCGGCGTGATGCCTCTGGACATGCCCGAATCGGTGCTGGTGCGCTTCAAGGGCGAAATGCAGCCTGGCGTGACTCTGCGCGATCTGGTGCACGCGATTCCCTTGTACGCCATCAAGCAAGGTCTGCTGACGGTTGCCAAGGCCGGCAAGATCAACGAATTCTCGGGTCGCATCCTGGAAATCGAAGGCCTGCCAGATCTGAAGGTTGAACAAGCGTTTGAGCTGTCCGACGCTTCTGCCGAGCGCTCTGCCGCCGGTTGCACGATCAAGCTCAACCCCGAGCCCATCAAGGAATACCTGACATCGAACATCGTTCTGATGAAGAACATGATCGCTGACGGTTACGCCGACGCCAAGACTCTGCAGCGCCGTATCGAAAAGGTCGAAGCCTGGCTGGCCAAGCCCGATCTGCTGGAAGCCGACAAGAACGCTGAGTACGCTCACGTCATCGAAATCGACATGTCCGACATCAAGGAACCCATCGTTTGCTGCCCCAACGATCCTGATGATGCCAAGACCCTGTCTGACGTGGCCGGTGCCAAGATCGACGAAGCCTTCATCGGTTCCTGCATGACCAACATCGGTCACTTCCGCGCTGCAGCCAAGCTGCTGGGCGGCCAGCGCGACATCCCCGTCAAGCTGTGGGTGGCTCCTCCCACCAAGATGGACCAGGACGAGCTGATCAAGGAAGGTCACTACTCTGCCTTCGGCACTGCCGGTGCCCGTACAGAAATGCCCGGCTGCTCGCTGTGCATGGGTAACCAGGCTCAAGTGCGTGAAGGTGCGACTGTCATCTCGACTTCCACTCGTAACTTCCCCAACCGTCTGGGCAAGAACACCAACGTGTATCTGGGCTCGGCCGAACTGGCAGCCATCGCTTCGCGTCTGGGTTACCTGCCTTCCAAGGAAGAGTACCTGAAGGAAATGGGCGTGATCGATGCCGACAAGGCTTCCGTCTATCGCTACATGAACTTCAACGAAATCGCCGAGTACGCTGAAGTGGCGGCCAAGATCTAAGCGCTCAGGCGCCAGATGACAGGGCCTTCAAGGGCCCGGCCCCAAAGCCCGCAGGATGCAAGTCCTGCGGGCTTTTTGCTTTTCAGGCCCTGCGCCTGGCCTGCAGCCGTTGCAGCGCCCGCTGTGTCTCGGCATCTGCCGGGAAGAACGATTCGACGGCCAGCTCCTGCAGCGTCACGTCCACGGGCGTGCCGAAGATGGTGATGGTGCTGATGAAGCTCAGTGTGCCCAGATGGGTGTGCAATTCGAAGGGCACGGCGATGGGGCTGGGCAGAGGGGAGTCCTTGTCCTCGGCGAACGGATAGGCTGCGATTTCGTCATGCAGTGCCTGTAGCTCGCTGTCTGCCGTGGCGGCGATCTGCTGCTGCAGGCGGTGCAGCAAATGGGCACGCCACTGCGCGGAGTTGGCCAGGCGTGGGCCCAGTCCCTCGGGGTGCAGACTCAGGCGCAGCACATTCACGGGTGGCTCCAGCAGCCAGGGTGCCACGCCGTCCAGCAGCAGCGGCACGACGGCATTGGCAGCCACCAGGTTCCAGTGTCTATCCACGGCCAGGGCTGGGCTGGGCTCGTGGCCCTTGAGTACCAGCTCTACTGCCTGGCGCGCGGCCGCCAGATCGGGGTGGTCCAGGGGACGGGCCTGGTACATGGGGGCAAAGCCCGCAGCCACCAGCAATGCATTGCGCTCGCGCAGCGGCACCGACAGGCGCTCGGCCAGCCGCAACACCATCTCGCGGCTGGGCTGTGCACGGCCTGTTTCCACATAGCTCAGGTGACGCGTCGATATCTCGGCTTCCAGCGCCAGCCCTTGCTGGCTCAGCCGACGGTGCTGGCGCCAGTGGCGCAGGTGCTCGCCGAATGGTGAGCGTGCGCCGGGCGGCATATGAGCGGCATGAAAAGAAGAGGGGGCGGTGCTGGAGTTCATGCCCGCATCGTAGTGGCAGGCCGGACAGCAGGCCATGACCTGCGAGGTTATCGACGCTGTGCGAGCGGATGACAATCATGGGCCCCAGCAGCCGGCACAGGGCCGGCCGCAAGAACTTGCTCTCAGAACAGGAGTCTTCCATGTCCCTCTTTGCTTCTCCCCGATTTCTGCGTCTTGTGATGTGGGCCGATGCGGCCTCCTGCGCCGCCACGGGCGCGCTGCAACTGGCCTTGCAGCGGCCGCTGGCCGATCTGACGGGGCTGCCGCCTTTCCTGCTGGCAGCAACAGGTCTTTTCTTGCTGGCCTATGCATCGGCCGCAGCCTGGATGGCGCGTCGCGAGCCCCTGCCGCGCACGCTGATCGGTCTGGTGGCTCTTGGCAATCTGGGCTGGGCGCTGGGCTGCGCGGTCCTGGTGTTTGGCTCCGGCCTGGCGCTCAGTGCCTGGGGTCTGGCCTGGGTGGCGGCGCAGGCCGTCGTGGTGCTGGTCCTGGCCGATCTGCAGTGGGCAGGGCTGCGTGCCACGCGCCATGAGTCCCGTCAGGAGGCGCATCTCGCGCTTTGAATGAAGCAAAAAAGATAGCGGCTAGCGTCTGTCATTCATTGAAAGCAGGCTGATTCACTGCTGAAAACATGGATTGGCAGGCGCTACAAGCTATGCTTTTTCTTATATCCGCCATGTGTCCGAGCGGATAAGCGGGCCGGGGGAGGCAGAGATAATTCCGTACAGCATAAAATTCACGGTTGCGCCGCGCTGGCGCACTCTTCGCAACCATGGGTTCCCTCGCCCCCATCGACCAAAAAGGACTGTCATGACATCCGCTCATGCCGTGCAGACGCAAGCGTCGCGCGTGCCGTTTTACCTCTCCGTTCTCGTCGCGTTCCATATCGCGCTGGTCATCGCCAGCAACTACCTGGTGCAACTGCCCATCACGCTGCTGGGCTTTCACAGCACCTGGGGCGCCTTCAGCTTTCCGTTCATCTTTCTGGCCACCGATCTGACCGTACGCCTGATCGGCAAGACTGCGGCGCGACGCGTCATCATGCGTGCCATGTTGCCCGCGTTGGTGGTGTCCTATGTGGTGGGCGTGCTGTTCCACGAGGGCCGCTTCAATGGCTGGGAAGCGCTGCAAAGCTTCAACGGCTTTGTGTTCCGCATTGCACTGGCCAGTTTTGCCGCCTATGTGCTGGGCCAGTTGCTGGATATTCAGGTTTTTGACCGCATCCGCCAGAAAAGCCATTCCTGGTGGCTGGCTCCGGCGGCCGCGTCGGTGTTCGGCCAGGTGCTGGACACCGCGGCCTTTTTCTCGATTGCCTTCTGGCGTAGCTCCGATGCCTTCATGGCGGCCAACTGGGTGGAAATCGCCATGGTCGACTATGTCATCAAGCTGGGGGTGAGTCTGCTGCTGTTTGTTCCCGCCTATGGCGTGGTGCTGGCGGCCATCGTGCGCAGCATGAAGGTGCAGGTCACGCCCGCAACGGCAATCCGCTGAGGATGGGCGTGCAGGGCAGGCCCGGGTGCAGGGGCCTGTCCGACATGTGCATTTGCTTCGCCAGGTCCTGCTGGCAGCCGCAGCTTGTGCCTGGTTGGAGACGAAGAGCGGCAGTCCCGTATGACATCCGGTGATGGCCGAGTCGCCCGGGGGCTCTGACTTGTCGTTTGTCAACGAGTCAATGGGATGTCACAAGGGCGTGAATCTTGGTGGAGCCTCGTTCCAGAAGATGGGGGCAGGCGAGCCTTGCAAGATCGACAATCCGGCGAAGGCCGCTATGCCGCCACGGGTGATGACTATGGTTTTTGAGCCCGCCTCGAGTCCATGAAAAAGGCCGTCTATCAAGGACGGCCTCGGTATTTTTCCGCGCTGCGTTGCTGGGCTCAGGTCTGGCTTTGCAGATAGTTCTGCAGTCCGATCTTGTCGATCAGTCCCAGCTGCTTTTCCAGCCAGTAGGCGTGGTCTTCCTCGGTATCGTGCAACTGGGCCAGCAGGATGTCGCGGCTCACATAGTCGCGGTGCTGCTCGCACAGCGCCACGCCTTGTTGCAGGCCGGCACGGACTTCGTATTCGGTGTCCAGGTCCTTGCGCAACATCTCGGGAACGGTCTCGCCGGGCGTGAATTCCTTGGGACGCATGTCGGGGCGGCCGCCCAGCATCAGAATGCGGCGCAGCAGTGCGTCGGCGTGCTGGGTTTCTTCCTGCATCTCGTGGTCCAGGCGCGTGAAGAGCTTGGCGAACCCCTGGTCTTCATAGATGCGCGAGTGGGCGAAATACTGGTCGCGCGCCGCGAGCTCGCCGCGAAGCAGGTCCTTGAGGTAGTCGACGACTTCGGGATGGCCTTGCATAGTTGTTGTTCTCGGTGAGTTTTCGAAGCCTGAAGTATCTCGCGACCGGCTTCGGGAATCAAAGGCAGCTATCAATTCCCGAGCGCACGCGCTCTGGATGCGGGCTGTAAGCAGATGCATTCGCATTGCTTGGTGCGTATCGAGGCTGATCGCGTTCGTCCGATTCCTCGCAAGGGATGGCGATAGCACCCAGCACTTTTGGTCAGCATGGACCGATCAACGGCAAAGCAGGGACAGCACTTGGCGCACTTGGCAAGCCTCCACAGAGGCTACTCCTGCCCGCAGGGCAGGGATGCAGGGCCGCACTAGTTGCAACTGGCTGCGATGATGTCTCGAAAAATCGAGTGCCTAGCTTGCCTTCCTCAATCTCCTGGGGTTCTCGGATCGTGCGGTCAGGCCGAGACTGCTTCCTTGCAGGGGAAACGCTCGGCCCAGTGACGAGCCAAATCAATACGGCGGCACACCCACACCTTGTCGTGCTTCTGGATGTGGTCGAGGAAGCGCTGCAGCGCTGTAATCCGGCCGGGACGGCCCAGCAGTCGGCAGTGCATGCCGATGCTCATCATCTTGGGGGCGTTGTCGCCGCTGGCATTGCCCTCGGCGTACAGGACATCGAATGTGTCCTTCATGTACTGGAAGAACGGATCGGCATGCGAGTAACCCTGGGGCAGGGCAAAGCGCATATCGTTCACGTCCAGTGTGTAGGGAACGATGAGCTGCTTGTGCGTCGTGCCGTCGCTCTTGGCGACCTTCATCCAGAAAGGCAGGTCGTCGCCGTAGTAATCGCTGTCGTAGGTAAAGCGACCGGCATCGGCCACGATGCGGTGGCTGTTGGGGCTGTCGCGGCCGGTGTACCAGCCCAGGCCGTGGTCGCCGCCCGCGCCGTAGATCTCTCCAAAAATGTCCACGCATTGCTGCATGTGGGCGCGCTCGATCTCCTCGGGCACGTTCTGGTAGTGAATCCACTTCAGGCCGTGGCAGGCCACTTCGTGGCCGAGTTCGTCAAAGGCCTGGGCCAGCTCGCGATGCTTTTGCAGGGCGGTGGCCACGCCGAACACGGTCAGCGGCAGACCGCGCTTCTCGAACTCTTTCAGAATGCGCCAGACGCCGGCGCGCGAGCCGTATTCATAGATGCCGTCCATGCTCATGTGACGGGCCGGGTAGCTGGCGGGATTGAACATCTCCGACAGAAACTGCTCGCTGCCGGGGTCGCCATGCAGGATATGGTTCTCACCGCCTTCTTCGTAGTTCAGCACGAACTGAACGGCCACGCGGGCTTTGCCGGGCCATTCGGGATGGGGCGTGTTGCGGCCGTAGCCAATCAGGTCGCGTGGGTAGGAGGCGGTGGAATCGTAAGTCATAGGGATACGGATGAAAGTGCCATCGACAAATCGTGCGTTGGCAAAGTACGGTTAAAGGACAGACCTTCTTCCATGTGATCGAGGTGCAGCTGCATCAGCTGCACCGCATGTTCGGCATCGCCCGCAGCCAGTGCGGTCACGATGTCGGCATGTTCTTCGTGCGAATGTTCGGCCGCCGATGCAGACTGGTACATCAGGGTGATCAATGCGCAGCGGGAAATCAGCTCGCCCAGCAGTTGAGCCAGCACCTCGTTGCCCATGAGCTCGGCCATGCGCACATGGAAGTCGCCCAGCAGCTCGGTGCACTGGCCCACGTCATTGGCTTCCATGGCCTTCCTTTCGGCCGCCACATGCGCTTTGAGCTCCAACAAGCGGGAGGGTGTCTGCTGCGCGGCGAAATTGCGCACCATTTCGGCTTCGAGCATGCGACGCACAGCAAAGACCTGGCGCGCCTCATCCACCGAGGGCGTGGCCACAAAGGCTCCGCGCGTGGGCTCGAGCGTGATCAGCCGGTTCTGTGATGCCTGAAACAAAGCCTGGCGAACCAGAGTGCGGGAAACACCAAAATGATTGGCCAGCTTCTGTTCCGGCAACTTGGTGCCGGGCATCAGTCGATGTTCAACAATTGCTTTGGTCAGACTTTCTGCAATGGACCAGGTGAGTGAGGTTTCCATTGCTTCATCATAAATCTTGAACTCAACACTTGTATACAAGGTTGATTGTAGAAAAGCTAGGTATTCTCCCTTAAGGTATATCGGACGTTTCTTGAGGCAATCGCAGGAGAAGAAAGACGAATAGCCCGCCAGGCATATTTAACTTACGCTCTTCCTTCAGCCAGCTCCGCAACATGCTCTCTGGAGCGCAAGATTTATCACCTGCCATTGCGGGCATGGTCGAATTTATTGACGCTTCCTATCCTCAACTTCGTAACAGCTCGGTCGCATAAAATCAATTTAATGAGTACTCCAGTCATCACCAAAACCAAGATCGCCGAGCGTCTCATAGAGTCGATCCTGACAGCCAAGCTTCGTCCGGGAGAGAAACTGGGTGAACAAGACATTGCGGACTTGTTTCAGGTCAGCCGCACCCTGGTCCGCGAGGCCTTGATGCACCTTCAGACCCGGGGATTTGTGGAGGTCCGCTCCAGGGTTGGCTGGTATGTTGCAGAGCCTTCGTTTGAGGAGGCTCAGGAAACCTATGCAGCGAGGCGCGTCGTTGAGCCGGGCATGCTGCGTGATGCTGGTCAACCCTTGCAGGCAACACTGAAACGCCTGCGCAAGCACATCGCCGAAGAGCGCAAAGCCATTGCCTGTGGGGACGCAGAAGCCCGCAGCTGGCTGCTGGCCGACTTTCATATTTGCTTGGCAGAGTGTCTGGGCAATCGGTTCCTGACTTCTATGATGGTCGATCTCTCGGCACGAACAACTCTGATTTCAGATCTATACCAGTCGAAGACCGAGGCCAGAGTCTTCAATGACGATCACGCCGCCATTGTTGAGGCGCTGGCGGCTGGAGACAATCTGCGGGCTGAACAATTAATGATTGCTCACATCGATGCATTGGCATCGCGCCTTGATGAAAGCTTGATTGGTCGTCGCGGAGCACGCAACCGACTCCGCTCCATTCTGGCTCCTGAAGATTCGTCTTCAGCCAAATAGGCGTTTCAAAGTCGATGGGAGTCCTTGGCGAGATCCGGCCTGGTTGAGCCGCTCGGCCGCTTTGCCGATCTCGAGCTCCCAACACTTTGCGGCGAGCCAATATGGAGGCTTGAAGCGCTTGTCCCTACCAGGGGGCGATTGAGCTCGCCATCTGTGCCGGTGATGACTTACGCGTTCGCTGATCATGCCCGGCAGCATTTATCAAGGAGCCGCCTCGGCCCATGGTGATCATGGCTCCGGCGCTATGCCAGTTCCTCGACCAGGACCTGGAATGGCTCGCGTTGCGGATAGACGCCGGAACGGTTTCAATCAGGGCCATGAAACCACATGGATAGCCATTGCATCGTGGAATGGTCTTCCAGCAAGAATTGCCAACGCCACCGATCGCAACAAAGCGCTGGTCTCCGCATTGCCCGCCGAATGGACTATCCATCTATCTCGACTGCTGCCGCCCTTGGTGAATGCAGCTGTCATTGTCCTGCCCGGCATCGCAACTGATTTCGAAGCCATGGGAGCATCGGCGCCGATTGCTCATTGGCGGGCGATATTGCTGCGATGAATGCGGGCTGAATGCCGGCTTTGCAACAACTGAGCAGTGACTACTGGTACTCATTCCGATGTGTGACTTCGAGAGTATTTTCTATGGCCTCTTGATACGCACAGCAACCTGGCTTTGCTCAGCGCGGATCATGGAGAGGTTCATAGATGGGTATCTACGCAAAACAGCCATGATCAAAGTGTAGGTTTCAGCACCTCGCCCAGGGAAGAAATGCACGCCAGGGCTTGCTGCGCCTGCTACTGACCGTTCGTCCTCCCATCTGAGGACTCCATCGAATCAATGTCTCTGGCCGATAGAACCAGGGTTCCTACTAGCATCTTGAATTCATGTCTTGTATACATTGCATGCATGTCAGCGATGTGTTCAAAGCATTTCTGGACAAGCTTGCTGAAGCAGTGGACATGAGGCAGATTCGATTCGCTTCATAAGCATCACAGCTCTTCAGCAGCGAAAACATGGCTGCAGGCCTGCGTCGCCCGTAGCCGCTAATAACGGTAGACAAGCATGACCTGCTCAGCCGAAATGAGGTCATGGCAAAGGGGCTCCACGGAGCACCCTGATGGAAGGCGGCATATGAACAACCTAGTACTGGACACCCATGGCGAGTCATTAACCTCGGGGGCCAACACCACCAGCCCAAAGCGAGATAAAGGCTTGCCGGCCGGAGTTTCTCCGGCGCTGTACAACCACGATCTGGCACCTACCTCGAAAGAGGGGCGTACCTGGGGGAGCTACAGCCTGTTCACTCTTTGGGCCAACGATGTACACAGCCTCGGCAACTACGCGTTTGCCATCGGTCTTTTCACGCTTGGGCTGGGAGGACACCAGATTCTGATGGCGCTTCTGCTGGGTGCGGCATTTCTGTTCGTGCTGCTGTCCCTCTCGGGCTTTATGGGGACCCGTACAGGGATTCCCTTTCCGGTGATGAGCCGCATCAGCTTTGGTACACGCGGTGCGCAGATTCCAGCATTGATCCGCGGCGGAGTCGCCATTGCGTGGTTCGGCATTCAAACCTACCTGGCATCCATGGTCCTCGACGTGATGCTGATCACGCTGTTTCCCGGCTTGCAGTCGCTCAAAGAGCAAGTCGTGCTGGGCCTGCCATTGCTGGGCTGGATCAGCTTTTCCATCCTGTGGGTTGTGCAGGTTCTCATTGCCTGCTGGGGCATGGAGAGCATCCGAAAGTACGAAGCCTTTGCCGGACCTGTAATTCTGTTGACTTTCATTTCCCTGGCAGGATGGATCTTCTACAGCGCCAAATGGACTCTGCATTGGTCTGCCCCATTTGCAAGCAGTGGCGGAGCCATGTGGCTGCAGATCCTGGGCGCTGCTTCGCTATGGGTGGCGATCTACGGCACCTTCGTGCTGAACTTCTGTGATTTCACACGCGCAGCCACCTCAAGCAGCGCCGTGGTGAAAGGCAATTTCTGGGGTATTCCGATCAATATGCTGATCTTCGGCTTGATCGTGGTCATCCTGACAGGCGGCCAGCTTGCCATCGATGGCACGCTGATTCAAAGCCCGACCGACATCGTCCAGAACATTCCCAATAAGCCGCTGTTGATGTTGGCCAGTCTTTCGCTGCTGATTTTGACCATCGCCGTGAACCTGATGGCCAATTTCGTGGCTCCTGCCCTGGCGTTGGCAAACCTCATGCCCCGGCATCTGAACTTCCGCCGGGCAGCGCTTGTCAGTGCGGTTCTCGGTTTCGTGATCCTGCCCTGGAATCTCTACAACTCTCCGCTGGTCATCGTCTACTTCCTGGGAGGGCTGGGTTCATTTCTGGGACCGCTGTTCGGCATCGTGATGGCTGACTACTGGCTGATCCGCAAACAGCGCGTGAACGTTCCGGCTCTCTATACACACGACCCTGCAGGCCCTTATCACTACCGCAATGGCATCAACCCCAAGGCAATTCAGGCCCTGATTCCTTCATCCCTGATCTCGCTGCTCTTTGCATTCCTGCCGACGCTGCAATCGCTGTCCCAGTTCTCCTGGTTCATCGCAGCCGGACTGGGTGCCTTGTTCTATTGGATGGTTGCACCGAAAGGTCTCACCTACGAAGACCAGGATGGCGAAGCCATTTCCGTAGCCTCCGCCAAACACTGAGAAGGAAAGTTGAAAATCATGCGCATTTTGATCGTGAACGTGAACACCACCGAGTCGATGACCCATGCCATTGGCATGCAAGCTCGGAAGGTTGCTGCGCCTGGAACAGAGATAGTCGCGCTGACCCCGCGCTTTGGTGCCGAATCGGTCGAGGGGAATTTTGAGAGCTATCTTGCCGCGGTAGGTGTGATGGATGCCGTGATGAGCTATGGACAACCCTTTGATGCAGTCATTCAAGCCGGCTACGGTGAACATGGCCGCGAGGGCCTGCAGGAGTTGCTGGACGTTCCCGTGGTGGACATCACCGAGGCAGCGGCCACCGCGGCCATGTTCCTGGGCCACAAATACTCGGTGGTCACGACGCTGGATCGGGCTGTGCCATTGATCGAGGATCGACTCAAGCTTGCCGGCCTGGACGAGCGCTGTGCATCGGTTCGCGCCAGCGGCATGGCTGTGCTGGAGTTGGAAACCCAACCCGAGCGCGCGGTTGAAGCGATTGTTCGTCAAGCCAGCCTTGCCGTCAGCGAAGACCATGCTGAAGTCATTTGCCTCGGCTGTGGAGGCATGGCTGAACTGGATGCCAGGATTCGTGAACTGACAGGTGTACCAGTGGTCGATGGAGTAGCCGCAGCCGTGACCATTGCCGAGTCGCTCGTGCGCCTGGGCCTGAGCACTTCCAAGGTCCGTACCTACGCTCCCCCCCGAGCCAAGCGCGTAACTGGCTTCCCATTCACTAGCCAAGTGGCAGGATGAATTGCCCGGAGTTGTGTAAATTGTCCCGGCCCCTTATTTCCATGCAAATAAGCGTTCCTTGTGAGCAGCCAATGCTATCTCGAAGAATTCGGCGGTGAAGCGTTGAAGCAGATCCGGGCAGGCCTGCCGGTCAGCGATGATGAGTCCTGACTTGGCCTCATAGTTCCGTCACGGCCTGCTGCAGGCAGGCCAGCAATGCCTGCACCAGCGGATTGGCCGGTGTACGCCGCCACATGGCGAGCATCTCTGATGATGGGTGCGATCCTTTGAGCGGGCGGAACATCAGGCGCGGCATGCCCACGCGTGTCAGCGCCTGGGGTACCAGTGCCACGCCCTGACCCAGCGAAACCAGCGAGATCACCGACAGCCAGTGCCGTACCTCGTGGCGTACTTCGGGTGCAAAGCCATGGGCCAGGCACATCTCGTAGATGCGCTGGTGATAGGTAGGCGAGACCAGGCTGGAGAACAGGATCAGACGGTCGTTTTTGAGTTCGGCCAGATCGATGGCGGCGCTGGCCTGCAGCGGGTGGCGATCGGGCAGGCAGACCACGAAAGGCTCTTCCATCAGCAGCCGGCTGGCAATTCCTTCGGGCGGCTGTATGGAGTGGACCAGGGCCATGTCCAGCCGCATTTGCTGCAGGTCCAGGATTTGCTCTGCGCTGTTGGCCTCAAGCATGTCCACGCGCACCAGGGGGTGGTCGTGCTGGAACCGCTCCAGCGCCTGTGGCAAACCGCGGTACAGGCTCGACCCCACGAAGCCCAGGCGCAGATGGCCGCGCGTGCCCTGGGCCACGTCGCGCGTTTCCTGTGCGGCCTG
Source organism: Comamonas sp. Z1 (assembly GCF_008121555.1). Taxonomy (NCBI): domain Bacteria; kingdom Pseudomonadati; phylum Pseudomonadota; class Betaproteobacteria; order Burkholderiales; family Comamonadaceae; genus Comamonas; species Comamonas sp. Z1. Next base: position 45,824 of record NZ_VOQT01000015.1, read on the forward strand.
CTGACTCAGAGCCAATAGCTGGCGTGCCTTGTCCAGCAAATGTTCACCGGCCGCAGTCAGCCGTACGCCCTTGCTGCTGCGCTCGAACAACTGGGCCTGCAGTTCCTGCTCCAGCTGCTTGATGGCCACGGACAGCGGGGGCTGGGAGATCGACAGCCGCTGCGCCGCACGGCTGAAATGAAGTTCTTCGGCGAGGGTGACGAAGTAGTGCAGCAACCTCAGTTCCATGATTTATTGATATTTAAAAAGTATTGAGAAAGATTTTAATAATATTTGACGTGAATATATGAGGGTGCTGAAATTCGTGGCAGTCCTTGCCTCAATTGCCGGATTTGTGTGCGGTACATATCGCCTGAATTCGTCATGGCCGAACTCAGAGACGGCAAGCAAGGTAAGCCCTGTAGCGAGGTTGTCGTCCTCTTTCCGATGAGAGGGGGCTCAGCTCCTCAGGGATATTCGAATTCAGCAGGAGACGTTCATGTCCGCCAACGATAAGAGCCAGGTGCATGCCATGGCCCAGGCTGTCCGCGCTGCAGCCCATCCCGTGCCTGATCGCCACGGTGCCAATTTCTACGCCACCGATCCTGAGTTGCAGTCGCTGCTGGCGCTTTATCTGCCAGCCGATCTGCTGGCCCATCTGCAGCCCTATCTGCAGCGCATGGGTGAGCTGGCCGGTGGGCGCATCGACGAGCTGGCCGGCGTTGCCGACAGGAATCCGCCCACGCTTGAGCATCGCAGCCGCGCGGGCCAGGACAGCCAGCGCATCATCAAGCATCCAGCCTATGAAGAGCTTGAGCGCATCGCCTACGGTGAGTTCGGTCTGCAAGCCATTTCGCACCGGGAAGACATGCTGGGCTGGAGCGGCAAGATGCCGCCCATCGTCAAGTACGCACTGACCTTTCTGTTCGTGCAGTCCGAGTTCGGCCTGTGCTGCCCGTTGTCCATGACCGATTCGCTGACGCGCACGCTCAAGAAGTACGGTACCCCCGAGCTGGTGGGCAAGTATTTGCCTCAGCTGCTCTCGCTGGATTGGGAGAAGCAGGCCCAGGGCGCGATGTTCATGACCGAGCAGGCCGCAGGCTCGGACATCGCGGGCACGCTGACTATGGCCGCCCCTCAGGCCGACGGCTCCTGGCTTCTCACCGGCGACAAGTGGTTCTGTTCCAACCCCGATGCCGAGTTCGCCATGGTGCTGGCTCGTGTGGAGGGCGGGGCGCCGGGCATGAAGGGCATCTCGCTGTTTCTGCTGCCGCGTTCCCTGGACGATGGCAGCACCAATCGCTACCGCATCATCCGCCTCAAAGACAAGCTGGGCACCAAGTCCATGGCCAGCGGCGAGATCCGCATGGACGGCGCCGTGGCCTATCTCGTGGGCGAGCAGGGCCGAGGCTTTGTGCAGATGGCCGACATGGTCAACAACTCGCGTTTGTCCAACGGTGTGCGCTCCGCCGGCATGATGCGCCGCGCTGTGGCCGAGGCCGAATTCATCGCCCATGAACGCATTGCCTTTGGCAAGCGCCTGGAGCAGATGCCGCTGATGCAGCGCCAACTGGACAAGCTGCGCGTTCCCGCCGAGCAGGCGCGTACCATGGTGTTCCAGACCGCGCAGACGCTGATGCGCTCCGATGCGGGCCAGCCGGATGCCTATGCGCTGTTGCGCATTCTGACGCCGCTGATCAAGTTCCGCGCCTGCCGCGATGCACGCAAGGTCACCGGCGATGCGATGGAAGTGCGCGGCGGCTGCGGCTATATCGAGGAGTGGAGCGATCCGCGCCTGGTGCGCGATGCCCACCTAGGCTCGATCTGGGAAGGCACGAGCAACATCGTGGCGCTGGACGTGATCCGCGCCATCAAGCGCGAAGGCTCGTTACCTGTGCTGCAGCAGTATCTGCATGGCTTGCTCGATCATGCCCGCCTGGTGCCCGGTTACCGCCAGGCGCTGGAAGATGCATTGGCCCGCGCCAGCATCCTGGCTGACAGGGCCGCTCGGGACGGCGGCGAAGTGCTGGCCCGCCAGGCCGCCACAGCGCTCTACAACTGCACCACGGCCATCGCCATGGCCTGGGAAGCAGCACAGACCGGATCAAACGAGCGCCTGCGCCTGTCGCAACTGGTGCTGCTGCACCGTGTGCTGCCACGCGATCCGCTGGACGATGTGGCTGCCGTGCCGGCGCAGTGGCTGGAGTGATTGCCGGCGGCCTTGAAATAAGTAGAAGAAACCGCTGAAACGCTTCGTGAAAAGGCGTTATTGGCTCTCGGATTATTTCTGCAAGGAGACAAATATGCGCAATCACGCAAGAGAGCGCCGAAGGCTGCTGGCTGCAGCCTCGGGAGCAGTGCTGCTGGCGGCAGCCCATTCTGCCGCACAGGCTCAGGGCGACTCCTATCCGGCTCGGCCGATACGCCTGGTGGTGCCCTATGGCGCTGGCGGACCGACGGACGCGCATTTGCGGGTGGTGGCACAGCAAGCCTCGCAGCTGTTGGGACAACTGGTGGTCATAGAGAACAAGCCAGGCGCCAACGGCACGTTTGGTGCGGTGGAGCTGGCGCGGGCTCAGCCGGATGGCTACACCCTGGCGGTGCTGCCTGCCAGTGTCTATCGCGAACCGTATCTGAACCGGGTGAGCTTCGACCCCCTGAAGTTGAGCTACGTGATCGGCATGACCGACTACACCTTCGGGCTGGCTGTGCGTCGGGAAGCACCGTGGAAGAGCTGGAAGGAGTTTGCCGAAGATGCGAGCAGGCGTCCCGGCCAGATCTCCGTCGGTGCGGCTGGTCCGGTGCAAACGCCCAGCATCGTACTCAGCGAGCTGGTGCAGTCCACGGGCCTGCAGCTCAATCGCGTGCCCTACAAGGGAGACTCGGAGCAGGCCAGCGACCTGCTGGGCGGCCACATCGATGCGGGCGTGCTCTCCGGCGTAGCCTCCCAGCATATCCAGTCGGGCCGATTGCGCTACCTGGCGATGTTCACGTCCAGCCGTGTTCCGCAGTTCCCTCAGGTGCCCACTTTGAGGGAGCAGGGCGTGGACGCGGTGATCGAGTCGCCCTATGGCATTGCCGCCCCTGCCGGCCTGGCACCGGCGCGGCTGCGCATCATTCATGACGCCTTCAAGGCGGGGCTGGAGTCGGCGCAGGGGCGCAAGATCCTCGAACAACTCAATCAGCCGCTGAACTACCGCAGTCCGCAAGAGTTCGAGCAGTACGCGAGGAGCGCCTACGCACGCGAGAAGACGCGCATGGAGCGCTTCAAGGCCGTTGCCAGCGGCACCCCGCAGTGATTTTCCCAGTTCATCGGCAACCCCCTTCCAAGGAGACAGACATGCATAAAGCCAGACGCGCAGCGCTGGGCCTGATGGCATCCGCCGCCCTGTCGGCAGCACTGCCCGCACTTGCCCAGGAAAAATACCCGACACGCCCCATCACGTTCCTCGTGCCGTTTCCGCCTGGCGGCCCAACCGACGCCATGGCACGTATTCTGGCTGCCGAGCTGACCAAGGAGCTGGGCCAGAGCGTGATCGTGGAGAACAAGGCCGGCGCCGGCGGCAATATCGGAGCGGACTTCGTGGCACGTGCCAAGCCTGACGGCTATACGCTGATGTTCGGTACTTCGGGTCCGCTGGCCATCAACAAACCGCTGTACAAGTCCATCAGCTACGACCCGCGCACCAGCTTCACGCCCATCATCTACGTGGGCTATCTGCCCAATGTGCTGGTGGTTCGGCCGGATTTGGGCGTCGGCAACGTCAAGGAGCTGATCGCGCTGGACAAGAGCAAGCCCGGCAAGCTCAATTTCGCGTCTTCGGGCAATGGCGCTTCATCCCATCTGGCGGGTGTGCTGTTCAACGGCCTGGCCGGCACCCAGCTGCAGCATGTGCCCTACAGGGGCACCGGGCCGGCGCTTAACGACCTGCTGGCCGGTCAGGTGGACATGAGTTTCACCGACATCCTCACGGCCATGCCCTATATCAAGGCCGGCAAGGTCAAGGCCCTTGGCGTGGCCACGGCCAAACGCTCCAGCGCCATGCCCCAGATCCCCACGATCGCCGAGCAGGGTCTGGCCGGCTACGACGTGAGCGTGTTCTTCGGCGTGGTCGGCCCCAAGAGCATGCCGGTGGAGCGGGTGGAGTTGCTCAATCAGGCCTATGCCAAGGCGCTGGATTCCGAGAATGTGAAGAAAGCCTTTGCGGCCCAGGGCCTGGAGCGCGGCGCGGATACCCAGCCCGCCTATCTGGCCGGCTTCGTGAAGAGCGAGCTCGACAAATGGAGCGAGGTGGTGCAAAAGGCCGGCGTGAAGCTTGACTGATGGCGCTGTCGCTTGGGCGCAAGCGCAGGCATGCCATCGAAGGGTGGACGTGTTAGAACTTTTCGAAACTCCTCGCCTCGGCCGTGAGGAGGACACTGTTTCGCACTACCTGCCACTTCCTGCCACTGCCCGAGAGCCCATGCAAGACATGAGCCGGGGTATTTCAACCATCCATAGCCATGACTTCTTCAACTTCCCTTCTGCTCGCCCAACTGCAGTCCGTTGCTGCCGAGTTCGTGGAGATCCGCCGCAGCATTCATGCGCATCCCGAACTGGCCTTCGAAGAGACGCGCACCAGCGACATGGTGGCCGAATCCCTGGCTCGCTGGGGCTATGCCGTGCACCGCGGCCTGGGTGTCACCGGTGTGGTCGGCGTGCTCAAAAAGGGCTCGGGAAGCAAGTCGCTGGGCATACGCGCGGACATGGATGCCTTGCCTATCCATGAAAGAACAGGCCTGGACTACGCCAGCCGCCTGCCCGGGAAAATGCACGCCTGCGGTCATGACGGACATACCGCCATCCTGCTGTGCGCGGCAAAGTACGTTGCCGAGAAGCTCGATTTCAACGGTACGCTGAACCTGATCTTCCAGCCGGCCGAGGAGAACGAAGGCGGCGCCATGCGCATGGTGGACGAGGGCCTGTTCGAGCTGTTTCCCTGCGACGAGATCTATGCGCTTCACAACGCACCGGGCCTGCCCGTGGGCCGGATGGCCATCAGCCAGGGACCGGCCATGGCCTCGTTCGACCGCGTGACCGTTACGCTGCGCGGGCGCAGCGCCCATGGCGCCATGCCGCACCACGGCATAGACAGCATGCAGTGCGCGGCCAGCATCGTGCTGGGGCTGCAGTCCATCATCACGCGCGAGATCGACGCCCAGCAGGCGGCCGTGATCACGGTGGGCTCCATCCAGGCCGGCGAGGTCTTCAACATCGTGCCTGAAAGCGCAGTGCTCAAGATCGGCGTGCGCGCCCTGCACCCGGACGTGCGCAGCTGGGTGGAGACGCGCATCAAGGCCTTTGTGCAGGCCCAGGCCGAGAGCTATCAGCTCAGCTGCGACATCGACTACGTGCACAAATACCCGGTGCTCGTGAACTGTGCAGCCCAGACCGAATACGCGCGCCAGGTGGCAATCAGCCTGCTGGGCGAGGACAAGGTGGGCGAGCGCACGCCGACCATGGGCAGCGAAGACTTTGCCTACATGCTGCAAAAGCGCCCCGGCGCCTATATCCGGCTGGGCAATGGCGTGGGCGAGGACGGAGGCTGCATGGTGCACAACCCGCTGTACGACTTCAACGACAAGGCCCTGCCCATAGGTGCGGCCTTCTGGACGCACTTGGTGCAAAGCTATCTGGCCTGAGCGGTCGCACCCTGAACGGGAGAGAAAAGATGAACACATGGAACCGCCGCGGCTTTATGCGGCACACGCTGTGGCAGGCCGCTGCCTTGGCGGCAGGTTCGAGCTGGGTCCGGGCTGCAGAAAGCTTTCCGGCCAAGCCTCTGGTCCTTATGGTGCCTTTTCCCGCAGGCGGGGCCAGCGATGTGGCGGCGCGCATCTTTGCCGAATCCATAGGCCGCAGCATCAGGCAGCAGGTGGTGGTGGAGAACCTGGGCGGCGGCACGGGCCTGATTGCCGCAGCCAAGGTGCTCAACGCGCCTGCAGACGGCTATATGTTCTTCCATGGTTCGGCCAACGAGATCTTCCTGGCGCCCATGCTCAATACGGCAGCGCGCTACAAGCCAGGCGACTTCACGCTGGCGGCTCCCACGACGGAGTCGCCCATCGTGCTCATGGTCAAGAGCGGGCTGCCTGTCGAAAGCTATGACGAGTTCATCGAATATGCACGCGCCAGCAAAAGCGGCCCGCTGACCTATGGAACGGTGGGCGTGGACTCCATGTACAACCTCATGGGCGATGCTCTGGCAGCCAGACTGAAGCTGCCGTTTCTGCATGTGCCCTACAAGGGCGGAGCGCCGGCCCTGCAGGACCTGGCAGGAGGGCAGGTGGACTTCGCCATCCTGCCTTATCAGGCAAGCTTCGAAGGCATGGCCAAGCAGGGGCGACTGAAGATTCTGACCAGCTTTTCCAAGGTCTTACCCAAGGAGCTAACCCATGTGCCGCTGATATCGCAAAGCCGCCTCAGCCCGGATTTCGAATACACGGTCAGTGCGGGCTACTTCGTGAAGAAGGGCACTCCCGCCGACCGCGTGGCCGCGCTGCGCAGCGCCATAGGGCAGGCGCTGGTGAATCCGGAAATCCGCGCCAAGCTGGAGCTGGAGGGCAAGCACCTGCGCCAGCCCGTTGCCTCGCAGGCAGAGGCGGACCAGAGCTTCCATGCCATCCATCAGCGCCTGAGCGCGCTGGTGCGCAGCGTGGGCCGAAAGCCTCTGGCCTGAGACATGGGCTGCCGCGACTGGCGGTGCAAGCCCACGAGCAATCTTTGATCAACACGCAGGCCATGGGCCCGCATTCTGTCGGAAAGTGAAACATGCACAATCCAGCCACGATTGGTGCCGGAGCCCTGCAGGGCGTCAAGGTGCTTGATCTGTCACGCATTCTCGGCGGGCCGTTCTGCGGCCAGATACTGGGCGACCATGGCGCCGATGTGCTCAAGGTGGAGCCGCCGCAGGGCGATGACACCCGCACCTGGGGGCCTCCGTTTCGCGACGGCGTGGCCTCCTATTACTTCGGCTTGAACCGCAACAAGCGCCTCCAGTTTCTCGACCTGTCCGCGCCCGAAGGCCAGCAGCGCGTGCGCGCCTTGATGGCCGAGGCCGATGTGGTGGTGGAGAACTTCAAGGTCGGCACCATGGAGAAATGGGGCATAGGCTATGAGCAGATGCGCGAAGAGCTGCCGCATCTGATCTGGTGCCGCGTCACGGGCTTCGGCGCCGACGGCCCTTTGGGAAGCCTGCCCGGCTACGACGCCGCCATCCAGGCCATGGCCGGCATCATGAGCATCAATGGCGAAGCCGACGGCGACCCGCTGCGCGTGGGACTGCCGGTGGTGGACATGGTGACGGGGTTGAATGCCACCATAGGCGTGCTGCTGGCCCTGCACGAGCGGGGGCGCAGCGGACAGGGGCAACTGGTGGATGCCTCGCTCTACGACTCCGGGCTGTCGCTGCTCCATCCCCATGCGGCCAACTGGTTCATGGGGCGCAAGCTGCCGCAGCGCTCGGGCAATGCACATCCCAATATCTATCCCTATGACGTTCTCAGCACAGGCGGTGCTCCCATTTTTCTGGCCGTGGGCAACGACAGGCAGTTCCGGTTGCTGTGCCAGCATGTCGGGCAGGAGAGACTGGCGCAGGACGAGCGCTTTGCCAGCGCAGGCCAGCGCTCCGTCCATAGAGCCGAGCTCAAGCCCTTGCTGGAGCAGGCGTTTGCGCCCTTAGATGGCCTGAAGCTTGCCGACGAGCTGATGGCCATCGGCGTGCCTGCCGCGCCGGTGCTCGATGTAGCTCAGGCGCTTGAGCATCCGCATACCGTACACCGCGAGATGGTGGTGACGATGGGCCAATACCAGGGGCTGGGCGCTCCAGTCAAGCTCAGCCGCACGCCGGCCAGCTACCGCTTTGCGCCCTTGAGCGAAGGAGAGGAGTTTCTGCCGGACGCCGGCGCCTGAGATTGCTTCGGCGCGACTCCAGCCCGCCCCGCGCGGGCTTTCTTTTCTTGCGCCATGTGAGCCGGTTTGCGTTGCCGGCGCCCTGTCCCACCCTTTTCATGGGCATTGTGTGCACAATGGAATGCAAAAGCGTTTTCCCTGTGTTCTGTCCATGGAGAGTCTCACGATGTCGCATGCTTTTGCCAAAACCCTGAAGTCCTTTGAACTGGCCGAGGGCAAGAAGGGCAAGTTCTATTCCTTGCCGGCCCTGGCCAAGCAGTTCCCGGAGATCAAGCGCCTGCCGGTCTCGATTCGTATCGTGCTCGAATCGGTGCTGCGCAACTGTGACGGCAACAAGATCACCGAGGAGCATGTGGCGCAGCTGGCGCGCTGGCAATCCAAGGCCGAGCGGGTCGACGAGATTCCGTTTGTCGTCGCGCGCGTGGTGCTGCAGGACTTCACCGGCGTGCCCTTGCTGGCCGACCTGGCCGCCATGCGCAGCACCGCTGCCAAGCTGGGCAAGAAGCCCAAGTCCATCGAGCCGCTGGTACCCGTGGACCTGGTGGTGGACCACTCCATCATGGTGGACTACTTCGGCACCAAGAAGGCGCTGGACCTGAACATGAAGCTGGAGTTCCAGCGCAACCAGGAGCGCTACCAGTTCATGAAATGGGGCATGCAGGCCTTCGACACCTTCGGTGTCGTGCCGCCGGGCTTCGGCATCGTGCACCAGGTCAATCTGGAATACCTGGCGCGCGGCGTGCACAAGGCGAGGAGCGGCAAGGGTGATGCGGTGTACTACCCCGACACCCTGGTCGGCACCGACAGCCATACCACCATGATCAACGGCATAGGCGTGGTGGCCTGGGGTGTGGGCGGCATCGAGGCCGAGGCGGCCATGCTGGGCCAGCCCGTGTACTTCCTCACGCCCGATGTGGTGGGCTTCGAGCTGACCGGCCAGTTGCGCGAAGGCGTGACGGCCACCGATCTGGTGCTCACCGTCACGGAGCTGCTGCGCAAGGAAAAAGTGGTCGGGAAGTTCGTCGAGTTCTTTGGCGAAGGAACGCGCAGCCTGTCGCTGCCGGATCGCGCCACCATCGGCAATATGGCTCCTGAGTATGGGGCGACCATGGGTTTCTTCCCAGTCGATGAAAAGACCATCGAGTACTTCAAGGGAACGGGACGTACCAAGAGCGAGATTCAGGCCTTCGAAGCCTACTTCAAGGCCCAGCAGCTGTTTGGCGTGCCCAAGGCCGGCGAAATCGACTACTCGCATGTGGTCAAGCTGGATCTGGGCAAGGTGGCACCGAGTCTGGCCGGGCCCAAGCGCCCGCAGGACCGCATCGAGATCGGCCATGTGGCCGGGCAGTTCGACGAGCTGTTCAGCGCTCCCGTGGCCCAGAATGGCTTCAATCTCCCTGCCGATCAGCTGGCGCGTCGCCACGTGGTGAGCCCCGATGGTCCCGAGGCCTTGCAGCCCGAGAGCAAACCCCTGTCGGCTGGTGCGGAGCGCAACAAGGCCGAGATGGTGAGCAACACGCCCGAGACCGGCAAGGTCGAGGCCAGTGCGATTGCTGTTGATGCCAGTCATGCGGTTGCAGCGCCGGAAAAGAGCTTCGATATCGGCAGCGGCGATGTGCTGATTGCAGCCATCACCAGCTGCACCAATACCTCCAACCCCAGCGTCATGCTGGCGGCGGGCCTGCTGGCCAAGAAGGCGGTGCAGGCAGGCCTCAAGGTCAAGCCGCATATCAAGACCTCGCTGGCCCCGGGCTCTCGCCTGGTCACCCGCTATCTGACCGAGGCGGGCTTGCTGCCCTACCTGGAAAAACTGGGCTTTGCGCTGGCTGGCTACGGCTGCACCACCTGCATCGGCAATGCCGGTGATCTCACCCCCGAGATCAATGCCGTCATCACGCAGAACAATCTGGTCTGCTCGGCCGTGCTCTCGGGCAACCGCAATTTCGAGGCCCGCATTCACCCCAATATCAAGGCCAACTTCCTGGCCAGCCCTCCGCTGGTGGTGGCTTACGCGATTGCCGGCACGGTGCGCAAAGACCTGATGACCGAGCCCGTGGGCAAGGGCAAGGGCGGCAAGGATGTGTATCTGGGCGACATCTGGCCCAGCAGCGAGGAGATTCAGGAGCTGCTCAAGTTCGCCATGAATGGCAAGGCCTTCCGCAGCAATTACGAGCAGGTGGCCAGCGAGCCGGGCAAGCTCTGGGAAAAGATTCGGGGTGTGACGGGCGCCACCTATACCTGGCCCGAGAGCACCTATATCGCCGAGCCGCCGTTCTTTGCCGACTTTGCTCTGGATTTGAAAGCACCACCCGAAGACGGGGGCAGCGCTGCAGGTCAGAAAGGCTCCAACTCCAGCGCGGTGCACGGTGCTCGCATCATGGCCTTGTTCGGTGATTCCATCACCACCGACCATATCTCGCCCGCAGGCTCCATCAAGGAGTCTTCGCCCGCAGGCAAGTGGTTGCTCGAGCATGGCGTGCAAAAGGCCGACTTCAACAGCTATGGCTCGCGCCGGGGCAACCACGAGGTGATGATGCGCGGCACTTTTGCCAATGTGCGTATCAAGAACCTGATGATCCCCGCCGCAGGCGACGGCTCGCGCGAGGAGGGCGGTGTCACCCTGTTCCGCGACGACCATGGCCGGGCCGAGAAGATGGCCATTTACGACGCGGCCATGAAATACCAGGCCGCGGGCCGTGCCACGGTGGTGCTGGCCGGCGAGGAGTACGGCACGGGCTCCAGCCGCGACTGGGCGGCCAAGGGCACGCAACTGCTGGGCATCAAGGCCGTGGTGGCGCGCAGCTTCGAGCGCATTCACCGCTCCAATCTGGTGGGCATGGGCGTGTTGCCGCTGCAGTTCAAGGGCAATGACAGCTGGCAAACCTTGGGTCTGACGGGCGAGGAGTTCATCGATGTGATCCCGGCCGCCGACCTCGCGCCGCAAAGCGATGCCCAGCTGGTGATCACCAGGCCCGATGGCAGCAAGAAAACCGTGACCGTGAAGCTGCGCATCGATACCCCCATCGAGGTGGACTACTACCGCCATGGCGGCATCCTGCCCTATGTGCTGAGGCAGTTGCTGGCCTGATTGCGCCCGCTTGCCAGGCAAAAAGGCCTGTCCTCCTCGGAGGCAGGCCTTTTTCGTGGGCTGGCGCGAGCCCTATTTCATCGAGTGCAGGCCAAACATATTGCCTTCGGTATCGATGGCCAGGGCAATAAATCCATAGGGGCCTATGGAGACTTTGTCGCGGTGCAGGCTGCCGCCGTTGCGTGCAACGCGGGCGGCCTGCTCGGCGCAGTCTTCACAGACGAAATAGACCAGCGTGCCGCCGCCGCCAGAGGGGCATTCCGGCATGCGGACCAGCGCTCCGGTGGCTCCAGCGTTATCCGGCTGCCCTGGGAAGGCCCACATCTCCATATCGGGGTGCTCGCCGCCTTCCGGCATGGCCAGCGCTTGCAGCTGACAGCCCAGCACGGCTTCGTAGAAGCTCCTGGCGCGCGACATGTCCTGCACGTAGATCTCGAACCAGCCAACGGGATTCATAGCCATCTTCAGCTCCTTGTCTGCTCATCGGTGGAAGTACAGATGCTGAGGCCGCAGAGGCTGTGATGCAAGCAGACCCGGCCCTTAACAGGGGCTTCGAACCTGGAACATGGGGCAAGGGCCGGGCGCAGGTTGCAGGGCGCCGGCCCGCGCTCTCAGGGCTTTCTCTGGGCGGCAAGCTTTCTGGCCTTGCGGCGGTGCCACCAGAGCCAGATTCCGCTGATGCCCAAGCCGCTCAGCACCAGGCCGTTGAGGCCGGCCAGGATTTCCATCAGCACGCCACCCAGCTCGCCCGTGTGCAGCGGATAGGCCACGGCCACCGCCGCAGCGCCGGGGTCGAGTTCATTCCAGCGCCTGACGTCCAGCACGGCACCATTGCGCGGGTCCAGCCATACCGAGCTGATGCCGTTGGGGTGCGGCTCGCCCGGGGCGCGAAAGCGGATGCGTACGGCCTGCTTGGCATTGGGCGGCAGCTGCACGAAGCTGGCCTGGGCATCGGGCATGGCCGCGCGGGCCGAGGCCAGCATGGCATCTACATCGGCTGGCAGCGCTTGGGCGGTGCCTTGCGCAGCCAGTGCGGGCAGCTTGGGTGGCTTGACTGCCGTGCTGCTGCTGAGCACATTGAGCCAGTCGCCCAGCGGTCGCCATGCCATATAGGCACCGGTGATGACCGACACCGCGATCAGCAGGCCCATGATCACGCCGCCGATGCGGTGCATGTCGAACAGGGCGCGCACCAGGCTTTTGTTGAGTTCTATGTGCCAGTTGCCCGGCCAGCGCTTGGGCCACCAGAGAATGACGCCCGTCAGCAGCAGCAGCACATAGGCCAGCGTGGTCCAGGCCAGTATGGCCTTGCCATTGGCGTCGAGCAGCAAGGTGCTGTGCAGCTTGAACAGCGTGTTGACAAAGCCCTCGGTCTCGCCACGACGGCCCTGCTCCTGTCCGGTGACAGGGTCCAGGTAAATGGTGCCGCGCCAGTCCGCAGCCTGAACGCGCAGCCACAGGCTGTCCTGCGTCTCCTGAGGCAGCCGGAAGCGCAGAGTGGCTTTGCTGCCGAACTCCTCATGGGCTCTTGCCAGTATCGGCGTCAGTGCTGCGGCCTGCTGCGCATGCGTCGTGCGGGCCTGGAACAGCTCGGGGTGCGCCATGCGGTCCAGTGGCTGGCCGATGATGAGCAGGGTGCCGGTGAGCCCGGCCAGAATCAGAATCCAGCCCAGGCCCAGGGCAAACCAGCGATGCAGCCGCAGCCACAGAGAACGTAGCGAAGTCATTGCGCGTAATGGTGTGATGCCCCGCGTGACCGGTCCTGAGGTGGACTCGCGGGGCCGCCGCTTAGAACGGCAGGGTGGCCTGGACGTACAGGGTGCGTGGCATGCCCACGTATTTGCCGCCGCCGTTGTTGTCGGTGGAGCGGGTGAAGTAGCGGCGGTCAAACACGTTCTTCATGCCCACGGTCAGGCGCAGATTGTTCAGCTCCTTGCCGGCCTGGTAGCTGGTGCGCAGGCCCAGGATGGCAAAGCCCGGGATATCGCCCAGATTGCCATTGGCGTCTTCCTGCGTGATGTAGGGATTGGGCTTGGCGCTGGTGCCGGGCGTGCCGGGCGAGCGTTGCTTGGACTGGGCGTTCAGATCGGCATTGAAGGTCCAGCGCTCCATCGCATAACGTGCCGACAGGCCGGCCGTGTGGCGCGAATAAAGCGGCAGGTCGCGGCCTGCGAAGGGGCCGGCCTGGCTGGTGGCCTGGGTGAAGGTATAGCTCATCCCCAGCGACAGGCCCTTGAGTGCCGGGTAGTTCTTGCCGAAGTCATAGCGCAGCGCCGATTCCAGACCACGGTGGCGCGTGGCACCCAGATCGGTCCAGATGCCGTTGCCGGTGCCGTCACCCGGGCGGTCCAGGAACAGCTCCTTGTTGAAGTCGATGTTGAACAGCGTCAGCTCGCCATTCCAGGTGTCACTCTTGTAGTGCGTGCCCAGCTCATAGGTCTTGGCCGATTCGGGATAGAGCTGGTTGTTGGACGACTGGGCCAACTGTGCGTACTGCTGGGGCCCGAAGGACTTGCCGGCATTGGCGAACACCGCCCAGTGGCTGTCGACGCGGTAGAGCACCGACAGCGTGGGCAGCCATTCGTTGGCGGCAGCCGTCGGGTAGATGGCCGCTGCGGTCGCGCCCTTGTAGTCCACCACATTGTTGAAGGAGCGGATGCGCTCGTAGCGCACGCCGGGCGTGATGGTCCAGTTGCCCACATCGATGCGGTTGTCGATATAGAAGGCATTGGCCGTGGTGCCGCCCTGGCTGGTCTGGGTGGTGTTCAGCGGCAGGGCCATGGCATCGACCTGGCCGGGCACATAGAAGCCCGAAGTGGCCAGCGCCGTTTCTGAGCTCTTTTCCTTCAGGTAGCGATAGCCAACGCTGACTTCCTGCACCACGGAGCCGGTCTCGAAAATGCGCGAGTAGCGCGGCTCCACGCCGTAGTAGCTGTAGTCGCGCGGTGCGGCCGTGAGGCTGCGCTTGCCGGCATTGGCGCCGGTGGCGTCGCGTTCGATATAGCTGCCGCGGAAGGAGTCCACGTAGTAGCTGAGCACTTCGAAGTTGTTGCGACCGTCCTTGTAGCTGTACTTGAGCGAGCCGTCGGTGCGGCGGCCCGTGAACTGGTCATAGTTGCGCGTGCTCTGGAACGGGTCGGCGGCGTACTGGGCCGTGGTCAGGCCGCCGGGCATCTGGCCCTTGCCCTCGAAGTGGTGCAGCGAAGCGGAAATGCTGCTGTTGTTGCTGAGCTTGTAGCTGCCCTTGACCAGCAGATCGTCGATGTCGGTCTTGTCGTTGCTGCTGCGCCAGCCCTTGCCGTGCGTGCCCGAATACAGCACGGCCAGGCCCAGGCCCGACTCGTTGGTGCCGCCCACAAAGAAGCTGGGCGTGGTCTTCACGTTGCCGCCGTGGATGTAGATCTCGGTGCCGATGGAGGCTTCTGCCGCAAAAGTCTTGGGAATGGCGCGCGTCGTGAAGTTGATGATGCCGCCCACGTTCTGCGGGCCGTAGCGCACCGAGCCTGCGCCGCGCACCACGTCGATGGAGTCCAGATTGCCCAGCGCCACGGGCGCCAGCGACAGCTGGGGCTGACCGTAGGGAGCGTAGGAGACGGGCACGCCGTCCTGCAGCACATAGGAGCGTGGCGACAGGCGTGCGGTCAGACCGCGCACGCTCAGGTTCAGAGAGATATCGCTGCCGCCCGTGCCGTTGCTGTCCTGAACCTGCACACCGGGCACCAGGCGCAGCGCTTCGCGCAAGGTGGCCGCGCCGCTTTCCTGGATGCGCTCGCGCTCGACGATGGTGCGGGCGCCTGGATGCTCCAGCACCTTCTCGGCGCTGGACATATCGCCATCCAGCCAGTTGCCGGTGACGGTGACCGAGTCCAGGGCGGCTTCGGCAGTGGCGGCGTTGGCCGTCTGTGCATGAACGGGGCTGGCGAGCACGCCAAGGGCTGCGGCAACGGCAGCGGCGGCGCTGCTCAGGCGAAAAGCGGGGGAGTCGGAAAGATGGAGGTTAGCCATGGGTGTTGTAGGGGAGTGCACACAGCACCTGGCTGGCATGAACAGCGCGCTGCCCCAGCCTTGCGCTGGCGGCATCTCTTGTCTTCAGTCGGGGCCGGAGGGGACTATGTGGCGTTTATTGGCAGGCGCAGATATTAATGAGAATTGCTGTCATTTGGCTGTATGTGGTTATGTTGAGACACAAAAAAACAGCCTCCCTGCCCGGCAATCTGGCCGTTCGGGGAGGCTGCGTGCGGGAGCCGGGCAAGAGAGCGGCTTAACCCTGTTCGGCCAGCAGGTCCTGCAAGGTCTTGACCTGCAGGCGCAGGCGCTCGTTCTCGGCTTCCAGCTCGGTGACGCGGGTCTGCAGCTCTTCGGGGCTGGCGGCTGGCACGGCTTCTGCCGATTCTTCGGCTTCGGGCTTGGCGGCCTTGGGCTTTTTCTTGGCATCGCGCACGCGCTTGGCGGCCTGCTTGAGGGCGTCGGCACCTTCGGCGGCCACGGCTTGCTGCTCTTCCTCGGGCAGGGTGGCGACCACGGCAGCGGCATTGAGCGAGAGTTCGCCGGCCTTGACCGCGGCCACGACTTCGGGCGCAGCCTTTTCCTGGATGGTCTCGATCATCTTGACCTGACCGGCCGACAGTCGGGCGGCGCGTGCCAGGGCTTCACGCGTGTCCAGCGCTTCGTCGGGCACCTTGGCCACGCTGGCCAGAGCCTGGGCCACCACGGGGTCGGTCTCGCCTTCCCAGGGGGCTTCCTCGCTGGCCGGCTGGGCGGCCTTGGCGGCGTTCACGGCAGCGGCAGCGGCAGCGCGTCGCTCGGCAATGATCTCGCGCTTGCGCAGCGCCAGCACGCCGCGCTGGAAGTCCGAGACCGAGCGGCGGCCCAGATGCTGGTCGATCATCCACAGATGCACGTCGTCCATGTTCTTGAACTGCGTGGCCTGCACGGTGTTGAAGGGCAGGCCGTGCTTGCGGCAGATGCCGTAGCGGTTGTGGCCGTCGATGAGCAGATCGCCCCAGACCACCAGGGAGTCGCGGCAGCCTTCGGAAAGGATGCTGCGCTCCAGCGATTCGTGCTCGTCCGGGGTCAGAGGGTCGATATAGGCCTTCAGGCCTTCGTCAATCTTCAGTTCCATGTGTGTTCTTCAAATTGAGGAGCTGCTTGCGCTTGTTGTCGTTGGTTCTCAACATGAATTCAATTTGAATCCAAGAGAGGACGAGCGAAAGCAGCTATAGAGAAAAGAGCAACGCCCCAGCGTATGGGGCGTTGGAAAAGCAAAGCCGGTCGAGCTTACAGCAGACGCGAAATCAGCGCACCTTCCACAGGGCCTTCCAGCGGAATGCGCACGCGCACGGGGTTGCCTTGTGCGACTTCCACGGGCTGGCCTTCGAGGTTGAACATCTTCTCCAGCTTGACTTGGCGGTTGCCCTGGGGATGAATCACTTCGATGGTGTCGCCCACGGCGAAACGGTTCATGGTTTCAATCTCGGCCATGCCGTCGGCATAGCCGCGCACCGCGCCCACGAAGTGGCTGCGCTGCAGCACGCTGTGGCCGGTTTCGTAGTTCTGGTAGTCGTTGGCAGGGCGGCGCTCCAGCAGGCCGCCGGTATAGCCGCGGTTGGCCAGACCTTCGAGTTCGGTGATCAGATGCGGGTTGAACGGACGGCCGGCCACGGCGTCGTCGATGGCGCGGCGGTAGGTCTGGGCTGTGCGGGCCACGTAGTACAGGCTCTTGGTGCGGCCTTCGATCTTGAGCGAGTCCACGCCGATCTTGGTCAGGCGCTCCACATGCTCCACGGCGCGCAGGTCCTTGGAGTTCATGATGTAGGTGCCATGCTCATCTTCCATGATGGGCATCATCTCGCCGGGGCGGCCTTTTTCCTCGAGCAGATAGATGGCATCTGCCTTGGGATGGCGCTGCTGGTCACCGCAGGTGCTGGTGAACTGGTTGTCCAGATCGTTCTTGGCTTCTTCGAAGTTGAAGCCGGTTTCCATGGTCTGGCCCAGCGCCTCGCCGGTGTTGGGGTCCACGGCCGCGTCATGCGTCTTGTAGTCCCAGCGGCAGGCGTTGGTGCAGGTGCCCTGGTTGGGGTCGCGGCGGTTGAAGTAGCCCGACAGCAGGCAGCGGCCCGAGTAGGCAATGCACAGCGCGCCGTGCACAAACACTTCCAGCTCCATGTCGGGGCATTCCTGGCGGATCTTCTCGATCTCGTCCAGGCTCAGCTCGCGCGACAGGATGATGCGCGAGACGCCCATCTTCTGCCAGAACTTCACGGTGGCGTGGTTGGTGGTGTTGGCCTGCACGGACAGATGGATTTCCTGCTCGGGCCACTTTTCCTTGACCATCATGATGAGCCCGGGGTCGGCCATGATCATGGCGTCGGGCTTCATGGCGATGATGGGTTCGATGTCGCGCAGATAGGTGCGGACCTTGTCGTTGTGCGCAATCAGATTGCTGGTCAGGAAGAACTTCTTGCCGCGTGCATGCGCCTCGGCAATGCCCTGGCCGATCTGCTCCAGGCGGAATTCGTTGTTGCGCGCGCGCAAGCTGTAGCGCGGCTGGCCGGCGTAGACGGCGTCGGCACCAAAGTCGTAGGCGGCGCGCATCTTGTCGAGAGAGCCGGCAGGCAGCAGCAGTTCGGGGGCTTTGAGGGTCATGATGGCGCTATTGTCCCGCATAGCGCTTTTCACCGTGGCTTGCTAAGGCTACGCAGTCTGTAGCAGCTGTGCGTGCAGCTGCCGCGCGGGTAAGGACAGCGATGCCGACCCAGCCGGCGTGCACAGCAGCAGCTGGCGCTGCGCCCAGGCGTCGGACAGCGGCACGGCCGCCACGCCGGTGGCGGCGCCGTGACGCTGCACGGCAGCCAGCGGCAGCACGGCAATGCCGACGCCCTGGCCAACGAGCTGGCACAGACCTTCGAAATGCTGCAGCTGGACCTGGATGCGCAGAAGCCGGTCATTGATCTGCAAGGCCTGTTTCTGCAGCAGCTGCTGCAGGGCGGATTCGCGTGGCAGGCCGACCCAGTTCTCGTGCAGCAGCTCGGCCAGTTTCAGTTGCGAGCGTCCGGCCAGCGCATGGCCCAGCGGCAAGGCGGCGGCCAGCGGGTCCTGTCTCCAGGGCTGGCAGTGCAGGCCTGCCAGCGCCGCCGCGTCTTCGGCATCCCAGGCCGCCACGCCGATATCGCACAGGCCCTGGCGCAGTCCGGCCAGCACTTCGCTGCTCGGGCATTCCTGCAGCTCCAGTGCAATCTGCGGGTGCTGGCGCAGAAAGCCGCTGACGGCCAGCGGCAGATGCTCGCGCACGGCCGAGGTATTGCCTCGCAAACGTATCTGCCCGGCCAGGCCGGCGCCGAACTCGCCCATGGCCCCGCGTAGCAGCTGCATCTGGCTGAGCACCTGGCGCGCATGCTGGCCCAGGGTGTGACCCGCAGCCGTGGGCTGCACGCCGCGTGCCTGGCGAATGAGCAGCGCCGTGCCCAGAAGCGCCTCCATGCCGCGCACGCGCTCGCTGGCCGAGGCCAGCGTGAGATGGCTGCACTGTGCCGCTGCCGTCAGCGTGCCGCTGTCGAGGATGTGCACAAACAGCTGGAGGTCGGTCAGGTCAAAGCGCATGGGATTCAAGCCTAAGGTTTATACGAAGTCTGGATTTGAATAATCCCGTTGGTAAAGAGTCTTGTGTCGAAGGATTATCAGCGCTAAGCAAGAGAAAGATAGATCTTGCCGGTGTTTAAAGATTCGGATAATACGAAGGATTGATGATGTGGAACGAAGGCTGGATGGCTGCGGCAGCCATTGCCGTGTTTGGCCTGGCGGGTTGTGTCAAAGGCGTGGTGGGTCTGGGTCTGCCCACGGTTTCCATGGCCTTGCTGGCGGTGTTCATGCCGCCTGCGCAGGCGGCGGCCTTGCTGCTTTTGCCTTCGCTGGTGACGAATCTGGTGCAGATGCGGCCTGTGGCGGGTTTGCGGGCCTTGTTGCAGCGTCTGGGCTGGATGCAGCTGGGCATTGTGCTGGGCACGCTGGGAGGTGTGGCCCTCTGGGGCGGAGTCGGCAGCCTGCCCGCAGCCAGGCCGGCTCTGGGCCTGGCGCTGGTGATGTACGCCCTGTGGGGGCTGTCGGGCCTGCGCTGGCAGACGCCGGTGCCGCACCAGGCCTGGCTGGGCGCGGCATGCGGCCTGCTGACGGGCGCCATCACGGCGGTTACCGGTGTCTTTGTCGTGCCAGCCGTGGCCTTTTTGCAGTCGCTGGGCCTGGCCCGTCCCGCACTCATGCAGGCCATGGGCCTGTGCTTTACCACTTCCACGCTGGCCCTGGGGACCGGTTTGTTCTGGAAGGGGCAAGGCCTGGGTGCTCAGGCGCAGGAGATGGGACTGGGACTGCTGACTTCGGCCCTGATGCTGATTCCGGCTCTGGCCGGCATGCACTGGGGCGAGTTGCTGCGCGAGAAACTCTCGCCCGAGCTTTTCCGGAAGCTGCTGATGCTCAGTCTGCTGGCCCTGGGTGTCTACCTGTGCTTCTAAGTGGCCGGGGCCGCAGCGACATTGCCGCCGCCTCTGCGTTCGGGAGGCGGGCGGCAATGTCCTCACCGGGCGCTTACAGGCGGAAGACCTTGACGGCCTGACCCCGCTCGACTTCCCAGTGCTGCTGGTTGCGCAGGCGCTGCGCCTGCCCCTCGCTGCGCGCATTGTGCTGCGCCAGCTTGATGGCCAGCAGCTCGCGCGCCAGCCGCTTGTTGGCATGCTGGCTGCGTTCGCTCATGACCTTGACGGCAATCCCGCTGGGCACATGCAGGGCGTGGACGGCCGAGTCCGTGGTGTTGACATGCTGGCCGCCCTTGCCCGAAGCCTTGCAGGACTGGAACTGTATCTCGCCGTCCATGGCCAGCTGGCGCGGCGGCTCGCAGCGCTGCACGGCGACGAACCAGTTCTTGCGCGGATGCCGGGGCCGGAAGGGGCTGGCGAAGATCCACTGGATGGTGCCCAGCCATTCGCGCAGCGCGGGCGTCTCGCGCTCGCAGCGCAGCAGCACCGACCTGCAGCCGGCCGGGGTGCGGGACTCCTCCAGCACCTCGACGGCCAAATCCTCGGCCGCGCAGGCCTGCAGCAGCTTGCGTAGCGTCAGCTGCAGCGCGTATTCGCACTCGGCGGGGCCGTGGGCCGAGCTCAGTTGCATCAGCAGCATTGCATGGCTCCCTTCTTGTAGGTCAGCAGGGGCCTGAGACGCGCGACCAGCTCCACCAGGCCGGCTTGCTGCAGGCTGGCGACCACGGAGTCCACATCCTTGTAGGCCTGGGGGGCCTCCTCGTAGACCAGCTCGCGGTCGGCGCAGACCACGGCGCTGCCGAAGCGCGTGCGCAGCAGCTCGTCCAGCGTGAAGCGGGGCCGCAGCCGGCCTGCGCAGTCCGTGCGCGCCCATTTGCGGCCGGCGCCGTGGGCCAGCGAATCCAGGGCCTCGTGCCGCCCGGTGACGGGCCGCACCAGATAGCTGTAGTCGCCGCGCGAGCCCGGAATGACGACCAGACCCCGGTCTGCCGGTGTGGCGCCCTTGCGATGCAGAAAGCCGTCCTGGCCCTGCCAGCGGTGGGCAAGCACATGGTTGTGCGTGATGTCGAGCAGGGCTTCGCCCTGGCTGCGGATCGCGCGCAGCAGGCGCTGGGCGATGCTGCTGCGGTTGAGCCGCGCATAGTCGATTGCGGCATCGTGCTGCAGCAGGTATTGCCTTGCGGCGTCGGTGCCGGCGGCCAGGCCGTCGTGGCTGAAACGCTGCACATGCTCGCGCAGTATGGCGCCGCCCAGGCCCCGCGAGCCGCTGTGCACCATGAGGTGCACGCGCTTTTTGTCGAGCGCGCCTTCCTCGTAGAGGGTCTCGACCTGCTGCAGTTCGGCAAAGTGGTTGCCGCCGCCTATGGTGCCCAGACTCTGCAGCAGATAGGCCGGATCGGCGACGCCGCTGGTCTGCGCAATCTGCTGCAGCTGCCCCATGTCCACGGTCTCCAGCAGCTCCAGAGGCAGAGGGCCGTCGATATTGCCCACAGCTTTTTCGAGCCTGGCGGCCGAGGTCTTGTGCACGGCCAGGTCGGTTGCGTACAGGGACATGCCGCAGCCTATGTCGCCGCCGACCAGGGCCGGGTAGAAGCGTTCTGTCGAGAAAAATGCCGCGCCCACGGGATAGCCCTGGCCCGGATGCAGGTCGGGAAGACCCACGGCAGCGCGGATGCCGTCCAGATTGGCGGCGGTGGTGTGAAGTTGCTGGATGGCAGCGTCCTCGATCCAGACGCTGCGGTTGGCGAACACCTTGACGTAGGTGTCCGAAAAAGAATTGCCCATGAATGGCCCTTGGTCGAATGCATGAAATCAGCGATGGGGCAGTCGCGACATGCTCGGCCGAGGGCATCCGGGAATTCACGCGCAGCACAAGGCCTGGCTCCATGTCGTTCCATGGGCCGGGCGAGGTCTGCAGCGTGGCGGGAAGCGCTAGAAGGCTTTAGGCGGGCACGACTGCAAAGGGATTTGTCGTCTGGGACATGGCTCTCTCCTTTGCGTGAGTGGGTGAAGCGCGCAATCCTGCATGGAGTGCGGCAAAGAAAGGCATGCTATGGACTGGCGAGCGGCGGCGCAAGCCATGCAGCTCGGTGCGTTGCGGATTGGCCACAGATAGAGAAAAGCCCCGCAGGCCGTGCCTGCGGGGCTTGGGGGACAGCGCGGGGAGCAGTCCCGCGTCAGTCCTGGGGTCTGAAGCCTATGACCAAGTCCGACGGCACCTTGCCGTCGATATCGCGCGGCAGCTTGTCGGTCTTGTGCAGGGCGCGCACCACGGCTTCATCCCAGGCCGCGTTGCCGCTGGACTTGGAGATCGTGGCACTGGTGATGGTGCCGTCCGGTGCCGTGCGCACGCGGACCTCGGCACGCGGATTGCCGCTGACCGCATCGGGGTAGACGATGTTGGGCTTGACGCGCGCGGCCACCTTGGCGGCATAGCCGGCCGATGGTCCGCCGCTGGCACTGCTGCCCGCGCCGCCCGTGCGGCTGCCGCCGCTGCCGGCCTGATCGCTGCCGCCGGACCCGCCGGCCAGCCCTTGCAGGCGTGCCAGCTCGGCCTTGCGGCGGTCATCGGCTGCCTTGGCATCCCTGGCGTCCCTGGCCGCCTTCTCCTTGGCTTCCTTGGCGGCTTTTTCCTTGTCGGCCTTGTCCTTCTCGGCTTTTTCCCTGGCAGCTTTGTCCTTGGCGGCTTTCTCGGCTTTCTCTTTCTCAGCCTTTTCCGCTTTTTCCTTCTCGGCCTTGTCCTTGGCCGCCTTTTCGGCCTTTTCCTTTTTCTCGTGCTCGAGCTTTTCCTTGCGTTCCTTCTCCGCTTTTTCAGCCTTCTCGGCCTTTTGTTTTTCCAGCTGCGCCTTTTCGGCCTTTTCCTTCTCGGCCTTGTCCTTTTCGGCTTTTTCCTTGCGCTCTTTTTCGCGCTGTTCGCGGGCTTCCTGCTCGGCCTTTTCCTTCTTCAGCTGCTCCTGCTTTTTCTTTTTGGCCAGGGCAATCTCGGCCTCATGATCGTCGTCATGGGTCTGAGCCTTGGGGGCAGGCGCAGGAGGAGGCAGCGGTGCCACCACGGGTTCCGGCGGAGGAGGTGGTGGCTCGGGAGCCGGCTCCGGCGTGGGCTCCGGAGCGGGAGGCGGCGGTGTCACGGCGGCTGCGGAAGCCGGGGCGGAACTGCTCCAGACCTCGGCTTCGACCATGGCCTCGTCGGCTTCTTTGGGGGGGCGCACCGTCCACAGCAGGGCCGCGATCAGCAACCCGTGCGCGGCCAGGGCGAGCGACCATGAGCGCGCCCGGCCTTTGGGGCGGGGCGGGGCAAACTGATCGCGATCTTGCTGGTTAGGCATGGTGAATTGGTGGTCTGCGCGGGCTGCGGCTTCAAGGGATCAAAGTCGCGGCCGGCGGCAGAGCTTCCTGTAGGGGATCAATTGCTGGAAGAGGAAACGACGCCGAAGGCAATGCGCTTGACGCCGGCCTTGGACAGCGTGGTGTGCGCCTTCATGACGTCGTCAAAAGGCAGACCCTTGTCGGCGATGATCTGGATGGCGCTGTCCTCGCCCTGGCCTTGCTGCCAGGACTGGGCCAGACCCTTGAGGTCGTCGAGCTTGATGGTCTGGGTGTTGCTGCCGTTCTTGAACTGGATGCTGCCATCCTTGTCGAGCAGCACATAGGCAATGTTCTTGGTCGGCGGGCGCGAGGACTTGCCCGCGCTGGGGACGTTGATGGAGCCCGGCGTGAGCATGGGCGCCGTCACCATGAAGATGATGAGCAGCACCAGCATCACGTCGATGAAGGGCACCATATTGATTTCGTTGACGGTGCGGCGATTGCGACCGCGTGAACTCATGGCTGGCATGGATCACACTCCTTACAAATAGGCTGCTTGGCGCGCAGCCGTCCTGCTCGCGCGAGGCTCAATCCAGAGGCGCAGTGCAAAGGCCCGCGGGCCTTGTGTCCTGTCAAGGCCAGATGCCTGAAGCGACTCGGGAACCGTTTCATCTCAATGGCCGGAGGCGGAGCCGCTGGCAGTGGCACCGACATTGCGCTGCAGGATATTGGAGAACTCCTCGATGAAGGTCTCTTCCTGGCTGGCGATACGGTCGATATGGTGGGCGTAACGGTTGTAGGCCGTCACGGCGGGGATGGCTGCAAACAGGCCCATGGCGGTGGCGACCAGGGCCTCGGCAATGCCGGGGGCCACGGTGGCCAGCGTGATCTGCTCCATATTGGCAAAGCCGGTGAAGGCGTGCATCACGCCCCACACGGTACCGAACAGGCCGACATAGGGCGAGACCGAGGCCACGGTGCCCAGGAAGGACAGGCCGGATTCGATCTCGTCGAGTTCGCGCTGAAAGCTTGCGCGCATGGCACGGCGCGTGCCGTCCATCAGCGTGGCGACATCGCCGATGCGGCGCTCGCGCAGCTTCTGGTACTCACGCATGCCGCTGGCAAAGATGCGCTCCATGGGGCCGCCGGTCTTGGCGTTCTGCGCGGCAGAGGCATAGAGGTCGTTGAGGCTGGTGCCCGACCAGAAGTCCTGCTCGAAGTTGTCGTTGAGCGAGCGCACTCGCTTCAAGGTCTGGGCCTTGCGAAAAATGGTGGCCCAGCTCGCTATGGATGCGATCACCAGGATCAGCATGACCAGTTGTACCACCCAACTGGCCTGCATGATGAGGCTGAGGATGGACATGTCTTGGGAGTTCATGAAAGTTGCTCCAGGATATGGTTCGGAATTCTCGCGGGGCGCATGGTCTTGCCATCCACCCACCCAATTCGGATGGAGCCCGTGCACAGCGGCGTGGGCTCTTGGGCGTGACTGTCGGAATGGACCAGCAGCGCCTGCTGCTCGATTGTGAGCGAAGCGCGGCCGGCACTTTTCAAGCTAGCGGTAACAAAGAGTTGGTCATCGAGTCGCGCCGGGTGCAGATATTCAAGCTGCGCAGACGTTACGACAAAGATGCCGCCGGTTTGTTCCCGCAGCTTTTGCTGGGCGATGCCCAGCGAGCGCAACCACTCGGTACGGGCACGCTCGAAGAACTTGAGGTAGTTGGCATAGAACACGGCGCCGCCGGCATCGGTGTCTTCCCAGTAAACGCGTATCGGGAATGTGAACACCCCGGCTGCGGCGGCTTGCAAGGCATCGGCCCTGTCAGGCAAAGGCGCTGGTTGGCTCTGCATCATCACGGATTCAGCAGAAGAGCTTTTTCATGCGAGCAATGGCTTCCTGCAGCTGCTCCATGGAGTTGGCGGTGGAAAAGCGCACATAGTTCGCCGTCTCGGCCTGACCGAAGTCGCGGCCGGGGGTGATGGCCAGGTGAGCCTGGTTCATCAGCGCATAGGCAAAATCCCAGCTGCCCTTGACGCCGAGCTTCTCGGCGGCAGCGCGGCAGTCGGCCCAGGCGTAGAAAGCGCCGTCGGGCTTGACGGGCACGGGCAGGCCTATCGCTTCGAGAGCCGGGATGAAGTAGTCGCGGCGGGCCTTGAACTCGGCGCGGCGGCGTTCGTATTCGGCAATGCTCTCGGGCTCGAAGCAGGCGAGGGCCGCATACTGCGATACGGTGCTGGCACAGATGAACAGATGCTGGGCCAGCATCTCGATGGGCGCGACCAGCGACTCGGGCACGACCATCCAGCCCAGGCGCCAGCCCGTCATATTGAAATATTTGCTGAAGCTGTTGATGGAGATGATGTCATCGCCCAGCTTCAGGGCCGATTGGCCAAAGGCTTCGTCGTAGGACAGGCCCAGGTAGATTTCGTCGACGATGGTCAACCCGCCTTTGGCGCGCACGACGTCGTGGATGCGGCGCAGCTCATGGGGAGCAATCGAAGTGCCCGTGGGGTTGGACGGCGAGGCCAGCATCACGCCGCGCGTGCGCTCGCCCCAGGCTGCTTCGACCTTGGCGGCGCTGAGCTGGAAGCGCTCCGCCGCCGAGGAGGGGATGAGCACCGGCTTGCCCTCGGCCGCCGAGACAAAGTGGCGGTTGCAGGGGTAGCTGGGATCGGGCATCAGCACCTCGTCGCCCTCGTCGATCAGAGCCAGACAGGCCAGCTGCAGCGCGGCCGAGGCGCCGGCCGTGATGATGATGCGGCGCGCCGGCACGTCCACGCCGAAGCGGCTGGCATACCAGGCGCTGATGCGCTCGCGCAGCTCGGGCAGGCCCGGTGCCTGGGTATATTGCGTGCGGCCGTCGCGGATGGCGCGCTCTGCCGCTTGCTGCACCAGAGGCGGGGCGCTGAAGTCCGGCTCGCCGATGTTCAGATAGATCATGGGCGTGCCGCTGGCGCTGGACTGGCGGGCCACTTCCTGCGCGTGCTTGGCCATTTCCATGACGTAGAAAGGCTCGATGCGTTGGGCGCGGCGGGAAAGCTCGATGACGGACATGGACGACGTTATTCTTTCAATCAATCAGCGTTTGGGTGCAGTCTGGTGCCGGAGTATGCAGCCGGTGCATCAGCCTTGCGCCCATAAAAAAACTGCAACCAGCCAGCCGGTGCACGATAGCACCTGCGGCCCTGTTGCAGTATTTGCATTGACTATGCATGTGGCGCCAGCAGGGCCGCGCAGGCACGGCGCTGCAGCTCAAGCGGTTCAGCTGGCGGACTTGTTGGCGCGGTCATGCGCCACTTCGGTGGCGCGCAGCTCGGGAGCCAGTCCGTTGAGCACGGCGTTGACATACTTGTGACCGTCGGTGCCGCCGAATTCCTTGGCCAGCTCGATGCACTCGTTGAGCACCACGCGCCAGGGCACGTCGGGGCAGTTCTGGAACTCGTACACACCAATCCACATGCAGGCATGTTCGATGGGCGAGATCTCGGTCAGGCCGCGATCGAGCTTGGGCGTGATCAGTGCGTCCAGTGCAGCTTCGTTTTCCACGCAGCCGCGCAGCAGTGCATCGTAGTGCACCACGTCGGCCTTGTGAAAGCCGGCCAGATCACGCGTGAAGCGGTCGATGTCGAGCACCGCATTGCGGCCCACGATGTGCTGATACAGGCCTTGCAGTGCGAACTCGCGTGCGCGGCTGCGATTGGATTTGGAGCCCGCCTTGCGTGCGCCGGTGCTGGTCAGGCCGGTGCGCTTCTGGGGAGGGCGGCGCGAGCCGGACTCGCTGGATTGTTCTTCACTCATGATCGTCGTAGGAGTTGAGCAGATTGGCCATTTCCACGGCGACCTGGGCGGCGTCGCGGCCCTTGTCTACCTGGCGGGCAATGGCTTGCTCCATGTTTTCAGTGGTGATGATCGCGTTGGCGATCGGCAGGCGGTAGTCCAGGGACAGGCGTGTCACGCCTGCGCCCGATTCGTTGGCTACCAGCTCGAAGTGGTATGTCTCCCCACGGATGATGCAGCCCAGCGCCACCAGGGCGTCGTACTGATCGGTGTCGGCCAGTGTCTGCAGCGCCACGGGCACTTCGAGTGCGCCGGGGACGGTGACATGGTCGATGTTCTCGCTCTTCACACCCAGTGCCAGCAGCTCGTCGCGGCAGGAGGCAAACAGGGTGTTGGTAATGCTTTCGTTGAAGCGTGCTTGCACGATGCCGATCTTCAGTTCGGCGCCGTTGAGGTTCTGGCCTTGGCCTTTTTCTGCGTTTTGCATCTGGTGTTCCGTCTCTTATTCTTTGGGGATGTAACCCGTGATTTCCAGGCCGTAGCCTGCCATGCTGGGCATGCGGCGGGGCTGGCCCATGAGGTGCATCTTGCTCACGCCCAACTCGCGCAGGATTTGCGCGCCCACGCCATAGGTGCGCAGGTCCATGCGGCCACGCTCCGGCGCCTGGGCCGAACGGGCCTTGCCTTCGAACTGGGTCAGCAACTGCTCGCCGGACTCGCTGCAGTTGAGCAGCACGGCCACGCCCTGGCCATTGCCGTTGATGTACTTGAGGCTTTCGTCCAGGCACCAGGAATGCTGGTTGCGGCCGGTTTCGAGCGCATCGAGCACCGATAGCGGCTCGTGCACGCGCACGGGCACGGTGGTGTCGGGCTGCCATTCGCCCTTGACCAGTGCCAGATGCACGGAGCCGCTGGGCACGTCGCGGAAGGCATGGGCGATGAATTCGCCATGGGCCGTCTGCATGGGGCGGCTGCCCACTTTCTGCAGCAGGGATTCGTTGCGGCTGCGGTATTCGATGAGGTCGGCAATCGTGCCGATCTTGATGCCATGCTCGGCGCAGAACAGCTGCAGATCGGGCAGGCGGGCCATGGTGCCGTCGTCCTTCATGATCTCGCAGATCACGGCCGAGGGCGTGCAGCCTGCCAGCGCGGCCAGATCGCAACCAGCCTCGGTATGGCCGGCGCGCATGAGCACGCCGCCGTCCACGGCCTGCAGCGGGAAGATATGGCCGGGCTGTACCAGATCGCTGGGCTGGCTGTTCTTGTTCACGGCCACCTGGATGGTGCGTGCACGGTCGGCGGCCGAGATGCCGGTGGTCACGCCTTCGGCGGCTTCGATGGAAATGGTGAAGGCCGTGCTGTACACGGTACCGTTGCGCGCGGCCATGGGCGGCAGCTTGAGGAATTCGCAGCGCTCGCGGGTCAGCGTCAGGCAGATCAGGCCACGGCCGAAGCGGGCCATGAAGTTGATGGCCTCCGCTGTGACATGGTCGGATGCCAGAACCAGATCGCCTTCGTTCTCACGGTCTTCTTCGTCAACGAGAACGACCATGCGGCCGGCACGCATTTCCGCCACGATTTCTTCGACGGGCGAGATGGGCACAGGTTGGAGGGAGCTGTTCATGGAATGCCTTCTTGGACGTGAACTGGATGCGATGCACTGCAGTCGGCGGCTGGCGCATGACACGCACCAGTGAGGCATTGCCGACGCCGCCATGGGCGCAGGCAGGACTTCCAAAGAACGTGTGAGGCGGGAGGCCGCCTGGGCGGAGCCGCTTTCTGCAGGACAAGGCCTTGCGGAAAGCGCTCATTCTATTGCAGAGCGGGCTTTGAGCGCGCAAGCCGACCCTGAAACCATGATGCAGTGCAAGAACCGGATGCTGTTCCAAGGCGTGGCATCCGGCAAGAGCCGCCCCGCCGCTCAGGGGGCTTACAAATACTCATGATCCTTGAGCACCACATCGCTGTCGGGATAGGCACAGCAGGGCAGCACATAGCCTTCGGCCTGCTCTTCGGTAGTCACACCCGGCCACTCGATGTTGTAGTGCACGCTGCCCGACACCAGCTGCCCCATGCAGGTGCGGCAGGTGCCGTTGCGGCAGGAGCTGGGCCAGTTCACGCCGCCGCTCTCCAGCGAGTCCAGCAGGGACTGGTCGGCCCAGGCGTCGACCTGCTGGCCGCTGGGCTCGCACTTGGCGATGAAGAAGGGAGGGGCAAAAGCAGAGTCGTTGGACATGAGGCGCTGTAGTGATTCTTTGCAAAACCCGTTGTTTTAGCCGGTTTGCCAAGGCCGTGGGCCCGGTGCGGATTGCCTGTTTTTTCAGCGTTGAAAAATTAACCTTTTGAAATCAATGACTTGCCTGACTTATTCATGGGGCGAGTGCAGTTGTTCACAAGGATGTCCAGCGTAGGACGGGATAAGTGGCTGGTTGTCGGATAGGATCTGATTAAAAAACAGGCAGTTTGAAAAATTCAATATAAATCAAGTGCTTGAGCCATTGCTGCAAAAGCTATTCAGGCTTGTCCACAGGCTTGTTGAGAAAAATTGGGGAAAAGCCCGTCGCTTGTGGATGACTGATTTTTGCTATTGAAAGAAGAGCTTGTAGCGAATACAGATATTGAAATTTGAATAATTTTAATATTGAAACCAAGTGATTTTTTACGGTAAATGCTCCCGGATTGATAGCATTCTCCAGACTTACCCGCAGGCAGTCGCAAACGCTACGCTGCGCTGCAGCATGGGCGCTTAAAGTGGCTGCATCAATGCACAAGCAAGGAGCAGCACATCATGGCAATGGATTTTCAAGGTCGTGTGGCCATCGTGACGGGAGCGGGCGGCGGTCTGGGGCGTCTGCATGCGCTGGCCCTGGCCAGGCGCGGTGCCAAGGTGGTTGTCAACGATCTGGGCGGCGCGGTGGACGGCTCGGGCGGTTCGGCCACGGCGGCGCAGCAGGTAGTGGATGAAATCCGCGCGGCGGGCGGCGAGGCGATTGCCAACGCGGCCTCCGTGACCGACTTCGACGCCGTGCAGGCCATGGTCAAGCAGGCCATCACGGCCTGGGGGCGCGTGGACATTCTGGTCAATAACGCAGGCATTCTGCGCGACAAGAGCTTTGCCAAGATGGATATGGCGGACTTCCGCCTGGTCGTCGACGTGCACCTGATGGGCGCGGCCAATTGCTGCAAGGCGGTCTGGCCCTATATGCAGGAGCAGAACTATGGCCGCATCGTGATGACGACTTCGTCCACGGGCCTCTACGGCAATTTCGGCCAGGCCAACTATGGCGCGGCCAAGCTGGCCCAGGTGGGTCTGATGCAGACGCTGGCCATCGAAGGGGCCAAACACAATATCCGGGTCAACGCGCTGGCCCCCACGGCGGCCACACGCATGACGGCGGGTCTGCTGCCCGAGCCGGTGCTGGAAGCCTTGAAGCCGGAGGCCGTGGTGCCTGCCATGCTGGTGCTGGCGCACGAGAGCGCGCCCACGCGCACCATTGTCTGCGCCGGCGCCGGCGGTTTCGAGGCCGCTCATATCACCATGACCGAAGGCGTTTATCTGGGCATGGGTGAGACCGTTCCCGAAGAGTTGGCCGCGCGTCTGGCTGAAGTCACGGCCAGCGAAGGCCAGCAGGTGCCGGCCAGTGGCGCCGTCCAGGGACAGGTGGAAGTGGGCAAGGCCATGAAAGCGCATGGACATTGATCAAGGCCAAAGTCGCTGAATTTTCTGCCCTGTGAGAGTGGCAAGAGCGGCAGGCGATTGCGATTAGCACAGCTGAAAAAAGCCCTCTCGCGAGGGTTTTTTCTATTTTGGAGTGAGCATGTGCTCATGTTTTGGTTGCTGTTAATCTGACAAATTTCTGGCAGAGGCCCTGGCTCTTGGCGGCTCAACAGGCCGAAAAACGTGGTTAAGCGGCCAGCCGCCATCGCGTTGCGTCTTGTTTCTCTATCATTCGCCGTCTGGGCGCGATTGGGCAGACGAAGTTTGTCGTCAGCGTCTTCACTAAGAAGGTAAGAACAATGAAGACATCGCAGGCCGCCGTGAACATGCCCACCGCCGAAAGGCTGCTGGGCATTCGTCGCGGCATCGAGAAAGAGGGACTGCGGGCATTGGCCACGGGCTCGCTGGCCCTGACGCCGCACCCGGCGGAACTGGGCTCGGCTCTCACGCACCCGCACATCACCACCGATTACAGCGAGTCCCAGCTGGAACTCATCACCGGCGCACGCCTGGGTGTCGAGGAATGCCTGGACGAGCTGACCGAAGTCCATCAGTTCGTGCTGCGCAACCTCAGCGAAAGCGGCGAGCTGATGTGGAATTCCAGCATGCCCTGCCGCCTACCCACCGACGAGACGATTCCGCTGGGCCGCTATGGCAGCTCGCACTCGGGCCGTTCCAAGAGTGTGTACCGCATGGGTCTGGGCCACCGCTATGGCCGCCGCATGCAGACCATCTCGGGGATTCATTACAACTGGTCGCTGCCCGGAGTGAGCAGCGACCAGTACTTTGCGCTGATCCGCAACTTTCGCCGCAACGCCTTTGTGCTGCTGTATCTGTATGGCGCCTCTCCCGCGCTGTGCCCCTGCTTTGTGGAAGGGCGCGAGCATCGCCTGCAGCCGCTGGGCGACGGCAGGCATGCGCTGTACCTGCCTTATGCCACATCGCTGCGCATGGGGCGCCTGGGGTATCAGAGCGACGCGCAGTCCAGCATCAATGTCAGCTACAACGGACTCGACGGCTATGCGGACTCGCTGCACGAGGCGCTGACCCGTCCCTATCCGGCCTACGAGCAACTGGGCGTGCGCAACCCCGGTGGCGACTACAACCAGCTGGGCACGGGCCTGCTGCAGATTGAGAACGAGTTCTACGGCACCATCCGCCCCAAGCGCACCGTCAAGAGCGGCGAGCGCCCGCTGCACGCGCTGCGCGAGCGCGGTGTGGAATATGTGGAAGTGCGGCTCATGGATATCGATCCCTATGAAACCGTGGGCATTGCGCCGGCCACCATGCGCATGATCGACGTCTTCCTGCTGCACTGCCTGCACAGCGACAGCCCCGACGACACGCCCCAGGAAATTGCCGACCTCAAGCACAACCAGCATCTGGCTGCGGAACAGGGCCGCGAGCCGGGCCTGAAGCTGGTGCGCAACGGCCAGCAGGTGCTGCTGACCGACTGGGCACAGGAAGTGCTCGAGCAATGTCGTCCCTATGCCCAGGCGCTGGATGCTGCTCATGGCACAAGCGACTACAGCGCTGCGCTGGATCAGGCCCTGGCCCGCGTGCAGGACGCGCAGTCCACGCCCTCGGCCCATGTGCTGCAGGAACTCACCGGCGCCTATGACAACCGTTTCATCGACTTCATGACCATGCAGTCCGCCAAGGCGCGCGATGCCTTGCTGGCCATGCCCTGGACGGCCGAGCAGCAGACGCGCTACGAGCGGATGAGCCAGGAGTCGGTGACCGCACAGCAAGCCATCGAGGCTGCCGACACCATGACGTTCGAAGAGTGGCGCCAGCGTTATATGGATCCGGCCAGCCTGCTGTAATTCTTGGAATTTGATAGCTGGGAGCGCTTGCAATCTCTGGGTTGCAGGCGCTTTTTTATTGCATTCGGTGCTGCGGCTGTCACGTCATTGTCATCTGTGTTTCATATCGTAACGATCAGCGGAGCACTGCGCTCCGCGCTTGATCGGCGGTGTGCTCATGTTGTTGAAGAAATTCCAGAACCTTTCGGTGGCTCGCAAGATGTGGGCCTTGTTCCTGGGGCTGTTGCTGTGCAATGTGCTGGTGGCAGGCGGCCTGTTCAGCTATCTGCAGAATGTGGAGCAGCGGGTCAGCGCCGCTGTTCAGGCCACGGACAAGCGCATCAATCTTGCGCTGCGCTGGCAGGCGCTGACGCTGCAGAGCGTGGAGGCTGCGCTGGCCAGCGTGCTCTCTTCGGAAGAGCATCTGATTGCTCAGCTCTCGCAGAAAGCTCGCGGGCTGATGCAACAGGCCGGTGGTCTGCAGCAACAGGTGCAGGCCGATGCTCAGAGCGAAGTCGATCGAAGCGGCCTGGCCAGGGTGGAGCAGGAACGCAAGGCAGTGCTCGATATCTACGAGCAGGCCTATCAGGCGCGTGATCTGGGCAAGGCCTGGGAGGCGCAGAAGCTGGTGGACGAACAACTGATTCCCGCCTCGAGGCGCTATGTCCAGGCGCAGGATGCCTTTATCGAGGCTCAGCAGCAGCAGCGTCTGGACGCCGAGCAGCATGGGCGCGAGCAAACCGCCATCGCCAAGCGCATGGCCATGGGTGTGGGCCTGTTCATGGGCCTGGTGGGGGCGTTGCTGTCGTTGACGACGATTCGCTCCATCACCACGCCCTTGAGCGAGGCGGTGCAGCTGGCGCAGACCATTGCGGCGGGCGATCTCAGCTATGCACCGCCGGCGGCTGAGCGCGGCGACGAGCTGGGTCGGCTTATGCAGTCGCTGGCGCTGATGACTAGGCAGTTGCGCGGCCTGGTAGGCGAGGTGCAGGGTGGTGTGGAGGCCGTGGCTGCCGCATCCAGCCAGATGGCGCAGGACAACAGCGATCTCTCCGATCGCACGGCCCATGCTGCAGAGCAACTCAAGGCCACGGTCAGCAGCATAGAAAACATGGTCACCCTGGTCACCCATTCGGCCGACAGTGCGCGCCATGCCGACCAGAGCGCGCGCAGCGCCGCCGAGGCGGCGGCCAGCGGAGGCAGCGTGGTGCAGGAGGTGGTTCGCAATATGGAGCACATGGCGCAAAGCAGCCAGCAGGTGGCTGCCATTGTGGGGGTGATTGACGGCATTGCCTTCCAGACCAATATCCTGGCGCTGAATGCCGCCGTGGAAGCGGCGCGGGCAGGCACTCAGGGCCGTGGCTTTGCCGTGGTGGCGGCCGAGGTACGCGAGCTGGCCCAGCGCAGTGCCGAAGCGGCCAAGCAGATCCGCCAGCTCATGGAGCACTCCACCAAACAGATGAAGTCGGGACAGACATTGGCGCTGCAGGCCGGCCAGCGCATGGAACATATCGTGCGCGATGTGCGTACGGTCAGCGGTCTGATCGCCTCGATCACCGAGGCTGCCCAGGCGCAGAACCAGGGTATCGCCCAGATCAGCGAGGCGGTGCAGGCGCTTGACCACATGACCAGCCAGAACGCTGGTCTGGTGGCCGAATCCAGTGCAGCAGCGCGCGAGCTATTTCATCAGGCGCAAAGGCTGGAGGCAGGGGCGGGGCGCTTCCGTATCGACTATCAAGCGCTGGATAACGAGATCGCCGATATCGAGGTGGACGTCATGGAAAGAGAAGTCCATGTGCCCCGCCTGGCTGCGCTGGAAGCCGAAATGGCATGAGTCCCGAGTAGCGGGTTTCGGGTCTCGGTCAGGCCTCGGTCATGGCTTGGGCTGCATCCTCCAGCCAGAAAGCCAGCGCATCGTAATAACCTTCCCAGACGCAGCCGTTGCAGCCGCGCCCGCAACAACTCGTGGGCTCGGGCGGCGGCTGGCGCAGCGTCACCGCCGCTGCTGCGGCGCGCTGCTGCCATAGCGCAATCTGGCTGCGCGCCTGTGTCAGCGGCTGCAGCAGGGCTGTGTCGCTCATTTCTTGAAGCGAACCCAGAGAAACTGGGCGATGAAGGCCAGACCCAGCACCAGAGCAAACCAGCCCACGATATGGGACTGGGCAAACAGCTGGGCAATACCGCTTTCAGGCTTGAACACAGGGGCCAGCAAGATGATGATGCCGATCAGTGCAATCGTCAGGCCCTTGATCAGAATTTCGTTGCGGGCTTTGGACTTTTGGGGGGCGGAGGGCAAGGGCATAAGCGAGCTGGCAGGTCAGAAAAGCAGAGGGAGATTATCCTTGCGCGCCTGAATTCACTGACATAAAAGGGTGTTTGCGCCCATTGCGTGCTCGCACCCTGCAAAAAAGAAAGATCTCCGCTTATGGCCATCCAATGGTTTCCCGGTCACATGCATCTGACGCGTCAGGCCATCACGGAGCGCGTCAAGGAAATCGATGTGGTCATCGAGGTTCTGGATGCGCGCTTGCCCGGCTCCAGCGCCAACCCCTTGCTGCAGGAGATGACGGGCCACAAGCCGCGCCTGAAGATACTCAACAAGCAGGATATGGCCGATCCGGTCCAGACCAAGGCATGGATGGACTGGTACAACGCCCAGAGCGAGACGCGCGCCATTGCGCTGGACGCCTCGGAACCTGCTCCCACCAAGCGTCTGATCGAGCAGTGCAAGCTGCTGGCGCCCTCGCGCGGCGGTCTGGCCAAGCCCATGCGCGTGCTGATCTGCGGCGTGCCCAATGTGGGCAAGTCCACGCTGATCAACTCCATGAGCGGCAAGACCCAGGCCAAGACCGGTAATGAGGCCGGTGTGACCAAGCTGGAGCAGCGCATCGTGCTGGCCGATGACTTCTACCTCTGGGACACGCCCGGCATGCTGTGGCCGCGCATCATCGTGGAGAAAAGCGGCTACAACCTGGCGGCCAGCGGCGCCGTGGGACGCAATGCCTACGACGAAGACCTGGTGGCGCTGGAGTTGCTTTTGTATCTGCAAAAGCACTATGCCTCCATGCTGGAGGCGCGCTACAAGCTGGGCATTTCGGCCGATGAAATTGCAGCGTTGCACGACGACGAGTTGCTGACAATGATCGGCAAAAAGCGTGGCGCCGTGATGAGCGGCGGCCGCGTGAACCTGCAAAAGGCGGCCGAGCTGGTGCTGACCGACTTCCGTGATGTGAGCATTGGCCGCATCACGCTGGAGACTCCGGCCGAATTCGAGGTCTGGCTTGCCGAGGGCCAGCAAAAAGATGCGGAGCGCCAGGCCAGGAAAGATGCGCAGACCAAGGCACGCCGAAGCGCGCGGCGGCAGCAGCAGCGTTAGGCTGCAGGCGACAAGCCCGATGCGGCCAGGGCTTGCATGCACTCAAGCCGGGCAGGCCGCGCGTCTGGGCTTTCAAGACCTGGCTCGCCGGACGATTGAACTAATTGGCAACTGCCCCTAGCATTCATCATTCAGTCTGAATGCCAAAGGGCTTGCATGCAGCGTCACTTCGTTGAGGCCAGATACCGGTTGCCCATGCGCCGCATGGTGTGGCTGGGCTGTCTCTGGATGTGGGTCCTGGGCGCTGCAATGAGTCTGGTCTGGTTGCTGATGCCGGCGATGGACGACATGGATCTGGCGCTGTCCGGCGGCGTCATGCTGCTGTCGCTGTTGTGCATGGGCCTGGCCAAGGCCAGGCAGTGGGTCTGGGCCGTGTCCTGCTTTGTCTGGGGCAACTGGCTGTTGAGCTTGCTCTGGGTTTGGCACATGGGAGGGCTTTATGGGCCGGCCGTGATGGCATTTCCTGCCTGGCTGGCTGTTGCGCTCTGGGTGCAGGGCACGCGTGCCGCCCTGACGATGCTGGGGCTGTCCTCCATCGTCGTTGCCGCTCTATGGTGGCTGGCGCCGCATATCGGCACGCCATTTGCAGCTCTATCGGCAGCCGAGCATCTGCTGGCGATGGTTCATTTGCTGGGCATGATGATGCTGGTGCTCATCATTTGCTTGCAAGCAAGAGCCAGCCTGGGGCGGCGCGTGCAGAAAAGCCAGGAAATGCTGGCCGCACTGGAGGCTAGCCAGAACGAGCTGCGCAAGTTCTATCGGGCGGTCGAACAGAACCCCGAGAGCATCGTCATCACCGATCCCGAGCTGAAGGTCATCTATGTCAACGAGGCCTTTCTGCTGCGCTCGGGCTATGCGCGCGAGCAGGTGATCGGCCAGTCTACCGAGCTGGTATCCACCATGGGCATGGATCGCAGTCACCGCCAGCGCGCGCTCAAGCAACTGGCCAAGGGCACGCTATGGCGTGGCGAGATGACCAATCGCACGAGCAAGGGTGAGGCCTTGCGGGAGTCGGTGCTGGTGACGCCGATTCGCACGCCTCAGGGAGAGGTCGTCAATTATGTGGAGCTCAAGCGCGATCTCTCCGAGCGCGTTCTGGCCGAGCGCCGTATCCACGACCTGGTCTACCTGGACTCGCTCACAGGGCTGCCCAACCGCCATTCGCTGACCTTGCATCTGCGCGAGCTGGCCCTGGTTCGGCAGGATGCCAGCCATGGCTTGCTGCTGCTGGACGTAGATCGCTTTTCCGTCTTCAACGATGTGCATGGCATGCAGCACAGCGACGAGCTGGTGCAGGCCATGGGGGCCAGGCTGGTCGAGGTGCTGCCTGACGATGCCTGGATTGCGCGTGTTGCGGCTGCGGAGTTTGCTATTGTTTTTGATGGCCTGCACAAGCATGCCGAAGGTGTGGAGGAGCAACTGCTGCTGTATGCGCAGACCTTGAAGAAGGCCTTGCAAAAGCCGTTTTCTCTCAACAGCTGGGTCGAAACCGAGTTTGTCAGCTGCTGCATTGGCGGTGCCGTGCTGGAGCCGGCCATCAAAGGCGGCAACAGCCATGACGTGCTGCGCTTTGCCAGCGTGGCCTTGCATGAGGCCAAGCTGGGCGGCCCGGGCAGCGTGGTGCTGTTCGAGCCGCGCATGGCCCAGGATGTATATCGGCGCGTGCGCATTGCCCGGGATTTGTACCACGGCATCTCCGACGGGGAGTTGCGTCTGTATCTGCAGAGCCAGACCGATGCGCGCGGTCGCTGCGTGGGTGCCGAGGCGCTGGTACGCTGGCAGCATCCCGAATGGGGGCTGGTAAGCCCGGGAGAGTTCATTCCGGTGGCCGAGGAGTCCGAGCTCATCGTGCGTCTGGGCGACTGGGTGCTGCGTCAGGCTTGCATGCTGCTGGCCAGGCCGGTAATGGCAGAGCGTGGACTGCGTCTGTCGGTCAACGTCAGCGCTCAGCAATTTGCGCATGACGACTTCATGGCGACGCTGGACAAGGTCTTGAGGGAAACCGGTGCCAATGCTCGCCAGCTGACACTGGAGATCACTGAAGGCACCTTGCTGCGGGATCTGGATCAGGCACGTCGGCGCATGCTGGCACTGCGTGGCCTGGGCATAGAGATTTCTCTCGATGACTTCGGGACCGGCTATTCCAGTATGTACAGCCTGCAGCACCTGCCGATTCAGGAGCTCAAGATCGACAGAAGCTTTGTCAGCGGCAGCCATCGCTCCGAAAAAGATGCGGCTCTGGTGGAGGCGATGTTGCTGGTGGCGCGCCGCTTGCAACTGCGCGTGGTGGCCGAAGGCGTGGAACTGTCCGAGCAGGCGCTGCAGTTGACGCAGTGGAACCCGGACATCGTGCTTCAGGGCATGCTGCTCGGCATGCCCATGCCGCAGCAGCGTTGGCTGGTCGAGGTGTTGGGCGAGCCCGATGCCGCTGCCAAGATATAAAAAAGCCCACAACCGTTGCTGGTTGAGGGCTGTCAGCTATGAATAGCGTAGTTCTTGGCTGTCGTCAGGCGGCCGGCTGCTCAAAATAGCGACGTGCCAGCAGATCCCAGAATCTGGAGCCGCGACCGATGTTGTCATCGTTGAAGTCGTAGGCCGGATTGTGCAGGCTCACGCCGGGCTGGTCGCCCTTGGCATTGCCAATCCAGCCATAGGCTCCGGGGACGGCCTCCAGCATGAAGCCGAAGTCTTCGGAGGTCATGGCGGGCAGCACATCGTCAAAGGCGTTGTCGTCACCGACCACTTCACGCATCACTGCGGCCATGAACTTGGCTTCGCGGGCGTGGTTGGTGGTGTTGGGGTAGGCGCCGGGGCGCAGCGTGAACTCGGCCGTGCACAGATGGGCGGCTGCCACGTGGCTGCTGATGCGTTTGAGGCCTTCGACAAACATCTCGCGCGTTTCCTTCTTCAGGGTGCGCACGGTGCCGGCGATGATGGCGTCATCGGGAATGATGTTTTCCACGGTGCCGCTGGTGATCTTGCCCACGGTGAGCACGGCCGAGTCCAGCGGATCGGTGCTGCGCGAGACCAGGGTCTGCAACTGGCTGACGATGGCGCAGGCCACGGGAATCGGGTCCAGCGTGGTGTGGGGCATGGCCGCATGGCCGCCCTTGCCGTGGACCCTGATCTGAAAGCGCAGGGTGGAGGCCATGATGGGGCCAACGCGCACTGCCATTTGACCCGCCGGCAGTGATGGCCAGTTGTGCAGCGCAAACACGGCTTCGCAGGGGAATTTGTCGAACAGGCCGTCATCCATCATGGCCTTGGCGCCAGCGCCTCCTTCTTCGGCTGGCTGGAAGATCAGGTGCACCGTGCCGTCAAAGTCGGGTTGCTGAGCCAGGGTGGTGGCAGCGCCCAGCAGCATGGTGGTGTGGCCGTCGTGGCCGCAGGCATGCATGCGGCCCTTGTTCTGGCTGATGTGCCCGAAGGTGTTGATTTCCGTGACGGGCAGGGCATCCATGTCGGCGCGGATGCCGATGCTGCGGCCGGGGTTGTCCTTGCTGCGGCCCTTGCCGTAGATGCTGGCGACGATGCCAGTCTGGCCCAGGCCACGATGCACGGTCAGGCCCAGGGCCGTGAGGTATGCGGCGACCTTGTCGCCGGTGCGGTGCTCTTCGTATTTGAGCTCAGGATTGGCGTGCAGGTCGCGGCGAAAACTGAGCAGCGTACCGAGGTGAGGAGTGATATCGGGTGTAGATCGCATACAGGGGCCGCGGAGCACCCAGCGCTGTAACTGTCGTGGCAGGCAAGCGTTGCGGGCCTGCCGGTGACCGCAGCATTTCAATAGCAAGACCCCCATCATAGGCGTATGCGAAGAGTGGGGGCTTAGGTAGATACCGAAATCAGGGATTTCAGCGCTTGTGCTAACCGAGGAAAAAGCAAGCGGTGACTTACCAGGCGTGAAGCCTCTTGTGGGTAGCCGGATGAGCCCTGCCGGTCGTGTCTGGCAGGGCGAAGCACCCGACGAAGCCGTCAGCCGTGAACCCGCAATGCCCGTGCGTCGCCTCGTTCCGGCGCAAACGGCGAAAATGCCCGGTTATGACCGCACAGAACGCCAAAATTTCCCTGTTCCAGCAGTTGCTGGTACGCCCCGATCGCAACGATCCCAAGCCCCTCATCCTCTATCATGGCCGTCGCTGCCCCGACGGCTTTGGCGCGGCGCTGGCGGCCTGGCTGTTCTATGAAGGCCAGGCCGAGTTTCGCGGTCTGGATCACGGCGAGATTCAGACGGCCGACGACTTGGGCGATCTGGCCGGTCGCGCCGTCTATGTGCTGGACTTTGCCTTCGAGCCCACGTTGATGGCCGAGATCGAGTCGCGCGTGGCCAAGCTCGTGGTGCTGGACCATCACAAGAGTGCGGCCGAGAAACTCAGCGGCTACCAATGCCAATGCGGCGTGGTGCATTTCGATATGAGCAAGTCCGGCGCGCGTCTGGCCTGGGAGTTTTTCCAGGCCGACAAGCCAGTGCCTGGTCTGATTCGCTACATTGAGGACCGCGATATCTGGAAATGGGAATTCCCCGAAAGTGCGGCGTTTCTCGCGGCTCTGGACATGGAGCCCGTGCGCAGCTTTGAGCGCTGGGCCGAGATTGCGGCCTTCACGCCCGAGCAGGAAACCGTCTACATGGCGCGTGGCGGCGCCATGGACGAGAAATTCCAGAAGCTTTGTGCCGATATTGCCGACGGCGCCCAGGTGCTGGTCTTCAACGGCAGGCAGGGCCTGATGGTCAACTGCCCGGGCATGTTCCACAGCCAGGTGGGCGATTTGCTGGCGCGCCAGAGCGGCAGCTTTGCCCTGATGTGGCATGCCAATCACAAGGGCACCAAGGTGGGCCTGCGCTCGCGCTCGGAGTTCAACTGCATTCCTCTGGCGGAGAGCTTTGGCGGCGGCGGCCATGCCCAGGCCTGTGGCTTCAAGATGGGCAACGAGCGTCTGGTGGAGTTGCTGCAGGGTGAGCTCAAGGCCGAACCCGAAGCACAATACGAGTTTGCGGCCGCACCAGGCCTGCAGTTCGACGAAGAGGGCAAGTGGATTCGCGCAACGCCCAAGTCTGCGTAGTTGCAGAAAAGCATAGCTGCCAACGCTTGAGATACAAGCGCTGACAGCTGTTTCTTATGCTATGGATTGCCAGCCCGGCAGTGCCAGCAGCTTTTGCCAGTCCCGCGCTTCCTGCAGCTGAGTCAGGCTGGACCAGTCGGCCTCGAAGCGCATGAGCTGCCCGCTCACGGGGTGGGCAATCTCCAGTGCCCTGGCATGCAGCCATAGCCGCTGTTGACCCAGGCGTTCGGCCCACCAGCGATTCAGCGGCCCCTTGCCATGGGTGGCGTCGCCGATGATGGGGTGGGCCACATGCTTGAGATGGCGGCGTATCTGGTGTCTGCGGCCCGTGGTCGGCAGGGCTTCGACCAGGCTGATGCGGGTTTCGGGGTGTCGGCCGTCATAGCTTTCGGGCCAGGACAGGCGCGCCAGACAGCGCAAGTGCGTGTGCGCGTCCTGCACCGGGGCATCCTCGGGTGCATCGTCGGGCTTGAGGGGATGATCGACTTCCAACGTTTCGGGCAGCCAGCCGCGCACCAGGGCCCGATATTCCTTGCGGGTTTCATGGGCTGCAAAGCTGGCAGCCAGAGCCTGGGCCGCTTGCTTGTGCAGTGCCATGAGCAGCACGCCGCAAGTGCCCTTGTCCAGCCGGTGCACGGGCCAGACATGGTG
Source organism: Comamonas sp. Z1 (assembly GCF_008121555.1). NCBI lineage: Bacteria > Pseudomonadati > Pseudomonadota > Betaproteobacteria > Burkholderiales > Comamonadaceae > Comamonas > Comamonas sp. Z1. The sequence goes on from NZ_VOQT01000015.1 coordinate 87,059, forward strand.
GCCCAGCTGGTCGCGCAGCGTCTGCATGACAAAGCGGGTCTCGTGAGCATCCAGGCCCGTGCGATGTACCAGCCAGCCGGCGGGTTTGTAGACCACGACCATATGCTCGTCCTGCCAGAGTATGTGCAAAGGCGGATTGGCAGAGCCGTCGGGCAGGGCGGTATCGGGCATGTGGAAGGCAGACAGAAGAGGGCGAGCCGCACTCTAGCGCACAGTGCAAAGCTTTGCTGACCAGGGTCTGCCTGCCGACAGGCCGCTTCGTGGCCGAGAATCGGTGCGGGCTCGACGTCGGCTCATTTTTTGAAGTAGCTGCCAGCGCTTGACGGATCAATGCTGGCCGCCATTTGGAGGCTTGATCTTGTGTCTGTGATGTTCAAGGGGGTGGTGGTTTCGGTCCTGGCGTCCGTGCTGTTCGCCTCGCTGTATTACCTCTCGCCTTTTCTTGCCCCGCTCGATGGCGAGCAGATCTTTGGCTGGCGCGTGCTGGTGACGTTGCCCTTTACCACTGCCCTGCTGTTCGCTCTCAAGGAGGTGGCGGCGGTACGCGACTTGCTGGCGCGAGCTCTGGCCCAGCCCCGGTTTGGAATGCTGCTGGTGCTGAGCGCGGCGCTGCTGGGCGTGCAGCTATGGATTTTCATGTGGGCACCCATGAACGGGCGTGCGTTGCCAGTGTCGCTGGGCTATTTTCTGCTGCCGCTGGTGATGGTCGTGGCTGGGCGTGTGCTGTTTGCCGAGCGTCTGACTCTGGGCCAGAGCCTGGCTACGCTCCTGGCGGCTGCGGGCGTGGCACATGAGTTCTGGCAGGCCGGCGGCATGTCCTGGGAGACCTGGGTGGTGGCGCTGGGCTACACGGTGTATTTCTCGCTGCGCCGCTGGCTGCAGACCGATACCCTGGCCGGTCACTGGATAGACATGGCGCTGCTGGTTCCGGTGGCCATTGCCTTCACGCTGCGCACGCCCGACAGTTGGCCGCTGGTCGCGGGTCATCCGACGTTATGGGGCCTGCTGCCCTTGCTGGGCATCGTCAGCGCAGTGGCGCTGGCGCTGTACATGATTGCCAGTCGCTGGCTGCCGCTGGGTCTGTTCGGTCTGCTGTCCTACGTGGAGCCGGCCCTGCTGGTCGTGGTGGCCTGGCTGCTGGGCGAGAGCATGGAGCCGCAGCAGCAACTGAGCTATGCGCTGATCTTCGCCGCCGTGGGCCTGCTGATCGGCGATGGCTTGCGGCATTCATGGCGTGGGCGTTCACACACATCGGACTGAGATTGCAGCAGTTCCAGCCCCAAGTTGGTGCATCACAGGGCAATAATTGAAGTTTTGTTTTGTTTGAAGGAATAGCTCGTCATGGCATCGACCCCATCCCCTATCCGCGTTGCTATCGTCGGTTACGGCAATCTGGGCCGCGGCGTGGAAGCTGCTGTCGCCAAGAACCCCGATATGCAGCTCAAGGGGATTTACACCCGTCGCGACCCTTCCCAGCTCCAGCCCCTGAATGCAGGTACGCCTGTGCATTCCATGGATGTTTTGCTGTCGCACAAAGGTCAGGTCGATGTGCTGATTCTCTGCGGCGGCTCCAAGGACGATTTGCCCAGGCAGGCGCCCGAGCTGGCGGCCCATTTCAATCTGGTCGACAGCTTTGACACCCATGCCCGCATCCCCGAACACTTTGCCAATGTGGACAAGGCCGCTCAGGGGGGGCAGTGCACGGCCCTGATCTCGGCCGGCTGGGACCCCGGCATGTTCTCCATCAACCGCGTGCTGGGTGAAGCCCTGCTGCCTGACGGCGCTACCTACACCTTCTGGGGCAAGGGCCTGAGCCAGGGCCATTCCGACGCCATCCGCCGCGTGGAAGGCGTGGCCGGCGGCGTGCAGTACACCATTCCTGTGGAAGAGGCCGTCAACAAGGTGCGTTCCGGCGTGCGCCCCGAGCTGTCCACCCGCGAGAAGCACCAGCGTGAATGCCATGTGGTGCTCAAGGATGGCGCCGACGCCGAAGCCGTGCGCAAGACCATTGTGGAAATGCCTCACTACTTCGACCAGTACGACACCACGGTCCACTTCATCAGTGCCGAAGAGCTGGCTCGCGATCACTCTTCCATGCCCCATGGCGGCTTTGTGATCCGCAGCGGCAACACCAGTGCCGAAAACAAGCAGGTCATCGAATACCGCCTGCAATTGGATAGCAACCCCGAGTTCACCTCCAGTGTGCTTGTGGCCTATGCCCGCGCCGTGCATCGCCTGGCCCAGGCTGGCCAACATGGCTGCAAGACCGTATTTGACGTGGCCCCTGGCCTGCTGTCGCCCAAGAGCGCCGCACAACTGCGTGCCGAGCTGCTGTAAATCAGCCGCCGCGATCAGCAAAAAGCCTCGCAGGGTCTGCGAGGCTTTTTTGTGTCGAAACGGGTTGCAGCGCCAATTGCCCGATGGTTGGCAGCTATTGATTTTCAAGTGCTTGCGGGGGGCTCGAGGCCGCTTACGCGCGCCGCATCTTCGAGCCTGTCCACATCGCGCAGCGGCTTGAACAGTGTCATCCAGCCACCCACCACGCCCAGCGTGCATAGGCTGCCCAGAATGGCGGCGGGAACTGCGCCAAACCAGGACGCGCTGCTGCCTGCGCGGAACTCGCCCAGCTCGTTGGAGGAGCCGATGAACAGCATGTTCACCGCATTCACGCGGCCGCGCATATGGTCGGGCGTGGAAAACTGCACCAATGCGCCGCGAATATAGACGCTAACCATATCGGCCGCACCGGCCACGGCCAGTGCCAGCATGGACAGTACAAACCAGTGCGAGAGCGCAAACACCAGATTGGCCAGTCCGAACACTGCTACGGCGGCAAACATCACCTTGCCCACGCGGCGGTTGATGGGGCGCGAGGCCAGCCACAGGCCCATGCAGACCTCGCCTGCGGCCATGGAGGAGCGCAGCAGGCCCAGGCCTTGCGGACCGACCTGCAGCACCTCATGCGCATAGACGGGCAGCAGGGCCACAACGCCGCCCAGCAGCACAGCAAACAGATCGAGCGAGATGGTGCCAAGGATGATGGGGCGGGTGCGCATGAAATGCAGGCCTTCGGCAAAGCGTTGCCACATGGTGGTTTGAACGTCAGTGACGATCCTGGGGCTGGCAAAGTGCACGGGGACCTGGCTCAGCAGGCCTGCGCCCAGAAGCAGAGCGACGCCACAGACTGCATAGGTCAGCACGCCGCCGCCGAGCGCGTACAGCAGGCCGCCCAGCACGGGAGCAGCAATCGCTGAGATACGCATCAGCATGCTGTTGGTGGCCAGTGCCTGGGCCAGCTGCTCGCGGGCAACGATCTGCGGCAACAGGCTTTGCAGCGCCGGACCGCTGAAGGCGCGACTGCAGCCAAACAGCACCAGCACTGCATAAATCCAGTGCACATTGTGAGCACCGCTCTCGGCCAGCAGCCAGAGCAGGCCCGAGCAGACCGCGGCCACCAGCCAGCTGATGCCAAGCAGGCGCTTGCGGCTCATGCGGTCGCTGAGATCGCCAGCGGGAATCAGCAGACCCGCCATGGGCAGGAACTGCGCCAGCCCGACATAGGCCAGAGACAGAGGCTCGCGCGTGATGTCGTATACCTGCCAGGCCACCACCACGGCCTGCATCTGCTGGGCAAACATGGCAAGCATGCGTGCCAGCACGAAATTGACAAAAGCGGGATCGCGCAATGGCGGGATGGAGGGGGCCTGAGGCGCTGTAGAGGTGACGGGGGTGGACAAGGTGAGATCCGTGAGTGCGGCTGGGGAGGCGGGAGTGGGCCTGGGCCGACTTCCTGCCTTGGCGACCTGAAATGTCAGAGGGCCGAGTATGCGCGATCGCCTTGTTCTCTGCAGTGCCTGTGGCCGTTATGAGCATTCACTTCTCCTGCGGTTCATATCCGGCAAGCAGGCTGCGGATTGACCTTCATGCCATGCAGGAGAGAAGCCTTGTTTGTCAAAAAATGTTTACCGACGAAGGCATGAGTCACTTTCCCACACGCAAGGAAACGGCGGCGATTCATCATAGCTTCACACAAATGGTTTGGCGTTATGAATAGCGAAGCTTTCTCTCAAGGAGTCACATCATGTCCATGCTTTCGATGCAATACGCAGGAACTCTTCTGGGCCGCGAAGCAGTCATTGAATTCCCGGACAGCCAGGCCCAAGTCCGCTACACCGCCAGCGGTCAGATGCGCTGGCGCGTGGTGGACTCGCAAGGGCATATTTCCGAGGGCTGCGAGAACCTCAGCTATCTGCAACTGAGCGACCACCTGCATTTTTTGAACTGGATCGAGAAGACCGGCTTCACGGTCAGCCAGGTCATAGACTCGGCCAAGGGCACGGTGCAGGCTTTCTGGTCCTACGCTGACAACCAGTGCGAAAGCGGCCATCGTTCCTCCATGTTTGTGGAAGGCCGTTTCCGTCTGCGTTGAATCTGTCAGCTCTTGTCCGGGGCATGGAGCCGAGGCAGAAGCCAGTTCAATGATTTGTGTGTGTGAGGTCAGTGACTTTCCTCTCTTGCCGACATCCGAAAGGTGTCGGCTTTTTTCTCCGTGAAACATCGCAGGCCCAACCATCCCTGCGTATTTTTTGATCGCAGTGCCCGAAGTCAATGCCTGTGCGGCCTCGCCCTGTTTTTCCGAGGCTTGTCCACAGGCAGCTCCACAGACGCTGGGCATAACCTGCAATCCTGTTTTCCGAACTGCTACGTTCAGAAAACATTCCCTAAGTAGTTATTGCCAAAAGAAAATCGTCCTCTGACACCGGCTTCGATTGATGGAGTGTGGTGCGTGAAACATCGGCGTTGAATGTACGCATGAAAATAGAAAAGCCGGCACCTGGGCCGGCTTTTTCAATGCCTGAACGTGGCTTACTTGCGCTTGTCGGCGATGGCCGAGGACACCACCATGTCCAGCACATAGACATAGCTTGAAGCATCGGCGGGAACATTTTGGCGCTTGAAGCGGTTGATGCGCAGCACGTTGCTCACACCGGCTTCGTGCTTGTAGCCTTCAATCTCGCTGTAGAAGTTTTCCCACTGGCCGGTATAGGTCTTGACGCCGTTGTCGCCGTAGCGGATCTCGCGCACCTGCAGACACTGATGGCGGCCTGCGCCTGCACTGCAGGCCTTACGCTCGGGACCGACCTCGAGAAATATGCGCTCGGGCGCGCTGCCGTATTGGGTCTGGGCGGTGGGCTTGCCGTTGAGCTGCCAGCGCGTGCCATCAATGAACTGCAGCGTCAGGCGAGGCTGTTCAGTAGTGGCGCCGCCGAGCTGCACGTTCCACTGCTTGGCCGTAGGCAGAATGCGCGCAACCTTCTGCTCCAGCATCATCAGCTGGTTGTCATTGCAGGCACGCAGGGTGCTCATGCCTCGCTGCAGATTGATGCGCTGGCCTTCAACGGTGTAAGCCGACGAGATGACGTTGCACAGATTCTTGACGACGACGCGCTGGTCCACGAAGTCCAGCTCGATAGGTGCCTGGCTGGAGCCCAGGAACCAGCTCTGGTCCTCATTGCCCGCCGGCGTGAAGGCCTCTTGCAATTTCCAGTGGTAGGCAGTCAGCGACGTGGCATCGCCTGCGGGGCCTGTAGGGCCGGGCTTGCTTGCACCGCCGCCGCCTGTCGTACCGCAGGCGGCAAGCGTCATGGAAGCAACAAGGGGAAGGCACCAGGTCCAGCGAAATTTCATAGGGTTTCCTTAAGGTCGAATAGAGGAATACGGCAAACCGTGTCAGCAGAAACAGAGTCTCTGTTGACCATATCAGTTCCCTGCGGGTTTTATCTGACCTTAACCCAACGTTGCTGTTGTTTTGCGCTTCGACAACCTCAGAGTGTCAACAAATGCTGCACGCTGACGGGCGGAGAAATCAGATGTGCCGCTCGGGCGTGAAGCCCCTGTAAAGAGCGAAAAAATCCGTACGTCTAGACAGCGCTTCGTCAAATTAGTCTTTGCCAAGCTGCTACGCTTCAAAGGTTCGGGCTATGAAGAAACTACGGCCCAGGCATCAAGGAGTTTCTGTGCGCTTAGGTGGTGTTGCTTTGTTTGGGCTGAATTGGGGGCGGCTGGGTTCTGTGGGCATATTGGCAGGTTTGCTGGGGGCATGCTCGGCAACCGCACCTCAGCATATGCCGGTACAGGAGACTTTCGACTCCAGTTCCACGTTTTCCCGCGGCTTTGATGCGACACCGGCACAGACTTGCGAGGCCGCGCGCCGTGCCTTGTTGAGCCAGGGTTATATCGCCACGGCCAGGACGCAGGAGCTGATAGAAGGGCGCAAGAACTTCCAGCCCAATACGGAGACCAATCTGGAAATCAATTTCCGTGTGGTCTGCGTGCCGCAGACCAGCGACGGCCTGGTCAGTCTGGGTTTTGCGACAGCGTTGCAGGATCGCTATTCGCTCAAGAAAAGCGCAACCTCGGCCAGCGTGGGCGTGAGCGCTCTGGGTTCGCTGTCTCTGCCGTTTTCTTCCAGCAACGATTCGCTGGTCAAGGTGGGCAGCGAGACCATTTCCAAACGCAGCTTCTACGACAGTTTTTTCGAACTGGTGGAGAACTATCTGAAGCAGGATCAGGATGCGCCATAGTTTCGAGCAAACCGGTCTGCAGCGCTTGGTAGGTCGGGAGCTTGTGATTCTGATCTGGTAGCAAGAACTAAAAAGCGGCTCGCGGAGCCGCTTTTTAGTCTGCGAGATCCGTTCAGATGAACAGCGCCGGGTCCACCATGGCGCGGTTCAGCATCACGCTCCAGTGCAGGTGGGGACCGGTCACGCGGCCTGTGGCTCCGACCTTGCAAAAGGCATCGCCCGTCTGCAACTGGTCGCCCGGCTTGCAGTCCACCTGGCTCAGGTGGCAGTACATGGTGAGCAGGCCGCCGCCATGGTCCAGCCAGACCGTGCCGCCGTTGAAGAAATAGTCACCCACGTCGATCACCTTGCCGGGCAGCGGTGCGGGCACCGGCGTGCCCGTGGGGGCGGCAATGTCCATGCCGCTGTGCGGATTGCGCGACTGGCCGTTGAAGACACGGCGCAGGCCGAAGCTGCTGGAGCGACGGCCCGGCACCGGCACGCGCATGTGCAGGCTGCCGGAAGGCTGCGGCTCGGTGAAGGTGGCCATCACGGTCTTCAGGTGGGCGGCCTCGCGTTCGTAGCGGGCATTGTCTTCGGCAGACAGGTCCACCGTCTTGGGCGAGACCTTGAGGCGCTGCTCCACATACTGTTTGTCGTGCACCGTATAGCTCATGGTGCGCAAACGGCCGTCGGCCTTCACGCCAATGCTTTGCTCACCCGGTGTGCTGGCAAGCGGTATGCCCACGAGTGCGGTCCATTCGATCATGTCGCCCACCACCAGAACCTCGGCCTCCGCTGCCGTGACCAGGGGGCGTGCGGAAGCCGGGCCCAGCGACAGGCGTGCGACGCCGCCGGGAACCCTGCTGTCCTGCGGCCAGAGCGCGCTGTCCGAGTTGGCGCTGCGTGCCGCCCAGGCCGGTGCTGCGGCAAACAGCGCTGTTTGCGCCATCCATTGCAGCAGGTGACGGCGTGCGGGCGGGAAAGAGGGGCTGGTAAGTTTTTCGGTCGGCATGGTGCTTATCGGATTGTGCAGGCATTGTGCTGTATTGCTATCGATAGCGGAGCTAAAGGCGATACAGGCATGTGAGCTTTACGCTGGCTATGCCTTGAAGGCCGGCCGCGCGATCAGGGCTGGCGCATGCTCTGGGCCAGGTCCAGCTGTCCCAACTGCTCCAGAGCCTGCACTGCACCGAGCCGGTCGCGCTGCTGCTTGTTCTGGCTCAGCTTGAACTTGGCTTCAAGGCGGTCGACGGTAATTTCCAGGCCCACGATGGCGCCGAGCATGCGTTGCAGGTAGTCGGGCGGAGCGTCGCTCATCTTCCATGGGGCCTCGGCATTGTTGCTGGCCTCGTGGCGGCGGGTGAGCCGGCCCACCACGCCGCGCACGAACTTTTCATCGTCGCGCACGCTGATGCGGCCGTGCGCGTGGACCACACGGTAGTTCCAGGTCGGCACCTGCTCGTGGGTCTCGTGCTTGCTGGGATACCAGTTGGGAGAGATATAGGCCTGCTCGGCACGGAAGATCACCAGCACGGGGCTGTCGTCCCGGATCTGCTGCCACACAGGATTGGCGCGCGCCACATGGGCGATCAGTCGCAGCATGCCATCCTCGTCCTGCAGCAACTCGAACGGCAGGTGATTGGCGTCCAGTCCCGCGTCGGACTGGGTGACCAGACAACCCAGCGGGTGAGCCTGGATCAGGGCATGCAGGGAGGCCGAATCATCGATCTTGAAATGGCTGGGGTTGTACATGAAGGCTGCGGCAATGAGTGGAGCAAAACGAATGAGCTTTTATGAGCTTGTTTATACCGTCATGCAGGTTGCGCGCTGACAAGCCGCCTGCATGGCAGGCGGCTTGGTATGAAGGCGAGTGGCGTTTCAACGGTGCTCGCGATCCCCGCGCGAGCGGCCCTCTGAGCGCGCCGCTTGCATGCGAGCCTGTTGCTCGGCCTGGTGCTGCTGGCGTTGGGCCTGTTCCTGTGCCCGTTGTTGCTGCATCTGGGCCTGCTGCTGGCGCTGCTGTTGTTCACGAGCCTGTTGCTGCTGCATTTGCTGCTGGCGCTGAGCTTGCTCCTGGGCGTGCTGCTGCTGCATCTGCTGCATCTGGGCCTGCTGCTGGCGCTGCTGTTGTTCACGGGCTTGTTGCTGCTGCATTTGTTGCTGGCGCTGAGCCTGTTCCTGGGCGCGCTGCTGTTGCATCTGCTGCATCTGTGCCTGTTGCCGACGCTCTTGCTGTTCAAGGGCTTGTTGCTGCATTTGTTGCTGGCGCTGAGCCTGCTCCTGGGCGCGCTGCTGTTGCATCTGCTGCAGCTGTGCCTGTTGCCGATGCTCTTGCTGATCACGGGCTTGCTGCATTTGCTGTTGGCGTTGAGCCTTCTCCTGGGCACGCTGCTGTTGCTGTTGCTGCTGCATCTGGGCTTGTCGCTGGAGCTCCTGCTGCTCGCGGACTTGCTGCATTGGCTGCTGACGCTGGGCCTGCTCCTGGGCGTGCTGCTGTTGCACCTGCACAGGAGTCTGCTGCTGCATTGCTTGCTGGCGCTGGGTTGGCTCCTGTGGGCGTTGCTGCATGGCTTTCTCCGCCGTGGCAGCCTGCATCTGCGGCGCCTGCGGTGGATGGCGATCATGCGGGTCTTGCGGCGGCATCAAAGTATTGCCATTGGACGCGCGTGGCCCGCCTGGAACCTGGTTGGGTCCCTGGGCAAAGCCCGGCCTGCCCTGTAGCTGTGTAGCCAGAGGACTCTGTGCTGGCTGGCGCTGGCTCAGGGCATGGCCACCGGCTGCCAGTGCCGCGGCACCGACGGCTGCTGCTGTTGCGCCGCCAGCAATCGCGTCCGACTGCAGTCCATGCTGTGCAGCGAAGACGCCTGCAGTCTGAGGCTGTCCGGCTTGTACCTGGCGCTCGCCTGCGGCATTTGCATGGATGTTGTTGATGTAGGTGTTGTCCGTGCGATGGATGTTCTGCACCACGGTTCGCGACTGCGATATATAGGTGGTGTTGTTATAAACCACGGCCGGGCGGGCCTGCGGGGGCGGGGGGCGCTCGCCGTGGCGCCAGGGCCTTTCGGGGTCGCCCCAGTGCATATTCCAGGCATTCCAGCCCCAGGACGGATGCCTGTCCATGGACCCGGCTAGCACGATGGCGGTGCCAAAGCCCAGCAGGCCGGCCATCACTGGCACGCCGGCCACGGGAGTCGGAGGCGGCACTTCCACATAGCGGTAGCCGCCATATACGGGCAGCGGCTGACCATAGACCGCAGCCGGGTCGTACTGAGGAACGTAGACCGTATCCAGCTGGGAGGGGCTGATTTCAATGAACTGCTCCGGTGGCTCTATGACTGGGTCGGGCAGGGGTGTGACCACGGCTCCAGGCGTATAGGCCACGGCGGCAGGCGCGGACGCCAGGTTGACCTTGAGCTGGCTGGAGGTCTTGAGCGTGCCGGCCTTGTAGGCCCGGTTGCGCATGACCTGTATGGCGTTCATCACATCCGAGGGATCGTTGTAATAGGCTTTGCCGAGCGCCGTGGTCCAGGGCAGGTTGGAGGCCAGTTGTTCCAGCACGTTGGGAAACTGGGTCAATGACTTGACGGACGGGTCCCAGTTCTGGGCATTGACGGCATTGCTCAGCGCTGTCTTCTGCAGTCCAGGGTTCTGCCCCAGCCAGGTTTCGGCAGCGCTGATCTGGTCTGGATAGGTGGCACCGGCCAGGATCTGGGCCACCAGCTTGTCCGGGTACAGCGCAATCGGCGCCACCATCCGGTAGAGCGCGTCTGCACCGGGTGGCACATAGGCTGCGGGCTGAGGCTGTGGGGCATCCGACATGGCGGCCGGTGCCGAGGCCGACGGCGCACTGTCCGCCTTGATCGGCGAATCCTTGTCGTTGCAGGCGCTCAGTGCCATGGCGGCGGCCAGAGCAATCATGCCTGGGTGCCAGAGGCGGGCGACCGTGCTTGGCTGCTGTTCCGGCTGCTCAGGCCGGGTCTGAGGGAAATGCGACATCTAACGCTCCTTGCGCCGCACAGTGCAAGTCACGGTGCTATGGCGGATGCTGTTTTAACGCCAGTGTTGAGCCGTTGTTGACAGAGTGTTGTAAGCAAATAAAGCGTGTGGCTGCAGTCATGCTCCACGAAAGCATATAAATTTTGATAGCTTCCTTCCTATTATGGGTAAGGCTTAAGGGCCGAAAATAACAAAAATTTTGGGCAAGGCATGTAGAGGGAGGTTTCTCGCCTGTATCTCCACGCTCGGGGCGATTTTTTCCATGAAAAAGGCCTGCACGAGGCAGGCCCTGGAGCGATCCGCGACGCAGCACGCCGGTCACGTCATTCGGTCATGGTGCCCATGAGTGTGCTCGTGCCCATGGCGTCCAGCGGCTTGCCGTTGACCTGGAATTCACCCTTGGCATAGACGATCTCGGTGCGCATCTTGCCGTCCTTGTCTTCGAAGATGCCTTGCTCCTTGAGCATGTCCAGGCTGGCTTGAGTCTGGGCTTTGGCTGCCTCCTCGATATCTTCGGGCTTGTACTCGCTCTCGCCTTCAAACACGGCCAGCAGGCTGGAGCGTCTGCGCGAGAGCATCATGTTTTCCATGAAGGGCTTGGGCATATCGGCCTTGAGGCTGACCTTCAGATCCTGCAGCAGATTGCCCATCTTCTCGCCATCGCCCAGGTACTGAATGGCAGCCGCGAACTCGCTTACGCCGTCGGGGGTGCGCATGGACAGGCGTTTGAGTTCGATCACGGGCTGGCGTGCCAGCGCCTGTGTCAGCGACTTGAGCATTTTCTCGCGCAGATCGCCGCTTTGCTGATCGTCAGCGTCTTCATCGTCCCCGGCTTCGCCAGAAGCACCGAGCAGCGGGTTCTTGCGCTTGCTCATTTCCACGACCTGGTTGATCCAGTTGGCATCGACATTGTTGAACGCCATGTCCAGGACCAGGTCATCAGCCTGTTTGTCTTCGAGTTTGGCGGTCTTGATGCCTGTCTTGAGCGTCATTTCCACGACCTCGCCCTTGAGGATGGTGTCCGAATCCATGGTGATGCCTTCAAAGTGGCTGGCAGAGCTCTTGCCTTCCTCTTCCTGCTTGGTGGCGGCAATCTTGGCAATCGTCATGGCAAACGGGCCGGTCCAGAACTGCTGGCCCGCGGGCTGCTTCATGTCGAAGCGCATATCGGCCTTGTCCAGCGTCACGCTGCCTTCCTCGTCCTTGAACTGCAGGCCGGCGAAGCTGCCCGTGCCCTTGGCGGCCTTCATGTCGGCTGGCATGTCCCAGACGAGCTTCATGCCGCCCCAGTTCATTTCGCTGTCCTTGATCTTGCTGCTCACGGCCGGCGATGTCATGACGTTGGAGCTGCTGCGGCCCCAGCCGACCTTGGTGTCAACTTCCAGTGGAGAGCGTCCATTGAGCGCGGTCTTCAGCTCCGGGTCTGCATTCTCTGGCAGATTGAAGCTGGTATGAATCTCTGCGGCATGGCCCAGGGGGAGCGGTCCGTGGCTGATCTTGTGCTCGGCGGTGAACTGGACAGGCTCGTCGCCGCTGTCCAGGGTCCATACCGTTTTGGCGATGGAAGAAAAAGCGCCGCGGTCATAGCTGGTGACCTGAATCTTCACGCCATGCTCGTTCCACTTGTCCAGGCCTTCGGTAAAGCTCTGCTGCAACTTGCCGCCCATGTAATAGCTGGTGCCCAGTGTTCCCGCCACGATCACGGCGATGGCCGCTGCAATGCCTGCCCCTGCTTTTTTGTTCATTCTTGACCTTTGATGAAAATAAAAAATCCGCGAATGAATTGCGGATTGGGTAATGTTGTGGTGAGCAGGATTCTAGAAAGAAAATAATGGAATGCTCTGAATTTCAGAACATTTTGTGTAAATGCTTATCAAGTATTGAAAATCAATACCGGCGGTATTTATTTCAATATGTAACCATGATTTAGGGGCGCCATCCATTTCTCGATCGGAGAACCGAATGGCTGTTCTCGGGATAAATGCCGCAGTGGCTTGCGCAATAAAAAAAGGCCGCCAGTGAATCCTGGCAGCCTTGCTGAAACTGGCTGGAGCGTTTACTTGCCCCAGCTGTCCTTGAGTCCGGTTATCTTGTTGAACACGGGCTTGTCGCTCCGGTGATCCTTGCGGTCGGCCACAAAATAGCCAAAACGCTCGAACTGGAACTTGTCATCAGCCTGTGCAGCCTTGAGCGAAGGCTCCACATAAGCGGTGACCACCTTCAGGCTGTCGGGGTTCAGCAGGCTCAGGAAATCCTTGCCGCCGGCATCGGGTTGCGGGTCGGTGAACAGACGGTCGTACATGCGCACTTCGGCCTGCAGGCCGTCGATCACGCCCACCCAGGTGATGGCAGCCTTGACCTTGACACTGTCGGCGCCCGGTGTGCCGCTCTTGGTGTCGGGTACCACGGTGGCCAGCACCTTGGTCACATTACCGTCGGCATCCTTTTCGGCGCCCGTACATTCGATCACATAGCCGCCCTTGAGGCGGACCTTGTTACCGGGGAACAGGCGCTTGTAGCCCTTGGGCGGCACTTCGGCAAAGTCTTCGCGCTCGATCCACACTTCACGGCCAAGGGTAAAACGGCGCTCGGGCACGGTTTCACCTTCTGCAGCGTGGGGCAGGGCGGGCAGGTGGCAGTCCTCCAGATGTTCGGCATTGCCAAACACCTCGGCCCAGTTGCTGAGTTCGAGCTTGACAGGGTCCAGCACGACCATGGCGCGGTGGGCCTTGTTTTCCAGGTCTTCGCGCAGGCAGCCGTCCAGCGTGCCGTAGTCGATCCAGGCGTAGTCCTTGGTCACGCCGATGCGTTCGCAGAAGTTACGGATGGACTCAGGCGTGTAGCCGCGGCGGCGCAGGCCGACCACGGTGGGCATGCGCGGGTCGTCCCAGCCGGTGACGAACTGGTTGTCCACCAGATGCTTGAGCTTGCGCTTGCTGGTGATCACATAGGTCAGGTTCAGGCGCGAGAACTCGTACTGGCGGGGCTGGGGGGCGTCGATCAGACCGCCTTCGCGCAGATGGTTCAGCAGCCAGTCATAGAAGGGGCGCTGATCCTCGAACTCCAGTGTGCATATGGAGTGGGTGATGTGCTCGTAGGCATCCTCGATGGGGTGCGCAAAGGTATACATCGGGTAGATGCACCACTGGTTGCCGGTGTTGTGGTGTTCGGCATGGCGCACGCGATAGATGGCCGGGTCGCGCAGATTGATATTGGGCGCGGCCATGTCGATCTTGGCGCGCAGCACGGCGGCGCCATCGGCCAGCTTGCCGTCCTTCATGTCGGCAAAGCGCTGCAGGTTTTCGGCCGCGGAGCGGTCGCGGAAAGGGCTGTTCACGCCGGGACGGGTGAAGTCGCCGCGGTTGGCCTTCATCTCGTCGGCCGACTGCTCGTCCACGTAGGCCAGGCCTTGCTCGATCAGGTAGACCGCACAGCGGTACATGAAGTCGAAGTAATTGCTGGCGAAGTAGAGGTTCTCGTGTCCGTCGACATCCTTCCAGTCAAAGCCCAGCCAGCGCACGGCATCGATGATGCCGTCCACATATTCCTGGTCTTCCTTTTCGGGATTGGTGTCGTCGAAGCGCAGATGGCAGACGCCGCCGAAGTCGCGGGCCAGACCGAAGTTCAGGCAGATGGACTTGGCATGACCTACGTGCAGATAGCCGTTGGGCTCTGGCGGAAAGCGGGTGCGGATCTTGGCTTCGTCGACCTGGCCGCTTTGGTGATGCTGGGCATCGCCGGGCGCGCCGCCCCAGTGACGGGTGGCATAAGTGCCCTTGTCCAGATCCGATTCGATAATCTGGCGCAGGAAATTGGTTGGCTTGACCGCTTCAGGGGCGGAGTTGTTGGATTTGGAGGCGTCAGCAGAGCTCATTGCACCATTTTAGGCCGGCTGTCATGACCTCATGTTGATCAGCGGACACTGCAGCTTTGCCTCGTGTGCATTTGGACACAATGTTTTGGAGGAACCGTGCCATCCTGACGGGACTCTGAAACGTTATATCCCCAAGGGCCGAAGGCGCTGCACAGATCTGCAGGCTTGCCCTCGGTGACACATAAACAGAGGAGAGATTGTGATGTCCAGAACAACTTCCCCCCGCATGGCCAAGCTGCTTGCCGCTGGCTCTATCGCTATTGCTGGCCTGATGGCTGCCGCAGGCGCCCAGGCGCATGGCGGCGTCAGCCTGTCGGTCGGCATCGGCGTGCCCGGCGTGGCCGTGGGCGTCGGCGCTCCCGTTTACGCCACACCCTATATGGCGCCGGCCCCGGTCTATATGCCGCCGCGCCCTGTCTACTATGCGCCTCCGGCACCGGTCTACTACGCGCCGCCGCCGCCCGTGTATCGTCCCGCACCCGTGATGGTCGTGCCCGGCCCGGTCTATTACGGTGGCGGCCCGCGCTGGCGTGGTCATCGCCATCATCATCACTATCGTTGATGGCATCGATGACAGAGCCCTGAAAGACTCTGCACCGCGGACGGCTGCCCAGGCAGCCGTTTTTTTTTATGCCTGCGGGTCGGTTGCAGCGCTCGCATAATCCGGGCAGTCCTCAAAAATCAGGAGAGTGCTTCCGTGAAAACCGTCTATGTCCTCAATGGCCCCAATCTCAATCTGCTGGGCATGCGCGAACCCGGCATCTATGGATCGGCCACGTTGGCCGATGTCCAGAAGCTCTGCGAGGAAGCTTGCCTGTGCCATGGCCTGAAGCTGGAATTCCGCCAGAGCAACCATGAGGGCGAGCTGGTGGACTGGATTCACGAGGCAGGCCGGTTGCACGCCAAGGGGGAGTTGCAGGCGCTGATCATGAATGCGGCGGCCTACACCCATACCAGTGTGGCAATTCTCGATGCCGTCAAGGGCACGGCCGTGCCGCTGGTGGAGTTGCACATCAGCAATGTCCATGCGCGTGAGAGCTTTCGCCACCATTCCTATCTGTCGGCCACGGCGCGCGCCGTGATGTGCGGCTTCGGCGTGGCAGGCTACGGTCTGGCCATCGATGCGGTGGCGCAGTGGTGACATCGGCGGTTGAAGCAGCCTGTTCGCTGGAGCAGGTCTCGCAGGAGCAGGGTGTCGACGTGCCACCAGCGATTGCCCGGTTGCAGGCCACGGCGCAGCGCGTGCAGACCCGGCTTGGAGAAGCTGCCGACAGCGGCGCGATGATCTGGCATGGCTGGCAGCCCCCGGCCGGGGTGGCGCAGCGCGGCCTGCCGCTGGTGCTGCTGCATGGCGGCAGCGGTAGCTGGACGCATTGGTTGCGCGTGATTCAGCCGCTGACCGAGGCGGGCTACAGCCTGTGGCTGGCCGATCTGCCGGGTTTTGGCGAATCCGATGGCGTGCCCGGGGGCATGGATGTGGACACCATGCTGGAGCCCCTGGCCTATGGCATCCGGCAACTGCTGGGCAATGCCGATTCGGGTCCGGTCTGCGATCTGGTCGGTTTTTCCTTTGGCGGCATGACTGCCGGTCTGCTGGCCGCCGAGCATCCGGAACTGGCACGGAGGCTGGTGGTGGTCGGCGCTCCCGGCATGGGAATGACCGAAGGACGCAGCGTGCGCCTGCTGGGCTGGCGCCACCTGCAGGGGCTGGAGGCCCAGATGCAGGCCCATCGCCACAATATCGCGGCCCTCATGCTGCATGACGCGGCGCTGATTGATGAAGAGACGCTGGCTCTGCATGCACTCAATGTGGCGCGTGACCGGCTGCCGCGCAGACGGCTGTCGCGCACCGATGTGCTGGCCCGGGCTCTGACCCGTATCAAAGTGCCGGTGGCGGCGATCTATGGCGAGCATGACCCTCTGTATGCGGGCTGCCTGGCCGAGCTGCAACTGCTGATGCAGCGTCAGTGCCGGGGGGCGCTGGACTGGCAGGTGATGCGGAACGTCGGCCATTGGGTACAGCACGAGGATCCGGCCACCTTCTGCGCTACGCTGCAGGAGGCTCTATCGTGAGCAATGCGGCCGCCTTCGAGCTGACCGAAGCCGATGTGCAATGGAGCGCCGTGCGCGCTCAAGGCCCGGGCGGCCAGAATGTGAACAAGGTGGCCAGCGCCGTGCATCTGCGCTTTGACGTTCGAGCCTCGCGTCTGCCGGTCGATGTGCAGCAGCGCTTGCTGGCTTTGGGCGACTCGCGCATCACCACCGATGGAGTGGTGGTCATCAAGGCGCAAAAATACCGTACTCAGGAGCACAACCTGTGGGATGGGCTGCAGCGCCTCAATGCGTTGGTGGCCACGGTTGCCAGGCCGCCACGCCCGCGCAAGCCCACCAAGCCGACCTGGGGCTCACAGCAAAGACGCCTGCAGGGCAAAAGCCTGCGCTCCGGCATCAAGGCATTGCGCGGGCGGGTGCATGACTGAGCTTGTGTAGCGGCAACGCCACGCTTAGGCCAGTCAACTGTATCAAAAGGCATGCGCGTACCCTGTCGGGCCGGGTGCGGATCGGTCAGCCGGCTGCGGGTCTGCGCTATATTGTTTTGATAGCTGCAGTCGCAGAATGCAAAAGCGCTACAGCCTGTTTCCCATCAAATTCCGTGCTGCCTTCGGGAGTTGTCCATGAGCACATTGCCTTTGACTTATCTGGAGCGGCCCGCGCAGCTTGACGCCGGCCGGCCTGCCTGGCTGCTGGTGCTCATGCATGGCGTGGGCAGCAATGAGCAGGACCTGTTCGGCCTGGTGCCCTATGTGCCGCCGCAATTTCATGTGCTCAGTCTGCGTGCGCCCTTTGCCATGGGCATGGGGGCTTATGCCTGGTTTCAGTTCACTGTGGATGCCGATGGTACGCGCCATATCAATGTGCCGCAGGAGCAGCAGGCGCGCATCTTGCTGCAGCAGACCGTGGAGCAGGCCGCGCAGCAGCTGGACATTCCGCCCGAGCGGGTGGTGCTGGGAGGCTTCAGCCAGGGCGGCATCATGAGCCTGAGCCAGTTGCTGACCCAGCCCCAGACCTTGCGTGCCGCACTGGTCTGGCACAGCCGTCTATTGCCCGAGATCGCGTCGCTGCACGCGCCCGCTGCCGCATTCGAGGGCAAGTCGGCCTGGGTCAGCCACGGGACTTATGACAATGTGATTCCGCTGACCAGCGCCCATGCCGTGCGTGACCGTCTGGCCTCCTTGCCCTTGCAACTGAGCTATCACGAATATCCGGGCGCCCATGAGATCCGGCCCGAGGAACTGCGCGCCAGCATGCAGTGGCTGCAGGATCTGACGCAGTCAGCAGATGACTTCAGCAGCGATGGCGATCAGTGACCGGCGGTCTTTGAAAACAGATTGATTACCAGCACGCCGCCGACAATCATGGCCATGCCGGCCAGAGCGGGGGCATCGAGCTTCTGGCCCTGCCAGAAATAGGCGACGGCCGAGACCAGCACGATGCCCACGCCGGACCAGATCGCATAAGCCACGCCCGTGGGAACGGTGCGCAGCGTCAGCGACAGCAGATAGAACGAAATCGCATAGCCGACCAGGGCAACAGCGGTGGGGCCGAGCCTGGAGAAGCCCTCCGACCTGGCGAGGAAGGAGGTGGCAATCACCTCGCAGATGATGGCTAGACCCAGATACAGGTAATTTGTCATGCCGGGCACTGTAGTGCGGCTGGGGCCTGGCTGTTTCCAGGCTGGTTTCAAGACCCCGGACCGCTTCTGGCCGTTATTGCCAAAATCCAGCGGCTGTGCGCACCTCGCCCAGGGCAATACGCGCGGTTCGCCGCGCTTGATCAGATGGCAGGGTAGTCGCCTGTGCCTTCGGGCCAGGGGGTCAGCACCTCAAATCCGGTCTCCGTCACCAGCACCATATGCTCCCACTGGGCGGAGAGCGATTTGTCATTGGTGATCACGGTCCAACCGTCCGCCAGTTCGCGCGTGGCGGCCTTGCCGGCGTTGAGCATGGGCTCGATGGTGAAGATCATGCCGGGCTGCAGCGTCAGGCCCTGACCGGGCGTGCCGTAGTGCAGCACCTGGGGCTCGTCGTGATAGACCTTGCCGATGCCATGGCCGCAGTACTCGCGCACGATGGAAAAGCGTTCGCGCTGGGCCACGGTCTGGATGGCATGGCCTACATCGCCCAGCGTGGCCCCGGGCTTGACGGCGCGGATGCCGGCCACCAGCGCTTCATAGGTGGTGTTGACCAGGCGCTTGGCCAGATTGCTGGGCTGGCCCACGTAGTACATGCGGCTGGTGTCGCCGATCCAGCCCTCGGGCGTGGTTACTGCGACGTCGACATTGATGATGTCGCCATCCTTGAGGACCTGCTTGGTATCGGGGATGCCGTGGCAGACCACATGGTTGACGGAGGTGCACACGGTTTTGGGAAAACCATAGTAGCCCACATTGGTGGGAGTGCATTTCAGCTCGTTGACGATGTAGTCGTGACAGATCTTGTCCAGTTCCTCTGTGCTTACGCCGGGCTGCACATGAGGGGTGAGCATGGCCAGCACCTTGGCGGCCAGGCCGCCGGCCTTGCGCGAGAGGTAGATGTCGGTGGCGTCATGAATGGGTACGACTTTCTGTTTGCCGCGCTTCATTGCATGCCTCCTACCAGGCGCACAGGACGGGGGCGGCGCACGACTGTGTCGGCTTCATGGGCGCTGGCAGGCTGCAGCTCACGCTCGGCTTGTTGCAGCAGCAGGGCGCAGATGCCTTCGTAATTGAGCTGGGGGTGATGCTCGGCCAGCTGGCCTACACGCAGCCAGTGCTCGGCCTGGGCATTGATGGAGCGGCCGAGGGCCGCGCTGGAGACACGAATCTGGTCGTGCAACTGGTCTGAAACTTTGACGATTCCCATGGCCGAGCATCATAAGGTCTGTATACGTTTCGTATATTGACAAAAGAAAATTGCATGGTTGAAGCCGCGGTTTTGCCGCTGCTTGACAAGCGCTGTTCGTCGAATGGGGTTTTAAGGCCATGTCGTACGACATGGCGCTCAAGAAGTTGATAGCGCGCTACGCTTGATTGGCATTGCTTGCAGCCAGGGTCATTCAGAAAACTGAAAGCTTTTGAGGCAAGCCTGGTATTCGTGCCGTTCAAGTCTTATAAAAGATATATATCATCAGTATTTGCCTTGTCCATATTGAGTTTCCTGCTATAAAAATTGAAGAACAATTAATGCGTGCCAGACATCTTGGGATGTTCTGGCGTTCGGTCACAACAGACGCAGAGTCAGGGTCGTTCATGGAAAACGCAGTCAGTCAAGCAGAGCAGGGCGAGCAGCCCATCATCGAGTCTCAGGGGCAGCAAGCCCGCAAGCCACCGCATCCACGTGATGGGCATGCGGCCCGCATCGTGGTCGTGGGCGGTGGCGTGGCGGGGCTGGAGGTGGCCACAGCCCTGGGCAAGCTCAAGAGCGAGAGCATTGACACGGTGACGCTGGTGGACAGCGACTCCGCCCATGTCTGGAAGCCCATGCTGCACACGATTGCTGCCGGCACCCGTGACCTGGCCCAGCAGCAGACCACTTATCTCGCCCAGGCTACCGATGCCGACTTTGCCTACCAGCCCGGCGAGATGTGCGGCCTGGACCGTGAGGCACGCGAGATTCTGCTGGCCCCTATTTATGCCCCCGATGGTCGCGAGCTGGTGGCGGGGCGGCGTCTTGCCTATGACAAGCTGGTGATTGCGGTGGGCAGCGGTGCCAACGACTTCGGCACGCCCGGCGTGCATGAGCATTGCTTCATGATCGATTCGCGCCGCAAGGCCGATGCCTTCAACCAGGAAATCCGGCTGCGCATGGTGCGCTGCATGACCAGTGGCGAGCAGTTGCAGGTCGCCATCGTGGGCGGCGGCGCCACCGGGGTAGAGCTTGCGGCGGAGCTGGTTCAGCTTGCAGAGAGTGCCACGGCCTACGGCGCCTTGGGCGAGGCCGCCAAGTTCCGCATCGTGCTGATCGAGGCCGGCTCGCGCCTGCTGCCCAGTTTTCCCGAGGAGATCTCCGAAGCTACGCGTGTGCGGCTGCAGGCCCTGGGCGTTTCCGTGATCGTCGGCGGCCGCGTCAGCCGTGCGACCGAGCAAGGCTTCGAGCTGGCCAATGGCGAGCTGATTCCTGCCAGCCTGCGTGTCTGGGCTGCGGGGGTAAAGGCCCCGGAATTCTTGATGCAGCTGGGTTTGCAGACCACGCGCAGCAATCAACTGCTGGTCAATGACGAGATGCAGACCAGCGACCCCGATATCTATGCCCTGGGCGACTGCGCCAGCTATACCTTGCCGGGCAAGCAGGAGGCTTTGCCTCCCACGGCCCAGGTTGCCCACCAGCAAGCCCGCTATCTGATCGAGACTCTGCCTCATGTGCTGGAGCGTCCCGGTGCCAAACCCGTAGGCTTTGCCTATCGTGACTTTGGAGCCCTGGTGTCGCTTGCGCATTACGACGCCTATGGCTCGCTGGGCAAGTTCGGCCTGTTTAACGGCGGCGTGATCCGCGGCCGCATGGCCATGCTCAGCCACATCATGCTGTACCGCTCGCACCAGGCGCGGCTTTACGGCTTCTGGCGCGGCGGCCTGCTGTGGCTGATTGACCTGATGAACGCGCGGCTGAGGCCCTCCATCCGCCTGGACTGAGTTACAAAAATCCTTCGATGGGCAGCCAGCTCAGCACCCGCACCATGAAGCGCTGCCACCAACTGGTGCCGGGGTCGGCACTGAAGGTCTGGGCTTCATGGGGCGGCTGCGGACTCTGGCCCGTCCAGCTCAGCCCGCCCTGCGCGTCCAGTTGCACCTTGTAGGCCATGTACGGCAGATGTTGATCCAGCGAGGTGCTGACCTGCTGGCTCAAGGCCGGGTCTTTGATGACCACGCCCATTTCGGTGTTGAGCATGGCCGAGCGCGGATCGAAGTTGAAGGAGCCGACAAAGAGCTGCTTGCCGTCGACCGCGAAGGTCTTGGCATGCAGGCTGGCGCCCGAACTGCCCGTGGTGGCGGAGCTGCCGCTCAGCGCTGCAGGTGAGGGGGCTTCGCGCTTGGGAGTCTTTTCGGCAGGCTCGCTCCTTGGTGTCTTGTCCGGCTCGTTGGCTGCGGGCTGGTTGCGCAGATCGATCTGGCGGCGCATCTCGTAGAGTTCCACGCCCATTTTCAGCAGCGGCTTGCGGTATTTCTCGTAGCCGGCATGCACCACGGCCACATCGGTCGCTTCCAGGCTATTGGTCAGAATGCGCACCCGCACACCTTGCTGGCGCAGATGGCCAAAGGCGTCGACTCCAGCCTGGGTGGGCACGAAATAGGGCGACACCACTTCCAGCAACTGCTGTGGCTGGCCAATCACAGGCTGGAGCTGGGACAGCAGCAAGTCCTCGGGCGCGGCTTCGCGCAGGACCTTGGCCGGGTCGTCGCTGACCAGGGTGGTCTCGGCCCATTGCAGCGGCAGTTGACCTGCCAGCAAATCGGTGCTGAAGCGGCTGCGGCTGACGGCCTGCGCATAGGCCTGTGATTCGGGGCGATTCACATCGGCGTGCAGGCCTGCATAGACCTTGTCCACGGCCTGCTGTGGCATGGCGGGCAGCAGGCTGGCTGCAGGGTAGGCGGAGGGACTGTTCCAGTAACGGTCGAATTCCGCTGCCACCTCGCCCACCACCGAGCCTGTGGCCACCACATCGAGGTCGGCGAACAGCACGCCGTCGGATGCGGCAAAGTACTCGTCGCCGATATTGCGCCCGCCCACGATGGTGGCGGAGGAGTCGGCCGTGTAGCTCTTGTTGTGCATGCGCCGCTGGGTGCGTGCGAAGTCCGTCACATAGCCAATCGCCTTGGGCGTGCGCAGGGCGAAGGGGTTGAATAGCCGCACCTCGATTAGAGGGTGCTGGTCCAGGGCGGCCAGGGTGGCGTCCATGCCGCCGGTGCCGCCATCGTCCAAGAGCAGGCGCACGCGCACGCCGCGGTCTGCCGCAAGCAGCAGCTCATCGAGCAGCAAATGGCCGGTGGTGTCGTTGCGCCAGATGTAGTACTGCACATCGAGCGTGCGCTGCGCGGCTCGGGCCAGCAGGGCGCGGGCGGCATAGGCGTCATGGGCATCGGCCAGCATATGGATGCCGCTCTGCCCAGGATGTGCCTGCTGCAGCGGCGCCAGCGCCTGGCCGAGCCGGGTTTGCAGGGCCTGCTCGGCGCTCAGGGCCTCGCTGGCCATGCGATCCGGCAGGGGAGGCAGGCCGCAGCCTGTGAGCAGCCCCGCGATCAGAAGGGCGGCCGCCGTACCGCGCCACAGGGGAAGTTCGGGTCTCGAGGCCTGTGTGTTTTGCATGACCCGAGTATGCCGCAGCGCATCAGGCGATCTTCACAGGACCGGGGCGGCGGTCCTCGACCACAAAGCGTGCCAGCGTATAGAGGCTGCTGTCGGCGTGGAGCGGGTTGCTCACGGCGCGCAGCTCCGTGGTCATGGACTGCGGCGTGATATCCACGAGGCTGTAGCCGCGCTCCTCGCAGCGCGCGAAAAGCACCTGAGGGTTGTGGGCCACGATGGCATCGACCCTGGCTTGTGTGGTGCCGCTGTGCGAGCTGATGGAGGTGCCGCAGAACTCGCTGGCAATCACCGGATTGACTCTGTCCGGAGCCTGATCGGCCTGGGCCGCAATGGCGCAGACATAGTTCTGGTGAATGTCCCCGCCGAGCAGCACGCTGTTGCGCGGCTGGCTTTCTGCAATCTGGCGTACCAGGCGCTGGCGGGCCTGAGGGTAGCCGTCCCAGCTGTCGGTCGACTGCCTGCCATTGGGATGCTTGCGGGCCGAGAACAAGGTGGTCTGCACCACGGTGCTCCAGCGGGTGGCGTCGACCCTCTCGCGTGCATCGTCCTGCAACTGCCGGGCCAGCCAGCGCTCCTGATCCCAGCCCAGAAAGCTGCGCGCCGGATCTTGCAGGGCGGGACATTCGGCCGGGTCCACGGTGCCGGTGCTGGCCTTGCCCTCCGGGCGGCAGGCCTGCAGATCGCGGTACTGGCGGCCGTCCAGCAGATGCAGTCTGGCGAGCTTGCCCCACTGCAGGCAGCGGTACAGCGCCAGGCCTTGAAAGTTGCGCTGCAATGCACTGTCACGCAGCGGCATGTTTTCGTAGAAAGCCTGCCAGGCCGCCATGCGTCTTGCCAGAAAGTGAGCACTGTCCCCTCGCCCGTACTGGGCTACATAGTCGTTTTCAACCTCATGATCGTCCCAGATGACGGACCAGTTGCACGCGGCATGGGCGGCCTGCAGATGAGCATCGCTTTTGTGCAGCGCATAGCGGTCGCGGTAGTCCTGCAAGGTCTGGGCGGTACGCAGCGGCTGCGCACGCGCCAGTCCATCGGGCTTGGCCGGCTGCGCATATTCATAGATGTAGTCGCCGAGAAACAGCACCAGATCGGGCGAGGCCTGCGCGGCGTCGGCCCAGGCACTGTAGAAGCCGTGTTCCCAGCGCTGGCAGGAGGCTACGGCCAGGCGCAGCTTGCGCACATCGGCTCCGGGCGCCGGGGCGGTACGGCAGCGTGCCGTGGTGCTGAAGGCGTCGCCACAGCGGAAGCGGTAGAAATACCAGCGGTCCGGACTCAGGCCGTTGACCTGCACATGGACGGCATGGCCCCATTCAGCCCTGGCCTGGGTCTGCCCATGGGCCACGGCCTGGCGGAACTGGGCATCGTGCGCCACTTC
The DNA here is from genome assembly GCF_008121555.1 of Comamonas sp. Z1. Lineage (NCBI taxonomy): Bacteria > Pseudomonadati > Pseudomonadota > Betaproteobacteria > Burkholderiales > Comamonadaceae > Comamonas > Comamonas sp. Z1. The sequence continues at coordinate 111,209 of NZ_VOQT01000015.1, forward strand.
CCAATGCACGGTCTGTGCTGCCAGGTCTGGCGCGACCGCTGTGCCCAGATAGGCCAGAGGTGCTGTCAGCCGCGTCCAGATCAGGATGTTGTCGGGCTCCGGGTCGCCGCTGGCCACTCCCAGGGTGAACGGGTTGTGGGCCAGTGATTCCGTGGCACGGACCCAGGCGGGCAGGGCGCCTACGGCCGTGGCAAGGCTGGAGGCAATCAGAAAGCGCCGGCGATCCGGCGCAGGCGCGTGAAGAGGAGAAAACATGGCGATGCTGCGGTGTTGGGGTTTTGTAGCCCGTGGCTGGAAGTATCTCCCCGACCCCACAGGCATCGCCGCGGTTTACCGCAGCTTTACGCGTTGACCAGCACCAGCTTGCCCTGTACCTGGCGCGAGCCCATGCGCTCATAGGCGGTGAAGAGCTCGCTCATGGGCATGGTGCGGTCGATTACGGGCTTGATCCTGCCTTGGGCCCACCACTGAGACAGCTCCTGCATCATGGCGGCATTGTTTTGAGGCTCGCGCTTGGCGAAATCGCCCCAGAACACGCCGACCAGGGAAGCGCCCTTGAGCAGAGGAAGGTTCAGCGGCAGCGAGGGGATGGGTCCGGAGGCAAATCCGATGATCAGATAGCGGCCGCGCCAGGCAATGGAGCGGAAGGCAGGTTCGGCAAAATCGCCGCCCACGGGATCGTAGATCACGTCGGGGCCCTTGCCGTCTGTCGCTGCCTTGACGGCTTCACGCAGATCGCCCTGGCTGTAGTTGATGGTGAGGTCTGCGCCCTGGGCCTTGCACAGCGCACATTTCTCGTCGGTGGAGGCAGCGGCAATCACCCGGGCGCCGGCCGCCTTGGCAATCTGTATGGCTGCAGTGCCCACGCCGCCCGCCGCGCCCAGCACGAGTACGGTCTCGCCGGCCTTGAGCTGACCTCGGTCGATCAGCGCATGGTGGGAGGTGGCATAGGTCATGATGAAGGCGGCGGCATCGACAAAGGGGAAGTCGGCCGGCAGCGGCATGCACATGGCAGCGGGTGCCAGCGTATGCGTGGCGAACCCGCCCGTACCCGAAAGACAGGCCACATGCTGGCCTGGCTTGAGATGTTTGACCCCTTCGCCCACGGCCTGCACCACGCCGGCATATTCCGAGCCCGGCACAAAGGGCAGGGGAGGCTTGATCTGGTATTTGTTCTGCACGATCAGCAGATCGGGAAAGTTCAGGCTGGCGGCCTTGACTTCCAGCAGCACCTGGCCGGGGCCGGGCTGTGGCGTGGGCTGCTCGGTCCACTTCAGGGTCTCGACGCCGGTGGGTGTGGTGCAAAGCCATGCGTGCATATCTTGTCTCCTGATCTTCTTGAGGTGAGATTGGGGGAATCGGCTCGCAGATGATAGAAGTGTGGTGCGAATGCCGCGTGTCTCTGTCGTGACCTTGGAGCCGCCTACAATCCGCCTCATCCATGAAGATTCTTATTTGCAATGACGATGGCTTCCAGGCCCCAGGCATCGTGGCCCTGCACGATGCGCTGCGCACCGTGGCAGACGTCGAAGTGGTGGCGCCCGAGCACAACAACAGCGCCAAGTCCAATGCCTTGACGCTGAATGCACCGCTGTATGTGCACCAGGCCTATAACGGCTTTCGCTATGTGAACGGCACGCCTGCAGACTGTGTGCATATCGCGTTGACCGGCCTGCTTGGCTACCGGCCCGATCTGGTGGTCTCGGGCATCAACAACGGCGCCAACATGGGCGACGACACGATTTACTCGGGCACCGTGGGCGCGGCCATGGAAGGCTATCTATTCGGCATTCCCTCGATTGCCTTCTCGCAGGTGGACAAGGGCTGGGCCGAGCTGGAAGCGGCGGCTGCAACAGCCCGTCAGATGGTTCAGGAGATGCAGGCCCAGCAGCTGATCGGTACAGCTCCCTGGCTGCTGAACGTGAATATTCCCAATATGCCGCTGCATGCACTCAAAAGCGTCAAGCTGTGTCGCCTGGGGCGCCGTCATGCGGCCGAACAGGCCATTCAGCAGCAGAGTCCGCGTGGCGAGACCATGTACTGGATCGGCAGTGCCGGCGCAGCAAAGGACGACTCCGAAGGCACGGACTTCCATGCCACGGCCCACGGCCATGTCTCCATGACGCCGCTCAAGGTGGATCTGACCGATCATGAAAACCTTGGCTATTGGGCGCAGACGGCCAGCAAGCTGGCGGGTCCATCCAACACATCGGCGGCCGCATCGTGAGCGAGCGTCGTCCGCCTCAGGTCCCGGGCTGGATTGCACGCTCGGTGCAGACGGGCACCGGCGCGGCACGGCCGCCCGTTGCTCCCAAGCCCATCAATCCCTTGCGTGTGGCCGCCTCGCCGGTGGGCGTGGGGCTGGACTCATCCACGGTGCGTGCCCGCATGGCCCAGCGCATCGGTGCGGCCGGCGTCAGCAACCCTGCCGTGCTGCAGGCGATGGCCACGGTGGAGCGTCACCGCTTTGTCGACAGTGCTCTGGTCAATCAGGCCTATGAAGACACCAGCCTGCCTATCGGCCTCGGCCAGACCATCTCCAAGCCCAGCATCGTGGCCCGCATGATCGAGCTGCTGCTCGACTCCGATGCGGCCCGAAACGGGCAAGGGCGCGTGCTGGAGATCGGCACCGGTTGCGGCTACCAGGCGGCCGTGCTGTCCATGCTCACCAAAGAGGTTTATTCGATAGAGCGGCTGCGTGGCCTGCACGAGAAGGCGCGCGGTCATCTGCGCCCCATGCGCCTGTCCAATGTGCATCTGATCCTCGGTGACGGCATGGTGGGTTTTGCCAGTGGCGCGCCCTATGCGGGCATCATCTCCGCTGCCGGAGGTGATGTGGTGCCGCAAGAGTGGTGTGATCAACTGGCGGTGGGCGGGCGTCTGGTGGCTCCGGTCGTGGTGGGTGCGGGTAAGCAGGCACTGCTGGTGATTGACAAGAGTTCACACGGTTTTACGCAGACAGTTTTGGAAGCAGTCAACTTTGTCCCTCTAAAATCGGGGATCGCCTAGAAGGGAATAGCTTATGTTGGTATCGCGAAGTCTTGGTGCATGGGGAACGGCCGTGCTGGCAGGTGTCATCCTGGCCGGTTGTGCTGCCCAGGCAAACAGGGCTCCTGTGGAGGATCGCGGACAGTCGGCCTCCTCGTCTTCAACTGTGGACGTCAAGTCGCTGCCCGGCGCTGAAAATGCCGGCAAGCCGGGTTACTACACCATCAAGCCTGGCGACACTCTGATCAGGATTGGTCTGGAGCACGGCCAGAGCTGGAAGGACATTGCTCGCTGGAGCAATCTGGACAATCCCAACGTGATTGAAGTCGGTCAGGTGGTGCGTGTGGTGCCGCCCGGACGCGAGGCGCCTGTCGCATCGTCCGGCTCGGGTCGCGGTGTCGCGCCCGTGGTTGTGGGCGGTGGCAGCGCCGCAACGACGACCACACCCGTGACTCCCCCGGCTGCAAGCGCAACGCCAGTGCCATCCACGCCTGCAACAAGCCCGGCGCCTGCTGCCAAGGGCGCCGATGATGTGAACTTCATCTGGCCTGCCAGCGGCTCGTTGATTGCCGGCTTCGACGAGCAGCGCAACAAGGGCTACGACATCAGCGGCAAGGCCGGCGATCCCGTGCTGGCTGCGGCCGATGGCCGTGTGGTGTATGCCGGTGCCGGCCTGCGTGGCTACGGCAATCTCATCATCCTCAAGCACAACAACACCTATCTGACCGCCTACGCCCACAACCAGTCTCTGCTGGTCAAGGAAGATCAGGCCGTGAAGAAGGGGCAGAAGATTGCCGAGATGGGCAGCACCGATGCCGATCGCGTCAAGCTGCACTTCGAGGTGCGTCGCCAGGGCAAGCCTGTCGATCCTTCGCGTTATCTGCCTTCGCGTTGAGCATGGCCTCGCAACGCAAGCAAGCCGCACAAGCCCCTGCCCCGCAGGGGCTTGTGCCTTCTGACGCGGTCGAGCAGAGCTGGGACGAAGCAGCCGAAGACGCCATTGCCTCGGCCGAGGTCGAGAACCGAGAGCTCATGGTCGGCGCCGAGCATCATGGTCAGCGTGTGGACAAGGTGCTGGCGCTGGGGGTGTCCGAGTTCTCGCGCAGCTATCTGCAGCAGTTGCTGGCCGACGGTGCAGTCACGCTCAACGGCAAGGTTCTGCTCAAGCCTTCGGTCAAGGTGGCCGTGGGCGACCGCCTGCGCGTGGAAATGCGCCCCACCCAGCAAAGCATGGCTTTCCAGCCCGAGACCATGGATTTGCAGGTGGTCTATGAGGACGAGGATCTGCTGGTCATCAACAAGCCTGCGGGTCTGGTGGTGCATCCGGCGCCCGGCAACTGGACGGGCACGCTGCTCAACGGCCTGCTGGCGCGTGACGAAAAAGCGCGCCAGGTGCCGCGCGCCGGCATTGTTCACCGGCTGGACAAGGACACCAGCGGTTTGATGGTGGTGGCGCGCAATCGAAGCACCATGGATGCGCTCATCAAGATGATCGCTGCACGTGAGGTGAGTCGCCAGTATCTGGCACTTGCCCACAAGCAATGGGGCAGCCGCAAGCGCCGCGAAGTCGATGCGCCGATCGGCCGTGACCCGCGCAATCGCCTGCGCATGGCGGTGGTGGATCTGAATCTGCACCCCGGCAAGCAGGCGCGTACCGACTTCGATCTACTCGATGGCGATGCAGCGCATAGCCTGGTGCGCTGCACGCTGCACACCGGCCGCACGCACCAGATCCGGGTGCACATGGCGTCGCTCGGTCATCCGCTGATAGCCGATACGCTGTATGGCGGCCAGCCCGAGGGCGGACTGGAGCGCCAGGCACTGCATGCCTTCAGGCTGGCCTTTGAGCACCCTGTGACGAAAAAGCCGCTGGTCCACTACGCGCCGCTGCCACAAGACATGGCCGGTGCACTGGATTTATGGGGTCTGCGTTACAATCTGCCGGAAAGGTGCGACACGTTTGTCGCTCTGTAGTCGGTTGAGCCTCTGAAAACCGTACAACCAGACCTCCCAAGGGTCCGGTGCGAGGCACATTCTTCCCATCAGGCTGTACCCCACTGGGGTCAGTCCAGTCTCTGGCTCCGAGCTTCGGCAGCCTCATCAGCTTGACTATTCCTGCAATAGTCCGGCTCAGCTGTGGTCGCGTGCAATGCACGTCCCGGCCGTATCACACTGACCGCCACAAGCGGACATTTCTAAGAAACAGAAATCCTTCATTGGAGGACTTCTTACGTGCATACGTTTTTGACTGATGGAAGAAGCACAGAGTGCAACTCTGACCTGCCTTGTCATGCTCCCCAGCGATGGAGTGTCATGACCTTGTGTGCAACCACAAGTAGCCTACGGTGACGTGCAAGACCAGTAATGGGTTTGTGCGAAGCTCACCTGACAAAGTACCCCCGCGCAAGCGGTACATCCGACCTGCGAGGGCGGATGTAGACACTGCCAGCAGAAGGGCGGTAGAGGGGCCAGGCTAGTTCCGCATGGGCAACGTAAAGTGAATCATCGTTTGAACCTAGATGAAGATTGAATGGCCAAATCTGCTGATAGGCCATAACCAAAAGGTGTGCTGCCAGGACTAACCGTCTTTCCGGGGTAGTCGTTGTCATAAGTGCAGTTCTAGGAGAGATGAGTCCTAACCGGATAGACATGCAGCGATGCGAATCGCCCGTGTCGGCAAGTCAGGGAACGTGGTAAGCCCCACTATCCGCCAGCATGCGTAAGCGTGTCGGCAGGGAAGCCGTAAGGCAACCTGTTGGATGAGGGGGTATGGGATGGTGGAAAAAGCGAATGGCTGCCTGTAATGGGTGGCATAGGGGTTCATACCCTGACGCGAAAGCGTGCCCACTTCCACTTGGTGCAACCGTCGCTCGCGACTGCATTTGTTTAAACCTAGCCCGAAGGGATTGTGCGTATCCCTTCGGGGAGACGTGCGTCCTCTGAGGGTTCAAC
>NZ_VOQT01000016.1:0-111366 GCF_008121555.1 Comamonas sp. Z1
TGAAGGCTGATCAGCATGGCAACTCCTTGGCACGGGATTGCCATGTTGCCAGAACTGCTTGCAGTACCTCTCGGCCATGCAGCAACGGACGCTTGTTTTTAAGCAGCCAATCGTCCGGGACCCGACAGGTAACGTCATGTCCCTCCGAAGAGTGAAAGCAGATCAAAATACAAAATTAATACAAATCGTTCGTATTCGACAACAATGTCAGAGCCAATCCTACATTGGGTATGGCTATCAGAAATTAATACTTATTGCATTAATTAACGCCAGCTCATCCACCTAGCACACGAGCTCAAGAAACCACATGCCTACGGATAGCGAATCACGCTTCACGAAGAATGTCATCCCTATGGATGAGGTTCTGACACGGACTGGGTTATCAAGATCGATGCTCTACAAGCTGTTGCGCAAGGACAAGTTTCCTCATCCCACACCGATGAGCAACAGAGCCATTGGCTGGTTTGAAACGGATGTCGAAAACTGGCTGCAGGCGAGCAAAGCAATCCGCCAAGCGAAACTGGCTCTACCTGTCGTCTACATGGCGGGAAAAATGGGGACAGATTTAGACAATGAGGACCCGGGCAGAGAGTTTTCCTGTTGGCGAATCTTCGACGTATCCAGATCCAAGGCACTTGGTGATCTAGGGATCGAGAATTCAGATACCGATGTGCTGATCGCGCCGCCGGAAGAAATGCTATTTCACGGAACTCGTACGAGGTTCATGTATTCAGGTCCATGGAAAGCGAAAAATGGCAGCCATGGACACATGCATGGCGCGAATTCTTACTCTCCCTCCAATCCACAAAGCGCTGCCTATCGCGGAGCTCTTCAAGGCATCTCACGGGCCGACGTTGTTGTCGCCTATCTCGAAGACCTGGAGGCTTTTGGAACGCTGGTTGAGATCGGCTATGCAAGAGCGGGCAATAAGAGAGTGATCGTGATTACTGCACCTGCCCTCAAGAAACTGCAACGAGACCAGGACTGGGAGCATGGCATTTGGTTCGCTATTCGCGCGGCTGATAGACACATCGAACTACCAGACCATCCTGGCTCCAGCCAGAACGACCTCTGGCGATCAGCACATGCGCATGCAGCATCGGTCATTTCGGAGTGGTATCCCCATTCATTGACTCCCCCTCCCAGTGCCGCCGAATAGAGTGCAGTGGTCAGCTCATATTTGCTTCATAAGGAGGCTGCCTCACAACCTCCCGTCCCGCCCACTCGTTGAATGTATCGAACAGCTCTTGCAACGGGGCAACCTCACTCTTGTCACCGGCAATAAAGAGGCTGGCAAACGAATGCGCGCCATGCCTATGTGCGACATACGCAACTTCGCGGCCGGCCCATCCATGACATCGATGAAGCATCAAAGCTGCTGGATCGCAGCCATGTGAAAACAGCACGCACGCTTTGCCCAACAAGGAGCACATGCTTGAAAGTGACCAGGTAAAAGCTCCTTCCACCTCATGAAAGAAATTTCTCTATAAAGAAATCTGCAAAAAATATTTCAGAATCAAATATCATTTCAATATGAGATTTAAGACAGAGTATTTTTACATTTAAGACCTAGAGCACAGTGAACAACAGTATTCAAATAATACCTATCAATATTGCACATCTGACGGCTTGCGCCCTGGTTCTTACTTGCATCTTTCCGTAAATATTTTTTATATGCGTTGACACTGTCAAAGGGCTTATTTGCAAGTAGGACGCGACCTCGAGAGAGCTTTTTCCTTGGGCTATCAATTTCAATATTTCCACTTCTCTTTCAGTCAGCGACTCAAAGCTCTTGTGTTTGAAGATACTTTCCTCATGAAAATTGGCCTTGAATATTTTTGGAATGATTTTCTTTGCCACTACTGGAGATATAGCGGCTCCACCATTCGCAACTTCCAGCACAGCTTGCGAGTAGCTTCCAAACCATGAGTTCTTCACTAGGTACCCAACAGCGCCTCTTTTAAGAGCATTCATGGCCGCGTCGTCGTTTTCACTTGCAGAAATTGCAATGCTCAGCACGTCAGGCCTCTTTAGTTGGATCGATTCCAGCAACTCGATTCCTTGGCCTTCACCAAGAGACAGGTCAATGAGGAGCACATCGAAATCTTGCAAAAAGATGTTCTTACGAGCCTCTCTATAGCTGGAGGCCTGCCCTACCAGAAGAGTGCGCGGATCACGCATGAGCTCCTGCGAGATCACATTCCTGACATGGCTGTCTTCGTCAACCAGAAAGACTCGCACCGGCTGGTTCTGCTGACCCTTCATGTCGGACGGCCACATGCGCCCAAAGACAGTAGATGTGACTTCTGTACTGCCAGCATCATCAAACCGTGAGCTCATAAATGCGTCGGATAGATACATGTGACACTCCATTTGATGGGTCGATTTCTTTGGAATCTCGCGAAAAATAGAATTCATTCCATTGAAAATCTACAAAAAACAAATAAAGAAAAATAAGGTTTAGATTTTTACAAATTAATACTGGAATACGAGGTATTAACTTCTTTTCATCAGAAAAATAGATGTAAACCCTTTATTTTTGAAACAATGGACATATAAAATAAAAAGAAATACATATTACATTTTTTAGCATTGTAAGAATTTTCCAACAAGGACTATTCTTTCAATAGCACAACATCCACAAGCCACAACAAATCATTCATTTTTCTCATCATTTTAAATTCTTCAAAAAATATCTTTGAATGGGGTATTACTGTTTCTCCGTCGTTTTCTGAAACTGCCTTCACCGAAAGCAGTTTTGGAACGTAACAAAGCACTCCATAACTTGTTGACGGTTAACACTGGCCTTTGCGAAATTGCATCGGTCTTTCGCTCACACACTCTCAGTTGTCTGAGAACTCGCTATTCAAAGGAATGATCATGAAAAAGTCTCTGATTGCCATGGCGGTTATTGCGTTGGCTGGTGTTGCATCTGCTGCGGTGAGCGGCTCAAGCATCGCTGCCACAAACACGACGTCGAGCGCATCTTCAGCTACGGTGTCGGGTGCTGCCAGCTCGGGCAACGGTGCTGCGCTGAGCATGAATAGTGCAACCTCCGGTGCAACCTCCAACGCCAATGCCGCTGGTGGCGGCATTGCTGTAGGCCCTTACGGCGCCGGTGGTGCTGCGGTCAGTGGTGGCGCAACTACCTACGGTAACGTGAAGAGCCTTTCTGCAACTTCGGGCAACGCTGTTGCGGGTGGCGGTGCTGCGACCAACGCTAACGCAGGTTCTGCGGCCCTGGCTGGTTACAGCGCAGGCCCCGTCAGCGGCGGAGCAGCTGGTGTGGCCACTTCGCACACAGCCAACCAAGTTGCCACTGGCGCTGGCCCTGGTGGCGGACTGTCCTATGTGAACAGCAATGCTGGTACCACTTCCGGTTATGGCGCAACTTCGGCTGCTATCTCTGGGCCTAGCGGCGCGTGGACCAACACCGGATCGGGCGCAACCTCGGTGGGTACCGTCCATCAGAACGCTGGAGCATTTGGCAATGCTGGCTACTTCTCCAACGGTGGTGGCACCTCCGGTACTGCCGGTGCAGGCTCCGCTGCCAATGCCAACTAAGGCAGCTGTCCCAAGATAGTTGTGTTTGTCCCGGGCCTGGCTGCCTGGCCGGGCTCGGGCAACGTAGGAGCAAAGCATGAAATTCTCAATAGCTCTGTTAAGTCTTTGCGTTCCTTTGTGCAGTTATGCGCAAAGTGCCGACAGCAGCGCGCAAAGCTCCTCTAGCTCCTCTTCCGTGGGGGCGCAACAGAATCAGTCGGTCACCATTGTCAATCCGGTCGTTGCCCCGGCGGAAAGTCGATCTGTATCCACGATGGACAGCAGATCCACTTCAACCTCCGATCAAAACATCACAACGAACGGCACGACCACCCAGAACCTGAACAGCACGGTATCCGGGACGTCCAAGAACATTGTGGAGTACACAGGTACTTACACCATGAAAAACGTTCCCAGCGTGAACGGCCCCAATCTCACTACCAGCAATGACACCTGCATGGGCAGCAGCAGCGGCAGTGCCAACGGACCTGGCTTTGGCGTGAGCTTCGGCACAACCTGGACGGACGAGCATTGCAAGCGCCTGAAAATGAGCCGTGAGCTCTGGAACAAGGGCATGAAGGCAGCCTCGCTGGCAATGGACTGCATGGATCCCGCCGCTCGCGTGGCACTGGAGATCACGGGTTCTAAATGCCCGCAATCCATGACTGCAGACGAGCGCCGCAACAACTACGGGCCGGATGCTTCGGCACAAGGTAGCCCCACTCCCGCTTCAGCGCCCACAGAGGTTCAGTCAAGTTTGACACCTGAAGCCCCTCGCCCCTCGCTTGTAACATCTGTGATGGAAGATCCACGTACAGCACAGCTGTATGACAATTAGTGGGCGTGATTCCTAATCTAGGAGGCCGCTATGGGCAAGACTCTAGCTCTTTTAGCGATTGCACTATGCAGCGCTTCGTCTTTGGCTGCACCCGACTCCAGGGCCATCAATGAACCGTTGAGCATTCAACGCCAGATCTTCGGAAGTGGCGAGCAAGGTGCAGCAGGCTCGCAGCAAGCAGAGCCAGTGGGGGACTATGGGGTATGGCATGTGCCGCAGTACCTGCCTGGTTACCCTACTGCAGCAACTATCTGGCCCCGCGCTATCCCTGTGAAATGCAAGGACAGACAATGCGAAGGCTATGTGATTACCCCGCAGATGGGGCCAGGTGAGTACCTGTTTTTCGTGCCTACAAGCGAATAGACTGGTCAAAGGCATAACAGGACGGCAGCACTTCTTTGGTGCTGACAGCAACTCACCTAACAAGGGCGGGCTTCAACCCGCCCTTGTTGATTTGTGCTCTGCAAATATGCAGCCACTCAGCACTGATAGCAACACCAAGCGAAGTACCTGCTGACAAATCGACCCAGCTTCGACCTCATGTCGGCATCATGGGCGCAACGCGTTTTTGTCCAAAGGAACGCTGCGACAATTTTTTGCGCCTGAATATCGAATACAATCCGCATCCCTCCAGGGTGAGTGCTGGGAATTGAAATCCCCGCAGCAGGGCGTTCCGGTCCAATCCGGCACTACATACCCAAGCCGAAAAGGCAGCTTCGCTGCCATCCAGCCTTCCGTTCTCCACGCGAAAAGCCGGCGCATCAATTACGCCACAGCCCCATGCCTTTCCTTTGCCGGGATAAGGCAGGATCTCTCTTGCTCGCTCATCTTTTCGAAGTTGCACAGTCACTGTGCATAACTTTGCACAATCTGGTGCGGATCTATGCCTTGCAATACCATGCCAGGCACCGGCAGCATCGCCCATCTGTCAAACATCCACTCGCTTCAAGCCCATAGCACACAGCAGGTCACATGGGACATTTCTCTCTGGAAAATGCCTTTTGAGCATCGCTGCACTTGTACTGTCAACGAGAGCCTTTGCTGTCAATCCGAGCAACCCTGGCTTGAGTCAAGCCACAAAAAAAGCGCTGTCCATGACAGCGCTTTTTTCCACAGATCATGTGGACATGATTGTGGATATCCAGTGAAATCCTGGTGATAACAGCACACAAGCCCTTGTACTTGCGGGTTGAAAGGTAGGTTGCCTCCAAATCAGGCAATTGCAACTCAAGGGTTAACCCCGAGCATTTCAGAGCTGGCGCCGGATCACCATACGCCCCGACTCGGTGATATGCCAGTGCTTTTCTGCATCCTGCTCCACGAGGCCCCGCTCCAGCAGGCGCTTGGAAAGATATTCCTTGGCGGCAGACCACAGGGAGACATCCTCGCCCAGCTCCAGCTTCTTGAGTGTTTCCAATTCATCGACCGTAGGTTCATACACAGGTGCGCGATAGACTGCGGTTTGCATGGTGACTTCTCCTAAGCTCGTGCGATGACTGGCCGCTTCGGCTCCGAAGCGCCTGAGATCCAAGATAAACCTGTCATCCGCGACACGCAATAGTTACCCGCCTGCTTTACCTTTATTCACCCAAGCCATACCCCACCCTTACAGAGTTGGCAGCCTGACAACAGGCTGCCAACTCATTATTCAGGAGCTGACCACCTTTATGCTGTATGCGCTTGCCGTACTTTTTGCCTTTCAGCTACTGGGGGAGTTCCTGGCCCGCGTCACGGGCTTGCCTCTGCCCGGCGCGCTGATCGGCATCCTGCTTTTGCTGCTGGGCCTGCTGTTTTACAAACGCCTACCCAAGACACTGGAAGATACTGCTCAGGTTCTGTTGCAGAACATGATGCTGCTTTTCATCCCCGTCATTGCAGGCGTAATGCTGGAATTCGACCACCTGCGCCGCGAATGGCTGCCGTTTGTGCTGGCCTGCATTGCCGGAGCTGCCATCACATTCACCGCAACCGCCCTCACCTTCCGCTTCTGCCTGCAGCGCCAGCGCACTCTCAAGTCGGATGACGAGCCCGCGGCAAGACAGGAGCAGAGCTTATGAGCACACCCCTGCTTGAACGCCTGCACACCGCCTGGCTGAGCCTGGCCCAAGGCTCGCCCCTGCCCTGGCTGGTGCTGACCATGCTGGTCTATCTGGCGGCCATGGCCATCTACAGGAAAAGCGGCAACCGCCCCATGCTGATTCCGGTGTTTACCGGCGTGGTCGTCATCGTCGCGATTCTGTTGCTCACAGGCACGCCGTATGAAACCTATCGCAGCGGCGTATCCCTGCTGGGTCTGATGATAGGCCCGGCTACCGTGGCACTGGCCATCCCGCTCTACGCCCAACGCGAGCGCATCCGTCAGCTGTGGTTGCCCATCAGCGTGGCGCTGCTGGTGGGCTGTCTGGTCGCTCTGTTTTCGGCGCTGGGCATCGCCTGGGCCTTTGGCGGCTCGCAAGCTACGCTGATCGCCGTGGCACCCAAATCGGCCACCATTCCCATCGCCCTGCCCATGGCCGAGCGTTTTGGAGGAACACCCTCGCTGGCCGCCGTGGCCGTGGCCATTACCGGCATCAGCGGCACCATGATGGCACCGCTGCTGTGCCGCGTCCTGCGTCTCAAGGATCCAGCGGTTCAAGGCTTTGCCATCGGACTTACGGCCCATGCGATTGGCACGGCACGCGCCATCCAGCTCAACCCCACAGCCGCTGCGTTCTCCGCTCTGGCCATGGGCTTGAACGGCGTGGCCACGGCGGTGCTGATGCCACTGGTGCTGGCCATTACCCCCTGGATTTAAAACAATAGCTGCTGGCGCTTGATGCATAACCGCTGGCAGCTATTTTTGATTAGGCTTTCGCTCGCTACGCCGGTAAGCTGCAAGCGCCCCCAGAATCAGCGCCATCCCCAGCCACTGCGCCGGCTGCGGCTTGGCACCAAACCAGAGCAGATCCACCAGCAAAGCCATGACGGGGTAGATAAAGGACAAGCCGGCGATCGCCTGCGCCTGCAGTCTTTGAAATGCCGTGTACATCAGTGTGTACATCCAGGCCGTGTGCACCAGGCCCAGCACCAGCACCGCAGCCCAGACCTTGGGGCTGAAGAGTGCCTGGGCACGCAGCTCCCACACCCAGGGCAGCAAGCTCAGCGCACCAAGCAGCATCTGCAGCATGGCGATCTGCGCCGGCGCAAGCCGCCTGAGCCGCTGAGTGGCCAAGGTGGCCAGGGCATAAAGACTGGCTGCCAGCAGTGCCAGCACAATGCCCAAGGATTGCCCTTGCGACGCCTGCTGATCAGTCAGCCCTACCAGGCCGCTGCTCAAGCCCACGCCTACCAGCGCCAGCAGCAGCCAGGGCAGCCGATTGAGCGGCAGAGGCTCGCCCTGCAGCAGAGCTGCCAGCAGCAACAGCAAGAAGGGCTGTACGTGATAGACCACCGTGGCAATGGCAATGCCGCTGTATTCATAGGCACGAAACAGGCACAGCCAATTGACGATGAGCGCCACAGCCCCCAGCAGCAGCCAGCCGCTCTCGCGCCAGGTCGGCCGGGACCACTGGCCCGACCAAAGCACCCAGGCCGCCAGCCCGAGTCCGCCAAGCAAACAACGCAACCACACCACCCACAGCACGGGCAGGCCGCTCTCCACCACCAGCAGGCCGATGGTTCCGGAAAGCGCCATGGCCAGCACCATGCGCCAGCTACCGCCGGCTGCAGCCTTGGGCGGCGAGGTGGCTGCCAAAGCCGGCTTGGAAGCCAGCACTTGTAAAGAGGAAGATGTCTGGGAAGTCATGATGGCATGGTCCTTCAATCACTTCTAAGCATCAATACAGCTCTATTCCACTTACTATTACCCAAAGATCAACAATCAAGCTGAACCATGAGCACAGAGTCCGGCCTGCTTCCTGAAATGCTGGTTTTCGCCAAGGTGGTGGAGCAGCGCAGCTTTGCCGCCGCCGCACGGCAACTGGATCTGACCACCTCGGCCGTCAGCCGCAGCGTGGGCCGGCTCGAAGCCCATTGGGGCGTGCAGCTGCTGCACCGCACAACCCGCTCCCTGTCCCTGACCGAGCTGGGCGCCGAGGTCTATGCCGCCTGCAGCCAGCTGGCACAGACGGCCAGCGATATCCACGCCATTGCCGGCCATTACAGCGGCGTGCCGCGCGGCACGGTGCGACTGACGGCACCGACCATCTTTGGTGAAATATGGCTCAGTGCACAGCTGCCTGCGCTGCGCCGCCAATGGCCCGAGCTTGAGGTCGCCGTCAGCCTCAGCGACCAGATGCAGGACCTGGCGCAGCAAGGTCTGGATCTGGCCATCCGCCTGACCCGGCCAGAACAGCTACCACCGCATATGGTGGCGCGCGAGCTGCGCCAGGTGCGCTACATCGCCGTGGCCTCGCCGGCCTACCTCAGGGGTCTGATCAAGCCGCCCGAGCATCCACTGGAGCTGGGACGCGAGCATGGCGTGGCATGCATCACGCTGGGCTATGGCGACTTTCAGAGCCGGCTGCAATGGGTGCACGGCCAAACCCGCAGCCCAGAGGCTGCCGTGACCGAAGTCGCCGTTCACTCTCCTTTATCCATGGACAGCAGCACGGGCATCATCAATCTGGCGCTGCAGCACCAGGGCATAGGCCTGGTGGCAGACTTTGCCGCCCAGGCCGTGCTGAGCAGCGGCGCACTGGTACAGGTACTGCCCGACTGGCTGCTGACGGGCAACTACGCGCCGCGCACCGCTTATGCACTGTATATGCCATCGCGCCACCTGCCGCTCAAGGTGCGGGCGCTGATTGATCACCTAGTCGATGCCGGAAAGCATTAAACCCATGACTCAAACTGGCCCAATCGCAGCCGCCTGATGGCCAGCCGTATCGACAGTCGCTGCGGCGGCCTGTGGCCAGAAAAGAGCCCGCACTTCGGCGCTGGCATAAGGCAGGATCAGCGCCATCCCGCTCAACATGGCGCCCGCACCAGCAGCAGCATCACCCACACCCGATTGCAAAATCGGCCCCGTAAAGCAGGACAACAGCAAGCCGACTAGCGTCGAGCTCACAGCCAGACTCGGCGCCCAGCTCCTGAAGCGCAGTTGCCCGTAAAAAGAAGCCAGCGTAGTCACAACCACCACCACCATGGCCAGCCATACCCCTGGCGGATAACTCTTGATGCCGCCAAACTGCACCATGCTGTCATACACCGACTTCAGACTCGCCGGGATCAGCGGACAAAAGGAATCCAGGCACAGGCCCGCCACAGGGATGAGCATGGAGGCAAGAACAATGGCCCGGTATGTTGATTTCTTCACTTCCCTCTCCCTCGATGCTCTACCGCGCATCGTATCGGGATATCCCCATTCGCCCGCTACAAGCTTGTGGACAATACCAACCACTCAACGGGATAAGCGTATCAAGCCATTGTTCTGCAAAGACTTTTCAATGCCCGCTTAATTTTTAAGCAAATCACACTATACGGCTCTTAAAGCCTACAAACTCCGCATTTCATAGCAGCTCACGCCTACTCAACTTGGGCTGTAGCCCAGTTTTCCCCACTAAATCATTACAAGCTTGTGGACAAACCGGAGCAAGCACTTGAATAAGCGACTTAACTCCTTGTCACATTAGGGAAAACGGGGTGCTGATTATTTTTTAATCAGCACCCCGTTTATGCACTAAAACTCAGCGACTCAGCGCAGCGGCCCTTGCCAATCTCCCAGGCGGTAGGCACTGTCCCAGAACATCCATTCCAGCCGGGCCGCATCCTTGTAGGCCGCATGCATTGCCGCGCGCGTGGCCTCGGTGGCCTCCTCGGCCAGGCGATCCGCCGTGGCGCAGACGCCGCGCACCGCCGCATGAAACTCCTCGCTGGCATAGGTGTCCACCCAGGCCTGATACGGATTGTCCTTGGCCGAGCGCGCGTGAATGTCGCGCCCCACCTCGGCATAAATCCAGAAGCAGGGCAGCAGCGCGGCCACGGCCACCGGGTAAGTGGTGCTCCAGGCCGTGGCCAGCAGATAGCTGGTGTAGTGATGACAGGCCGGCGTCAGCGGCGTAGCCGCGAACTGCTCGGGCGTCACGCCGAAATCGCGCATAAAGCCACCATGCAGGGCGCGCTCCACCACCACGGCCTCATTGGCGGCATTGGCAAACTGCACCACGCCTTCGGCGTTATCGGATTTGGCCGCCGTCACGGCCAGCGCTCGGCCATAGGCGACAAGGTAGTGCGCATCCTGAATCATGTAGTGGCGAAAGCGCTCCCGGCTCAGCGTGCCGGACGCCAGCTCCTGGTTGAAGGGCAGCTCCAGGGTACTTTGAAACAGTGCCTGGTTGGCGTTCCACAGGCTTTGGCTGAATGACATGATTCGACTCTCCACTGCAAGAATTCATAGCAGCCAGCGTTTTACTGGCCAGGCAAGCAATCATTCTTGCCTAGATACCTGCATCGAAGGCCCAAAGCCCGGCGGCCATGCGGTCAAAGCTGTATTTCAAGGATGGCGCTCTGGCTTGCGACCTGCAGCCTCCTGCGCCTTGTGCTGCAACCACTGGCTGAACACCCGCAGCGCCGGCGACGGTTGTGCCTCGGCCGCCAGCTCGGGCGTGACCAGGTAATAGGCGCGGTTGCCGCGCAGCGGCTGGGGACAGGCGACGATGAGATCGCCGCGCGCAATCTCCTGCTCGATCAGCATGGGCGGGATCAGCGCCACGCCCAGACCCTGGCTGGCAGCCACGGCCAGCATGGAAAACAGCTCAAGCCGCATGCCGTCGAGCGCGCGCGGTGCATCGACATGCATCGCGTCGAACCACTGACGCCAGCCCTGGGGGCGCGTGCTTTGCTGCAGCAACGGCAGGCGCGCAATCACCTCGGGGCCGACCGGCAGCCAGGCACGGCCTGGATCACGCTGCTGGGCCGTGGCCAGCAGTTGCGGGCTGCACACGGGCACGACTTCCTCGTCCATCAGCCACTGCGCCTGCACGCCGGGCCAGCGGGCCACCTGCTCGGGCGTGCCCGCGTAGAGAGCGGCATCGAACACCGTGTCGGCAAACAGGAAAGGCCGGGTCTGCACATCGATATGCACAGTGATGTCGGGGTGCTGCTGTGCCAGTTGCGGCAGGCGCGGCAGCAGCCAGCGCGTGGCAAAGGTGGGCACGGCCGCCAGATTGATGGGGCCGCCCTCACCCTGATGGCTCATCAGATCCAGCGTGTCGCGCTCCAGCCCCTGCAGCCAGCGTCCCACCTGCTTGGCATAATGCAGCCCCGCATCGGTGAGCAGCACGCCGTGGCGTGTGCGCTTGAACAGCGCCACGCCCACAAACTCCTCCAGCGCAATGATCTGGCGCGAGACGGCACTTTGCGTCAGCGACAGCTCCTGCGCAGCCTTGGTGTAGCTGACATGGCGGGCGGCCGATTCAAAGCAGGCCAGGGCCTGGGTGGAAGGGAGAACTCTACGCATATCTTTTGTGCTTAGAACGCATCAATCAATCTCAAAACAAAGGGGAAACCCTGAATAATTCGCTTATACATGCGTTTTACTCATCCATAGATGATTATTCATCGTTTGCCAGCCCCTGTTCTGCAAATCTAATATGTGTGCAAGCACTCAGGCGGAAATGCGCCTGCAACCCGACACCTTGCATTCAGGAGATGAACATGGCCAATGGCTACCAGTGGGACGACTGCTTCCAGCTCGACCAGCAACTGACCGAAGACGAGCGCATGATCCGCGACGCAGCGCGCGAGTACTGCCAGGACAAGCTCAAGCCTCGCGTGCAAGCCATGTTCCGCAACGAGTCCGTGGACGTCAGCATCTTCCGCGAGATGGGCGAGCTGGGCCTGCTGGGCCCCACCATCCCCACGCAATACGGTGGCGCGGGTCTGAACTATGTGAGCTACGGCCTGGTGGCGCGCGAGATCGAGCGTGTTGATTCGGGCTATCGTTCCATGGCCTCCGTGCAATCATCGCTGGTGATGGTGCCCATCAACGAGTTCGGCACCGAAGCGCAGAAGATGAAATACCTGCCCAAGCTGGCTTCGGGCGAGTTCATCGGCTGCTTCGGCCTGACCGAGCCCGACCACGGCTCCGACCCCGGCTCCATGGCTACACGCGCCTACAAGGTCGACGGCGGCTATCGCCTCAAGGGCAACAAGATGTGGATCACCAACAGCCCTGTGGCCGACGTGTTCGTGGTCTGGGCCAAGGAAGTCTCCGAGGACGGCACTGTGGGCCAGATCCGCGGCTTTGTGCTGGAAAAGGGCATGAAGGGTCTGTCCGCCCCTGCCATTCACGGCAAGGTGGGTCTGCGCGCCTCCATCACTGGTGAAATCGTGATGGACGATGTGTTCTGCCCCGAAGAAAACGCCTTCCCCGACGTGCGCGGCCTCAAGGGCCCGTTCACCTGCCTGAACAGCGCCCGCTTCGGCATTGCCTGGGGCGCGCTGGGTGCGGCAGAAGACTGCTGGCACACCGCCCGCCAGTACACACTGGACCGCAAGCAGTTCGGCCGTCCCCTGGCCGCCAACCAGCTGATCCAGAAGAAGCTGGCCGATATGCAGACCGAAATCACGCTGGGCCTGCAAGCCGCGCTGCGCGTGGGCCGCATGAAGGACGAACACCAGAACGTGATCGAGATCACCTCTCTGGTCAAACGCAACAACTGCGGCAAGTCGCTGGACATCGCCCGCATGGCGCGCGACATGCTGGGCGGCAACGGCATCAGCGACGAGTTCGGTGTGGCTCGCCACCTGGTGAACCTGGAAGTGGTGAACACCTACGAAGGCACTCACGATGTGCACGCACTGATTCTGGGTCGTGCCCAGACCGGCATCGCTGCATTTAACTGACACCCCCTGAGCCGCTACGCGGCTTCCCCCTCTCTCTACGCGCTTTGCGCTATGGGAGGGGGACGGAAACCTCGCTGCGGGGCGGCCCTTGCTCGTTTCCTCTTGCGAAGGGGGTGGCAACCACCGCTATTCATTTGTTAGCTAGTACCGTTTGATTTGTCTGGGCTTTGAATAGTTTTCAGCTCAGAACCCAGACAAATAAAGCGCAAGCAGCTATTTATTTCATTGTTTCGCTTTACGGGATCATCCGACATGAACGCAAGCTCCACCACTCCCACAGGCGCACTGACAGGCATCAAGGTGCTGGATCTGTCGCGCGTGCTGGCGGGCCCCTGGGCCACTCAGATGCTGGCCGATCTGGGGGCCGACGTGGTCAAGGTGGAGCGCCCGGTTGCCGGCGACGATACGCGCCACTGGGGCCCTCCATTCCTCAGGGACGATGCGGGCAACGATACGCGCGAGGCCAGCTACTTCACGGCCTGCAACCGCAACAAGCGCAGCCTCACCGTGGACATGGCACACCCCGAGGGCCGGGCCCTGTTGCAGCGCATGGCGCAAGAGGCCGATGTGGTGGTGGAGAACTTCAAGACCGGGGGGCTCGCTCAATATGGTCTGGACTATAAGAGTCTCAAGGCGCTGAACCCGCGCCTCGTGTACTGCTCCATCACGGGTTTTGGCCAGGACGGCCCTTATGCCGAGCGCGCCGGCTATGACCTCATGGTGCAGGCCATGTGCGGCCTAATGAGCATCACCGGCCATGCAGATGGCGAACCCGGCGGAGGCCCTCTCAAGGTTGGCGTGGCCGTGATCGACGTGTTCACGGGGCTCTATGCCAGCAATGCCATCCTGGCTGCACTCAACGCCCGCGACAATGCGAGAAACGGCACCGGCCAGGGCCAGTACATCGATATGGCGCTGCTGGACGTGGGCATGGCCGTGCTGGCCAACCAGGCTGCAGGCTTTCTGGCCACCGGCCAGGCGCCGAGCCGCGCCGGCAATATCCACCCCAGCTTGGCGCCGTATCAGGACTTTCCGACATTGGACGGCAATGTGCTGCTGGCCATAGGCAATGACGGTCAGTTCGCGCGCTTTTGCGCAGCCATCGGCCAGGACGGCTGGGCCCTGGATGCACGCTTTGCCACCAATACCGCCCGTGTACAGAACCGTGCGGCACTGCTGGAGTTGATGAAGCCACAGATGCTTCAGCGCAGCACGGCTGACTGGATTGCGCTGCTGGAAGACAAAGCCGTGCCATGCGGCCCCATCAACACCATTGCCCAGGCCTTTGAAGACCCTCAGGTCAAGGCACGCGGCATTCAGCAAAGCTTGCCGCGCAACGCCAGTGACGGCATTGGCCATATCGCCACCGTCGCCAACCCCATACGTCTGTCGGCCACGCCGGTGACTTACCGCAACGCCCCGCCAGCCCTCGGCCAGCACACCGATGAGGTGCTGCGCGAATTCGGACTTGATGACAACGCCATTGCTGCGTTGCATGAGCAAGGAGTGGTTTGAAGCCTTCACGGCCAAAGCAAACTCCTGACAACAAAAGAGGGCCCCAGCCCCGAAAACTGCAGGCAATTTCACCAGAGATGCACTGCCAATCACACTTTCCAAGGAGACATTGATGTTCAAGTTCACAGCCACCGTTCTGGCTGCCATGGCTTTTTGCGGCGCTGCACAGGCACAAAGCGCCTATCCCAACAAGCCCATCCGCCTGCTGGTTCCCTTTGCTGCTGGCGGCACGACCGACCTGATCGCCCGCATCATTGCCGAGCCGCTGAGCCGCGAACTGGGCCAGTCCGTGGTGGTGGAAAACAAGGGCGGCGGCGGCGGCAGCATCGGTGCCTCTGAAACCGCCCGAGCTGCGCCCGATGGCTACAACCTCGGCATTGCCACCGTGTCCACCACGGCAACCAACCCGGCCATCAATCCCAAGATTCCCTACAACGTGGCCACCGACTTCACGCCCATCGTGAACATTGCGGCCACGCCCAACATCATTGCGGCCAATCCCAAGTTTGCCGGCAAGGACTACAAGAGCTTCCTGGCCGAGATCAAGAACCATCCCGCCAAGTACTCCTACGCATCGCCCGGCCTGGGCTCCATCACCCACCTGATGATGGAAATGTTCAAGCTGGAAACCAAGACCGAGATGACCCACGTTCCCTACCGTGGCTCCGGCCCTGCGCTGAACGACACCGTGGCCGGCCAGGTGCCGCTGATTTTCGACAACCTGCCCTCCACCCTGCCCTTTGTGAAGGAAAAGCGCCTCACGGCCCTGGTCGTCGCCGCCCCTCAGCGCGTGGCCGCCCTGCCTGATGTGCCCACCTTCAAGGAAATCGGTCTGCCCCAGGTCAACCGCATGGCGTACTACGGCATCGTCGGCCCCAAGAACCTGCCCAAGGATGTCGTGGCCAAGATCAATGCCGCCGTGCGCAAGGCCGTGCAGGACCCCAATGTGAAAAAGCGCATCGAGGAAAGCGGCTCCATCATCATGGCCGACACCCCCGAAGCCTTTGCCAAGCAGATGGCCGAAGAGCTGGCCGTCTACAAGAACGTGGTGCAAAAGCAGAATCTGAAGATGGACGAATAAGCGTCTGCTGCACATGAAAAAAGCCTTCGCCGGCACATACCGGCGAGGGCTTTTTCTTTGCCCCGCCTCATGCACAAGCCAGGTGCTCATGCATGAAACTGGTGCAGTACAAGACCTGTTCTCAGAAACGGTGACGGATGCCCACCAGGGCGCTGGTGCCGGACTTGTTGGGAATGTCCATGCTCACGCGGTCATACATGGCCACGGCATAGACGTCGGTGCGCTTGGACAGGAAATGGTCGTAGCCCAGGCTGACGGTGGTGCGTGTGCCGCTGACGCTGCCCACTTCCGAATTGGTGCGAGCAGCCGCTGCCTTGAAGGTGCCGGGCGTGCCGCTGACGGGGATGTCCAGGCCCAGCGAGTACGTGGTGTTCTCGCGGTCCTGGGCGTCGATCCTGGCCTGGCCGTAAGTGGCATAGAGCTTGGCCACGCTGAAGTCGTAGCTGCCGCCCACCATCCAGTTGCTCTTGGTCGGCATCACCGCCAGCGATACCGGATTGCTGATCTGCGCACGCTCGTAGAACGCAGTCAGGCTCAGCGGTCCGCCCGAGTACATCAGGTTCAGGCCCACATTCTTCTTGCCCTTGTTGCCGCTGGTGGTCTGCTCGCCGAACTGGTAATGCACATTGGCCCTGAGACCGCCGAAGCTGGGCGTGGAATACAGGATCTGGTTGCTCCAGCCGGTGTTGGAGGCCGTGGTCAGGCTGTCCGCTCCCCAGGCCGCGGTCGTCATATTGGCATGCAGCACCAGCGGCGAGACCGTGAAGGAGTCGCCAAACGGATTGGTCAGCACCGTGGGCAGGAAGTTAGGCGCCAGGCCACGACCCAGGCTCACACGGCCAAAGCTGCCAGCCAGACCCACATTGGCATCACGCGAGAAAAAGGGGTCGGCATCAAAGCGGCCGGGGGTACCGGTATCGGCACGAAAAAAGCTGGTGATATTGAAGTCGGCCTTGAGACCGCCGCCCAGATCCTCCACGCCCTTCACACCCCACCAGGAAGTGGTCAGACCGCCGGAGCCGACCGAGGCCACGCGTTCTTGCCCTGCCAGCTTCATGGAGCCCGCATAGCTATCGATGGTGCCGGTGAGCTGCACGGAACTCTGGGCCTGAGCCGACAGGCTGGCCGCAGCCAGGGCGATGGTGGTGAAGGTAGCGGCAAACGCTTTCATGGGTGGTTTCCTCTCTAAAAAGTTTGAGACAAACCACCCATGCAAGAGTCAGGCCAGTTTTGTATACAAAACTAGGACTTCAAACGAAAGCTGTCGGCCAGCTTGAGCATCATGTACAACCAGAGCGCGCCGCCCATGGCAATCAGCAGGCCGCCCACCAAGCCGATATGCGTCATGCCCCATTGCTGGCTGACGATGCTGCCCAGCAGTGCGCCGCCGCCAATGCCGATATTGAAAATGCCCGAAAACATGGACATGGCCACATCGGTGGCATCGGGCGCCAGATTCAGCACCTTGGACTGCATGGACAGCGCAAAGCAGATCATGGCAATGCCCCAGACCGAGCTTTGCAGATACAGGCTCCAGACATGCGTGCTGCTCATGACCAGCAGCAACAGGCTCAGCGCCAGCACGCCGATGGATGCCAGCAGAAAGCCGCGCGGAAAGCGCAGACCGAACCAGCCGAACAGCACGCTGCCCACAATACCCATGCCGCCATACAGCAGCAGCACAGCTGTGGTCACATCGCCGGCGTGGCCGGCAATGTCCTGCACAAAGGGCTCGATATAGCTATACGCCGTGAACTGGCCGGTAATCACCACCACCAGCAGCACATAGATGCCGACCAGGGCCGGGCGCCTGAACAGCATGGGCACACTGGACAGGGAGCCTGCGTTCTCGCTGGGCAGCCGAGGCAAGAGCTTGCCCAGCACCAGCATCACCGCCGCCGCCACCGCGCCAATGGCCAGAAACGTCATGCGCCAGCCCAGCCATTCACCCACGATGCGGCCCAGCGGAATACCCAGCACCATGGCCACGGAAGTACCCGTGGCCAGCAGGCTTAGCGCCATGGCCTTCTTGCCCGGAGGCGCCACCCGCACGGCCAGTGAGGCCGTGATGGACCAGAACACCGCATGCGACAGCGCAATGCCGATGCGGCTGATGACCAGGGACGCATAGCTCCAGGCCACGCCCGAGAGCAGATGGCTGAGCACGAACACCGCAAACACGCCCATCAGCAGCTTGCGCCGCTCCACCGTGCGCGTGAGCAGCATGAAGGGCAGCGAAGCCAGCGCCACCACCCAGGCATAGATGGTGAGCATCAGCCCCACCTGTTCCACCTGCATGTCAAAGCTGGCGCCAATGCTGCTGAGCAGACCGACCGGCACAAACTCGCTGGTATTGAAGACAAAAGCACCCAGCGCCAGCGCAATCACGCTGAGCCAGGCCTGGGCGGGAGATCGGGTCGATTCGATAGGGGCAGTCAAGGTTTCTGTCATGCAATCAAGGCGTGCAGGCGTCTGGCGCCGCAAAACCCGAAATTGTGCGCTTGCAGCATGACAGCAGACAGACAGCCCGACCTTTCCCCATCAATCAATGGGGTCGGACCGGGCGACGGCAGGGCTTGATCAATACGCGACGGTGAAACGAGCCTTGACGTGTTCGTTCCTGTCCAGGGCATCGACCAATGCCACGGCCAGGTCCTGAACCGAAATATCGCCGGGCTGGCCGTCGGCCTGCACCAAAGGTTCGTCCTTGCCTGTACGGTAGTGACCGGTACGGCCCCTGGACTGCGCATCGGAGCCGCCATGAAAACCCACGGCCGGGCTCAGCATGGTCCAGTCCAGAGCGGCTTCCTTTTGCAGCTCGGCAAACATGTCGCGCGCCGCCGAGGCGCCGGGCTTGATGAAGGCCGGAAAATCGGGCGAATCCACTAGTTGCTGGCCATTCACATACAGGCTGCCGGCTCCGCCAACGACCAGATAACGCTTGATGCCCGCAGCCTTGACACCTTGCACGATGGCACGCGAGCCCCGCATGAAATCGTCATAGATATTGGGATTGCTCCAACCTGCGTTATAGGCGCTGACCACCGCATCGCAGCCAGTCACGGCGCGCTGCACCTCGTCGGCCTTGAGCACGTCAGCCTTGACGAACTGCACATGCTCGCGCGCTGCAGCGGCCTCGGGCTTGCGTACCAGGGCCACGACTTCGTGACCGCGACGCAGCAACTCATCCAGCAACCCGGCACCGACAAAACCCGTGGCGCCAATCAATGCGACTTTCATTGGAAAACTCCTTATATCTTCAACAGAGCTAAAGATTAATCGCCATTAATTGCGAGAAAAACCCCTTTCAGCCACCATGACCTTGAAGCAGCACTTTAAAATAGCCTCATGGAAGATTTCAGACGCATGGCCATTTTTGCCGCCGTGGTGGAGCGCGGCAGCATGAGCGCGGCCGCCCGCCAGCTCGACATGACGCCCTCGGCCGTCAGCCAGCATATCCGTCAACTGGAGCAGGAGGCCGGCCTGACGCTGCTGCACCGCTCCACGCGCCAACTCACGCTGACCGATGCCGGCCAGCGCTTCTACATCCAGTGCGCCGCCATGTGCGAGGCCGCCAGCCGGGCGCGCGCCGAGCTGGCCGCCGAGCATCAGCGCCCCAGCGGCGAGCTGCGTCTGGCTGCCCCGGCAGGTTTCACCCAGCATGCTGCCCCGGCGCTGGGCCGGTGGCTGGCCATGCATCCTGAGCTGCGGCTGCGCCTGCTCATGGATGACGCTCCCATAGACCTGATCCAGGCGCGCGTGGATCTGGCGCTGCGCTTCGGCAATCTGCAGGACTCCAGCTGGGTGGCCCGTCATCTGGGACGCAGCGCCACCCTGCTCTGCGCCTCGCCGCATTGGATCAAGGCCCACGGCAGCACGCCTCGACACCCCAGCGAGCTGGCACAGCTGCCCTGGCTGGAAATGAGCCGCAGTGACGACGCCCAGGCCGACTTCCTATGGCGCCAGCAGGACACGGCGCAGGAGTACCGGCTGCAGGTGCGACCGCTCATGGTCAGCAACCATCGCAGCGCGGTGCAGCAGTTCTGTGAAGCAGGCCTGGGACTTGCATTGCTCTCGGCCCATGACGTGGCGGCAAGTCTGGAGACGGGCAGCCTGGTGCGCCTGCTGCCTGACTGGGACATGGGCATGCTGGATATCTGGGCCGTCACCGCCAGCCGCGACAGCCTGCCCGCCAAGGTGCGCGAGGCCATCGAGGTGCTGCGCCAGTATTTCGCGCAGCTAGAGGGCATGCAGAACTAGCGCAATCCTTTCGCGTGCAACGCCCCAGCCAGCAGCAATCCATGCCTGCCTGCCCCCCCAAAGACCGAAAGCAAAAAAGCCTGCAAATGCGAGGCATCCGCAGGCTTTGCAAAACAGGCCACACCACATGGCCTGGTGCACTCAAGGCAATCAGTTCAGATCGATAGGCGTCTTGTTGCCGTTCACATAGCGGCTCAGCGTATAGCTGGGGTTCTTCATCTCGCCATTCTTCTCGAACTGGATCTTGGAGGTCACACCCGAATAGTCGGACTTCTGCAGGAAGGGGATATAGACCTTGGGGTCCCATGAATTGGCACGCTTCATGGCGTCGGCCAGCAGCATGGTGCCGTCATAGAAGTAGGGGCTGTAGACCTGGAACTGGCCCGGATACTTGGCGTCATAGCGCTTCTTCCACTCCGTGCCGCCAGGCATCTTGGCAATGGAGGCTCCGCCATCGGCGCAGACCACGTTCTCCAGCGGCTTGGCGCCGGCAGCCACCTTGGCCAGCTCGGTCACGCAAATGCCGTCACCGCCAAACATCTTGACGTCGTTCATGCCCAGCTGGGCCATCTGACGCAGCATGGGGCCGGCCTGACCATACATGCCGCCGTAGAAGATGGCATCGGGCTTCTTGGCCTTGATGGAGGTCAGAATGGCCATGAAGTCCGTGGCCTTGTCGTTGGTGAACTCGTTGGCCACGATCTTGATGCCATGCTTTGCGGCATCCTTCTTGAACACATTGGCCAGGCCCTGGCCATAGGCCGTGCGGTCGTCGATCACGGCCACATTCTTGAGCTTGAGATTCTTGGCCGCATAGCTAGCCAGCGCCGCGCCCAGGGCGTTGTCGTTGGCAATCACGCGGTAGGTGGTGTTCCAGCCGGGCTTGGTCAGATCGGGATTGGTCGCAGCGCCCGTGATCATGGGAATGCCGCAGTCCTGGAACACCTTGGAAGAAGGAATCGCCACACCGGAGTTCACAAAGGCCACTGCACCGGCCACCTTGTCATCGCACAGTTTTTGCGAAGCCGCCGTGCCCTGCTTGGGATCGGCCACATCGTCCTCGGCCACCAGCACGAACTTGACCTTCTTGCCTCCGATTTCCATGGCCTTGGCGTTCAGGTCCTCAATGGCCATGCGCACGCCGTTTTCATCGTCCTTGCCGAAGTGAGCCTGAGGGCCGGAGGTCGGGCCGATATGACCGATCTTGATGATCTGCTCCTGGGCCATCACGCCCCCAGCCATACCTGCTACGACTGTCGCGATACACAACTTGCCAAAATTCTTCATTGCGCACTCCACTCGGTTGAGACAAGACCCAACCTTATGCCCCGCGACAGGCAATTGGCAATGAGGCAATCACATAGGTGCAGCGAGTGCTACACCGGCACAACAATCAGTGTTTTCAGGGATCGGCAAGCGCCCCGGGCTGTGCTGGAAAAACCCGCCGCAAGCCCTTGCTCGCGAAATGGCAGCAGCGCCAAAGAAAAACGCCCCAGACTGGGGCGTTCCTTCATTGACACCTGCCGCTCAGGCAGCCTTGGCCTGCAGGAGCGCATCCACCTTGGCATGCTGGTCCAGCGTGCTCAGGCAGGCATGGGCCACTTCCACACCCTTCTTCACGAAGTGCTGGCGGAAGAACTCCACATGATCACCATGCTCGTGGAAATCGCGCGGCGTCAGCACGGCGGAGAACACGGGCACTTCGGAGTCCATCTGCACGCGCATCAGGCCGTCGATCACGGCCGTGGTCACGAATTCATGGCGATAGATGCCGCCGTTGACGATCAGTGCCGTGGCGATCACTGCATCGAAACGACCGCTTTGCGCCAGCTTCTTGGCCAGCAGCGGGATTTCAAAGGCACCGGGCACGCTGAAATGCGTGATGTTGCCGGCCTGCACGCCCTGTGCCAGGAGTTCGGCCTGAGCGGCATCGCGGGCCTGATAGACCACTTCGGTGTGCCAGCTGGCGCTGATGATGGCAATGCGGCTGCGGCCGGCCACAGCCTTCCAGGGTGTCCCCTCGGAAGTCGCGTGAGTGGCAAAGTTCATGGAGATGGGGGTCTGATTCATGGTGGTATTTCCAGAAAATTCCAATGAATCAGGGCGTGCGCTGATACACCCGCCCATGCGGCAGCGATAGCTGCATCACGGACCGATGCTGCGCGATCTCTTTCATCCGGACTATGACCGTCGGCTCTGGCATCTCACCAGATCTGCTGACCCTGCAGGCTCTGGCGAGACTGCAGGCGCTCGCGGGCTGCTGCAGTCAATGCAAGGCATTGCCGCAGATACCGCCGGTGGGGAATTGCACCCCGCCCTGAGAACGCTGCTTTGCAGTGAACCGGAATTCACCGCAAGACGAAGTCATTCTAGCGAGGCTTTGGCTGCGCTTTTGCCAAAAGGGTCACTATGGCGTCAATCTGAAAAATCAAGAAAAAACCACTCTTAACGCACAGCCACAAAGCGAAACTAGCTCTCATTTAATGAGCATACAACGTAGCGAAGTCAACCCGGAACAATTGCCGGACGTTAAGAGCACAGGGCATTACGCCCACCCACACCTCACCAGACACGCCATGAAACCATCCCTGCAGGCAATGATGTCCACCTCCACGCGCTGGGCCAGCATGGGGGCTTTGGCTGTGCTGTGCACTGCCTGCGCGGTTCCCGGCGAGTACGACTCCGGCTATGGCGGCGGCTACGGTGGCAGCTATGGCTCCACCACCATCTACAGCACCCAGCCCGCTTATCCCGCCTACCCGGTCTACCAGGGTCAGGACCGCAATGACTGGGCATGGCGCGAGCGTGAGCGCCGTCAATGGGAGCGCCAGCGCGAGCTGGAACGCGAGCGCGCCCAGAACATGCGTGATCGCGAGCAATGGCAGCGTCAGATGGAGCGCGACCGGGACCAGCAGCGCCGCGAATGGGATCGTCAGCAATCCCAGAATCGCCGCGATCAGGACCAGATGCGCCGCCAGCAGGAGCGCGAACAACAGCAGCAGTCGCAGCAACGCGAGCGTGACCGCATGCAGGCCGAACGTGATCGCCAGCAACAGGCCCGCGACCGCCAGCAGCAAGACCGCGAACGTGAGCGCGATCAGCGCCAGCAGCAACGCCAGCGCGAAGGTCAGCAGCAAGGCTTTCCTCCTCGCGGTGACTGGCGCTGACCGGATGCTGCGGCACGGCGCCGCTTCTGCTTTTCTTGCCGCCACTTCATAATTTGCAGGCACTCAAACGCCTTTGAAGGAGCGGTCATGCCAGAGCCCCTATCTCCCGCCGTCACCATGCGCAAACTGCCGCTGGGCTTGCTGCTGGGCTGGGTGCTGATCGCAGGCACGGCCCAGGCTCAGGTCATGCGCTGTGTCGATGCCAAGACCGGCGAGGTAACCTATACCAACGGCCGCTGCATCTCGGGCGAAATGAGCACACAGATTCAGGCGGCGCAAAGCGCCGAGGAAATTGCGGCCGAGCGTGCCAATGCCAGCCAGGCGCGGGAACGCAGCAAGGCCCAGATGGCGCGCGACGAAGCCCAGCGCCGCCAGCGTGAAGAGCAGGAGCGCAAGGAACGCGAGGCCGCCGAGAAAGCCCAGGCCCGGGCCGTAGCCAATCTGGAAAACACGCCCGCCTGCCGCCAGGCCCGCGAGCGCTACAACGCCATACTGGCCGAAGCCAGCCCCGACCCGGCCACCTGGGGTGAGCGCAGCCAGGCGGCTCAGGCCCAGATGGAGATGAGCTGCCTGGGCGCAGCCGCCTACCAGCAGTTGCAGCAAAGCCGGGCGCTGCAGCCCAATGCCATCAACCGCCCGCAGTGGGGCTATGGCTATCCCAACCGCTACCCGCCGGCACGTCCCACGCCATCGCAGCCGCCCGCCAAGATCGTCAACTGCAATGTCTTTCGCTGCTATGACAACCGCGGCGGCGTGCATCCGATACCGTAATCCCCCTGAGGCGCTGTGCGCCTTCCCCCAGGGGGCGACAGCTTAGCTGCGCGGCGGCGCTTGCTTGCCGCCCATTGCCTGGCCACGTGAATTTTTGAGGATCGTGCTCTGTGCTTTGCCTAGCTTTGCAGGCCCTCGGTCACCGTGGGATAGCGCAGCCTGAGCCGCAATTCGTGCTTGAGCCGCTGATTCGACAGCCGCCGCGACTCGCTCATGAAACTCAGCAGACTTGCGGGCAGTTCTGTCTGCGCCTGCTCGCGCGAAATGCGCGGCGGCCTGGCCAGGCCGTAGAGATCGGCCGCCAGATCGAAGTAATCTCCCATCTTCAACTGCGTGTCGTCGCTGGCGTGATAGATGCGCTGCGGCTTGCCGCGCCACAGCGCAAGCAGGCAGGCACGCGCCAGATCGTCGGCATGAATATGATTGGTATAGACATCGTCCTCGGGCTTCAGCACGGCCGTGCCACGCTGCAGCCGGGCGCGGGGCGTACCGCCCTCACGATCAGGTGCGTAGATGCCGGGAATGCGCAATATGCTGGCCCGCAGACCCAAGCGCCCTGCAAAGCGCACCGCAAGCTCGGCATTCACGCGGCGCTGAGCTCTGGCAGTCGTCGGCGCGACGGACCGGGTTTCGGCCACCCACTGCCCCTCGCAGTCGCCATAGACCCCCGAAGTCGATGCATAGACCAGACTGCGCGGCAGGCTGCGCAGGCGCAGTGCCCGCATGAGAGCCGTGGTGCGGGAGTCCAGCCACGAGCATTCATCCCCGGCAGCCGGTGCCTGAGGCGGCGCCAGGTGCAGCACCCGCGTCGCAATGCCTGCCAGCCTGCGCAGGCTTGCCGGATCATCCAGATCCCCCCACAAAGGCCTCACGGCATGGGCATGCAGTTGCTCGGCCCGACCTGGGCTGCGGCTCAAGGCCAGTACCTGAATGCCGTGCCTGCCACGGCCTGAAGCGACCAGCAATCGGGCCACGCGCTGACCCACATCGCCGTGGCCGACGATCAATAAGCGTTCACGACGAAAGCGCGCTGGCAGCGCGCCCAATGGGCTTTGGTTTGAAGGCAAAATCGGGACCTGCTGCGTACAAGATCTAAGGAGCCACTGGCGTTGCTGCGACAGCAGCAGCGCCGACAAAAAGGCTGCCGGATACGCCTTCAAGGATAACCAAAACGTCATGACCGAGATTGCCCACGCTTCGTTTGAAATTACCGTCCAGCCCAGCGGACGTGCTTTTGCCACTCAGGGCGCTGAAACCATTCTGGCCGCGGCCATTCGCACCGGCGTCGGCCTGCCCTATGGCTGCAAGGACGGTGCTTGCGGCTCCTGCAAGTGCAAGAAGCTCAGCGGCGAAGTCAGCCACGGTACTCACTCGGACAAGGCTCTGACAGCCGAAGAGGAAGCCGGCGGCTATGTGCTGACCTGCTGCGCCACGCCCCACAGCGATGTGGTGCTGGAGTCGCGCCAGGTCACGGACGCCAGCTCCTTCCCCATCAAGAAGATGCCCGTGCGCGTGGCCGCTCTCGAGAAGAAGTCGCATGACGTGATGCAGGTGCGCCTGCAGTTGCCAGCCAGCGAAAAGTTCCGCTACCACGCCGGCCAGTATGTGGAGTTCATCCTGCGCGACGGTGCCCGCCGAGCCTATTCCATGGCCACCGCGCCCCATGTGCAGGAGACGGCGCCCGGCATCGAGCTGCATATCCGTCACATGGAAGGCGGCAAGTTCACCGATCATGTCTTCGGCGGCATGAAGGAAAAGGAAATCCTGCGTGTGGAGGGCCCGTTCGGCAGCTTCTTCCTGCGCGAGGACTCGGACAAGCCCATCATCCTGCTCGCCTCGGGCACGGGCTTTGCCCCTATCAAGGCACTGATCGAGCATATGCGCCACAAGGGCATCAACCGCCCCGTCACGCTGTACTGGGGTGGCCGCCGCCCCACCGACCTGTATGACGCCAGCTGGATTGCCGAGCACACGGCCGCCATGCCCCAGTTCAGGTATGTGCCCGTGATCTCCGATGCCCTGGCCGAGGATGCCTGGACGGGCCGTACCGGTTTTGTCCACCAGGCCGTGCTGGACGACTTTGCCGACCTGTCCGGCTACCAGGTCTATGCCTGCGGCGCTCCCATCGTCGTGGACTCGGCCCGCGCCGCTTATACCAGCGAACGCGCGCTGCCTGCCGAAGAGTTCTACGCCGACGCCTTTACCTCCGAAGCGGACAAGTAAGAACGCTGTTTTGCGCAAACCCCGATGCATTCCATGCCGCATCAGGGTTTACGCGCAATTTTCTTGCACAAGTAACCGCCAGTTCCGGAGCCGCTGCAATTTTTTGCACAATAGAGCTCTATGAACCGTAGAAACAGCCTTCTCTCGGTCATGGCGGCCGTTGCTGCCTTGGCCTCTCCCCTCTCCCAGGCCCAAGAACCCATCCGTCTGATCGTGCCCTATGCGCCCGGTGGTCCGCTGGACATCACCTCCCGCGCGCTGGCAGAGCGAGTGCGCGATTCCCTGGGCGTCGTCATCATCGACAACAAGGCTGGCGCTGGCGGCAACATCGGCGCCGACGCCATTGCCAAGGCACAACCCGACGGCCTGACCATAGGCCTGGCCGCCACGGCCACCCATGCCGTCAACCCCTGGCTCTACACCAAGATGCCCTATGACGCGGGCAAGGACTTTGCCGGCATCACCCAGATGGTGCGCGTGCCCAATGTGCTGGTGATGAATGCCGCCAAGGCCGAGCAACTCAAGATCCATAGCGTGGCCGATCTGATCGCCTACGCCAAAAGCCATCCCGGCAAGCTCAACTACGGCAGCGGCGGCAATGGCTCCGCAGGCCATCTGGCAGGCGAGATGCTCAAGCAAAAGGCCGGCATCTTTGCGCTGCACGTGCCCTACCGTGGCGCCAACCCCGCCCAGTTGGCCTTGCTGTCCGGCGAGGTGGACTTCAATATCGACAACCTGGCTGCGGCTGCGCCCAATATCAAGAGCGGCAAGCTGGTGGCTCTGGCTGTGACTTCGCTCAATGCCTCGCCGCTGCTGCCCGGCGTGCCCGCGCTGTCCAAGAGCTACCCCGGTTTTGCCATCGACACCTGGTGGGGACTGGTTGCCCCGGCCGGCACCCCCAAGCCCGTGCTGGACAAGCTGAGCAAGGCCTTCAATGATGCTCTGCAAGCACCGGAAACCAAGACCCGCTTCAACGCCCTGATGGCCGAACCCGTGGGCTCCACGCCCGCCGAATTCGACAAGTTCATGGCCGCCGAGCGCGCCAAGTACCAGCCCATCGTCAAGGCCTCCGGAGCCAAGGTCGACTGACGAGTCCTGGCACTGATAAAAAAGCCCCGGCAGCCTGACGGCTCCGGGGCTTTTTTAGTTAGTTTCAGCCTCAATCGCTTGCCAGGCAAGCGCGAGAAGCTATCAAATCTAAACTACGCTGACTGCTCTATCCACCAGCCCTGGGCCAGGCTGCGCTCTATGCCCTGGTCTGCCACTGCCTGCAGTTGTTCGGCACTCACGCAGCCGGGCGCAATTTCGGCCAGCGGCAGCAGCACAAAGGCACGCTGCCACATGCGCGGGTGGGGAAGGGTGAGCTCGGTAGCATCCGAGTACCGGTCGCCCCATAGCTCGATATCCAGATCCAGCGTGCGCGGTGCATTGCGGTAGGGGCGCTCGCGTCCGGCCTGCAGCTCGATCGCCTGCAGCGCATGCA
Source organism: Comamonas sp. Z1 (assembly GCF_008121555.1). Lineage (NCBI taxonomy): Bacteria > Pseudomonadati > Pseudomonadota > Betaproteobacteria > Burkholderiales > Comamonadaceae > Comamonas > Comamonas sp. Z1. Next base: position 27,708 of record NZ_VOQT01000016.1, read on the forward strand.
GCAGATCCAGCGGCTCCTGCCCGGTACGCAGCAACGCCACCGCATTCAGATAGTCAGGCCCGGACGAATCAATGGGTTTGCTGCTGTAGAGCGAGGACACCGCCAACAGCTCGGTCCGGGCCAGCCCGGCCATCGCCGCCACGGCCCAGGACAGGGTCCGGCGTGCATCGCCGAGGTTGGCCCCGAGACCAACCGCAACCGTGTCGGACGCCAGCGCGGCCGGTTTATTCATTACCACCGGCGACCGGAGCAGCACCGGCGGATGGTTTGCGGCGACGGCGACGGCGCTTTTTGGGCGCGGCGGCATCGCCTTCTGAGGCGACCTGATCCAGCGGGCTGTCCTGCTCGCCTTCGGCTTTTTTCTTGGTCACGCGATGCACCTTGGGCGCCGTTTGCTGCTGGGCACGCTGGCGGGCGCGCTGTTCGTCGCGGGCCTGGGCAATCAGATCATCGCGCTGGGCATCATCGGCCTGTTGGAACTCCTGCCACCAGCTGGCCAGGCTTTCCTCGACCTCGCCGATATCGGCACGCAGGCGCATGAAGTCAAAGCCGGCGCGGAAGCGCGGCTGCGCCACCATGGAGTGCGGGGTGGCTCCGGTGCGCTTGTCAAAGCGCGGCTGCATGACCCAGATCTCGCGCATATCGGCAGCCAGCTTGCCCCGGCCCGAGACATCGCCGATGCGCTGATCGAACACCTCGTCGATAGACTCCTGCAGCGCAGGGAAAGGGTGATAGCTCTTGGCCAGACGCTTTTCCCAGCCCTGCTTGACGTCCTGCCACAGCACGCAGGCCAGCAAGAAACTGGGCGCCACGGGCTTGCCTTCGGCCACACGGCGGTCGGTATCCATCAGTGCGGCCTGCACGAAGGGATGGTCGGCACGCTCCATGACCACGTCCAGCAGCGGATAGATGCCACGCGACAGACCCAATTCCTTGAGCTGAGCCACCGAGGCCAGCGCGTGACCGGTCTGCAGCAGCTTGAGCATTTCGTCGAACAAGCGGCTTTGCGGCACTTCCTGCAGCAGCGGCTCGCACTCGACCAGGGGCTTGGCAGTCTTGGCTTCGAGCTTGAAGCCCTTGCCGCTGAGCTTGGCGGCAAAGCGCACGGCCCGAATGATGCGCACCGGGTCTTCGCGGTAGCGCGTGGCCGGATCGCCGATCATGCGCAGCACCTTCTTCTTGGCATCCGCAATGCCGCCGTGATAGTCGACCACGATCTGTGTCTCGGGGTCGTAGTACATGGCGTTAATGGTGAAGTCGCGGCGCGTGGCGTCCTGGTCCTGCGGGCCCCAGACGTTGTCACGCAGCACGCGGCCGCTGGCATCCACGGCATGCTTCAGTCCTGCGAGCTGATTCTTGCTGGTACGTTCATTGCCGCTGACCTGCTCGGCCGCGCTGTTGTCCAGAAAGGCACGGAAGGTGGAAACCTCGATGACTTCGTTTTCGCGGCCGCGGCCATAGACCACGTGCACGATGCGAAAACGCTTGCCGATGATGAAGGCGCGGCGAAACAGGTTCTTGACCTGCTCGGGCGTGGCATCGGTGGCCACGTCGAAGTCCTTGGGACGCAGGCCCAGCAGCAGGTCGCGCACGGCGCCGCCGACGATATAGGCTTCGTAGCCCGAGCGCTTGAGGGTCTGCACCACATCGATGGCGCGACGGTCCACCAGATTCGGGTCTATGCCATGCACCTGAACCGGCACTTCCTCACGCTTGCCGAACTTGGGCTTGCGCGAGCGGGGGGCTGCGGGCGCCTTGCCCAGCAGCTTGTCAATAATGGTCTTGATCATGGTGCTTCGCTAAATAGGTCCACGATGCGCCAGCCGCGTTCCTCGGCCAGGGCACGCAAGCGCGCATCGGGGTTGGTGGCCACCGGGTGATCCACTTTTTCAAGCAGGGGCACATCGTTCATGGAGTCGCTGTAGAAGGTCGCCTCGACGTCCTCCCAGCACAGGCCGCGCTGGGTCAGCCATTCGGTCATGCGCACGACCTTGCCCTCGCGCATATTGGGAATACCGTCAATCTCGCCCGTGAACCAGCCGCTGCCATCACGCACCAGCTCGGTCGCCAGCAGATGCTGCACGCCGAAGGCCTGGGCGATGGGGCGCGTCACAAACTCGTTGGTGGCCGAGGTGATGACCACGGTGTCGCCCGCATCCAGGTGCTGCTGCACCAGGGCCAGGGCGGCAGGCTTGATCGCCGGGCGAATCACCTCGTCCATGAAGCGCTGGTGCGCAGCCGTGGCTGCAGCCTCGCCGCGCTGAACCACGGCAGCCGTGGCAAAGCGCACATAGTCGGGGATGTTGAGACGGCCGGCCAGATAGTCGTCAAAAAAGGCGTCGTTCTGGCGCCCGAACTCCTCCCGGTCGCACCAGCCGATGGCAATGGAAAACTCGCCCCAGCCATGGTCGGAGTCCAGCGGCAGCAGCGTATGGTCCAGGTCAAACAGGGCCAGCCTGGGCTTGATAGCCAATTCAGAAGTCGACATGCAAATCCAACAAAAAGTGCTGTGGCATGGCCAAAGCAGAAAGCGTGAGCAGAGGCCTCACTCGGTTTCCAGCATGGTCTTGAGCAGCGGGATGGTGATGGCGCGCTTGTTGCGCAAGGCAAAACCGTCCAGCATGTCCAGCAGCTGCATCAGCGAGCCCAGATCGCGCGAAAAGCGTCTGAGCATGTAATCCATCACTTCGTCGCTCAGAAACACGCCACGGGCATCGGCTTCCTGACGCAGCACGGCACGCCGTGCCGACTCGTCGAGCAGATGCAGCTGATAGACATGACCCCAGCCAAGGCGGGTGCGCAAGTCCTCACGCATCTTGAGATCGGCCACCGGCAGCTGGCCCGCAGCCAGCACCCAGCGCGGCAGGCCGGTGGCTGGGCTGGTGGCATTCACAAACCAGTTGAAGGCACGCGCCTGCTGGAACGGGGTGTAGATGTCCACATCGTCCATGAGCACGGCGGCCCAGCGTTCATCGAACTCAGGCGGGAACGGTGTGGATGCATCCATCCAGCCCACCATGGCTCCTTGCTCGCGCAGGGCTTCACGCACCGCCTTGAGCAAATGACTCTTGCCGGACCCGGCCTCTCCCCAGAGATAGGTGGGCACCGGCGTGCGCGACTGCTGCAGCTGGCCATCGCCCACCCAGTGACGCAGGTGATCGATCAACGCAGCATTGGGGCCGACGAAGAAACGCGCGAGCGTCGGGCCGGGCGCCATGCTGATATCCAGAGCCAGCTGCTTCATCTGCGACATACGCGCAGCGCCCCCTTTCCTGGGCATTCAACAGCCCATGCGGCGAAATCTGGCAGGAGATTCATCAGCATCAATGGTGGAAGATACAAAGGCCCGGACGCGCACTTAGATCAGGCCCTGCAATATGCCCTAGCGTGATCACTCGGTAACAAAAGCACCAATTTTAGTCTGCACTCGCAGCCCCCGAGCGGCTTCGGGCTGATTTTGCCTACTGCCGTTGTTGTAGTCAGGCCATGAATGCTCCAGCAAAACCCTTTGACGCATGTCCGGGCGCCCCCGCTGCACGGGCAAGCGCCGTAGAATCCCGGGGTTTCCGCCCAGCAGGGCGCCCCCGCACCGGATCCATCGATGAGCTCTTCCGCATCCTCCTCTACCCCCATTTCCTACAAAGACGCCGGTGTTGACATCGACGCAGGCGACGCCCTGGTCGAACGCATCAAGCCCCTGGCCAAGAAAACCATGCGCGAAGGCGTGATGGCCGGCATCGGCGGCTTCGGCGCCCTGTTCGAAGTGCCCAAGCGCTACAAGGAACCCGTTCTGGTGTCCGGCACCGACGGCGTGGGCACCAAGCTCAAGCTGGCCTTCGAGTGGAATATGCACGACACCGTGGGCATCGACCTGGTGGCCATGAGCGTGAACGATGTGCTGGTGCAGGGCGCCGAGCCCCTGTTCTTCCTCGACTATTTCGCCTGCGGCAAGCTGCATGTGGACACGGCCGCTGCCGTGGTGGGCGGTATCGCCAAAGGCTGCGAGCTGTCCGGCTGCGCACTGATCGGTGGAGAAACCGCTGAAATGCCCGGCATGTACCCCGATGGCGAATACGATCTGGCCGGCTTTGCCGTCGGTGCGGTCGAAAAGTCCAAGATCCTCAGCGGTCAGAACGTCAAGCCCGGCGATGTGGTGCTGGGTCTGGCCTCGCACGGCGTGCACTCCAACGGTTTCTCGCTGGTACGCAAGTGCATCGAGCGCGCCGAAGCCCAGGGCAGCGTGCCCGAGACTCTGGACGGCAAGCCCTTCAAGGCAGCCATCATGGAGCCCACCCGTCTGTATGTGAAGAACGTGCTGGCCGCACTGGACAAGCACCCCATCAAGGCCCTGGCCCACATCACGGGCGGCGGCCTGCTGGAGAACATTCCCCGCGTGCTGCCCGAAGGCACCGCAGCCCATCTGAAGGCCGGCAGCTGGCCCCAGACCGAGCTGTTCGCCTGGCTGCAAAAGACCGCCGGCATTGACGACATCGAGATGAACCGCACGTTCAACAACGGTATCGGCATGGTGGTGGTGGTTGCCGCTGAAGACGCAGAAGCCACGGCAGCCACACTGGCCGAGCTGGGCGAGAAGGTCTACAGCATCGGCGCCATCACGGAAATCGGCTCCGGCAAGCCCGTTGAAGTGCGCTAAGCAGATCTTCATCACAGCCCCTCTACCCCGAGCCTGAATGACGCAGCATTTGCCCGCCCCCATCACTACGCAACCGGGCCCTTCGCCCAAGGTCATACTGACCAGTTACATATTGATGGGAGCAGCATTGCTGCTCGTCATGCATCAGGGAATACTCCCCGGCCTGCTGTGTGTGTGCGTAGGCTTCATGCTTACCCGCTCGCTGTCGCGCCTGCTATCACGCGCCAACCCTCGCGCCTTTGCCAGCAACCAGCTGCCACGCTGGGCCCAGGTGGTTGCCACCACCATCGTGATTCTGGCACCGCTGGCCCTGCTCAGCGGCGCACTCTCCCAGACCCGGACCTATATCACCGAAGCCCCCGCCCAGTACAAGGAACTGCTGGACTATCTGGCGGCCACGGTGCTTGAGCTGCGAGAAAAACTGCCTTCGGACATTGCCGACCAATTGCCTGACGGCGCTCAGGAAATTCAAAGCAAGCTGGCCGGCTATCTGGCCGCCAAGGCCGGTGTGCTGGCCACTGCAGGCCGAGCCTGGCTCACTGGCTTGCTCTATGCCTATGTGGGCCTGATCATCGGCGCGCTGGCAGCCGTTCGCCCCATCGCCACGCGTCACCCGCCGCTGGTGCAGGCCCTGCAGCAGCGCATCGGTCACTTTGCCCTGGCCTTCAAGCAGATCGTGGCCGCCCAGTTCTGGATTGCAGCCTTCAACACGCTGCTGACGTCCGTCTTCCTGTTGGCCATATTGCCGATCTGGAAGCTGCAACTACCTTACACCCCCGCGCTGATCACGCTGACTTTCATCGCCGGGCTGATCCCCATCGTCGGCAACTTGCTGTGCAATGCCGTGCTGACGCTGGTCGGCCTGTCCGTATCACCCATAGCTGCTGCTGCCTGCCTGGGCTTTCTGATCCTGATTCACAAGGCTGAATACGTGATCAACGCCAAGGTGGTGGGAACACGCACGCATATGGGCGTATGGGAGCTGCTGGCCGTGATGTTTGTGGCCGAGTCCGTCTTCGGCCCAGCAGGCCTGGTGGCAGCGCCGCTGTTCTATGCCTATCTCAAGAAAGAGTTGGAAGCCGCACAACTGGTGTAAGCAAGCTGCTTGCCACCAAGACGCTCAACCTGCGCGGCGCAGCCGGGCAATGGTTTTGGCGATGTAATCGGCCTCCTGCCCTTGTGCGGCAGGCGCATAACGCTCCAGATCCGATAGCGCTCTTTCAATCACTCCCCATTGGGCATACGCCATGCCGCGGTCCCGGAACAGCTCCTCGCGGCCAGGCTGCAGCAGGATCAGGCGATTGAGCACGGCCACCAGCATGGGCCAGTCTTTCTGGACCTGATGAATCTCCTGCAGATTGCGCAGCATGCGCGCCACGACATCTCGCGGATGAGCGGCCTGCAGATACAGCCCCAGCGGCGGCGCATCATCGGGTGAAATGCCGGCCTGATCGAGAAACGGCTGCAGGCGCTCTGCCAAGGCGCTTGCGGAGTAGGAATCGCCTGTCAACGGATCCTGCACCACCTGCCCCTGCGGCAGCATGACCTTGACCAGAAAATGCCCTGGAAAGCCTATGCCCTCCACCGTCAGACCGATGCCGGCAGCCAGCTCCAGCCAGACCAGTGCCACGCTGATGGGAATGCCGCGCCTTGTCTGCAGCACATGGTGGATGTAGCTGTTGGCAGGGTCGTAATAGTTGTTGAGGTTGCCGGCAAAGCCCAGCTCGCCATAGAAGAACTTGTTGAGCGCACCGAGCTTGCGCAAACCGTCCTCCTCGCCGGCCAGACGCTGCACCAAACGCACTTGCAGCCTGTCCAGCTCGGCCAGCACGGTCTGCAGGTCAAGATCAGGTTCTGCATCCTGAGCAATGCTGATGGCGGCTTCCATCAAGGCAAAGTTTTCATCACTCTGCACCAAAGACGCAAAATACTGCAGGGCCGTGGGGTACTCGTCTATCGTCCAGCTCATAGGCTGATTTGTAAGCCGCCTTGGCAGGTCATGCAAGCGAAATCCCCTTGATACGCCTGTAAAACCTGCGCTGACCGCTCACTTTTCCATGAGCAGCTCAAGCTTTAACGGCGCAGCAATTGACGCAGATTCAGGCCCGACAGCATCAGCACGCCAAAGTAAAGCACGGCAGCACCAACCATCATGGCAGCCAGCAGACCTGCGCGCAGCAAGCCATTGCTGCGCAAGCCCACCCAGTCGAAGTGCTGACTGCCCCAGAGCAACAGCACCGCCAGCAAGGCACTGGCCGCAATCACCTGCACGATGAACTTCAACCAGCCCGGCCTGGGCTTGTAGGTACCGCGACGCAACAAACCCGTGAGCAGCCAGCTCGCGTTGACCAGTGCAGCCAGACCGATGGACAGGGCCAGCCCGGTGTGCTTGAGCCAGGGCACCAGCACCAGATTGAGCAACTGCGTAATCACCAGCACCACGATTGCGATCTTCACGGGTGTGCGGATGTCCTGGCTGGCGTAATAGCCGGGCGCCAGCACCTTGATGGCCACCAGGCCCAGCAGGCCGGCGCCGTAGCCCATCAGCGCCAGGGCAATCTGCCCCACATCGCTGTCATGCAGGGCACCGCGATGGAATAGCGTGGCCACCAGCGGCGTAGCAAAGGTCAGCAGCCCCACGGCGCAGGGCACGGCCAGCAGCACAACCAGGCGCAGACCCCAGTCCAGCATATTGGAATAGCGCTCGCCATCACCTGCCGCCTTGGCTGAAGCCAGCTGCGGCGTCAGCACCACCCCCAGAGCCACGCCCAGCAAGGCCGTGGGAAACTCCATCAGACGGTCGGCATAGAACAACCAGGTCACGCTTCCGGGCGCCATATAGGAAGCTATCTGGGTGTTGATCATCAATGAGACCTGGGCCACCCCTACCCCCAGCAGCGCCGGCCCCATCAGTGCCAGGATGCGACGCACACCCGCCTCGTCCCAGGCTGCGCGAATGGCTGCGTACGAGAAGCCGATCCGCGGCATCAGCCCCATGGAGCGCAACGCAGGAATCTGCACCGCCAGTTGCAGCACGCCGCCCAGCATCACGCCGCCAGCCATGGCATAGATGGGTTCTATGCCCTGCTTCTCGAACCAGGGGGCTCCCAGCAGAGCCGCCACTATCATGCTGATATTGAGCAGCACGGGCGTGGCTGCCGACACCGCGAACTTCTTCCAGGTATTGAGAATGCCTGCCGACAGAGCCACCAGCGACATAAAGCCGATATAGGGAAACATCCAGCGCGTCATCACCACGGCTGCGTGATAGCCGTCGGGTGACTGGCGCATGCCGCTGGCCAGCAGCCAGACCAGCAGCGGCGCGCCGATCACGCCCAAGACGCAGACCACCAGCAGAGCCCAGAACAGCATGGTTGCGACATGGCTGATCAGGTGGCGCGTGGCCTCCTCGCCATCCCGGGTCTTGCTGGCGGCCAGCACCGGCACAAAGGCCTGGCTGAAAGCCCCTTCGGCGAACAGGCGCCGGAACAGGTTGGGAATTCTGAAGGCGACATTGAACGCGTCTGTGAGGGCATTGGCTCCAAACATGGAGGCCATGAGCAGATCGCGAACCAGCCCCGAAACACGGGAGGCCAGCGTCATCAGGGATACGGTGGAGGCGGCTTTGAACAGTGACACGCAGCGAAGTGTATGCGTTCACGCCAGCCGCTGCTTGCACAGATCGCGGTGCCTTGCACTCTGTAGCAAACCACACTCTTCGACCAGGCACACCCTCACACCAGGACAGCGAGCAAGAGCCGCCTCGCAGCGAAGCTGTCGTCCCCCTTTGGGGGGAAGCGGCGCAGCCGCTCAGGGGGTATGCTAGAATCCACTGTTTTGCTGACATCATCCTCAGACACACAAGGAAATAAATCATGGCAACTAAAGCCAAAAAGAACCCCCGCCTGGCTTCTGGCCGCAAGCGCGCCCGCCAGAACGTCAAGCTGAACGCTGCGAACACTTCGCTGCGTTCCAAGTACCGTACTGCTGTCAAGAATGTCGAGAAGGCTGTTGTGGCCGGCGACAAGACCAAGGCAGCTGAACTGTTTGCCAAGGCTCAGTCCGTGATCGACGCGATCGCTGACAAGGGCATCTTCCACAAGAACAAGGCAGCTCGCGACAAGAGCCGCCTGTCCGCCAAGGTCAAGACCCTGGCTCTGGCTGCTTAATACCAGCCTCCCTCAAGCACGGATGACTTCGGTCATCTGCCGTTTGTAACGGGTGCGCTGTCAGCAAAAACATCAAAACCGCCTCAGGGCGGTTTTTTTGTTGCCTGTACCCGACATGACTGCCTCATCAAGGCATCCACAGACGCGCCTCACACCTAGCACAAAGCGCCCTAATACGAATTGATTAGCGTCAGATTTTGACTTCCCTAGGACAATCCCCAGGTCGGGGAGTCTCATGTCTTTTATAGGACTTGCCCCGTATCTTCGCAAAAAGCCTGCCGCCTGCCCGCAGGCTTTTTTGATAGTCAAGTCTAGAAAAAGTCATGAAAAAGTCGATCAAAGCAGGACTGGGAGCCGTCGCGGCCCTGGTCCTGGCCGCGCTGTTATTTTTGTTTTGGCCAATATTCCCTCGCTCCGTGCCCAAGGCCGAGAACGAGCAGCCCGTCGATGTGGTGATGGTAGGCGCCGGCGTGATGAGCACGACGCTGGCCACCTATCTGCAGGAACTGCAGCCCGACTGGAAGATCGAGGTCTTCGAACGCCTGGACGGCGTGGCCCTGGAAAGCTCCAACGGCTGGAACAACGCCGGCACCGGCCACTCCGGCTTTGCCGAGCTCAACTACACGCCCCAGCTGCCCGACGGCAGCGTGGAAACAAAGCGTGCCGTGAGCATTGCCGAGCAGTTCGAGGTGACGCGCCAGTTCTGGGCCCACCAGGTCGGCCGCGGCCACCTGCAGTCGCCCGAGACTTTCGTGAACGCCACGCCCCATATGAGCTTCGTCTGGGGTGATGACAACATCGCCTTCCTCAAGAAGCGCCAGCAAGCCCTCGTCCAGAACCCCCTGTTCTACGGCATGGAGTACTCCGAAGACCAGGCACAGATCAAGAAGTGGGCCCCGCTGATGATCGAAGGCCGTGACCCGGCCCAGAAGATCGCCGCCACCTATATGCCCCTGGGCACCGACGTGAACCATGGCGTCTGGACCGAGCAGCTGATGGCCTCGCTCCAGAAGGGCCCCAACTTCCAGCTGCACCTGCAAAGCGAAGTCACGGCCCTGCGCCAGAACGCCGACAAGACCTGGAACGTGACCGTGGCCGATCTGGCCAAGGGCGGCCAGGAAAAGACTGTCAAGGCCAAGTTCGTCTTCGTCGGTGCCGGCGGTGCCGCACTCAAGCTGCTGCAGGCCTCGGGCATCCCCGAATCCAAGAACTACGCCGGCTTCCCCGTGGGCGGCCAGTTCCTGGCCATCGAGAACCCCGAGCTGGCCAAGCGCCACGACGTCAAGGCCTACGGCATTGCCTCCACCGGCTCGCCTCCCATGTCCGTGCCCCATCTGGACGCCCGCCAGCTCGACGGCAAGCCCGTGGTGCTGTTTGGCCCCTTTGCACTGGCCACCACCAAGTTCCTCAAGAACGGCTCCTGGTGGGACCTGTTCTCCTCGGTCACCCATGACAATCTGATGGGCATGCTGCGCGTGGGCATCCACAACCTGGACCTGGTCCAGTACCTGATGCAGCAGGCCGAGCTGACCGACGCCGACCGTCAGGCCGTGCTGGCCCAGTACTTCCCCGAAGCCAAGCGCGAGGACTGGAAGCTGGTCACCGCCGGCCAACGCGTGCAAATCATCAAGCGCGACCCTGAAAAAGGCGCCGTGCTGCAGTTCGGTACCGAAATCGTGGGCTCGGAAGACGGCAGCATTGCCGCCCTGCTGGGTGCCTCGCCCGGCGCCTCGACCGCTCCCCACATCATGCTGAACCTGCTCAAGAAGTCCTTCCCCGAGCAGATGGCCAGCACCGAGTGGAAGGCTCACATCCAGCAGATCGTGCCCTCCTACGGCCGCAAGATCAACGAGGATGCCGCCTATACCAACGAGATCCGCCGCATGACCAGCTCGGCCCTGAAGCTGCCCTATGTGGATGTTCCTGCCGATCTGGGCAAAAAGGCCGAAGCGGCTCCCGCGCCTGCTGCCGCTCCCCAGAACCCCACCCAGCTGAACAAGGAAATGCAGGCGCTCTAAGCCCAGCCCTCCCCGCACCGGCCCCGCCGGTGCCCGCCCCGCCGGCCTGTGCCGCGCGGGGTTTTTTCTTGCAGAGTCCCTCCGCTTGGTGCTCTGCAACTTCCTTTTCCCCATGCACCAGCCACTGACTCACGCACCGATAGGCCGCGCCCTGCTGCGTTTTTCCCTGCCTTTGTGGGGCGGCTATGTGCTGCAGTCGCTCAATACCTCGGTCAATGCCTTCTGGATCGGACGCCATCTGGGCGAGAGTGCGCTGTCTGCAGCCGTGCATGCCAACAATCTGCTGTTTGCGCTGATTGCTCTGGTCTTCGGCATCAGCCAGGCCGCCAATCTGCTGGTGGCTCAGGCCGTGGGCGCGGGCCGCTGGGCCCTGGCCCGCCGCATCACAGGCACCAGTGCCAGCCTGTTTCTGGGCATGTCCCTGCTGATGGCCACCCTGGGCTGGCCGCTGGCCGCCCCCATGCTGGGCATCATGGGGGCCGAGCCTGCCACCGCCGCACTGGCCGTGGACTATCTGCGCGTGCTCTTTCTCGCGCTGCCGCCCATGCTGCTGCTGATCTTCGTGGCCGCCGTGCTGCGCGGCACAGGCGACAGTCGCACGCCTTTCGTGGCCCTGCTGGGCGTGGCCCTGGGCGATGCCCTGCTCAACCCCTTGTTCATTTTCGGCGCCGGCCCCCTGCCAGGCCTTGGCATGGCGGGCTCGGCCCTGGCCACTCTGGTGGCCAACAGCCTCGGCCTTGCGGGCCTGCTGGCCTGGCTGCGCTGGCAGCGCCTGCCGCTGTGGATAGGCTGGCGCCAGCGCCGCCATTGGCGGCCTGTGCCTGAGTTGCTGCGCTGCCTGGTCATCAAGGGCCTGCCCATGGGCCTGCAGATGCTGCTGGTCTCACTCTCCCTGGTGCTGATGCTGGCCCTGATCAACACCCATGGCGCCCAGGTTTCGGCCGCCTACGGCGCAGCCCTGCAGCTGTGGGCCTATGTCCAGATGCCGGCCATTGCCGTGGCCTCGGCCTGCACCACCATCGCCGCCCAGAACGTGGGCGCCGGTCACTGGCCGCGCGTGGCGCGTACGGCGCGTGCCGGCGTGGCCTGCCACCTGTTGCTGACCGGCGCCTGTGTGGCCCTGATTCTGGCCTGCGACCGATCCGTGCTGGCCCTGTTCCTGCCCGAGGGCAGCACGGCCCTGGAGCCTGCACGCCATCTCAACCGCATCGTGCTGGGCTCGTTCATGCTGCTGGGCGTGAGCAGCGTGCTGGCCGGCGTGGTGCGCTCCACGGGTGCAGTGCTGGCGCCCCTGGCCATCCTGGCCCTGACGCTCTGGGGCCTGCGCCTGCCTCTGGCCTAGGGGCTGCAGCCGCTGTGGGGGCAGGATGCGCTGTGGTGGAGTTTTCCGCTCAGCGCGCTGGCATCCATGCTGCTGTCCATCGCCCACTACCGCTGGGGTCCATGGCGCAGGTCACGGCTGCTGGACAGCACGACAGCGCAGAACTAGCCCCGCCCACAGCACACAGATACAAAAAAAGCTTCCCGTGGAAGCCTTTGTCGTTTGCGCGGCGCCCCTTGGCACCTGAAAAATCACTTCTTGCCGGCTGGCAGCTTGTCAGGAAGCAGGCAGGCCTCGGCCACTTGCAGATCGTTGTCCTTGGCAAAATTCAGACAGAAGTCCCAGGCCATGGGCTCGTAGTCACGCAGATCCCGGTTGATGACCACGCATTTGGTGCCGTTCATCACCGTGGGCACGCACCAGGGAGAGTAGCTCAGATGGCTTCCGGCGCAGGCACCACCAGGGCGAAACTGACTCATGACACCGGCCAAGCGCTCGGCCCAGTCGCTGGGTCGAAAGGTTTTTCCGGCATGGGTCATACCCATGATGAACAGTTCTTTGCTGGAAGGGGTAACCATCAAATATTCGCCAAAAAGATCCGGCAACCAGGCGGGATCCCCGCCAACATGCCTAAACAAGCATTCTAACTCTTGTATAAGAGCCATGCTGTCAACCCCACAATGGCGTAGGTTGATTGCATGGCAGCGATGCGCAATCCGCAATGTTGGGGTTATCCGGGCACTCTAGAATCAAAGCTCTCATTTTTCAGGTGCCGCCGTGCACCGCTGACCTTCCTTCTCAGGAGATTCTTGCAATGACCGCTTTCATCGAGGCAGCTTCGCCCCACGTTATGCCCACTTACGGCCGCGTACCCATCGCGCTGGAGCGCGGCCAGGGCTGCCGCGTTTGGGACGTGAACGGCAAGGAATACCTGGACGCGCTGGGCGGCATTGCCGTCAACACCCTGGGGCACAACCACCCCAAGCTGGTGCCTGCCCTGCAAGAGCAGGTGGCCAAGCTGATCCACACCAGCAACTACTACCATGTGCCCGGCCAGGAAACCCTGGCCAAGCTGCTGACCGAGCGCTCGGGCATGACCAATGTGTTCTTCTGCAACACCGGCCTGGAAGCCAACGAGGCCGCGATCAAGATCGCCCGCAAATACGGCGTGGACAAGGGCATTGCCAAGCCCGAAATCGTGGTCTATGACCATGCTTTCCACGGCCGCTCCATCGCCACCATGAGCGCCACAGCCAACCCCAAGGTACGCAACGGCTTTGGCGATCTGCTCGCTGGCTTCACCCGCATCGCACCCAATGATTACGAAGCCCTGATCGACGCGACCGAAGGCAATCCCAACATCGTCGCCATCATGATGGAGCCCATCCAGGGCGAAGGCGGTCTGCACCCCATGCGCGCCGACTATCTCAAGAAGGTGCGCGAGCTGTGCGATGCCAAGGGCTGGCTGCTGATCATGGACGAAGTTCAGGCCGGCATGGGCCGCACCGGCAAATGGTTTGCCCACCAGTGGGCCGGCATTACGCCCGATGTGATGACCCTGGCCAAGGGACTGGGCTCTGGCGTGCCCGTGGGCGCCGTAGTGGCGCACAAGGCGGCTGCCGAAGTGCTCAAGGCAGGCAACCATGGCTCCACCTTTGGCGGCAACCCTCTGTCCATGCGCGCCGGGGTGGAAACCATCCGCATCATGGAGGAAGACGGCCTGCTGACTCATACCACTGAAGTGGGTGAATATCTGAAAGCTAAACTGCAGGCTGAACTGGGCAGCCTCGAAGGCTTCGTCGAAGTGCGCGGCCAGGGCCTGATGATTGGCGTGGAGCTGACCAAGCCCTGTGGCGAGCTGATTGGCCAGGCCGCAGAAGCCGGCCTGCTGCTGAGCGTGACCGCCGACACCGTGATTCGCCTGGTGCCGCCGCTGATCCTGAGCAAGGCCGAAGCCGACGAAATCGTCGCCAGGCTCAAGCCCCTGGTTCAAGCTATTCTGGCTGCCTGATCCTCCAAGGAATTCCGCATGAAGCATTACCTGCAATTTAGCGACTTCACGGCAGATGAATACGACTACCTGCTGGAACGTGCCGCCCTGATCAAGAAAAAGTTCAAGGGTTACGAGAAGCACCACACGCTGATCGACCGCACCATGGCCATGATCTTCGAGAAGGCCAGCACGCGCACCCGCGTCAGCTTCGAAGCCGGTATGTACCAGCTCGGCGGCTCCGTGGTCCACCTGACCACGGGCGACAGCCAGCTGGGCCGCTCCGAGCCGATTGAAGATAGCGCACGCGTCATCAGCCGCATGACCGATCTGGTCATGATCCGCACCTTCGGTCAGGACAAGATCGAGCGCTTTGCCCAGTACTCGCGCGTGCCCGTCATCAACGGACTGACCAACGAGTTCCACCCCTGCCAGATCCTGGCCGACATCTTCACCTTCATCGAGCACCGCGGCTCGATCAAGGGCAAGGTAGTGGCCTGGGTGGGCGACGGCAACAACATGGCCAACACCTGGCTGCAGGCCGCCGATCTGCTGGGCTTCACAGTTCATGTCAGCACACCCGGCGGCTACGAGGTGGACGAGCAGCTGGCCTTCAACGGCAAGCCCGTCAACCCCGGCTGCTACAAGGTGTTCAAGGACCCTCTCGAAGCCTGCAAGGGCGCCGATCTGGTCACCACCGATGTCTGGACCAGCATGGGCTACGAAGCCGAGAACGAGGCGCGCAAGAAGGCTTTTGCCGACTGGTGCGTGGATGCCGAGATGATGGCCTCGGCCAAGGCCGATGCCCTGTTCATGCACTGCCTGCCCGCCCACCGCGGCGAGGAAGTGGAAGCCGAAGTCATAGACGGTCCCCAATCCGTGGTCTGGGACGAGGCTGAGAATCGCATGCATGTGCAAAAGGCGCTCATGGAGTACCTTTTGCTGGGTCGCGTGGACTGATGGCGAAGACATCGGTGCACGCGACGGCTCGCCAGAGCCAGCATGCGATTCGGGCGCAGGCTCATACCCGCTTCGCGGGTGTGAAGCGGCAGCATGCCACGTGCCAAAGCCAAAATCGCATGCATGTGCAAAAGGCGCTCATGGAGTACCTGCTGCTGGGCCGCCAGCCAGGCTGATTCGGCACGTCCGGGCTCATCTGCATACCACCACACCCATGCACCTGAGCCACATCACATCCCCACACCGCCAGCGGGCCCTGCGCCAGCTGGCGGTGTTTCTGTTTCCGCTGCGCCCCACCCAGGGCGACGCCCGCTACGGCCAGCGCGGCGGCCTGCTGGCGCTGCGCCAGCCGCATATGGCACGCCACACGCGCGTGCCTTCCTTCTTCGGCCCGCGCAAATCCTTTGCCGCGCGCGTGCGTGCGCTTTATGTACGCATCCACACCTTCTATCTGAAGTTTCTTCAAGGCCATACCTAGTGGCCCAGGCACCGGAAGCCGGAGGCCGCCCTGCGTGCCGGCTTCTCCTCCAGACCTCAAAAAGCCGTCCTTGCCCAAGGAGGACGGCGCGACCCCGATGCCTGAACCCTTGAAGAAACCCGATGTCCGAATCCGTCCACCCCTGCCTGAGCTGTGGCGCCTGCTGCCAGAACTACCGCGTTGAGTTTTCCATTTACGAGCTGCAATCCATGGGCGGCACCGTCCCCGATGAGCTTGCCCATGAAGTGCCCGGCAAAGGCAATCGCGCACGCATGAACGGCACGGAGCGCCACCCGGTGCGCTGCGTGGCGCTGCGCGAGCTGCCCGAGGTCGGCGCGGGCTGCATAGGCTGCGGCATTTACGAGCAGCGCTCGCGCCCCTGCCGCGACTTTCCGTTTGCCTCCTACGGCTGCCATGACACACGCGAGAAGTTCGGCCTGTCGGCACTGAGCGAGGAAGAAGTCCAGCCCTGGCTGGAAGCCGCCTGAGCTTTCGACAAACCGGAAAGCACTATTGCTATCAAATAAAAAGCTGCCTGCGCTTTCCAATCAATGACTTCAGATATAAAAGCATCTGAAATGCATAGATGACAATCGCAGGCAGCTATATTTTTAGCTGATGCGGTCTGGCTTCGTCTGTGTTCAGGCCTTGCGGGTATCCGAGCAGCTGTCGCCACCACAGGCGCTGCAACCGCCGCAGCTGCCGCTCTTGCCCGCCGGCGCCAGCGAAGGATGAACCCGAGTCAGCTTGCTGCGCAGACCGGCGGGCATGAAACGCCAGGCCAGCGACACGGCGGCCACCAGCACGATGGCGCCCACTATCAGTTCCTGCCACATAGACAATCCTTTCTCAGCCCCAGCCCAGGGCCACGGCGACGCGATAGGTCACAAAGCTGGCCAGATAGGCCAGAGCAAACAGATAGCCGGCCATCAGCAGTGGATAGCGCCAGCCATTGGTTTCGCGCTTGACCATGGCCAGCGTGGAGATGCACTGGGGCGCAAACACAAACCAGACCAGCAGCGACAGCGCGGTCGCCAGCGACCAGCTGCTGGCGATCAGCGGACTCAGCTGCTGGGCCATGGCGTCATCGCCCACGGCCGACAGCGCATACACCGTACCGAGCGCACCCACGGCCACCTCGCGTGCGGCCATGCCGGGCACCAGCGCAATGGCGATCTGCCAGTTGAAGCCGATGGGTGCCAGCACCACTTCGAGCGCACGGCCGATCTGGCCCGCGAAGCTGTAGCGAATCGCGCCTTCGGTCACGCCCTCCGGAGCACCTGGGTAGCTGGAGAGGAACCACAGCACGATGCTGACGGTCAGGATGATGCCGCCGACGCGGCGCAGGAAGATCATGGCCCGCTCGTACAGGCCCAGCACCAGGCTGCGCAGGCTGGGGATGCGGTAGGAAGGCAGTTCCATCAGCAGCGGCGTGCGGGTCTTGACCTTGGTGGCCAGCTTGCCCACCCAGGCCACGGCCATGGCACTGACGATGCCGCCCACATAGAGGGCAAACAGCACCAGGCCCTGCAGATTGAAGAAGCCGGCCACGGTCTGCTCTGGGATGAAGGCTCCGATCAGCAACGTGTAGACGGGCAGGCGTGCCGAGCAGGTCATCAGCGGCGCGATCATGATGGTCAGCAGACGGTCGCGCCAGCTGGAGATCGAACGCGTGGCCATGATGCCGGGCACGGCACAGGCAAAGCTGGACAGCAGCGGGATGAAGGAGCGTCCGGACAGGCCCACGCTGCCCATGATGCGGTCCAGCAAGAAGGCGGCGCGCGGCAGATAGCCCGAGTCTTCCAGCACCAGGATGAAGAAGAACAGAATCAGGATCTGCGGCAAAAAGACCACCACCGAGCCGGTGCCGGCAATCACGCCGTCCACCAGCAGGCTGCGCAGCACGCCATCGGGCATCACGCCATGCACCCACTGGCCGAAGTCGCTGACCAGGCCTTCGATGCCGTCCATCAGGGGCTCGGCCCAGCTGAACACGGCCTGGAACATCAGGAACAGCGTCACCACCAGCAGCAGCGTGCCCCACAGCGGGTGCAGCACCACGGAGTCGATGCGATCGTCACGCTGCTTGGGAGCCGCGGGCTCCTGCACGGTCAGGCGCATGATCTCGGCCACCTGCTGGTGCAGGGCCAGCAGCTGGGCACGCGAATTGCTGCCCGTCACGGGCTTGAACTGACCTTCGAGCGTCGGCGCCTTGAGCTGCCTGGCCTGATCGCTGTCTAGCCAGGCCAGCAAATCCTTGGCGCCGGACAGATGCACGCCCACGCTCTCCACCACGGGCACGCCCAGCAGCTCGCTGAGCCTGGCCTTGTCGATGACCAGGCCCTGGCGACGCGCCATATCGCTCATATTGAGCACCACCACCATGGGCAGGCCCAGAGCGCGCGCTTCCAGCACCAGACGCAGGTTCAGGCGCAGATGGGTGGCATCGGTCACGCAGACCAGCAGCTCGGGCGGCGCTTCGCGCGGATGCAGACCCTTGACGATGTCGCGCGTGATGCGCTCGTCCTCACTGTGCGCATCGAGGCTGTAGGTGCCGGGCAGGTCCAGCACGCGCACGCGGCGCTTGCCGGGCGTGCTCAGCCAGCCTTCCTTGCGCTCCACGGTCACGCCCGCGTAGTTGGCCACCTTCTGGCGCGCGCCGGTCAGCAGATTGAACAGCGCCGTCTTGCCGCAATTCGGGTTGCCCAGCAGCGCAGCACGCAGGGGCGCCTGCTCCGCGGCTTGAGGGCTCATCATGGTGATCTGGGATTCGCGCGCGTTCATGCTGCGGCCTCCAGCTGCACCAGCACCTGGGACGCCTCGTGGCGGCGCAGAGCAAACGTCGCCTGGCCTATGCGCACGGCCAGCGGGTCGGGGCCGGGAAAGCCGGTGGCAACGACGCGCACGGACTCACCGGGCAGAAAGCCGATTTCCATGAGTCTGAGCAACAGGCTTTCATCCTCGCCTTCGGAGGAAGCCAGATCCACCACCCGGGCCGGCTGATTCACCACCAGCTGATCCAGGCCCATGATGGGCCCGGTGGCCGTGGCGGCAGCGCTGGAAGATGGCACGCCGGATTCAGACGCTTGAACAGAAAGAGCATTCATGGACGAAGTAACTGACACTGCCTCAGACCTCGCCGAGGGGGACTGCAAAGAACTCATAGCGCATTATTAATTGATTTTGATTCTCATTTTCCATTTACTGTAGGCGATTGGTGCACAACGGTGGCGAATTGGCACCAGCAGCATGGACTTTTGGGCGGGTATTGAACGGCGCGGTTGACAAATCTGCGGCCCGGCACAACCAAAGGATTTGCACAGCTGCGAAAATCGCCGCCCCACCGGAAAAACTCCGCCTTCCCATGACCCATCCCTGCCTTAGCTGCGGCGCCTGCTGTGCGTCCTTTCGTGTCGATTTTTCCGTGCACGAGTCCCAGGAGCATGGGGGCAGTGTCCCCGCAGGGCTGGTTGAGGAAGTCACCGACTACACCTGCCGCATGCGTGGCACGGACTGGGCCAGGCCACGCTGTGCAGCTCTGGTGGGCAAGGTGGGAGAGAAGGCGTACTGCGGCATTTATGAATGGCGCCCCTCCCCTTGCCGGGAGTTCGCCGCGGGCTCGGACGCCTGCAACCGCGTGCGCCAGCGCCATCAGCTGCCTCCGCTGGAAAGCGGTCTGATCTAAGAGTCCCGGTCAGATCCGGGGATCAGGCGCCCTGCTCAATCAGCACCACGCCGATATTGTCCTTGCCTCCCGCGGCATTGGCCGCCTCGATCAAGGCCTCCTGCAACCGCTCCAGCGGCAGGTTTTCCTCGAACAGGGAGGCAAGGCTGGCGTCGCTCAGCATATCGGTCAGGCCGTCCGAGCACAGCAGAATGCGGTCACCCTGCTGCAGCGGCCAGTGGTTCAGCTCCGGCTCCACCTGGGGCATCACGCCCAGCGCTCTGGTCACCAGATGGCCGTAGCGCGAGGTCCTGGCATCGGCCTCGCTGATCAGGCCGGCATCGATATCCTGCTGCACCAGCGAATGGTCGCGCGTCAGGCGCTGCAGCCGGCCGGCACGCCAGGCATAGGCCCTAGAGTCGCCCAGATGGGCGATCAGCACTTCGCTCGCCAGCACCAGGGCGGCCACCACCGTGGTGCCCATGCCGCTGCAGCCGGGCGTGGACTGCGCGGCGGCATAGATGGCCGTATTGGCCATGTGCAGAGAGTCCGTCAGCTCGCACTGTGCTGCCAGCATGGATTCATCGGCGACCGGACCGTGCTGCACGCTGGTCGTGATCAGCTCCACGGCCATGACGCTAGCCACCTCGCCCGCGTTATAGCCGCCCATGCCGTCGGCCAGCACTGCAACCGGCCAGGGCCTGGCCTGCGGCTCCAGCCCCACCGAGTCTTCGTTATTGCTGCGCTGGCGACCCATGTCGGCACGCCCCACCATGCGTACGGCCGGCCAGACTCGGGATGGGCTAGAAGCTGCTGCGGATGACATGGAAGATGGGACGGGGGTCAGGTTCGCGAAAGCATTCAAGCGTAACGCAAGTTAGCTTCGCTCCTTGTCTGAAAAAGACACCGTTTTGCACTTGTTAACCAAGCAAAGGCGCAATTTTGTTCAATACCTGGAAAGGCCAAGGACTCAGACTGGCGACCTCTTGTTTCAGGTTTGTCCATGCTTTCTTCTGTTCTGGCCATGGCCGGATTTGCACTCGCCGGCGCCATCACGCCAGGGCCGGTGAACGTGCTGGCCCTGCGCCATGGCAACGGCCGCGCTGGCGCCGCCTTCTGCTATGTACTGGGAGCCAGCGTCAGCTACGCCGTCATCGTCTGGCTGATGGGCCAGAGCGGGCAATGGCTGCTCAAGCAGCCCGAGCTGCTGCGCTGGGCGCCGCGTGTCTGTGCTCTCTATCTGCTCTGGCTGGCCTGGCAGCTGGCCAATGCCCCCGGGGCCCATGGCCGGGCAGCCAGGGAAAGCGTGCCCTCGTCACTGCCGGCCGGTCCAGGCGGAGCGTTCGTGCAAGGCATTGCCATTCAGAGCCTCAACCCCAAGGCCTGGTTGGTGGCGCTTTCGGGCATCGGCATGTTTGTGGCCCCTCTGGCGGCGCAGCAGGTCTCGCTGTCTGCTGCATTGCTGCTGTTTTGCGCCGTCTCCTTGCTGGCCTGCCTGCTCGGCGTTGGCTGCTGGGCCGCGCTGGGCCATGCACTGACCCAATGGCTGAGCACGCCCCTGCGTCAGCGGCGGCTGAACCAGGCCCTGGCCATGGTGCTGGTGGCAAGCGTGGTCAGCATGCTGGCATGATGAGGCCGTCATGCCAGCCCCCAGCCACCATTTCCACCGCCACCCGGCCCTGCCCTGGGCCGAGCTGCGCATCAGCCGCCAGTCCTGCTACAGCTACCGGCTGCATGCGCACGCGCAGTACTCCATAGGCATCGTGGATGAGGGCGAGACCCTGTTTCTGCATGACGATGGCCCCGAAGCATTGAGTGCTGGCAGCGTGGTGCTGATCGAGCCCGGCCACTGGCATGCCTGCAACCCCGAGACATTGCAGCCCTGGTCTTACCGCATGCTGTTCGTGCAGGCCGACTGGGTTCATGAGCGGCTCGGCGTCGGCGGCCTGCGCTTTGCACGGCGCGCGCTGCACAAGCCAGAAATCTCGCGCTGGGCAGACCGTCTCTGCCAGCCGCTTGCCGGCAGCGCCACGGATGCGCAGCTGCGGCAGCACGAGCAATCGCTGACGGATTTCCTGCAGCTGCTGGGCCGTGCCGCCGACTCCCCTGCCCCAGAGCCCCAGCCGCCCGATGCCGTCCTGCCTGCGCTGCAACACATGCACCGCAGCCCCGAAGACGAAACCAGCGTCCAGGCCCTGGCCCTGCGCTGCGGCATGAGCCCCAGCCGTTTCATCCGCCGCTTCAGGGCCGTCACCGGCGTCACGCCCGGGGCCTACCGCCTCAACCTGCGCCTCAATGGCGTGCGCCACCTGCTGGCCCAGGGCGAGCCCCTGGCCTCGGTCGCTCACCAGATGGGCTTTGCCGATCAGGCCCATATGCAGCGCGCCTTCAAGGCCCATCATGCGCTGACGCCCGGCAACTACGCCGGCACGCAGCGCTAAGCCGGCTGGGTCAGGGACATTCGCCGCCACGCCGCCGCAGCCGGTTATTCGCGGGATACTTGCCGCTTCGATTTTTCGCACGCGCAAGTCAGCAATGGCCAACTTTGACAGTATTCAGCAACGCGAGACAGGCTTGCAGCAGCACCTGAACTCGGCCCAGATGACCATGATCGCCATCGGTGGCGCCATCGGTACCGGTCTCTTCATGGGCAGCGCCTTTGCCATCGGCTTTGCCGGTCCCAGCGTGCTCATCAGCTACGCCATCGGCGCCTTCATCGGCCTGCTGCTCATGGGATGCCTGGCCGAGATGACCGTGGCCCACCCCACCTCGGGCTCCTTCGGCGCCTACGCCGAGCACTACATCAGTCCGCTGGCCGGCTTTGTGGTGCGCTATGCCTACTGGGGGGCCGTGGTGCTGGCCGTGGGCATGGAGGTCACGGCTGTGGGCAAGTACATGGCCTACTGGTTCCCCACGGTGGACCCATGGATCTGGGTGGCGCTGTTCTCGGTCCTGCTGGCCGCCGTCAATGCCACCAGCGTCAAGGCCTTCGGCCAGGTCGAGTACTGGTTCTCCATGGTCAAGGTGATTGCCATCGTGGCCTTCATCCTGATCGCTGCCTATGTGGTCTTCGGCACCCGACCCGAGGGCGTGGGTTTCGACAACTACTTTGTCGATGGCGGCTTCTTCCCCAACGGCTGGTGGGGCACCTGGGTGGGCGTGATCGTGGCCATCTTCAGCTATCTGAGCTTGGAATCCATTGCCATTGCGGCCGGCGAAGCCCAGAACCCCAAGCAGGCCGTGACCCGCGCCTTCCGCACCACGGTGCTGCGCCTGGTGCTGTTCTATCTCTTGTCGCTGGCACTGATGCTGGCCGTCGTACCCTGGAGCCATGCGGGCACGGACAAGAGCCCGTTCGTCAAGGTGATGGAGATTTTGCAGATCCCCGGCGCGGCCGCGGCCCTTAACTTCGTGGTGTTGCTGGCCTCGCTGTCGGCCATGAACAGCCAGCTCTACGTCACCTCGCGCATGATGTTCAGCCTCTCGCGCGGCGGCTATGCCCCCAAGGGTCTGAGCAAACTCAGCAAAAGCGGCGTGCCGCTGGGCGCGATTGCCGTCTCCTGCCTGGGCATGGCCGTGGCCATGGTGCTCAACGTGCTCAAGCCCGAGCAGTCACTGGAGCTGATGATGTCGATCGCCATGTTCGGCGCCATGTTTGCCTGGTTCATGGTGTTCGTGACCCATCTGTTCTTCCGCCCGCGCTGGCAGCGCGAGCATCCGGGCCAGAGGCTGGAGTTCCGCATGTGGGGCTTTCCCGTGCTGACCCTGGTAGGCGCCTTGCTGATGGCGGGCGTGATCGTCACCACGCTGTTTACCAAGGAGTTCCACACCACCGTGCTGGTGGGCGTGCCGTTTCTGATCGTGCTGGTACTGGTCTATGCTCTTTGGTATAGGAAGAAGAAGGTGTCCCCCTGAGGCGCTAGCGCGCCTTCCCCCAAAGGGGGACGACAGCCTTTGCTGCGGGGCGGCCCTTGCTGGCTGTCCCGCACTCGGGCCTGTTATCGATCAAGAGCGACCGAACCCATTCATACACACCATGACACGTCAGATCTGGGATATTTCTCCTGCCATTCATCCTGCCGCACCGGTGTTTCCGGGCGACACGCCCTATAGCCAGGAATGGGTGGCCAGCATTGGCCCGGGCTGCCCGGTCAATGTCAGCGCCATTCATCTCTCGCCCCATGTGGGCGCGCATGCCGATGCGCCGCTGCACTACGATGCGCAGGGCGCGGCCATTGGCGTTGTCGATCTGGATGCCTTTCTCGGCCCCTGCCGCGTGATCCACGCCATGGGCTGCGGGCCGCTGATCGAATGGCGTCACATAGCGCACGCCATCGATGCCGGCCTGCCCGCGCGCGTGCTGGTGCGCACCTACGAGAAAGCGCCCACCGGCTGGGACGCCGACCTCGCCGCCTATGCCCCCGAAACCGTGCGAAAGCTGGCCGACCTCGGCGTCAAGCTGATCGGCATAGACACTGCCAGCATAGACCCCGCCAGCAGCAAGAGCCTGGACAGCCATATGGTGATCCGCCAGCGCGGCCTGCGCGTGCTCGAGAACCTGGTGCTCGATGCAGTGAGCGAAGGCGACTATGAGCTGATCGCCTTGCCGCTCAAGCTCACGGAAGCCGATGCCTCGCCGGTGCGTGCCGTGTTGCGCAGCCTGCTCTGATGCGCTTGGTGCGAGGCAGCGGGGCCGCCCCGGTCTCGGACACAATGGGCGAATTCGAGTCCAGCCATATTTGAATCAGAACCGGCTCTGGCGTAGACACAATCATCGTCAGTAGCTATCAAAATGAGAGAAGGAAGACAATGACCACTTTGCAAGATTGCCAGGCTCTGGACGCCCAGGACCCGCTGCGCGCGCTGCGCGAACGCTTTGCCCTGCCCCAGGGCATGATCTACCTGGACGGCAATTCCCTGGGCGCCCAGCCCAAGGCCGCCGCCGCGCGCGCGGCCGAAGTGGTGACGCAGGAATGGGGCCAGGACCTCATCACCTCCTGGAACAAGGCGGGCTGGATCACGCTGCCCGAGCGCCTTGGCAACCAGTTCGCACCCTGGCTGGGCGTGGGCCAGGGCGAGCTGGTGTTCACCGACACCACCTCCATCAATCTCTACAAGGTGCTGAGCGCTGCTGCACGCATCGCCCGCGAAGATGCGCCCGGCCGCAAAAAGCTGATCAGCGAGCGCAGCAACTTCCCCACCGATCTCTATATCGCCCAGTCCGTCTGCCAGGAATACGGCCTGGAGCTGGTGCTGCTCGAGCCCGAGGAAATCGCCGGCGCGCTGCAGACCGATGTGGCGATCTCGATGCTCACCCATGTCAACTACCGCACGGGTGCCATGCACGATATGGCAGCCGTCACGGCCGCCGCCCATGCCAAAGGCATTCTCTGCGTCTGGGATCTGTGCCACAGCGCAGGTGCCGTGCCCGTGGACCTCAAGGGCGCCGATGCCGACTTCGCCGTGGGCTGCAGCTACAAATACCTCAACGGCGGCCCCGGCGCGCCGGCCTTTGTCTGGGCGCATCCGCGTCTGATCAACCGTTTCTGGCAACCGCTGTCGGGCTGGTTCGGCCACGCCGAGCCCTTCAAGTTCGTGCCCGACTACCACCCCGCCCATGGCATCCAGCGCTATCTCTGCGGCACCCAGCCCATGATCAGCATGAGCGTGCTGCAATGCGGCATCGACATCTACACCGAGGCCGAGGCTTTCGGCGGCATGGCCGCGCTACGCAAGAAATCGCTGGCGCTGACCGATCTGTTCATCCAGCTCGTGGAAGAGCGCTGCCAGGGCCACGGCCTGGGTCTGGCGACACCGCGCGAGCATGTGGCACGCGGCTCCCAGGTCTGCCTGACCCGGGAAGAAGGCCTGGGCGTGAATGGCCAGGGCAGCGGCGCTTACGCCATTGTCCAGGCGCTGATTGCACGCGGCGTGATCGGCGACTTCCGCAAGGGCGACGGCGGCACGGGCAGGCACAAGGACATTCTGCGTTTCGGTTTCACGCCGCTGTATGTGGGCTTTGCCGATGTCTGGAACGCCGTCGAGCATCTGCGCCAGGTGCTGGAATCGGGCGAATGGCAACGGCCCGAGTTCAATACCGTGCACGCCGTGACCTGAGGCAGGCACCGGGGGCGGGCCGGCCGGCATCCGGTCAGGCCCGCGCCCAGCTCCAATTGAGCACGCCCATCAGCGCCACGGCGGCCAGGTCCAGCATCAGCACGCTTTGCTGCACCCAGCGCCGCTGGTCAGCCCCCTGCGCCAGCAACTGCACCGCCATCTCCACCTTGCCGGGCGAAGCCATGAGCAGCAGCGAGGCACTGACGTTGTGCACCGCCATGAATGGCAGCAGCGGCGCGCCCAGCGCATGGGCTATCTCGGCCTGCGTGGCCGCGAACATGGCATTCGCCCCGGTATTGGAGCCGGTCACGAAGCCGCCCAGCGCTCCCACAAACGGTGCGGCCAGCAGATACAGCGGCCCGCTGCGGGCCAGCGCCTGGGCCAGTTGCGCGGCCATGCCCGAAACCGCCATCAGCACGCCCAGCACAATGAACAGCGCCGTGACCGGCGCCACCTGCAGCCAGGAGCGCCAGACCTTTGCCAGTGATGGGCGCGCCGGCCGGCCTCGCGTGAAAAAAACCGCCGCCACCAGCAGCCACAGTCCCGGCGAAGCCAGCCCATGCCAAGCAGCGGGCAGATCCAGGGTACGCAGCAGCGCTGCGGCCGCCAGCACGCCACCCAGCAGCAGCGCATAGGCCGCCAGCGCACGCCGCCCCGGTGCGCTCAGGGGCGGCTTGCCCGCGTCCGCTTGCGACACGCGCAGGCGCAGCAGATGCCAGCCCACCACCAGCAAGGCACCGAGTGCCCCCGCTGGCGCCGTGCCTGCCAGGGTATTCATCAGAGCCACGGCCGCCGTCAGCGACAAGCCCGACAGCAGGCCCTGCAGCAGAGCCGGCCAGCGACGGCCCGGCGCACTCGCCAGAGCCGCCGCCGCCATGCCAGTGATGACAAACGGAATCACGCTGACCAGGGCCGAAGCCTGACCCAGCTCCTTGAACGGCAGACCCGCCATGGTGGCCGCCACCAGCGTCCCCGGCCCCATGGAGCCCCAGGGCACGGCACAAAGGCCCAGCAGGCCGATGAGCACCACCTTGCGCGGCGGCAAGCCGAAGTGCGCGAGCAGCGGTATGCCTATGGTCACGCCCACGCCAAAGCCGGTGACCGACTCGGCAAACGGCGTGATGCCATGCACCACCAGCAGCACGGCGCCCGTGCCGCTGCCGGCCCTGGCCAGCAGCCAGTCGGCCAGGGCCTTCTGCGCTCCCGACGCGCGCAGCACCTCGGACAGCAGCAGCCCGCCGGCCACGATCAGCAGCACTTCCAGCAGCACCGGCGCCCAGTGCATGCCCGCGGCCAGCCATGCTGAAGCGGGCTGCGCAAAGGCTGTGGCAATCACCAGCAGCGCCACCGCCACGCCCAGCGCTGCTGCATGCAGCGAGCGCCAGCCCGCCAGCAGGACGGCGATGACGGTGGCCACGGGCAAGGCACTGATAAACATGTACATTGCATTCATCCTCGAAAAATAATTTCCTATACGCAAAATTATTTTCTCATAGGAAAATTTTCAACACAAGAACAGACGCCATGACAAGGAGCCAGACTTGAACTCCACCACCGCATCGCAGGCATCGGAGCAGGATGCGCTTTTCGGCGCCGCCGTCCGCGGGCGCCGCGCCCAGCTGGGCATCACACTGGATCAGCTGGCCCAGGCCAGCGGTGTTTCGCCGGGCGCGCTGTCGCGCGTGGAGCGCGGCCTGCTGGCCACCAGCCTGCGCAATGCCATGGCGATTGCACAAGGTCTGGGCTGCGAGCTGGGCGAGCTGGTGCAAAGTGCCCCCAGCGCGCAGATCACGCGCGCCGGCGAGAACCTGCGCTTTGTCGACGAGGCCAGCGGCGTGGAGCGCCTGGCCCTGGCCAGCCCCAGCGCGGGTGTGAACCTCGTGCATTACCACTTTCCGCCGCATGCGGTCTCCAGCCATTTCGCGGCCCATCGCGCAGGCACGCGCGAGGTCTTTCACGTGCTCGAAGGCAGCATCGAAGTCTTCACCGCCCAGGAGCAGGTGCTGCTGCATGCGGGCGACACTGCCACGCTGGTGGTGGACAGCGAGCACCGGCTGGCCAACGCCTCGGGCCAACCCGCACGCCTGCTGCTGCTGGTGCTGTCGCCGCTCTGAAGCGCTGCCGCCTGTCGCCTCTCAATAGGCGCTGTCGGCCAGCGAGGCCCACAGGTGCGCGGCCACCAGCGCGCGCCAGGGCTTGAACTGTTCCAGCCAGTCGCTGGCGGCACGCGCATCGGGTTTGTCTCCACCCGTGAGCAGGCCGATGGCCCGGCGCACCGCCACATCACCGTGCAAGCTGCCGTCGGGCCAGCCATAGCCGCGCAGCAAGGTGTAATTCACCGTCCACGGCCCTATGCCCTTGACCGCCAGCAATTGCGCCGAGGCAGCGGCCACATCCTCCTCGGCCCAGCGCCCGGCGGCGCTGCGGGCGGCCCAGTCGTCCAGCGGCAGTTGCCCCTCGGCAACGGCCTGGGCCACGGCCAGCAGGGTCTGGGCCTTGGCCTGGGAAAAGCCCGCGCCGCGCAGCGCATCCAGCCCCAAGGCTGCCACACGCTGTGCATCGGGATAGGCGTGCAGGGCCGGCATGTCCCCGTCTTGCGCCAGCGGCTCGCCCGCCAGCGCGATCAGCTTGCGCCGCAGCGAAACGGCCACGGCCACCGTGATCTGCTGGCCGGTGATGGCCCAGGTCAGCGCCTCGAAGGGCGTGGGCGAGCCGGGTACATGCAGGCCGGCCTGGCGCGACAGCAGCGCGCCCAGCTCGCGGTGGCCGCCATGCGCCAGCTCCAGCTGGCCGGGCGCGTAGATCAGCCCCAGCATGCGTTTCACCATGGCCTGCAGCGCAGCCCGGTCTGCCTCTGCCGGCTCTGTGTGCGCTGCATGCAAGCTGGCCTGTACCTGTCCGGTCTGCCATTGCAGCTGCAGCAAGGCGGGGCTGCGCTTCCACATGATGGCCTTGTGCAGGCTGCGCGCAGCGGCATCGACCCGCTCGGCCAGTTGCTGCTCGTCGCGATCATGGAAATGCACGAATTCGTCAAAGCGGTAACGCGCGGGCAGGGCAATGAAGACTTCAAGCAGCATGCGGTTTTCTATCACAGGGGGCTGCGCCGTAGCGTACCTGTGCTTTATTCATTAAATTCATAGCTGCTATCGCTCATTAACCAATGATTTCGGATAGAAATCAATTCAAAGTCATTGAGGATCATGCGATAGCAGCTCTCTTTAAGAGAGCTTGAGTCGGGCCTGCTGGGCCTCGCGCAGCAGCAGCGCACGCTTGCGCTCCACACCCCAGCGATAGCCCGAGATGCTGCCGTCGTTGCGCAGCACACGATGACAGGGCACGGCCACTGCAATCGGGTTGGCCGCCACCGCGCTGGCCACGGCCCGCGTGGCGCTGGGCTGGCCCAGTTGCCGGGCCAGTTCGCTGTAGCTGACGGTCTGCCCGGCCGGAATGCTCTGCAGCGCCTGCCACACGCGCTGCTGAAATGCCGTGCCCTGAATATCCAGCGGCAGGGCCAGCCCCAGCCTGGGCTGCTCCATCAGGGCCACCACCTGGGCCACGGTCTGCTCATACTGGGCGTCGGCCCCGATCAGTTGCGCCGCCGCAAAACGCTGCTGCAGATCGTCCACCAGCGCATGGGGATCATCGCCCAGCAGCACGCAGCACACGCCCTTGTCGGTGCTGGCCACCAGCAGGCTGCCCAGCGAGCATTCGGCCAGGGCAAAGCGGATACGCTGGTCCTGGCCGCGCCTGCGATAGGACTGCGGCGCCATGCCCAGCATGGCCGGTGCATCCTTGTAGAAGCTGCTGCTGGCTTCATAGCCGCTCAGATAGGCCGCATCGGTGACCGACTCGCTGGCCTCCTGCGCCAGCGCGGCACGCACATGCCTGCCGCGATAGGCCTTGGCATAGGCCTTGGGCGTAAGCCCCGTGGCGCGCTTGAAGTTGCGGTGCAACTGCCAGGGACTGAGCCCGAGGCGCTGAGCCAGCTCCTCCAGAGCGGGCATGGGCTCCTCGCTCTCCAGCCAGCGGCAGCACTGGATCATGCGCTCATCTGTTTGCGAATTTGCAGCGGCGGTGGAAGGCAGAGGACTGGGCATGGCGTGAATCTCGGCTGAGTGCGTTTTCTGTCATCGGTCTATGACTGGCCCGACTTTACGCAAAGCTATGGCAGCTTGCATCCACGTTCTTGCAGGCTTTGTGTGCCCGGATTCGGTTACGCTGCGCGCACTGACCTATCAAAGATGATTTGACCATGACGAATGAATCCTCCGGTTGCCCCCTGCATGGCGGCGCAGCCATCGTCCGCGACGAGAAAGCCCAGCTCGACTTCAGCCGTGACATGAGCTATGGCGACTATCTGCATCTGGACCAGATTCTCACGGCCCAGCATCCGCTGTCGCCCGCCCATGACGAGATGCTGTTCATCGTGCAGCACCAGACCAGCGAGCTGTGGATGAAGCTGATGCTGCACGAGGTGCGCGCGGCTACGGCAGCCATTGCCAATGCATCGGGCGAGACCAAGCCCGATGCCTTCAAGATGCTGGCGCGCGTCTCGCGCATCATGGAGCAGCTGGTCAGTGCCTGGACCGTGCTGTCCACCATGACGCCGCCCGAATACTCGGCCATGCGCCCCTATCTGGCCAACTCCAGCGGCTTTCAGAGCTACCAGTACCGCTGCATCGAGTTTGCGCTGGGCAACAAGAACGCGGCCATGCTCCAGCCCCACGCCCACCGCAGCGATCTGCTGGCCCAGGTGCAGGCCGCCTACGAATCGCCATCGCTGTACGACGTGGCCCTGCAGTTGCTGGCCCGCGAAGGCATCGCCGTGCCTGCCGACCGCCTGCAGCGCGACTGGACCCAGCCCTATGAGGCCAGCGAGGGCGTGAAACAGGCCTGGATCACCGTCTACCGCGA
This sequence comes from Comamonas sp. Z1, assembly GCF_008121555.1. Taxonomy (NCBI): domain Bacteria; kingdom Pseudomonadati; phylum Pseudomonadota; class Betaproteobacteria; order Burkholderiales; family Comamonadaceae; genus Comamonas; species Comamonas sp. Z1. Next base: position 57,993 of record NZ_VOQT01000016.1, read on the forward strand.
TCCGCACAAGTATTGGGATCTGTACCAGCTGGGAGAAAAGCTGGCCGATATCGAAGATGCCTTCCGTCTCTGGCGCTTCCGCCACCTGACCACGGTGGAGCGCGTCATCGGCTTCAAGCGCGGCACGGGCGGCACCGGCGGCGTGAGCTATCTCAAGAAGATGCTGGACGTGGTGCTGTTCCCCGAGATCTGGAGCCTGCGCACCGAGCTATAGGCCGGTCATCAAGGCCATCGCCATTCAGGCTGCCCCTGCTGCTCTTTCGTGACAGCGCGGGCAGCCTGAATTCTTTAGGCTCCGTGCAAAACCTAACATCGCAACAAAACTGCCCATGTCTTCCGATCACAGCGCCGCCGAGGCTGCGCCGAGCGCCAGCCCCAAACCCGACTCTTCCGCCTGGGCCATGCTGGTCTGCCTGCTCACAGGCTTTGCATTGAGCCAGGCCTTCAGAACCGTCACCTCCATCATCGCCGACGGTCTGCGCACGGACTTCGGCCTGTCCGCGCAGTCGCTGGGCTCGTTTGCCGGGCTGTTTGCACTGTCCTTCGGCGTGGCCCAGCTACTCATGGGCATAGGCATGGATATCTACGGCCTGCGCCGCACCGTGCTGCTGGCCTTTCCGCTGTCGATTGCGGGCGCCGCGCTGTCTGCACTCGCACCCAGCTATTCCTGGCTGATGCTGGGTCAGCTGCTGATCGGCGTGGGCTGCTCGCCCGCCTTTCTGGCCAGCACCATGTTTATCGCGCGCCACTTTCCGGCCGATAAATTTGCCTACCTCTCGGGCATAGGCCTTGGCCTGGGCGGGCTGGGCCTGCTGTTTACCGGCACACCCATGGCCTGGCTGGTGCAGCACATGGGCTGGCGTGCCGGCTTTGCGCTGCTGGCGGTGCTGAGTGCGCTGTCCTGGCTGCTGATTTTCTTCAAGGTGCACGAGCCCGAGCTTCCCGGCGATGCCCAGCCCAAGCCCGGCTTCATGCAGGCACTGCAAGGTTTTGGCAGCCTGCTGCTGCTGCCCCATACCTGGGGCATTGTGCTGCTGGGCATGGTCAGCTACGCCTCGTTTCTCACCGTGCGCGGCCTCTGGCTCAGTCCCATGCTGATGGATCGCTACCAGTTTTCATTGGTCACGACCGGCAATGTGGCCCTGGCCTGCTCCGTCATTTCGCTGTTTGTGCCTTCCATGTTCGGCCGGCTGGACCCCGGTCCGGCCAGGCGTCGCCAGCGCATTGCACGCTTTGCGCTGCTCATGGCAACCGTTTTTGTAGCGCTGGCCCTGCTCCACCAATCCGTAGGCAGCGTGCTGCTGCTGCTGGTCATGAGTGTGCTTTCGGGCTACGGCACGCTGATCTATGCCGATGTGCGTTCCTCCTACCCACCGGCCACGACGGGACGCGCACTGTCCATCTTCACCATGGCCATGTTCCTAGGAGCAGCACTCATGCAGTGGCTGTCGGGCCTGGTCGCAGGCGTTGCGGAACGCCAGAATGCCGACATCTATCAGGCCGTGATGCTGATGATTGCCGCCATGCTGGGCAGCGGCGTGCTGGCTTACCAGCTCATCAAGCCTTCGCCATTGCTGCACAAGGCCAGCAACTGAGGCAGTCTATCTGCCAGGCAGGCACCGGCGCGAAAACCATTCCGGCTATGGCAACCGGTTGCTAGAGCGCGCCCTCATAGAGCCAGGGCACATCCATGATGCGCCCGCCCAGGGCGCGCAGCGACAGATCGCGCCCCCAGCGAACAGGCCCCGTCGCGTGGAAGATCCGGCCATTGCGCAGCGAGCGTTCCTGCACCCTGGCATTGCGCTGCCAGCGATTCAGCGCATAGCGGCGCAGCCGCAGACTGACATCCAGATCATGCATGGACAAAGCACTTTGCAACTCGGCTGCATCCTCGATGGCCATGCCCGCACCCTGTGCCAGATAGGGACGCATGGGATGGGCTGCATCGCCCAGCAGGGCTACAAGGCCCTGCGCCATCTGGGCCTCTGACGACACCGGCTGCCGGTCGGCCACCGGCCACAAACGCCATTCACCACCCACATCGGGAACATGTTGAACCAGATCCTGCAGGTAAGCGCATGCGCCCTGAAGATGCTGCAGCAGATCGGGCAGATTGGCAGAATGGTCCCAGTGGTCCAGATCCTCTGGCGCAGGCCCCTGCACAATGACCACCAGATTCTGCAGCTCGCCGCGGCGCACGGGGTACTGAATGGCGTGCAGCTGCGGACCCAGCCAGGCCGTGACCTCGCTGGTGCGCAAGCGCTTGGGCAGATTGGCCTGATGCACCAGGGCACGGTAGGCCAGGTGCCCGGTCACACGCGGCGGGCCATCACCCAGCATCTGTGCGCGCACGGCACTGCGCACGCCATCAGCGCCGATCAGGGCATCGCCCTCGATGAGCTTGCCGGTACTGGTGCGAATGGTGACCACGCCGTCCTGCTGGCTATAGCTGCTGACGAACTGGTCGAGGTTGAGGTGAGCCTCTGGCAGAGCCTGCAAGGCCTCCAGCAGGATCTGGTGCAGGTCGGCGCGATGAATGGTCAGGTAGTTGGCTCCATAGCGCTGCACCATATCTGCGCCCAGGGGCAATCGCCCCAGCTCTTGCCCCGTCACGGCACTGCAGGCTCGCAAGGACAAAGGGCAGGCCACGACCTGCTGCAACGATCGCTGCAGCCCCCATGCCTGAAGACAGCGCACCACATTGGGCCCCAGCTGAATACCGGCTCCGACTTCGGAAAACTGCGCTGCACGCTCGAACAGGCGCACATCCCAGTCAGCCCGCACCGCCGCAATGGCAGCTGCCAGACCGCCAATACCGCCACCCGCAATCAACACCTGCTTGTTCATGGACTCTTATTGTGCCGCGTAGTCGCCAGCATCGAAGAGAACTCTTGTTTGCGCTGCCGCAAACCTTGCAGCCATGAAAAAAGCCCGCCAAGGCGGGCTCTTTCAACGTGCGCAAAAGCAGATCAAATAGCGAACTTTTCGCGATCCTGGTCTGCAATCCACTTTGGCGGCTTGCCACGACCGGTCCAAGTCTGACCCGTAGCAGGATCACGATACTTGGGGGCCACCTTGGCGCCCGCATTGGCGGAAGAGCGCGCGCGAGCGGGAGGGAAAACATCTTCAGCAGTCAAGCCGTACTCGGCAATCAGGCTGCGAACCTTGCTCACAGCTTCAGCCAGTTCACGCGAACGGGCTTCGTTGATTTGCTGTTCCAGCTCTTCTCTCTGCTTCAGGAGTTCCTTGTAAGTGCTCATGATTTGCGCTTCTTGGTTGATTAAAGTGAACTCATTATAAATGCCGGAATTTCAAATTCATGATTTTCCTAGTAAGCAAAAACCACAATTCAGAATATCTATAAAATGCAACCACGTGTTAATAAATAGCTATTCAGCCTCAGGAGCTGCCAATATCCCGTCGATACGCTTTCGTCCAAATCGATCAGCTCAAATATCCAGCCACCACACAAGACCTTCACGTCCGGAACGGGCAAATGGCTGCTTTGGCAAGGAATAAACCGGCCGGCGTGTTATGGTGCCCCCGGCCTTCGCCTGGCAATACTCAAATAGTCAGCCTGGCCTTCAATTCTGAATAGGCATCAGGCCCTTGAGCAGTCAGAATCCGTCTTCTCTGCGAGTTGCCCAGGCCTCAGCCTCCTCCAAGAAGCAAAGCTCTCTGGCACTGACTTAGAGCCAATCATGCGGTGTCGTGATGCCCTGCTCCGCCCCATATTTCTCGACGACAAACACCCCGCTCCCTGCATTGGCACGCAACTGATCCAGCCGCCTCGGCTCGCACCAAGTCTCAGGCAATAATTTCAAAGCCAGCGCCTGCTCTCCCTGCAGGTCTTGTGATTTCTCAGCGAGCGCCAGCCCATTGGGCACGCCGATGATGCCTTGCATCTCGTCCAGCGAGCTGTGGCATGCAGTAACCAGGAATGTCTTCCCAGCTCTCCATCCGGGCAACAGCCAGGCACAGGCCTGCAGAACCTGATGCATCGCCATTTCGCCATCCACACAATACATATCGGCGCAAATAACATTGAATACGTCAGATAAATATCGTCTAAATGAAATACGCTTACGCCGTCTGGTGTTCATGCACCTCCATCAAACCTGGCTGACGCCCCTGCTCCAAACCAGCTGCGATTTCTTCCTCAGCCATTGCTGTACAGGTGAACTCACTAATCCGCAGCAAAGTCAATATGACATGCATTGAAAATGACAACAAACGAACAAAGGACTTTGAGATAGATGCAACCCAGGCCATGGTGCGCCTTGCCATGCCGAAGCCAGCGCTGAATAGGGCTGCCCGATACGCTTTTGAGCCAGCTCTCCAAAGATAATCGTTATAAATGTAATAGCAGTTACGGTGATAGTCGTTGCCGAAATGGTTGCTGTCTTTTCCAATATTCCCGGAGATATCAGCCAAACGGCCAATCCATCGCTGATCGCAGCCCCACCCAAATACCGCTGAGCGTCCGATAGAGGTAATTCCAAGCTGCACGAAAGACAGAAACTGCGTGGACTCTCAAGCAACTCCAGCTCAGCTTGAGCGTCCTTGCTCACGAGCTTTGCCAAAGCCGGCAATCCTGCCCTGCAACCGGAAGGCCAATGCCAGTTTCGACATTACAAACACCCCGTTAAGCAGTGTCAGCAATGCAAACAGCAGAAAATCCCTGACTCGTCCATCAGAAAGAAGACCATGGCACTTTACTGTATCGGAGACATCCAGGGCTGCGATGACGCTTTCGAGCGCTTATTGCAAACCGTGGATTTTTCCGCAAGTCGGGACACACTTTACGTGCTCGGCGACCTTGTCAATCGCGGCCCCAAATCCGCCGAGGTATTGCGCCGCTGCATGCAGGGCGGCGATGCCATTCGCCCTCTGCTCGGCAATCACGACCTGCACCTGCTGGCCGCAGCCCGGGGCCTTCGCCGTCAAAGCAAGCGCGACACTCTGGCCCAGGTTCTGAGCGCACCCGATTGCGATGACCTGCTGCACTGGCTGCGCCAGCAGCCTCTGGCTCGCCTGCACACCAATGCGCTGGGTGAGAACCTTCTCATGGTGCATGCCGGCGTGCTTCCTCAATGGAGTGTGCAGGATGCCGTGACCTTGAGCACCGAAGTTCAGGCCGTGCTTCAGCATGCCGACCATGCGCATTTTTTGCAGAATATGTACGGCAACCAGCCCGATCGCTGGTCCGCCGACCTGCAAGGCGATGACAGACTGCGCTGCATCGTCAACGCCTTTACCCGTCTGCGTTTTTGCAGTGCCGACGGCGTCATGGATTTTGAGAGCGCGGAATCCGCCGATCACGCACCCGAAGGACTGATGCCCTGGTTCGATGTGCCGGGCCGGCTCACTGCCGATACACCCATGGCTGTTGGGCACTGGTCCACGCTGGGCCATGTCAACCGGCCCGATCTGATGGCCATGGACACCGGTTGCGTCTGGGGCGGCTGCCTCAGCATGATGAGAATCGGGGAGCGCATGGACGAACGAGAGCTGATACAGCTGCAGTGTCCGCAGGCTCAGGTGCCTGGCAGCAAAGGCTGAAGCTTCAAAAAAGAAACGCCTGCATCCGCAGGCGTTTCTTTTGGCGCGATAACCCGGTGTTCAAGAAGCCACGACGGGAGCCTTGAACAAAGCGGCAATCTTGCGCTTGGGCTTGATGCTTGCGCTCTTGACCGGGGCTGCATGCTTGCTGTCCCAGGATGCGGTCTCGCTGGCGCTGCTGGCCTCATAAGGCTTGTCAAAGAACGGATCCAGATTGACAGGACGCTGGGCCATGCGCGATGGACGATGCGCATGACCGCCACGCGATGCTGCATCGAATTCACGCTCGCGACGTGGACGATATTCCTCATCGCTGCGGCTGCGGCGTGCCGGACGGAAATCCAGCATGGGCGCAGGTTCGACTTCGATCTTCTTCTTGGTGAGCTTTTCGATGTCGGCCACATTGCGGCTGTCATGATCGGTCACCAGAGTCACGGCCAGGCCCGATGCGCCGGCTCGGCCGGTACGACCGATGCGGTGCACATAGTCTTCCGCATTGAAAGGCACGTCGTAGTTGAAGACTGCGGGCACATCCTTGATGTCCAGACCTCGCGCGGCCACATCGGTACAGACCAGCAGATCCACCTCGCCGGCTTTGAAGGCTTCCAGCGCCTTCAGGCGCTCGTCCTGGCTCTTGTCTCCATGCAGTGCGGCGGCACGCAGACCGTCACGCTCCAGGGCACGCGTCAGACGCGCACAACCCAGCTTGCTGTTGGAGAAGATGAAGGCCTGGCGAATGTCGCGCTCCTTGAGCACGGAACGAATCGCGTAACGCTTGTCGTCATCCGTGACCTTGTAGAAGCGCTGCTCCACGGTGGACGCAGTCTCGTTGGGACGAGCCACCTCGATGGTCACCGGATCCTGCAGATAACTGCCGGCCAGACGCTTGATCTCGGGCGAGAACGTGGCCGAGAACAGCAGCGTGGTGCGGCTCTTGGGCAGATAGGAGAGGATACGCTGCAAATCGGGCAGAAAGCCGATATCCAGCATGCGGTCGGCCTCGTCCAGCACCACATACTCCACCTGATTGAGCACCACATTCTTGGCCTCGATGTGGTCCAGCAGACGACCGGGCGTGGCCACCAGCACCTCGACGCCTTTTTTCAGCTCGATGGTCTGGGGCTTCATATCCATGCCACCAAACACCACGGTGCTGCGCAGCTTGGTGTGCTTGGCGTACAGGGCAATCTGTTGTGCCACCTGGTCGGCCAGTTCACGCGTGGGCAGCAGCACCAGGGCACGCACCGGATGGCGGGCAGGTGATGCCGAAGCGTTTTCATGGCGCATCAGGCGCTGCAGCAGGGGCAGGGAGAAAGCCGCCGTCTTGCCTGTGCCGGTCTGGGCTGCGCCCATGACGTCCTTGCCGGTCAATACCACCGGAATGGCCTGCGCCTGAATCGGAGTCATGGACTCATAGCCCATGTCGGCCACTGCGCGTGCCAGGGGCTCAGCCAAGTAAAGATTGGAGAAAGAGCTTGTCATTGAGGGCGTTATTGTCGCACCGAGTGGGTTTTTCGCGTTGGCTTTGTGATTTTCTGCAGATGAAAAGCCTTCGCCCCCTCTGTTTTCACGCGTAAAAAGCCTTGCCAATATCCCGTGCAATCTATCGGGATAACCCGGATTTTCACATTCTGCCACCCCAAAAACAAAGGCGTGTGACAGTGCACACGCCTGGTTCAGACCAGCTTGTGGCTCAAAGCGACTGAGCTGCGAAGGTATCGCAGGCCTTGACGCTGCCGGTCTTGTAGCCCTGGGTGAACCAGCGCACACGCTGGGCGCTGGAGCCATGGGTAAAGCTGTCGGGACGCACCGTGCCCGTGGCTTCGCGCTGCAGCTTGTCGTCGCCGATCTGCTGTGCGGCATTCATCGCCGACTCGATATCGCCCTGCTCCAGCCAGCTCTTGGCCTGCTGCGACTTGTTGGCCCAGATGCCGGCCAGGCAGTCGGCCTGCAGCTCCAGGCGCACGGACATGGCATTTTGCTCGCGTTCGCTGACACGGCCACGCATGCTGTCCACCTTGCCCGAGATGCCGAGCAGGTTCTGCACATGATGACCCACTTCATGGGCAACCACATAAGCGCGCGCGAACTCACCGGGAGCACCAAGCTGACGGCTCATGGTGTTGAAGAAGTCCATGTCCAGATAGACCTTGTAGTCACCCGGGCAGTAAAACGGCCCCATGGCCGACTGCCCCGTGCCGCAGGCCGTGCGCGTCACGCCGGTGAACAGCACCAGCTTGGGGTTCTGATACTGAGCACCGCCTTCACGGAAGATCTGGGTCCAGACATCCTCGGTTGAAGCCAGCACCGTGGAGACAAACTTGGCCCCCTGGTCATCGCCAGCCGGGCGATGCGCTGGAGCCTGCTGCACCTGGGGCGAGCCACCACCGGAGAGAACGCCAATCGTGGTCAGTGGGTTGATGCCGAACACGCCCCAGCCAATCAGCGCCAGCACCACGGTGCCGATGCCGATGCTGCGACCACCAATGGGAAAACCACCACCACCACCGTCTCCGCGGCGATCCTCGACGTTGTCCGACTCGCGGTTACCTTCCCATCTCATGGTGCTTACTCCTTAGCTGTGTTGCACGCGGCCTGCGCCGGGTGGCGATATTAAGGGCTGTGGCTCCGAATGCAGGTATCAAGCTGTGCTTTTGCCACCTCAGTCAAGCTGCAGCGCAGCATTGTTGACGTTTGGCCTGGTGTTCAGCGGCCGGCAGGCGTGGGGATCAGGGTCACGCCCGGCGCGCCAGGCGTGGACTGAGGCTGGTTGCGGGCTACCTGTTCCTCCACCACATCGACCATGCTCAGAAACAGAAAGGCCACTGCCAGCAGGCCCACCACCGCCAGGACGGCCGATGCCCAGAGCTTGGCCGAAGAGGATTTGCGCGGTGCTGCCGCCTGCTGCTGGGTCGGCTCATAGCTTGCAGCCGAGCCGCCATCCCGCCAGACAGGCTCGACATGACCACGGCTGGAAGGCGCTTGTGTCCAGGTAGGGTCCTTGCGTTGCCCGGAGCGGGGAGAAAAGCCAAACATGTGTACGACAAAATTGATGGATAAGACAGTGGCTATTGTGCGCGCTGGCAGCCTTCGCCAGAAGCGTCCGTGCTGCGACATTCTGTCGGTCAACACCGGGCCGGGCTTGCAATTCTGTAAGCTCGGAGGCTTGTCCGCTGCCCCCATAAGACTGCCCATGAATGCCCAGACCCAGCCCTCGACAGCGTCTCTGGACGCCCGCGCCACTGCCGCACTGCTGCCATGGTCCGCCCTGGCCGATGAGATCGAAGCACTCTTGCGCCAGCTGCAAAACAGTTGCAGTGTCTCGGTTCCGCCACGCATCGTCATGCCGACGGCTGCGGGCAATTGCCTGTTCTGCATGCCGGCCACCGATGGCCAGGTGGTCATGACCAAGCTCATCAGTTTCACGCCAGGCAATGCCCGGATGGGCAGGCCTACCATTCAGGGCGATATCGTGGTTTTTGATGCAGCGACCGGAGTGCGTCAACTGATTCTGGACGGCCCCACCGTCACGGCCAGACGCACCGCAGCCGTATCGCTGCTGGCAGCGCGCCGCCTGGCCCCCAGGCCTCAAGGCGCCCTGCTCATCGTCGGAGCTGGCGTGCAGGGCAGCGCCCATATGCAGGCTTTTGCTCAGGGCCTTGGCACGCAGGAGGTCTGGATTCACTCGCGCAGTACCAGCAGCGCGCAGCGGCTTGCAGACGAGGCCCGCGACCTGGGTCTGCATGCGCGCATCACCGACGACCTGGAGGAAGCCGCCCGGCACTGCCCGCTGATCGTGACCTGCACGCCCGCGCAGGCCGTGGTGCTGCATGAGGCGGCAAGACCCGATGCCTTTGTCTGCGCTGTCGGCGCCTTCACGCCGCAAATGGTGGAGCTGGATCCCGAGTTGTGCCGGCGCTTTCTGCACCAGGGCCAGATCGTCGTTGACACCGCCGATGCTGCGCACGAGGCCGGCGACCTGCTGCAGGCCGGCATCGAGGTCGACCCCCTGCCCACGCTGGCCGCCGTGGTGCATCAGGACTGGTCGCGCTCCACGAAGCCTGTACTCTTCAAATCCTGCGGCTGGGGCGGCTGGGATCTGGCCGCCACTCGCCTGGCCCTGCGCCAGCACCTGCTCAGGCAGCCCGCCTGAACATCCTCCATTTGCTCATTTTTCAGAAGCATCAAGTCATTGATGCATAAGCGATCCATCCGTTCTCTGGATTACCTTCCCGAGCACTGACGGCACTGAAAAGCGACGCCATTCAAGCTAATTTGTCTCCATGGTGACAAATTCAAAAAAAGCGGTTTTAATAATACTCAGATTGAGTATAAATATTTAACAGCACAACTCAGGATGGAGACGATGACGATCAGAACCGTGGAATTCGACCAGCCCGCACCGGCCAGCAGCAGCCAGTGCAGCACAGGCCAGGCCTGGGCCAGGGTGCTGCCGCAGCAGGACCGCCAGCAGCAGCGCGAGACGGCGCAGCGCATCAAGGCTCTTCTCAAGGAACGCAATGCCGTCATGGTTGCCCACTACTATGTCGACGGTGCGCTGCAGGATCTGGCACGCGATACCGGCGGCTGCGTGGGCGACTCGCTGGAGATGGCGCGCTTTGGTGCCAACCATCCCGCCAAGACCTTGATCGTGGCCGGCGTGCGCTTCATGGGCGAGACCGCAAAAATCCTCAGCCCCGAGAAGACCGTGCTCATGCCCGACGGCGATGCCACCTGCTCGCTGGACCTGGGCTGCCCGGCCGACGAGTTCAGCCGCTTCTGCGACGCCCACCCCGACCGCACCGTGGTCGTCTATGCCAACACCAGCGCTGCCGTGAAAGCCCGGGCCGACTGGGTAGTCACCTCTTCGGTTGGGCAGGACATCGTGGCCGCCCTGCACGCGCGCGGCGAGAAGATCCTCTGGGCACCCGACCGCCATCTGGGCAGCCACATCCAGCAACAAACCGGTGCCGATATGCTGCTGTGGCAGGGCAGTTGCGTGGTCCATGACGAATTCAAGGCCGACGAGCTGCAGGCCCTGGCCAATGCCCACCCCGAGGCCGCGATTCTGGTTCACCCCGAATCGCCGGCCGCCGTCACGGCGCTGGCCGATGTAGTGGGCTCCACCACTCAGCTGATTGCCGCCGTGGGCAAGCTGCCCACCGACACCTTCATCGTGGCCACCGATCAAGGCATTCTTCACGACATGCGCCAGCGCTATCCGGGCAAGCACTTTCTGGCTGCCCCGACGGCTGGCACGGGTGGCAGCTGCAAAAGCTGCGCCTTCTGCCCCTGGATGGCCATGAACAGCCTGCCGGGCGTGGAGCGAACCCTGCTGCAAGGCAGCGGTGCCATCGAGCTTGACGCGATGCTGGGTCTGGCCGCCCGCAGGCCCATACAGCGCATGCTGGATTTTGCCGCTGCCCAGCGCCAGCCGGTACGCGCCAGCGGCGAGCTGGAACGCGACGCGGCCCTGTTTCAGAACTTCGGTCCGGCCTGAGAAAGGACAAGCACCATGCCCCAATCTCAGACTTGCAGCGATGTGCTCATCATCGGCTCTGGACTGGCCGGCCTGACGCTGGCGCTCAGCCTGCCCAGCACACTGCGCATCACCGTGCTCAGCAAAAGCAGTGCCGATGAATGCGCCAGCGCCTGGGCCCAAGGCGGCATTGCCGCCGTGCTGGATCCCGCCGACAGCCTGCAAGCCCATGTTCGGGACACGCTGATCGCCGGCGCCGGCCTCTGCGACGAAGGCGCCGTGCGCCGCATCCTGGAGCAAGGCCCCCAGGCGATCGCCTGGCTGCAAGCCCTGGGCGTGCCCTTCAGCACCGATGCCGAAGGGCGCCTGCACCTGACGCGCGAAGGCGGCCACAGCGCGCGGCGCATTGTGCATGCGGCCGACCGCACCGGACAGGCCGTGCACCAGACCTTGCTGCAGGCCTGCCAGCGTCTGAAGCACATTAGCTTGCTCCAGCATTGCACTGCCATGGAACTGCTGCAGGACCTGCAGCAGCGCTGCGTGGGCGCCAGCGTGCGCAATGCCGATGGCCAGCAGCAGAATATGCTGGCCAGCCATACCGTGCTGGCCACGGGCGGCATGGGCCAGATCTACCCCAGCACCACCAACCCGGCCACGGCAACCGGCGACGGCATTGCCATGGCCTGGCGTGCGGGCTGTGTGGTGCGCGACCTGGAGTTCATGCAGTTCCACCCCACGGCCTTGCAGGTGGGCGGCCGGTCCGTGGGCCTGGTCTCGGAAGCGCTGCGCGGCGAAGGAGCCCTGCTTTGCCTGCCGGACCGGCACGGCCAGCCCGGCGAGCGCTTCATGCTGCGCCACGACCCGCGTGCCGAGCTGGCGCCGCGCGATATCGTGGCCCGTGCCATCGATGGCGAAATGCGTGCCCACCAGTTGCCCCATGTGCTGCTGGACATCACACACCGCAGCCGCGACTGGCTGGCCCGGCATTTCCCCGGCGTCATGGCACTGTGCGCTGCGTACGGCATAGACATTGCCACCCAGCCCATCCCTGTTGCGCCCTGTGCCCACTATGCCTGCGGCGGTGTACAGGCCCATGTGGACGGCCGCACTGCCGTGGCCGGGCTATGGGCAATTGGCGAGGTGGCCCGCACCGGCCTGCATGGCGCCAACCGTCTGGCCAGCAACTCGCTGCTGGAGTGCGTGGTCATGGGCAGGTCTGCCGCGCTGCGCATGGCCGAGCAGCCTTTGCACAAACCTGCTGCCATTCCTGGCAGGCAGCGCAAGCCCGGCAAGAGCCTGAGCACTGAAAGCCAGCAGGAGATGCGCCAGTCGCTGCAGCAGCTCATGCTGCACAACGTCGGCATCGTGCGCAGCAACCACAGCCTGATTGCAGCGGCCAAGCAACTGGTGCTGTGGCGCGCTCAATGGCGCGGTGCCGACCCTGCACTGCGCAACCAGCTGGCCCTGTGCAGCCTGATGGTGGACGCGGCGCTGCAGCGCCATGCCAGCGTGGGCGCGCACTGCAACCTGGACTGGCCGGCGCTCGAAGCGGCAGCCGCCTGATCTGGTCCAGCAGCCCAGGAAAGCAAAAAGCCCGCTGTATCCGCAGCGGGCTTTTTGGCGCAGCAACAGGCTTCAGGCCTTGGGCAGGGTCACGCCATGCTGGCCCTGGTACTTGCCGTTGCGGTCCTTGTAGCTGACTTCGCATTGCTCGTCGCCCTGGAAGAACAGCACCTGGGCACAGCCTTCGCCCGCATAGATCTTGGCCGGCAACGGCGTGGTGTTGGAGAACTCCAGCGTCACATAGCCTTCCCACTCAGGCTCGAAGGGCGTCACGTTGACGATGATGCCGCAGCGCGCATAAGTGCTCTTGCCCAGGCAGACGGTCAGCACGTCGCGGGGAATGCGGAAGTACTCGACCGTGCGGGCCAGTGCAAAGCTGTTGGGCGGGATGATGCAGTAGTCACCCTCAAAGTCGACAAAGCTCTTCTCGTCAAAATTCTTGGGATCCACCACCGTGCTGTGGATATTCGTGAAGACCTTGAATTCGCGGGCGCAGCGGATGTCGTAGCCATAGCTCGAGGTGCCGTAGCTGATGATCTTCTTGCCGTCGACCTGGCGCACCTGGCCAGGCTCGAAAGGCTCGATCATGCCGTGCTGCTCCGCCATCTGACGGATCCATTTGTCGCTCTTGATGCTCATTAGAAGTCCTGTATCGCTTGATTTTTCATAGCGTTGTGCGCTCACAAATCAAGCGCAAGACCGCTATTTTGCTTGAGAAACAATGGTTTGCTCAATCAGGCGGTCATCTCCGAGGATGATCATGGCAAACAGCAGCTCATCCAGATTGCGCGCCTGGCTGGTCTTGCGCTCCAGAAGCGGCGTGCAGCCAGGGTTGATGACGACCAAGTCGGCCTCGCAGCCAGGCTGCAGATTGCCGACCACGCCCTGCAGACCCAGGGCCCGCGCAGCGCCCGCCGTGTGCTGCCACCACAGTCGTTGGGGCGACAGGCTCAGGCCCTGCTTGGCATGGCTCTCGCGCCCGATCACATAGGCGGCCTGCATGGTGCGAAATGGCGAGAAGCTCATGCCGCCGCCCACATCGCTGGCCAGGCCGTAAAGCATGTCCGCCTCGTCAGCCTTGATGTAGTCGAAGTAGCCGCTGGCCAGGAACTGGTTGCTGGTCGGGCTGATGGCCGCCGCCGAGCGCGTGTCGTGCATGAGCTTGCGGTCGGTTTCATCGAGCCAGATGCTGTGGGCGTAAACAGCGCGCTCGCGCATCAGGCCGAAGTCGTCGTAGACGGCCAGATAGCTGCGTGACTCGGGAAACAGCTGCTTGACCCAGGCGACTTCGTCCAGGTTCTCGGCCACATGGGACTGAATCCAGACATCGCCATATTTGGCTGCCAGCTCGCCCGCACCGCGCAGCTGCTCGGGCGTGCTGGTGGGCGCAAAGCGCGGCGTGATCGCATAGCCCAGGCGATCCACGCCATGCCAGCGCTGGATCAGGGTTTCGGTGTCGATCAGGCTTTGCTCGGTGTCGTCGCGCACGCCATCGGGGCTGTTGCGGTCCTGCAGCACCTTGCCGGCAATCATGCGCATGCTGCGCTTTTGCGCAGCCGTCATGATGGCATCCACCGATGTCGGATGCGAGGTCGCAAAGGCCAGCGCCGTGGTCACGCCGTTGCGCAGCAGCTCGTTCATGAAGAAATCGGCCACGCCATCGGCATATTCGCGATCGTGGAAACGCGACTCATGCGGGAAGGTGTAGTTCTCCAGCCAGGGCAGCAGGCCCGGGGCAGGCGCGCCGATCACATCGGTCTGCGGATAGTGGATATGCAGGTCGACAAAGCCCGGTGCCAGCAGCTTGCCGGGCAGGTGAATGACTTGCACGCCTTCGCGCTCAAGATACTGGTCGGCCAGCGCCTGCCAGCTGCCCGCAGCCACCACACGCTGCACGCCCGCGGCATCGGGAGCAACCGCCAGCAAGGCGTCGGAGTCATAAACCGCTTGGCCGTCATCGGCGAAGCGCAGCAGGGCACTACGATAGATTTTCATGGACCAGAGCTTACGCGCCCGATCTTGCCTGCGGAACACGGCAGCGCTTATAGAGGCTATACGGCTGCGCGCAGGCCAGGACTTTCGCTATTAATAACAGAGCATACTTCGCTTTTCATGCATTGAATTCAATGCAATTCATATCCAGAAACTAATATCAGCAAGCGATAGCAGCTAGCATTTTAGCTAGTTCAACACCCGAAACCCTGCGCTGCAACACCGCCCTGCCCGCAGCCGCGTAACTAGGCAGCGCAGCTTCTGGCCACGGCCAGAAAGGCGCGCACTGCGGGTGAGTTCTCGCGCTCGCGGTAGGCCAGCGCCATGTGCACGTTTTCCTTGAAGTCGCGCAGCGCCCTGAAGGCCACGCCCGGCTGATTGAGCAGGCGGTTCGACTCGGGCAGCACCACAATGCCATAGCCCGCGGCCGCCAGGCTGGTTGCCGTGACGAAGTCGTTGACGCGATAGGCCTCGCGTGCCGAAAACCCGGCCGTCTCGGCCAGCCGCGCCAGCACCTCGGCGAAGCCTTCGCTTTCGTTGATGAACTGCGGCGCAATAAAGGTCTGGCCGCGCAGATCGGCCACGCTGATGGACTCATGGCGTGCCAGCGGGTGGTTCTCGGCCAGCGCCACCATGAAGGGCTCGCTATGCACGATGACCGCCTTGACCCCCTCGGGGTAGCGACGGCGCGGCCGCAGCAGACCGGCATCGATCTCGCCCTGCTGCAGCGCCTGCAACTGGCGCGGCGTCTCCATGGCCAGCACCTGCATGTGCACCTGCTCATGGCCGGGGCGGAACTGCGTGAGCATGCGCGCCAGCACACCGGAAGTCACGGACGAGGAGATATAGCCCAGCTTGACATGGCCGCTCATGCCCTGGGCCGCCAGCTGCCCGATCTGCTGGGCCCGCTCCATATGGCGCAGCACGGCCACTGCTTCGTCATAAAGCAGCTCACCCGCATCGGTCAGCGTGATGGGCTTGCGCTTGTTGCGCTGCAGCAGGCGCACGCCCAGTTGCTGTTCCAGTTGCTGCACCTGCACGCTGACGGCGGACTGGGCCACGCCCAGCTTGTCGGCGGCGCGAGAGAAATGCAGTTCCTGGGCGACGGTGACGAAGTGCTCGAGTTGGCGGTAGCTGAGCATGTATTTAATCTGAAATTCTTATTAAAAAATGCATTTAACCCCGTAGATCGTATCAAACAAGAAGTGTTCAATCACACCATTCCTGATTGAAGTACCCGCCCACCATGAACGCTACTACTCCCCAGCAACTGATCCAGCCTGCCGCTTACGAGATCGCCGCTCACCCCGAGCATCCCCGCCTGCTGAAGCTGACCCTGAACGCCGAAGCCCTCAACGCCTTCCTGGCCGATGTGCGCGATATCGACGTGCAGAACCTCGAGTACGTGCCTTTCATGCGCTTTCATCTGGCGCGCCGCCTGAAGGCCCACATGGGTGCCGACTTTGGCGAGACCCTGGTGAACATCATCAAGGACCGCAAGCATGGCGGCTTTGTGCTGGGTCTGGAAGGCGTGAGCCAGGATAGCGACGACTACGTGAAGTTCGGCACCGCCATCGGCCATATCCTGGGCCCGGCCAACCACGACTCCATGTCCAACAAGTACTACGCACGTTTCCTGGTCAAGCACACCGACGCCAGCGACTCCTATCTGCGCCAGGCCTATCGTCTGTTCACCATGCACACCGACGGCACCTTCGTGACCGAAGCCACCGACTGGCTGCTGATGATGAAGTTCGACGAGCAGAACGCCGTGGGCGGCGAGTCGCGCTTTCTGCATCTGGACGACTGGAGCGAGCTGGACTGCTTTGTGCAAGACCCGCTGGGCGCCAAGCCCCTGCTGTACAAGGCCCCCGGCTCCAAGAATGTGAACGAGCGCGTGGAACGCCCCGTGTTCTTCCACGGCGAGTTCGGCCTGTCGATCTCCTTCATCGACCAGTTCGTGCAGCCCGCCAACGACGCCGAAGCCGAATATCTGCAGAACCTGTCCGAATCGATGGAAAATTCGCCCGGCACCCGCACCGTCAGCCTGCCCGCTGGCGACCTGGTGGTTCTGAACAACTACTTCTATGTGCATGGCCGCGCACCGTTCGAGCGTAACGAGCAACTGCACCGCGAGCTGATGCGTCAGCGCGGTACATTCGCTCAGTAAACCTTGAACACCTGATGTTTCTGTCACGCCCCCGTGCACCGCAAGTGTGCGGGGGCGCAGCCAGTTAAACCCCTGAATTTCGCTCCCGAGGCGCCCTACCATGGCATCGTCACAAGCCCCTGCTGCAAACGCAGCCTCCGCCCCCAAAGCGCAAGCCGCCTACGGCCAACGCGCAGGGCTTCCCCGTCGTCTGCAGAACATTCTGTCGCTGCATGACTTCGA
The DNA here is from genome assembly GCF_008121555.1 of Comamonas sp. Z1. Lineage (NCBI taxonomy): Bacteria > Pseudomonadati > Pseudomonadota > Betaproteobacteria > Burkholderiales > Comamonadaceae > Comamonas > Comamonas sp. Z1. Next base: position 74,981 of record NZ_VOQT01000016.1, read on the forward strand.
GGCCGCCGCACGCAAGCACCTGCCCCGCCCTCTGTTTGGCTATGTCTCCGGCGCGGCTGAAGACTGCGTCTCGCTGCAGGCCAACCGTGACAGCTTCCTGCAATACGGCTTCAGCTCCAGGGTCATGGTGGATGTGTCGCAGCGCAACCAGAAGGTCGAGCTGTTCGGCCAGACCTGGGACTCGCCATTCGGCGTGGCCCCCGTGGGTATCAGCGCCATCAACGCCTACCGTGGCGATCTGGTGCTGGCTCAGACCGCTGCAGCGAATCGCATTCCCGCCATCATGAGCGGCACTTCCCTGATCCCCATGGAAGATGTAGCCAAGGCCGCACCGTCGACCTGGTTCCAGGCCTATCTGCCCGGCGACACCACGCGCATCGACGGCCTGATCGAGCGCATCGAGGCTGCCGGCTTCGGCACCCTGGTCATCACCGTGGACATCCCGGTCTGGGCCAATCGCGAAAACAATGTGCGCACCGGTTTCTCGATGCCGCTGCGCCCCTCGCTGCGCCTGGCCTATGACGGCATCACCCGCCCGCGCTGGATGGTGGGCACCATGCTGCGCACGCTGATCAACCACGGCATGCCGCACTTCGAGAATTCGTTTGCCACGCGCGGCGCGCCTTTGCTGTCGGGCACCGCCATCCGCGACACCTCGGGCCGTGACCACCTGAACTGGAAGAACATCGAACGCATTCGCCAGCGCTGGAAAGGCAACCTCATCATCAAGGGCATCCTCAACGAAGACGATGCCGTGATGGCCACCGATATCGGCGCGCAAGGCATCGTGGTCTCCAACCACGGCGGCCGTCAGCTCGACGGCGTGGTCGCGCCGCTGCAGATGCTGCCCTATGTGGTGGACCGCGTGGGCCACCGCACGGCCGTGATGATGGACAGCGGCATTCGCCGCGGCAGCGATGTGCTCAAGGCCGTGGCCCTGGGCGCGCGCATGGTGTTTCTGGGCCGCCCCTTCATGTACGCCGCCGCAGTCGGCGGTGCACAGGGCGTTCATCACGCCATCACCTTGCTGCGTGACGAGGTGGACCGCAATATGGCCATGCTGGGCGCGACATCCATGGCCGAGATCACCCCAAGCTGCCTGCGCGCGACGCGGGCCTGAAACCGCTCAGCCTCTAAGATAGAACGCTTGAACCATAAAAAAGGAGAGCGTCATGCCCATGTTTGTAGACCACTCGCCCCCTGGCGAGTGCATTTTCTGCAAGCTCGTCAAAGGGGAGATTCCATCGGCCAAGGTCTATGAGGACGATCTGACCATCGCCTTCATGGACATCGGCCAGGCCACACGAGGCCATGTGCTGGTAGCCAGCAAGCGCCATGCCGTCAATCTGCTGGAGCTGACGCCCGAGGAGGCCGGCGCCGTGATGCAGACGGCCCAGCGCGTGGCGGCTGCGGTGAACAAGGCTTTCGATCCCGACGGCATCAATATCTTCCAGGCCAATGGCGCGCCTGCGGGGCAGACGGTGTTTCACTTTCACCTGCATGTGCTGCCGCGCTTCGAGGGCGATGGCCTGTCCGTGGTCTGGAAGCGCGAGGAGCCGGGCTTTGCAGCGCTGGGAGAGTTGGCTGAGCGCATCAAGGCCCAGTTTTCCTGAAGCAAGCCACTGATAAAAAAGAGCAACCAGCACTTGATATTCATCGATTTCAGATAGAAAACCATCTGAAAACCGTATTTAGCAAGCGCTGGAAGCTCCTATTTTCACGCCGCAAATTGCGCAAAGATTGCATCCAGCTTTGCAATCCATTCGGCCTTCTGCGCCTCGCTGGCAAAGCTCGCTTCCAGACTGTTGCGCGCCAGCTGGTAGGCCTCGGGCGCACCCATGCCCGTAGCGGCAAAGAGTTGGGTGTAGTTCTCGTTGACATAGCCGCCGAAATAGGCCGGGTCGTCCGAGTTGATCATGACCTTGAGCCCGGCCGCCAGAAGGCGCGGCAAATTGTGATCGGCCAGGTCCTTGATCACGCAGAGCTTGAGATTGGACAAAGGGCAGACCGTCAGCGGAATCTGCTCCTTGACCAGCCTCTGCATCAGCAGCGCATCCTGCTCTGACTGCACGCCATGGTCGATGCGCTCCACATTCAGCACATCCAGAGCACCCCAGATATAGGCGGGCGGCCCCTCCTCCCCGGCATGGGCCACCAGATGCAGGCCCAGTTGCTTGCAGCGCGCAAACACGCGCTCGAACTTCTCGGGCGGATTGCCCAGCTCGCTGCTGTCCAGCCCCACGCCGATGAAGCGGTCACGCAGCGGCAGCGCGGCCTCCAGCGTCTGCAGGGCGCTTTCTTCGCTCAGATGGCGCAGAAAGCTCAGGATCAGCGAGGAGGAAATGCCCTGCTCGATCTGCGCATCGCGGCAGGCACGGTAAAGACCGTTGATGACGGTCTCCATGGCTACGCCGCGCTCGGTGTGGGTCTGCGGGTCAAAGAAGATTTCCGTGTGCACCACATTGTCGGCCACGGCGCGGTCCAGATAGGCGCGCGCCATGTCGTAGAAGTCCTGCTCGTGCAGCAGCACGCTGGCACCCGCGTAATAGATGTCCAGAAAGCTCTGCAGATCGGTGAAGGCATAGGCTGCGCGCAGAGCTTCCACGCTGTCATAGGCCAGAGCCACCTTGTTGCGCTGCGCCAGCGCAAAAATCAGTTCGGGCTCCAGCGAACCCTCGATATGCATATGCAGCTCGGCCTTGGGCATGGCTCGCAGCAGCTCCGGCAGACGGGAAACATCTACGGCAGGCACGGTGTTCATCTTTATTCTCCTTGGCGCTACGCGCCATTCAATGTCTAGCCTATCAAACCGGCGCAGCTCAAGCCATATGGCCAGCCCCGACGAGTCTGTGACTTCGGCCTGGCGGCCACAAGCCAGTGGCGCGGCCTCCCGGCGAGCCGCATGGACGCCAGGCCGGGCAGGCCTGTCTCAGCAGGTTCCGAAGGCGATCTCCTGGGCCTTCAGGAAACGGCGATAAGCCGACGACATGCGGTCGGCCGCCGAGTGCATTTCTGCGCGCGGATCCAGCGGCAGGGCCTTGGGCAGTTGCGACTCCAGCACCGGCTGGTCCTGCACAAAGATGGTGTGCTGGAAGGTCTGCAACTGCTCGTCGGTCGATTCGAAGTCCGCGACCGCCAGACGGAACCAGACGCGGCTGGTTTCGGGAGTGACAGGGCAGATGAACAGGCCGATCTGCTCACGCCAGCCCTGTTTGGAAGTGCCCTCTTCGGGAATCTTGGTCAGCACGGCCGTGTAGGCGGCGGTCACCTCGTAGGTGTACTCCACCTCGGCCGCCTGGGTGGAGTGCAGATTGGACTGGGGCTGTACAGCCTTGCAGCCTGTCGCCAGCACGCCGGTGGAGGTGCTCTCCACCTTGTAAGTGGCAATGGCCGTGGCGTCGCGGCTGCCCAGCCAGCCTTCGTGCACAAAGCCGAAGTGGGACATGTCGAGGAAGTTCTCGATGATGCGCGGTGCACTGGCCGCCACATCGTAAGGCCCGCAGTTCACCTTGCGCAGATGTTCATCCGTCTCGGCAGCGAACACGGGCAGCTGGCTGTCGGAAGGCTCCAGGCGCACCCAGATCAGTCCGTAGGCTTCCTGCACCTCGAAGGCCCGTACGCGCTGCGATGCGGGGGGAGTGAAATCGGGCACGGCGGGCACTTTCACGCATTGGCCACCGGAGGAGAATTGCCAGCCGTGATAGGGGCACTCCAGATGTCCGTTCTCCACGCGCCCCATGGACAGGCGTGCACCGCGATGCGGGCAGCGATCCACGAAGGACTGCACCAGTCCCTCGGCATTGCGCCACAGCACCAGCGGCTGTTCCAGCAGCAGCACGGAAAACGGCGCGCTCACCACCTCGGAGGATTGGGCAACAGGATGCCAGAGGGTACGTTCAGTCATGGGGATACTCGTCATTATCGAAATACAAAGGGCCGCTCTGCGGCGGCCCTGTCGCTGCAGTCGTGTCTGGACGACTGTTAACAGCCAACACTACCCGGCAAACCCGGGGTCTGCCTTGAAGACATGCGCCACAGGCCGCAATCGGTGCGACGAGGCGGCGCGATGCCTGATCAGCAGTGCTTACTTGGCGTCGCCGCCGGGCACTTTGCCTTCCACGCCCTTGACGTAGAAATTGATGCCTTTGAGGAAACCGTCATCGGCAACCTTGTCGGCAGCGATCAGTTCCTTGCCGTCCTGGCCAGTGATAGGGCCCTTCCAGATGGTGAATGTACCTTCCTTCAGTCCCTTTTTCACGTCCTCAACCTTTGCCTTGAGGTCGGCAGGAATGTCGTCGGCCAGTGAAACGATGTCGATCACGCCCTCCTTGACGCCCCACCAGGTCTGGCGGCTGCTCCACTTTCCTTCCAGCGCGCTGCGGGTGGAGTCGATGTAGTAAGGCGCCCAGTTGATGATGGACGAGCCCAGGTGAGCCTTGGGGCCGTAGGCCGTCATGTCCGAATCCCAGCCGAAGGCACGCTTGCCCTTTTCCTCGGCCGTCTTCAGCACCGCCGGCGAATCGGTGTTCTGGAACAGGATGTCGGCGCCGCCGTTGATCAGGCTGGTCGCAGCTTCGGTCTCCTTGGGAGGGCTGAACCATTCGTTGACCCAGACCACCTTGGTCTTGATCTTGGGATTCACGGACTGGGCACCCAGGGTGAAGCTGTTGATATTGCGGATCACTTCGGGAATAGGCACCGAGCCCACCACGCCCAGGGTGTTGGACTTGGTCATGCCACCGGCAATGATGCCGGCCAGATAGGCACCTTCGTAAGTGCGGCTGTCATAGGTGCTGACATTGGCGGCGGTCTTGTAGCCGGTGGCGTGTTCCCACTTCACATCGGCGAATTCGGGGGCCAGCTTCTGGATCACGTCCATATAGCCGAAGGTGGTACCGAACACCAGCTTGTTGCCCTGCGAGGCCATGTCGCGCAGCACGCGCTCGGCATCGGCACCTTCGGGCACGCTCTCCACATAGCTGGTCTTGATCTTGTCACCGAACTCTTTTTCCAGGGCTTTGCGGGCCTGGTCATGGGCAAAGGACCAACCACCGTCGCCCACCGGGCCGACATAAGCAAAAGCAATCTTCAGAGGTTCGGGAGCAGCGGCCGCAGGAGCGGCAGCGGGGGCTGCGGCCGGCGCAGCTGCTTCCTCCTTCTTGCCGCAGCCCACGAGAGCGGCCGAGGCAATAGCCGTCAGTGCGGCGACCTTGATCAATGAACGCTTGTGCAAATCAGTCATTAAAGTTTCCTTGGAACAAAGAGTGAGGTTTGAAACCGATAGGAGCGCAAGCCCATGGATACCGGTTACACCTTGGGCAATATATGCATAAACTGCGCCAAATTGCAGATAGGTATCCTGAAAACGACAGCGCAAAAAGAAAGGCCCCCTAGGGGCCTTTGATCGGACGCTGCTCAGGCGCCCCGCAAACAGTGCTTATTTGGCACCGGGCACCTTGCCCTCGATACCGTTCACATAGAAGTTGATGCTGCGCAGCCAGGCGTCATCGGCAACCTTGCCGGCTTCCAGCAGTTCCTTGCCTGTGTTGTCCTTGATGGGACCGGTCCAGACGGCGAAGGTGCCGTCCTTCAGGCCGGCGCGAGCCTTCTCAACCTTGTCCTTGATTTCCTGGGGCACGTCGTCAGCGATCTTCTTCAGGTCGATGGCGCCCTCCTTCACACCCCACCAGAAGTTGCCGGTCTGCCACTTACCGGCCAGCGTGTCTTCCACCACCTTGCTGTAGTAAGGAGTCCAGTCGATCACGGCCGAGCCCAGATGAGCCTTGGGCGCGAAGCCGCTCATGTCGCCGTCCTTGCCGAAGGCACGGGCACCGCGCTCCTCGGCCGTCTTCAGCACGGCTGGAGAATTGGTGTTCTGGTACATCACATCCACGCCGCCGTTGATCAGGCTGTTGGCGGCTTCGGATTCCTTGGGAGGAGCGAACCACTCGTTCACCCAGACCACCTTGGCCTTGATGGATGGGTCGATGCTCTGGGCGCCCAGCACAAAGCTGTTGATGTTGCGCACCACTTCGGGGATTGGCACCGAAGCCACCACGCCCACAGTCTTGGTCTTGGTCATGGCACCCGCCACGATACCGGCCAGATAAGCACCTTCAAAGGTCTTGGTGTCGTACACGGCTGCGTTGTCGGCCGTCTTGTAGCCGGTGGCGTGCTCGAACTTCACATCCTTGACGTCGGCGGCGACTTTCTGCACAAAGTCCTGATAGCCGAAGCTGGTGGCGAAGACCAGCTTGTTGCCCTGACCGATCATGTCGCGCATCACGCGCTCGGCATCGGCAGACTCTGGCACGCTCTCGACCATGGAGGTCTCGATCTTGTCGCCGAACTTCTCCTGGATGGCCTTGCGGCCCAGCTCGTGCTGGTAGGTCCAGCCGCCGTCGCCGATGGGGCTCACATACATGAAGCCGATCTTGAGCTTGTCGGCAGCAGGAGCAGCCGCAGGTGCGGCGGCAGGCGCTGCAGGAGCCTCTTCCTTCTTGCCGCAAGCGGTCAGCACAGCCATGGAAACAGCCGTCAGGCCGATCATCTTGATCAGAGCGCGTTTGCCCAGAGTTGTCATCGAAGTTGTCCTCTCGTTATTTTTGAAAAGCGGATTGCACCACATTTGGGCATCACGCTCCAGGGTAGAAGGGCTTTCCCAGGGAGGCCGGCATATTGGCTCGAATCCAGGTCGGATTGCGCGAGATCAGCACCAGTACCACAATGGTGGCCAGATACGGCAGCATGGACAGAATCTGGCTGGGCACCTGGACCCCCGTGGCCTGCAGATGGAACTGCAACATGGTCACGCCGCCAAACAGATAGGCGCCCAGCAGGACACGGGCCGGTCGCCAGGTCGCGAAAGTCGTCAGCGCCAGAGCGATCCAGCCTCGACCCGACACCATGTTCTCCACCCACAGCGGCGTGTAGACCACGGAGATGAAGGCCCCCGCCAGACCGCACATGGCACCGCCAAACATCACGGCCATCAGACGGATGCGACGCACGGGGTAGCCCAGGGCATGGGCCGAGGATGGCGACTCGCCGACCGAGCGCAACACCAGGCCCGCACGCGTGCGGTACAGAAACCAGACCATCAGGGCAGCCAGCACGATGGCGCCGTAGACCAGCGGGTGCAGCGTGAACAAGGCCGGGCCCACGACCGGCAGATCTGCCAGGCCCGGGATGGAGTACTTGGGCAGCTCGGGCAGCTTGGCCTGCACATAGCCCAGGCCCACGAAAGCCGAGAAGCCCGCGCCGAACAGTGACAGCGCAAGACCGGTTGCGTACTGGTTGGTGTTGAACCAGATCACCAGTCCCCCGAAGATGGCGGCCAGCAAGGCCCCTGCCAGCATGCCCGCGCCAAAGCCCATCCAGGTATTGCCGGTGTGCACGGTAGCGGCAAAACCAGCAATGGCAGCGCAAAGCATCATGCCTTCGGCGCCGAGATTGACGATGCCCGATTTTTCATTGATCAGCAGGCCCAGGGCCGCCAGCGCCAGAACGGTGCCGGCGCTGAGGGTGGAGCCCAGCAGCAGTGCATAGGATTCCATGGATCAGGCTCCCTTCACTGCAGAAATGGCGCTGCCGGCTTTTTTTACCACCCAGCGGATGCGATAGGCCACCAGCGTGTCGCAGGCCAGCAGCGCGAACAGCAGCAGTCCCTGGAAGACGCCGGTCAGTGCCTTGGGCAGGCCCAGACGCGACTGCGCCAGCTCGCCACCGATATAAAACATGCTCATGAGAATGGCCGAGAAAATCATGCCCACAGGATGCAGGCGCCCCACAAAGGCCACGATGATGGCCGCAAAGCCGTAGCCAGCGGGCACATAGGGCGTCAGCTGACCCAGGGGGCCAGCGACTTCCAGCGCCCCCGCCAGACCGGCGGTGGCGCCGGAAATCAGCAGCGCCGTCCACAGCGCCTTGCGCGAGGAAAAACCGGCATAGCGTGCCGCCGACGGCGCCAGGCCGCCGACCTGCAGGGCAAAACCTGCACGCGTGCGAAACAGAAATGCCCACAGCAGACCGGCCCCCACCAGCGAGATGATGACGCCGATATTCATGCGCATGCCCTGCACCAGCCGAGGAATCTGCGTGATGCGCTCAAAGCTCTTGGTCTGCGGGAAGTTGTAGCCCATGGGGTCCTTCCAGGGACCATAGACCAGATAGCCCAGCACCAGCGTGGCCACATAGACCAGCATCAGGCTGACCAGAATCTCGTTGGCGTTGAAGCGGTCGCGCAGCAAGGCCACAATGCCCGCCCAGACCATGCCGCCCAGCATGCCGGCGATCAGGATGGCCGGCACGATCCAGGGCCCTGTGGTCTTGTCGGCCAGCAAGGCAATGCCGCCCGCAGCCACCGCACCGATGACGAACTGGCCGTCGGCACCGATATTCCAGACATTGGAGCGAAAGCATACGGCCAGCCCCAGCGCGATCAGCAGCAAAGGCGTGGCCTTTACAGCCAGCTCGCCCAGGGCATAGCCCGACTTGATGGGTTCCCAGAAAAAGGCCTGCAAACCCTTGCCCGGATCCTTGCCCAGCAGGGCAAACAGGCAGACTCCTACCAGCACGGTGATCAGCAAGGCCAGAATCGGCGAGCCATAGGTCCAGAACTTCGATGCCTGGGGACGTTGTTCCAGCTTAAGCATGGGCACCTCCCTGCACGACTGCCGCATCCCACAGGCCGCTCATCCATTCACCAATCTGCTGCACCGTGGCAGCCGCTCTATCCACCGAAGGACTCAGGCGGCCCTTGGCCACCACATGCAGGCGGTCACAAATCTCAAACAACTCGTCCAACTCCTCACTGACCACCAGCACGGCGCAACCCTGGTCGCGCAGCTTGAGAATCTCGCCCCGAATCTGCGCCGCAGCCCCCACATCCACCCCCCAGGTGGGTTGAGAGATGATGAGCAGACGCGGCCTGGCATCAATTTCACGACCCACGATGAACTTCTGCAGATTGCCGCCTGACAGCGACTGCGCGGCCGAATTCGGGCCGCCGGCCTTGACGTTGAAGCGACCGATGATGTCCCGCGCCTGCGCCTGCAGAGCCGCCATGCGAATCCAGCCGCCCTTGCCCACCGCAGTCTTGCGCGTCAGCAACAGGTTGTGGGCCAGGCCCATGCTGGGCACGGCTCCGCGCCCCAGACGCTCTTCGGGCACGAAGTGCAGGCCCATGCCACGGCGCCGACCAGGCCCCATGCGTCCCACGCCCTTGCCCAGCAACTGCACGGCCTCTGCCTCGGAGCGTGTGTCCTCGCCGGACAGCGCATACATCAGCTCTTTCTGGCCGTTGCCGGAGACGCCGGCAATACCGACGACTTCGCCCGCACGCACCTGCAGCGCAATGCTCTGCAGATCGACACCAAAAGGATCCTGGCTTCTGAGCGACAGCCCCTGCACACGCAGCACGGTATCGCCGGTATTCGCACTGCGGTGCTCCAGCTCCGGCGGCTCCGAGCCGATCATCATGCGTGACAACGAAGCATTGGTCTCGTTGGCCGGGTTGCACTCCCCCGTCACCACACCGCCGCGCAACACCGTGCAAGCCGTGCACAGCGAGCGGATTTCATGCAGCTTGTGGCTGATATAGAGGATGGAGCAGCCTTCCGCGGCCAGGCGGCGCAGCACCACAAACAGCATCTCCACGGCCTGGGGCGTGAGCACCGAGGTGGGCTCGTCCAGAATCAGCACGCGAGGATTGGTCAGCAGGGCGCGGATGATTTCCACGCGCTGCATTTCGCCGACGGAAAGCGTGTGTACGGGACGATGCGGGTCCACCTCCAGCCCGTAATCGCGGGCCGTGGCCTGAATGTTCTCGATCACCTCGGCCAGTGCAATGCTCTTGTCCAGGCCCAACCAGACGTTCTCGGCCACGGTCAGCGTGTCGAACAGGCTGAAATGCTGGAACACCATGGCAATGCCCAGTGCCCGGGCTTCCTGCGGATTGCGGATCTGCACCGGCTTGCCGTCGACCAGGATGGCACCCTCGTCAGGCTTGACCGCACCGTAGATGATCTTCATCAGCGTGGACTTGCCAGCGCCGTTTTCGCCCAGGATGGCGTGGATCTCGCCGGGCTTAACTTTCAGCGATACCTTGCTGTTTGCAACCACAGCCGGGTACCGCTTGGTAATACCCTCCAGCTGCAAGCGCGCAGGCGCACTCGCAGATGGGGAATGTGTCGGGGGGGGATTCATCGCTGGATTGTCTCTCAATTCAAATAACAAATTGACTCAAACAGGCTCTATGCGCTGAACAGGAATACGATACAAGCTATTGATTTCGCAGCGTTAGTGCAACATTGCGAACCACCTCTCGCAGCCAGCGTGTGGCGGCTCCGGCATGCGAACGCGCATGCCAGAGCTGGTAATAGACCAGCGGAGGGAATTCCACGGGGCAAGGCAGTATGGCCAGGGACAGACGTTCGCTGAAACGCTCACAGAACAATCTGCCCGAGGTCATGACAAGCAAGCTTGATGCCACCATGTCGGGAATCAGACTGAAATGCGCGCAGCGTGCCACCACCTGGCGGCTCAAACCCATGCCCGCCAACTGTTCGTCTATCACGCCCAGGGCACCGGGATAGGCCGGGGTTGGCGCAATATGCTCGGCCTGCAGCCATTGCTGTACATCCCAGCCCCTGCGCACTGCCGGATGCTTGGGACTGACCAGGCAGACCACCTCGTCCTCGAACAGCTTGGCCATGTGCAGGCCTTCCGGTGGCTGCGGCCAGTTGCCGATGACCACATCAATCTCGCCATCGGCCAGTTGCCCCTCGTAATGCGCCTCGGCGCTCAGCGGCAGAAAGTCGACCGGGCAATGCGGGGCCTGCGCCTTCATGGCCGACATCAGCCGCGGCAGGAACTGGGGATCCAGATAGTCGCTGGCCGCAATGCGGAAGGTACGAGTCGAGGTGCGTGGGTCAAACTGCCGCGCATCGCTGAACAGCCCCTCGGCCGCACGCAGAATGTCTGCCGAGGGTTGCACCATGCGCAGACCCACATCGGTAGGCTGCATCTGTGCCCCGGAGCGCACCAGCAAAGGGTCGCCAGCGAGCTCGCGCAGACGCCGCAGTGCTGCAGACACCGCCGGCTGGTGCATGCCCAGTCGCAGCGCTGCCCTGGAGACGCTACGTTCCGTCAGCACCGTGTGCAGCACCCTGATCAGGTGCAAATCTATCTTGTCGAACAAGGTCTGGTCACGCATAGGTCACGGCCATCCGGGCGCTTTGGCACGGCCAGCCTCATCCATTTTGTATACAAAGCAGTCGCAGAGCGTAACTCAGTCAGCCCCTTTGAGCAGCCAAGGGATTGCCCTCTAGGCTGTCATATCTGCCTTGAATTCAGCATGCGCAATCCGGCTCAAACAGCCGCTGTCATCACTTCCACACGGTTGCGCCCTTTGCGCTTGGCGGCGTAGCAGGCCATATCGGCCCCCTTGAAGGCGCTGGCCGCCGTGTGGTAGCTGGCGTCCAGCAACAGCATGCCGATGCTGGCACTCAACATATAGCGCTGCCCCTGATAGGAGCCCTCCCAGTCCTGTATGGCCATGCACAGCAGTTGCGCATGGCGCATTCCCTCCTCACGGCTGATTCCGGCCATGAGAATGGCAAATTCATCGCCCCCAACCCTGGCCACCCAGCCATGAGGCCGCACCGTTGATTCGATCAGGCGCGCGATATGGCCCAGCACCTCGTCACCCACTTCACGCCCGCCCTGGCGATTGACCTGGGAGAAGTGGTCCAGGTCAACATAGAGCACGATGCCATGCGCCTTGGGCTCGCTCTGCGAACGCGCGATCACATTCGCGCCTCCCATGCTCTCCAGATAGTCGGGAGTCGTATATTCGCGCAGCCATTCCTTGAGCCGCAGAGCAAACGCCGTTCGGTTGGGCAGGCGCGTCAAGGGATCGTGCATGGCTTTCCAGCTCGATTGCTCGCGCAACTGCCGCTGCGTGGTCACATCCTCCAACTCCCAGACCAGGTATTGACCATCCAGCGCCTTGCCCGACTGCTCCCAGGCCCTGTGCATGCGCTGCATGCTCTGACCGTGAATTCGCACCCATATCGGCCTTGCATCCTTGCGTACCAAGCAAACTTCGCTATCAAATTGTCCGTAAGTATCAAGAGCCCGCCGAACCCGCCCCATCAGATCCTCATAGTCGGCATCGCTGGCACACAGATCACGCACAGCCAGGCCCTGCATTTCCTGAGGCTGATAGCCAAGTACTCTGGCTGCCTGCATGCCCACACGCTGCACCTTTGAGCCATGCGTCACGATCAAACCTACGGGGGCATAGTCCATCAAGGTCTGCAACTGCATCTGCAAATCACGCTCCAGCTCGCCATGCGCCTCATAACCACCGCCCAGGGCTTGCAATGCAGTGCGCAGGGTCTGAGCCTCTCCCCAGTCGTGATCGGACAGGCCATGCCACCAGTTGCCCCCCCGGCTGCCCAAGTCCACCTCCAGCATCAGCCCGCGTCGAGAAGCCTGCTCTGCCGAGCGGAACAAGGCCGTCAGCGGATAGGCGATCAGGCAAAGCACCGCTCCAAGCAGTCCAGCCAGTACCAGCAGGGCCGTGGCCAGCCAGCCCATCATCCTGGCCGAGACTCCCGGCACCCATTCCTGAACGTTGCTGACCTTCAGCAGAGTCCATTGCGCCCAAGGCAGCGGCATGGCGCTCCAGAGTTGGCTATTTCTCTGTTCACTGACTGCACCCGTCTGTGCCGTCTTGAGCCAAGCTTGATCCAGCCCGCGAGGTAGCGCAGCATCGCCCAGGGCAGGGGGCAATTGCCACTGCCCTTTGCTGCTGAGAGCCAGCGGACGAAGGTCACGGTCGATCAGCAGCAGCTGGCTACCCGCTTCGGCAGAGGCAACCTCCAGCGAAAACAACACCGACAAAGGCGTCCGGTAGCTGCCGCCAAGAACGCCCTGCAACTTGCCTTGCAGATCACGCACAGGCACGACATTCTGAAACTCCAGCTGCAGGCCCGCATCACCGGCACGCACCCAGGCTTGGGTGATCGGCTTGCCCTCAGCCAACGAGCGCTTGAGCACTTCACGCAGCGGCTCTTCAAGCTGTTCTGCGGCCAGCGCCTGCTCCTGATGCAGATTGACCAGCAACTGCCCTTTTCCATCAGCCAGTTGAAGTTGCTCATACTGCTGTGCCATGGATGTGGGCTGCTTGAGCATGGCCTGCAGTGACTCCGGAGAATCATGCATATGGCCCGCCAGCACAGAGGACAGACTATGCAGGGGCTTTTGCTGCTGCTCGACTCTGAAGGCCAGCGAACGAGCCGCGTATTCCAACGCCTTGGTCTGCGCCGGCAACGCTCCGTCCATGACCGCCCGGCGCAGGGAATAAGCCACCCAGCCCGCAGCGCCAGCTCCAGCCAGCAGCACTGCAATCATGGCAACAAGCACCATGCTGCGCAGCATGGGGCCTGGGCCTCTGCGTAATCGCCCAGACTGTGGCGCGGCAGCAACCTCCTCTGGCTGCGACGGCGCAACCCATGGCGGCTCTGCTTGCAGGGAGAAGACAGCATCTGACATGGGCCTCAATATAGAGAGCCGATGTCTGCAACCCAACGAGAGGAAACCCCGGAGATTGTCGACAAATGCTACGCCGCTGGCTCCTGCTCAGAGCAGAAGCCAGGCGCTGCATGGCCTGCAACCCGGCCCGGTATTTACCCCAGCGCCAGCACCTCCAGTGCGCCAGGCTTGGGTAATTCAATGACATTGCCTCGCCCGGCAATCAGCCCATGCTCTCGCAACTGCCTGAGCACGCGCGAGAATGTTTCCGGCGCAATACCCAGTTGCGCTGCAATCAGGCGTTTGCGTGCCTTGAGGGTGACATGCAGGGCATTGCCATTTCCTCCCGGGCTCGCATGGTTCAGCAGCCACTGGGCGCAGCGAGCTTCGGCGTCCTGAGCCAGACGACTGACCGCCAGCTCGGTCTGCGAGCAATAGGCCCTGGCCAGATCTTTGAGCAAGTGCTGTACGGCGGGTGCAAGCTCCGCCACAGAACTTAGAAAGCGCGCCAGAGGAATGATGTAGATGCGCCCAGCCGTCTGCGCCTGCATATCTAGGCAGGAAGGACGCTCCTGCAGCGCAAAAGCGGCATCCAGCCAGGTCGGCCCTTCCACCTGCCCCAGTTGATGGCGCATGGCCGAATCCTGCCCGACCCCGAGCATCACGCTGCCGCTTTCCAGATACAGCACCGAATCAAGGGGTTGGCGACGTTGCCTGAGCCAAGAGCCTGGAGCAAAGCTCTCAGGCTGCCCAAACGTGGAAGCGATTTGCGACATGGAGGGCATGGTGAACATATGCGCCACACTGTGCCGGGCTTTGCCCCGGCTCATATTGAGCCAAGTCAACAAGCCAGGCCGAGCAGCCAAAAGGGCCGCTGCCGAAGCTGCGGCCCTTTGGAGCTGACAGGTCGATATTTCAGATCGACAACGTCGTAAACACAACTCAGCCCCCGGAAACAGATACGTCCAGGCGGCTCATATCGCTGCATCTTTTTTCCAGTCGACCATGGATTGCCGATGGCTGTCATTCCTTACCGGACACAGGAAGCCAGCTAAGGCAGCAGACTCTCAGGGAACGCTGTCAGAAATACGGCAAGCGGCAGCCGCAGTGCCTCGGCGTCAAAACAGCTCCATCAGATCAGGCGCTGCTGTCGTAAAGCGCTGCCATTCGTCGATCGGCCTGTATGACGCGCACCTACCAAGTGTGTGCATAGCTGACTCGCAACACAGTGCCCGCTGCAGGGAGGCGGCTGGTGTTGTTGTTATTGCGAAGCAGCTGGCTGTATAGCGGGAAGTAGTTGCGGTTAAGCAGGTTTTCCACACCGAGCGATACGCGGTTCTTGGAGTCGATTTTCCATTGGCTGATCAAGTCCACCGTGGTGTAGCCCCTGGTGTCGTGGCGCCCAAAGCTGGTCTTGCCATCCAGGCGGTAATCCTTGGAGGCATATGCGCTTGCCTGGATGCGGTGGCTCCAGCTGGCATTGGGACGGTATTCCACATAGGCAGTCAGTTTGAGGGGCGGAATACGATAGCCCGTCATGTCCTGATAAAGGCTTGATCCCTGCGGAAGTTCACGCCCTTTCATCCAGGTAAAGCTCCCACCGCTGCTCCAGCGGTCATCGTCGCTGAAGTAATCGAGGCCGCCTTCGATCCCCTTGATTTTTTCTTTGGTTCGCAACAGCGTGAGCCCGTTATTGAAACTCTGCACGGCGCCGAGATCGGAGCGCGATTGAAAGGCTCCCAGGTTGGCAATGACATTGGAAAACTTGCCGCGCCAACCGACTTCCACGGTATCTGTTTTGACGGCCTGCAGGTTGGAATTGCCGATGTTGAAGCCCGCTGTGGCATTGCGCACCACGACCCCAATATCCGGCAGCTCAAAGCCCTGGCTGTAGGACGCATAGAACTCGTGTCCCTTGGTCGGCGCAAAGACCGTGCCCAGGTTGTAAGTCCATGAGCCGTATTTAACGGTACCGCCAGAGACGGACTGGGGGCTGGGCAATTTCGATTGCGACAAAGGAGTGAAGTCGTTGAAGCTGGCCTGAGCTCGGTCGTAGCGCGCTCCGCCTTCCACGGACCACTGATCGTTGAATTTGTGTTGCAGCTGGGCAAAGGCGCCAATGCTTCGGGTCGTGACCTGGGGCATATAGATCAGGCGGCCAATCTTGTTGAACACCAGACCTCCACTGGCGTCATAGGCCTTGGGATCAAAGATATCGATCGGCATGTCGGTGCGCTCGTGATTGAAGTCGGCCCCCCAGATCAGCAAGGTGTTCTTCTCTTGTCCGAGAGGTGTTTTGATGGTCAGGCGACCACCGAACACATCGGAGTTCTGCATGGACTGATCGACGTTGGCGCCTCGCACAGGAACGGCTCGTGCATCGAAGGGCGCAAAGCGCGTATAAAAATCCCGGTAATAGAGTTGAGCCGCCACGGCGCTGCCTGCGAGATCGCGGTTCTCATAGTCAAGACCCAGCATGGTGTTCTTGATCTGGTTTTGATCTGCAAGTACCAAGCCCTTGATAGGCCTGGCGGCTGCCGTACCTGCGGGCAAGCGGGCCACTGACGGATCGGATGCATAGTCGGTGTCCTGGCTGGCGTTGTAGTGGCTCGCGGAGAATTGAAGCCGTTGATTTGCGTCCAGCTTGAAGCCGATCTTGGCGGACGCGTTGTAGATATCGGAGTCGAACAAGTCTCCCTGGCTGGGCTCGGGTGCAATGCGTGCGCCCTTGGCGTCGAATGAGCCTCCGACATGCTTGGCGCCCAGGCTGACGGAATAGTCGACCACATCGCCGCCGCCAGAAAGATAGTGCTGGACTTCGGCTCCAAGCCCGGCGCCTCTGAGTTTGGACAGCGGTGCAGACCCTGTCACTATGGTCTCTGCTTTGGTCTCGCCCGAGGGGCGTTTGGTACGCACAGAGATGATGCCGCCTGCTGCGCCGCTGCCGTAGATGGCGCTGCTGCCGCGAAGCACCTCAATCTGTTCGATGTCCGCAGGGTTGATGTTGGCGAGGTTTCTGGATGAGTCGCGATTGGTGTTCAGTGGAACCCCGTCCACGAGGACAAGCATGTTCCGGCCGCGCAGAGTCTGCCCATAGTCGGTGATTGTGTGGCTGGAATCTGCCATCCCCGGGACGACTTTGCTGAGCATGGTTGCCAGACTGTCGGAGCCTTGCCGAAGTTGCTGAACTTCTTCAGCTTCGAGAATACTGACCTGCCGAGACGGCGCAACGAGATTATTCTGGGTACGAGCCGTCACCGTCACGGCTGCAAGCTCCGGAGAGCCTTGCCCGCTGACGGGCACGGAAGCACTGCTCTTTTGTTCGATGGATGCCTTGGTGCTCCCCGGGACTTCCAGTGCATAGTTGCCTTCACCTAGACGACGTGCACTCAGTCCCGAGCTTTCCAGCAAATGTGCAAAACCGCTATCGACGGTGTGGAAACCAGACAGGCCAGGAGTACGCTTGTCCTTGAGCTTGCTCAGATCCATGCTGAGATTGATGCCCGCCTGACCGGCAAAGTCCATCAGTGCAGGACCGAGCGGGCCAGCGGATACCTGATAGGACTTCTGCGCGGGACTGGTAACCGGATCTGCAGCGTAAGCCTCCGGCATGTGCAAACCGATAGCGGCTGTGCCGACGATGGCAACAAAAATTCCTCTGACTGCCGTTGCGACCGGGCGCAGTCGCATCGCATTGGCGTTCCTGTTGGGTTTCCGGACGTACTTTTCGGGCATCTGCTCAATCCTCTTGGCTGTCAATAAACGGGTCTTGATGCACTTGACAGGCGAGATTGAAAAACAGGACAGCGATTTAAAAGAGTCATCGCTGCGGCCTGAATTTCCGAGGGCAGCATGCGAAAACCTGATCCCGGGAAACTTCAGGAACGCGTGACGGTGATCCAGTAACGGGTGCGTTGCTGCCTACGGATTGGCAGGGTCCGAGCCAGCAACTCGAGAATACGATCTGTATCGCGCAAATGGAATGTGCCGGACACGAGCAGCTCAGCAGCACTTGGATCGCAGCGCAGGATTCCTTCGCGATAGCGCTGCAACTCCTCCAGGAAGTCAGCCAAGCGCATGTTCTCGGCATACAACACACCCCGAGTCCAGGCATCGGCGTGGGATGGCAGGGAGGTGAAGGCGCCCGCCTTGTGAGCATCGAAGTTCACTTGCTCGCCAGCCTGCACGACAAGGGATTGCCTGGAATGCGCAGGCACTACCTGCACCGCGCCTTGCAGCACCGACAGCGTCGTGCTTCGCGCATGCTTTCGAACGATGAATTTGGTGCCCAGTGCCTGCAGCCGCCCATCGGCAGTCTGGACAACAAAGGGCAAGGTCTTGTATTCGCTCAGGTGTGCGGTTTCCACCAGAATCTCACCTGCAAGATGCTGGATCAGACGTTCCTTGCCATCGAACTGAACGCTTATTGCGGAAGCCGTATTCAACAGCACCTGACTGTTGTCAGCCAATGTCAGTTCGCGTCTTTCGCCTGTTGCTGTTCTGAAGTCCGCATTCCAGATGTGCCATGGCAGATAGCGGTAGGAGAACCAGCCAAGCATTGGAGTTGCCAGAGCGAGTGCCGATGCACGCAGAATCTGCCGGCGATTTCCCGTCGCACGTGGACGATCCAGAACGGCCATGCCGACTGCCGAGGGAACACTCTCCATTCGGAATTTCAGTTGCTCTATGCGTTGCCAGATTTCCTCGTGGGTTGCACTGAGGCTGCGCCACCGGGCAAGCTCGGCCTGCTCTGCTTCGCTGAAGTCCGATGCATGCCGGCGAGCCAGCCATTGAGCGGCCTCATCGAGAATGCTTGCATCGACTGCACTCATTTCAGGCATCCAGCATCACACGCAGGCATTGCCGGAAGCCTTGCGCCATATAGCGGGTGACCGTACGCACGCTTACTTGCATCTGCGTGGCGATCTCCTCATAAGCAAGCCCTTCGAGCTGTGAAAGCAGGAATGCGGTGCGAACTTTCGTTGGAAGCTCTCCCAGCAATGCATCCAGCTCCTCCAGGGTCTCCAGCAAGATGGCTCGGGCCTCCGCCGAGAGCGCGGTGGCTTCAGGCAATAGCTGCAAGGAGGCAAGATATGCCTGTTCGAGCGAGCGCCGTTCCAGGTGATTGATCATCAATCGCCTGGCGACGATTGTCAGATAAGCCCTGGGCTCTCTGATGTCTTCGATTGCTTGCGTTCTGGCAGTTGTCCAAATGCGCGTGAATGTGTCCTGCGCAATGTCTGCCGCATCACAACGGTTGCCAAGCTTGCGCTGCAGCCAGGAGATCAGCCAGCGGTTGTGCAGTGTGTACATGCTGCCAAGTGCTTCACTGGCGATGCTGTTGGCGTGGGTAGGCACCGAAGTCTCTCGTGCATTGGAAATGCAACGATTCTACATAAATGATACCCATTCTCACTTATTGAGAAGCCCCACCGCCCAGTGGGCACAGCCCTCTGCCAGGCCAGACCTGGTCCATCCGAGCGTCATCGCAGCCATGAAAAGCAGCCGCGCAGATGCATCAACTGCGCAGCCATGAAAAGCAGCCGCGCAGATGCATCAACTGCGCAGCCGCCGTCAAAGGATCTCGGATCCATATCTGCTCGGAATTAGCAAGAGCATCGTCCACCTGGAGACCAGAGACCGGACTGCAAACTTCAGCACACCCGCGTCAGAAGTCAACCGTTGCCGACAGCGCCAGCGTGCGCGGTGCCCCCAGTGCCAAGCTGGACAGCAGTGGCATGCCCCAATAAGCCTTGTTGGAAACGTTCAGCAGCGTCGCGCGAAACGTGACTGGGTTGCCGGCGACCTTGGTTGCATAGCGTGCACCGAGGTCGTAGGTCACACGACCTGCCGCCCAAAGGCTGTTGTCCGCACTGATATATTGCTTGGACACCGCCGTTGCATTACCCGTAACAGTCAGCCCGGGAATGGCAGGAACATCCCATTCAGCACCCAATTTCCCTTGCAGCTTGGGCACCCCCGTGGCGACTTTGCCCTGATTGACGCCGCCAGCGGTCTGCGTCAGCTTGGGCGCGGTGTAGGCAATCCCGCCCATCATGCGTACGCCACGCAGCGGCGATCCCCAGAAGCCCCATTCGATGCCGCGATTGCGCTGCTCTCCGCCGAACGAGAAGATATTGGTGACCGGGTCCGTATAGCTGCTGGGGCGTGTGATCTCGAACAGACTGAACGTGTGCGCGAATTCCCCAAGATCAAGTTTGACACCCACTTCTTTCTGCTTGGTCTTGTAAGGCGCAAACACTTCACCCGCGTTTGCAGCGGTCATTGGTGCGGTTGCGCCCTGGCTCAGGCCTTCAATGTAGTTGGCGTAAGCCGACACATGTTCTGTGGCCTTGAACAGCAAGGCTGCGGCAGGTGATGTGGCGCTCTGGTCATATCGCGAAGTGCGCGCCCCCGTGGTGATGCTGAAGGCGTCGCTGACCACTTGCTGGCGGCGCACGCCCAGGGTGAGTTGCACACGATCTTCGGCAAATGACATGGTGTCCGCCAGGCCATAGCTGGTCAGGCGCACTTCGGTGTGCGAGATGTGCGGCGCAACAAAGGGCGCTTCCGGTCCCCAGACCGGGTTGTAGAGGTTGGTAGTCCAGTCTGCGCCCGGCACGCTACGGCGCCCATAGTCGTCCTGCTTGTGAGCATAGTGCGTTGCATTGAGCGCCCATTGATGCTTGATGGCTCCGATTTGGAGCCTTCCCTTGAGACCCATTTCAGCCGAACGCTTTTTCTGCTCGAAGGCCAGTTGTCCCATGGCGGTCTTGAAATCGCCCGCAGCGTTGAGCACCTGAGCCGACATCGCGCCGTTGTATTCATAGTCGGTTTTGCTGACGCCGAAGGCCGCGTAGGCCATCACCTGGTCGTTCACATCGAATTCACCGCGCACCATCGCGGCCTTGTCGTGATTGTGCACATGCGACCAGTTGGGGTTCAGCAGGGTCTCAGGCTTGGGCGGCCTGGGAATGGCCACACCCGGGGCCAGACTGATGCCTCGTGTCACGCCGTTCACGCGGTCATCGCTG
This sequence comes from Comamonas sp. Z1, assembly GCF_008121555.1. Classification (NCBI taxonomy): domain Bacteria; kingdom Pseudomonadati; phylum Pseudomonadota; class Betaproteobacteria; order Burkholderiales; family Comamonadaceae; genus Comamonas; species Comamonas sp. Z1. The sequence continues at coordinate 95,554 of NZ_VOQT01000016.1, forward strand.
GTGTAGAAGTCGGCGGAGATCCGGGCTCGATCGCCACGCCAGTCAAGGCCCAATGATGCAAGCCTGGATTTCTTGTCCTGCTGGTTTACCGCCCCTTCACCTCCACGGTAAACACCATTGAAGCGGATGCCGAACTGATTGTCTGCGCCAAACCTGCGCCCCAGATCAATATGGCCGCCAAACTGCGAATCCGACATATAGGTGGTGGTCAGTCGCGTGATGGGATCGCTGGCAGCGCGTTTGGGAACCAGGTTGACGGAGCCCCCCACTGATCCTCCAGGGGGCATGCCATTGAGCAATGCGGACGGTCCTTTGAGGACTTCGATGCGCTCGAACATCTCCGGCGTGGTGCGGTAGTAAGGAGCCATGCCATAGAGACCGCCCAGCGTCATGTCGGAGCTGCTCGAAGAGAAACCGCGAATCGAGTAGTTTTCGCTCCATGACGCTGCAACCCCATTGCTGAACACCGTGGGATCGGTGGCAGAGATCACATCGGTAATGGTCTGTGCCTGACGATCCTGCGTGAACTTTTCGGTATAGCTGATGGTGTTGAAGGGCGTCTCCATGAAGTCCTTGTCTCCCAACAAGCCGACACGACCGCCGGAATTGACCTGCCCCCCCGCATAGGGAGCGGTGACGGGAGCGACTTTTTCTTGCACGGTGACCTGTGGCAGAGTGGCCTCGGCCTCGCTGGTCTGCACTTGGGCGTGCGCCGCTCCCGCCAGCTGACTGCCCATGGCCAGTCCCAGCAGCATATAGGGGCACATCACGCTACGCCGGCGCGCAAATGGAGGAGTCGTCAGAGAGTTGAGTGAAATGAGACCTGGGTTCTTGGGCATACCCGATTCCTGTCGATACATGCATGACGTTTTTGCACCGCATGCTTAATAGAACTGCTGGCTGGGTATGGACCTGGCTACGACAAATAAAGAAGCAATCAGCGCGAATAGCCCTTGAGCACATCGCTAAACAACAGCTTCAGTGAGCTTGGGCTGGCACCCGTGGTGTACCAGGCATCTGCATCGACAAACACCACGCGCCCGTTCTTCCAGGCCTTGGTCTGGCGCAGCAAGGGATTGGCAATGCCATCGGCATTGATGACGGGGCGGCGCTCCATCACCGCAGTGCGATCCACCACATAAAGGATCTCCGGATCCGCCTGCTGGATGAATTCGCTGGAGATGGGTTGCCCATGCAGACTGGTTTCCAGCGCAGAGCTTGCAGGCTTCACGCCCAGCGCGCTGAATACGAAGCCGTAACGCGATTGCAGACCGAAGGAGCTGAAAGCTCCGTTGTTGTGCAACACGATCATGGCCCGCTCCGGCCGACCTTGCGTGATGCGCCGCACCTGTTGAACCTGTGCATCCAGCTCTGCAGCCTTGGCGCTGGCAAGCCCTTCCCTGTTGAATATGCGGCCCAGGGTCAGCAGATGGTTCTTGACGACTTCGATATGTCCCTTCTCGCTGTTCTTGAAGTCCACCTCGTAGTACAAGGCGGGGGCAATTTCAGCCAGCTCCTCGTATTTGCCGGCCTGCAGCGATGTCATCAGGATGAGATCCGGCCTCAGCGCGTGCACACGCTCCAGATTGGGCTGTACGATGGCGCCGAGATCCTGCACCTTGGCGTCGCCCTTGTACTTGGCGAGGAAATGGGGAACGTAGTCCTTCACCATTCCCGCAACGGGCACGCCAAGCTGATCGAGGAAGTCCACCTCGTTCATCTCCAGCGCCGCCACACGCTGCGGCAGACGCTTGATGAGCGTGGTGCCCATTTTGTGACGGATGGAAACAGGCTCATAGGCGTGAGCCATGCCGGGCGCGAAGGACAAAGCCGCCACGCCGCCAACAGAGAGCAGGAGTTGCCTGCGCAACGAATTCATGAGTGATCTTCCCTGGATGTGAAGTAATTGCAGAAACAGCCACGCTGGTTGCGCGTGATCTCGAAATCCAGCTCGTACAGATCGGCCATGCGCGTCTCGGTCACCACGTCCTGAGCCGGGCCGTGAAAGCGCAGTGCTCCGTTCTTGAGCGCGACTATGTGGTCCGAGTAATTGACCGCAAAGTTGATGTCGTGAATCACCAGAATCACGGTGCGGCCCTGCTCGTCGCAGAGGCGACGCAGTGCGCGCATGATCTGTACGGCATGCCTCATGTCGAGGTTGTTGAGTGGCTCGTCAAGCAGCAGCACATCTGTCTGCTGCGCAATCGTCATTGCGAGAAATGCCATCTGCCGCTGACCGCCACTGATCTCATCGATGAAAGCGTGACGCAGCGGCTCCAAAGACAGAAAGGCGATTGCCTCATCCATGGCTCGGCGGTCGTGAACCGTCAGCGCGCCACGGCTATGCGGGAAACGTCCAAAAGCGACCAGCTCTTCCACCGTCAGGCGCATATTGAAGCCGGGGGCCTGACGCAGCGTGGCAACATGCCGTGCGTATTCGGCAACGGGAATTCGGCTGACGTCACGTGCCTGCCACTGAATCGCACCGCTGCTGGGCTCCAGCAAGCGCGCCATCAGCATGAGCAGCGTGGACTTTCCCGCACCATTGGGTCCGATCAGCGATGTGACGCGCTGGGCAGGAAACTCCACGCTCACGTCTGACAACACCGTCCTGCCGCCATATTGCTTGGAAAGATGGTGGACCCCCATCATGCTGCACCCCGCTTGCGCACAATCAGTGCCAGGAAATACACACCGCACACCAGATTCACCAGAATGCTGACGGTGGTCTTGTAGTTGAAAACATGCTCAACCAGCAGTTGAGCGGCAAGAAAAATGGCAATGGCAACCGCACACCCCAGCGGCAGCGTGACGCGGTGGCGTGCATACGGCACCAGGGCGTAGACGATGTTGGCCACAAAGATGCCCATGAAGGCCGTGGGTCCCACAAGGCTGGTGGACAGCGCCACCAAAATGGCGATCAGCGCCAGGTAGAGCTGCAAATACCGGCCATGCGGCACGCCCAGGGAAATGGCCTGCTCACGCCCCAGAGCCAGCACATCCAGCACCGCCAACGTCTTGCGGACCACGGCACAGGCGAGCGCTACCGCAATGGCGGCATAGAGCAAAGTCTGCGGCTTGGCACGATTGAAGGATGTGTAGCTCACGCCCTGAAACACTGCAAACTCGCCGGGGCTGATGCGCAGCTGCACAAACTGGGTGAACGTGCCGATCACCATGGTCAGCACCAGACCGAGCAGCAGCAGCACATAGACATCATTGCGGCCGCGGCGCAACAGCCACCATTGCAGTGCCCATGAATAGGTCAGCATCAGCAGCACGGAGACGAGGAAATTCCCGTGTACGCCAAGCATGCTCAAGCCATGTGTACCCAGCAGCAACAGCAGCATGGCTTGCCACAGCAGATACACGGCCTCGTAACCCATGATGGAGGGCGTCAGAATGCGGTTGTTCACCAGTGCCTGAAACACTATGGCCGACACAGCCACGCAGATCCCGCCAATGACAATCGACGCAAGGCGTACAAGGCGCTTGGGGATCACATAATCCGTATCCAGTCCGGAGCCCAGCAGCACAAAAGCAAGCGCCAGGAGTGCAATCGACAGCGCTGCGAACCAGCAGGTCCTGGTCAACGACATGCGCATCAGCGAAGCCCCCGCACAATCAGCGCCAGGAACATCACACCGCCCACCGCACCGGCAGTAAGGCCGATAGGCACCTCGAACGGATACATCACCAGGCGACCTGCAATGTCGCAGGCCAGCAGCAGGGATGCACCTCCCAAAGCCACCAGTGGCAATGTACGTCGCAAGTTCTCACCACAGCGCATGGCAATCAGCTGGGGCACGACAAGGCCCACAAACGGAATCGCCCCCACGGCAATCACCGTGGCAGAAACCGTGAATGCCACCAGCACCAAACCGACGATGGCCGTGGCTGCATAACCCAGGCCCAGACTCGTGGCCATGTCTTCGCCCATGCCCAGCACAGTGATGCGGTGTGCATACAGATAGGCCAGCATGACCACCGGCAAAATGATGTAGAGAATCTCGTAATGGCCTTGCACCACGCGGGAAAAGTCGCCCAGCAACCAGCCCTGCATGCTTTGCAGGATGTTGTGGCTGTATGCATAGAACTCGGCAATCGAGGTGAGCACGCTGCCGTACATCAGACCGACAACGGGCACCAGAACCAGATTGCGAAACTGTATGCGTCGGATCACGGCAATGAACAGCAGACTTGCCATCAGGCAGAACACCAGCGCAAACAGCATCCGGCTCAGGGTTCCCGCAGCAGGCATCACGGTAAGCGCCACCAAGATACCGAGCTTGGCCGCATCCAGCCCCCCTGTGGTGCCCGGCTCCACAAACTTGTTGCGCACGATGTGCTGCAGGATCACGCCGCACACCGACAGACCCGCCCCCGTAAGCACCAGCGCCGCCAAACGCGGCAAACGGCTTGCAGTCAGGGTGAGCCAGGCATCGCCGGAGAATGAAAGCAGATCCGACCACACCATCTGCCGCGCCCCCAGCAGCACGGACACCACGCACAGCACAGCAAACACCAGCAACCAACGCTTGCGCATCACACGGCATCCCCGGACATTTGCACGGCGTCCATCCGCCAGCCTTTGGCAGCGCGGCTCTGCGCAAGCAATTGGGAATAGCGACCCTGACTTGCCTTTAACTGCGCAGGTGATCCGCTCTCTACCACGCCGCCGCCTTCCAGCACCACAATCTGATCGGCCATGGCAATGGTGGAGAGCTGGTGTGCGATCACGATGAGCGTGCGCTGCCCCTTCAGCCGTGCAAGTGTTTGAGCGATGATGGACTGGTTCTCTGCGTCCAGCGCAGCAGTGGCTTCATCCACCAGCAGGATGGGGGACTCCTTGATCAAGGCCCGGGCAATCGCTATGCGCTGGCGTTCGCCTCCGGAAAGACGTGCGCCGTTTTCGCCCACCATCGTCAGCACCCCGTCTGGCAGTCGCGCAATGACTTCATCAAGCCCGGCCTGATGCGCAGCTTGCAGAACTTGCGCATCGCTGGCGTCCGATTTGCCAATGCGGATGTTGTCGGCAATGCTGCCGCAAAGCAGATAGCTATCCTGAAAGATCTGGCTGATTTGCCCGGCCAGTTGCGCATCGCCAATGTCACGGACATCCACGCCTGCGATCAAGACCTCGCCCTGCGTGGCATCGAAGAAACGGGCGATCAGTCGCATCACCGTGGACTTGCCGGAACCAGATGCACCTATCAGCGCCGTCATGCTGCGCGGCAGCACATGCAAGCTCACACCGTGCAGCACTTCATCTGCAGACCCTGGATATTGAAACCGCACATCACGCAACTCCACGGAAGAATCGCCAACAAGTGTTGCCTGCTTCGGTTGCGGCAGCGGCTGCACGGCAAATAGCTCCTGTACTGCTTGCAGCTGCGAGCCTGCACTCCTAAGCACTTCTGCGTAGCCGGCGATTTCCTGCAAGGGCTCGATAAAACGCACCACAAGCAATAACGCAACCGTCAAGGCAATGATTTGCGCTGTGGACAAGGAGCCACCGGATGCTGCGTTCAAACCGGATATCGCGACCACCAACAGCACGGCAAAGATCAGCTGCACGGTCCATACACAGAATACGGAGGACAGCGATGACAACACCACCAGCCGCAGTCCGGATTGACGTTGTTCGGTGATGGCCTGCTCCAGAAAGCGTGTACTGCGGCCATCGCCGCTGAACGCACGCAGCACGGATTGGGCCTGCGCGAACTCCACCACACGCTGACTGGCTTGGGCAAAGTCGCGCTGGAAAGCGGCATTGGCGCGCGCCGACATCGACGAAGTCAATGCGAACGACCCTGCAAGCAATGGCAGCGCAATCAGCGCAGTGAGCCCCAGGACCGGACTCACAACCAGAAGTGCCACCAACACGATCACGGCCGTGGCCGCACCACTGATGAGTGGAGTGAAAACATGCGCTGGCAATTGCGCAATGCCCATCATCCCCTGCGTCACCACATGGCCGATGCGCGCGGTATTTTTCGGCGTATACCAGCCGATGGGCAGGCTCGCCATATGAAGGCCCAGGCGATGGCGTCCGCTTTGCAGAACCGCCACGCCGACACGGATGCCCGCCTGCTCCACGACACGTCTGGCAATCCATGACAGCAGCACACCCAGCAGCAGCACGCATAGCCAGCCCATGGCTGCACGCCAGTCACCTTGCAACCAATGCGTCAGCAACGGTTGCAGCGCCGCCATCGTCAGACCGCACAGCACACCGTAGGCAACAGCCATCCATGTGTAGCGGTGCAGCAGGCGTGCATCATCACCCAGCAACTTCAAAAAGGTCTTCAGCATGGCAGTTCACTCTTTGGCATCGGGCTGGCATAAGCACCCAGCTGCCACAGCCGCGCATAGAGACCGTCTTCAGCCAGCAGTTGCGCATGTCTGCCTTGCTCGGCAATCTCTCCATCGCGCAGCACCAGAATGTGATCCGCATGCACGATGGTGTCGAGCCGGTGTGCAATCACCAGCAAGGTGCGCCCGCGTGCAAAGCGAGAAAGTGCGTCCTGAATGAAGGCTTCGCTTTCCACATCTGCAGATGCGGTAGCTTCATCCAGCACGAGAATGGGCGGATTCAGCAGCACTGCCCGGGCAATGCTCAGGCGCTGGCGTTCCCCACCGGAGAGCTGCGCATCCTCGCCCACCACGGAGTCGTAGCCACGCGGCAACGCCAGAATGCGATCGTGGATGTGGGCTGCGCGGGCTGCGGCCTCGATTTCCTCAATAGTGGCCGATGGACGGGCCAGCGCAATGTTCTCGCGCACACTGGCGTGAATCAGCTGCACTTCCTGCAGCACAAAGCCAATGCGTTGATACAGGGTTGTGCTGGTGATCTGCCGCAAATCGACTCCACCCAGAGTGATGCGCCCTTGTGCGGGATCGAAAAACCGCAACAGCAAACGTGCCAGCGTGGATTTTCCAGAACCCGAAGGGCCGACCACGGCCGTGACGGTGCCGGGCTGCATGTCAAAGCTGATGCCGGACAGCACCTGATGCTCTGCCGCATACGCATAACCCACCTGCTCGAAACGCACGGCATTGCCTTCAGGATGCGATGGCTGCCCCGGCGTCGGTTGCGGCAGCACCGGAGTGTCCAGCAATGCCAGCACGCGCTGGGCCGCACCGGTTGCACCCTGCAGGTCATGCAGCAAGGTATGCAAAAGCAAAAGCGGCGCACAAATACCGGGCGCGACGAGTGCGAACGGCAATACATCAAGAGGCTGCATCCAGCCCATGGCAACAAACGCAGCGCCAGAAGCCAGCACCACACCGAGGACGGTCACAGGCGCAATCAATGCATGCGCACGAGCCATGGAGATCACCAGCGGGCGAGTGAAATCCGTAAAGGCACTGGCAAATCCATCCACGGCATCTCTGTAACCTGCGTGGACCGGGCTCGCTCCACCAAAGGCCTTGATGACCGGAATCCCTCCCGCAAACTCCACCGTAGCGCTGTTGATCCGCCCCAGTCGCGCAACGAACTCCTGCATGTGAGCATTGCTGGCTTTCATTGCGCGTTTGAGAAAAACGAAGAATCCGGGAAATGGCAGTAGCGCAAAGATCGCCATGCGCCAATCCAGCACAAACAGATAAATCACTGCAATCACGATCGCCCCGGCCGCACGCCCCACGGCGGTATAGAAATGCGCAGTCAGACTGTGCAGCGTCGCGATATCGTCCTGCAGTGCCTGCTTGACCTCCCCTGAGGCGCGGGCAGTAAACCAGCCCAAAGGCACTTGCGACAGCCGCTTGATTACAGCAATGCGCAGATCGTAAGTGAGGCGGTTGTCTGCCAGGTGCGCGATCAGCTCGGCGACGATCACCAAACCCATGCCCACGAACATGCACAGCACTCCGACAGCGATGCTGCCCCATATGCCCCCCAAGTCATCGAGCAAGGCTTGCTTGACGATATGCGCGATGACCGCCAGTGGCACCAGCGTGAACATGGTGCCAACCGCAGCGCTCAGACCAGCAAGCATCAAGCGCCCGCGAACAGGCGCGAATATCCGGGCGATCGGCTGCGCGGGTCTGGCAGCAACTGCAAGCGATTCAGAGGTAGACATTCGATATGGAAGAAGGCTATCTCTCACAAGGATGCGAACGAGAAGCTTTACGAGAATTAGTTGCATGATGATAAACTAATTCAAAACGATTCAAGCAATAGGTCTACGACAAGTGATGTGAATCACCGACAATCTCGCCCAGAGACTGAGAACCAGCGTATGCCCCACACACCCAAGCCCTCGACTCGTGGGAGACCACGCTCCATCACCAAAGAGAAAATTGCAGACGCCGGAATTTCCATCGGCCTTCCTGGCATTACGTTCGTCGGCGTTGCCGCTGCACTGGGCGTCAGCCACATGGCGCTCTACAAGCATGTGCCAAGCCTGGAAGCACTCAAACACCTGATTGCAGAGGAAATCTTCAAGCGCTGGGAGTTGCCGCAGGCAACAAGCCCTCAGCAGATTGGGCTGGAGGAATACCTTATGGGGTTCACTGCGTCCACACGACAGTTCGTAAAAGCGCACCCCGGCGTCACGCCCTTCGTGATTCGCCGCCTGGCGGCCACACCGGCCATGCTGGAGAAGATCAGCGCCCATCAGGCCCATATTGCACAGGCCTACGGCATCACCAAGGAACAATCACGCTGGCTGCTCTCCACCGTGACCTTCTTTTGCATCTCTGCGGCCGACACGGTGTATTCCGCAGCCCGTCTGGAGCCGATTGAGGAAGCGGACTGGCAACTGCAAGAGGCAGAAATGGAGGCAGAACTGATTGAGGGAACTCAAGCCTTGATAGCAGGAGCCCTGAGGCTACTCGAAAGCAGGCCAGACCCCAAGATCGGCGCTCGCATCAACAAGTAATTCGAGTCCTGCGAAACCGCAGGGCATGCGGCAGAGATGGGCAGAAATAGAGCGAAGCTGTGAGCGCTCAGTAAAGCTCGGTTCTTACGGCACTTGAGTAGCGCTCATTTGCGTGAACGATCTGCTCTGATGTGAATTGAGCGTCACCCTGCAATTGGGCCAGGCCAGCCATCACGTCTCCGACTGTAGGCAGATGATTGGGGTCCAGATGACTCTCGTCGCGCCACAACCGGGCGCGATTGATGGCTCGTCCACAGTGGAACAGCACTTCATCGATCCGAATCACTATTGCAGTTTTTGGCAGCTTGACCCCTTCTCGCAACTCTTGCATCAAGTCACCATCGGATGAAACTCGACCGCGTCCATTGATTCGCAAAAAGGTTTCCAGACCAGGGAAGAGAAACAGCATCGCCAACCGGTCGTCATCCTGAAGATTGCGCAAGGAGGCAATGCGATTGTTGCCGGGCCAGTCCGCAAAAACCAAGGTGCGTGCATCCAGTACCCGTACGAAACCGGGAGGACCTCCGCGTGGCGATGCATCCAAGCCATTCCCATCTCCCGTGGCAAGACAGAAAAACGTCGCTTTTGCCAAATACGCCTTGTGGAAATCCATCAAATGATCGAGAACCGCTTTTTGAATTCGCTCCGTTGGGCGCGCGTACAGCCGATTCAGATCAACCGCATCTGACCGACTGCTCTTGTGCAATCCTTGATCTGCCGAGTCTTTTGATGAAGGCACGTGAAACTCCTGTGTTTGAGGAAAGTTGCAAGCGTAGGCCCAGGTGATATGGCGGCTGTAGAATTTATCGGCCATTAGATAACTCAAATCCGCCATGCCTGATCTCATGCATCTGTTGGGCTCCTATATGGACTCCCCTGACGGGCCCAGTGTTGTAGCGGCCACTCGGATGCTGGAGAGTGAACTCTCTTCCGAGATGCATCAGCATGCACGCGGTCAATTGTTTGGTTCAATCAAAGGCTTGATCTCGGTGCAGGTCGATGGCGGTCTCTGGGTGGTGCCGGCCATACATGCCGTTTGGCTTCCTCCCCATCATGCTCACGCGGGGCGCTCCTTCGGCCCCTACCATGGCTGGAGCGCCTATGTGGCAGAAGCCGCATGCGCCAATTTGCCGGCACAGCCCTGCATCATCCGGGTATCGGGCCTGCTGCGCGAAGCGGTGCTGCGTATTGCCAGCTCCATGTCGCAAGCCTCCGATCAATCGAGTCAAGCACAGTCACATATATGCGCTGTGGTTCTGGACGAGATCAGAAGCCTGCCGGTTGAGGAGTTTGGCCTGCCCATACCAGCAGATGCGCGTCTGCAGCGTATCGCCAAAGCTTTGATAGCCAATCCAGCCGACGAGCGCAACATCGATGACTGGGCAAGTTTCGGAGCCATCAGCTCGCGCACTCTCAGTCGCAGGTTTGTCAGCGAGACAGGCTTTAACTTCACTGCCTGGCGCCAGCGCGTACGCCTATTGCGATCACTTGAGATGCTTGCCGAAGGCATAAGCATTACAGCCATTGCACTGGATCTCGGCTATGCCAGTATCAGCGCTTACATCAGCCTGTTTCGCCGGACCTTCGGTGAAACGCCGGCATGTTATCGATCACGCTTGAAAGCCGTTTAGCAGGGATCAGTTGAGTCCTCAGGCCAAGGCAGACTTCACACTTTCATTTGCTGCAGTCGTCTTGTTCAACACCGCATCGCCGAAGCTTGAGTGTTGAATCTCAATAAAAAAAGCGCTCACAAGGAGCGCTTTTTTACGAGGAGAAGGAGTCTAGGCTTTGCTGACGCAACCTAGCTCCACAGAAAGCCGCATGGATACCAGATCGCTGCCTACGACTTCAATTGCCCCGAATAGCTATTCCAACCAATTAATGTCGTAAACACAGGGCTAGGATACATGCGGCTTCCAAGCTGCCTCTTTGTACAAGCTGCGTACTTAATGTCGTAAACACCTCCCGACCACAGAGACTAGCTCACTTTTTCTTGTTGCTGCGCGGTCTAAATCGACTCGATTTTTAACTTCTAGTGCGTCCATGCCGAGGAAGTCCCGTCAGAAGCATTTCCATGTCTTTGCTCGCTATCGCTCGTAATTTGAGCTAACCCTGGACATTTCCTCCGCATGCTTGGCACGGGTTGATTAATCGTGAATTGTCCGTCTGACTTCGATCAAAGCAGCCAACCTTATTGCAGCGCAGGAATTAAGACTCCCTCTTCGCTTAGCCACGCACCTGCTTCCACCGCACGCCATACAACTTCACTCACATCGTGCGTGATCGCACTGGAGCCACGTGCAACATTGGAAATCATCAACATCGCCAAGCATGGGTCATCTTCTGGAGGTGCACACAAGCGATATCTTCGACCGGAGTCGGTCCTGACAACCCTCCGAGGAAGATCGATTGCACTAAGTGCGGTTGTCACTCGAAATGACCCGGAGTCCAGTTGTGCCGCAATGCGCAGCAATCCAGAGCTGAGTTGCAGGATGCGCCAGTGGTACAGGTCAACCTCGGCCTGCGACTCAACGCTCGGTGCTTGACGGCAGTTGCTAACGTAAATCAGCATGGTGGCCTCCATGAAGCAGCAGAAACTTACCCCAAAATAGCCTAAAGCATACCGACCGCTTTACAACATCTTTTGTCAATGATGACCTAGCCCTGGGAGGTTACGTTGTCCTCAGGAATTCATGTCCATGGCAATGCAAATCGACTGTTACCTCTCAGTGAATTCCTGTCGACTGCTTAGTTCCGACTACCTTTCTGTACCAGCGGGCACAAATCACAAGAAAAGATGGGTTACGCGTACCGAGAGCTCGGGCCAAAAGATCAATCTTGCAAGTTTAGGTTTCACTCGTAGTTATTGGTCAATCTTGGCCTTTGAAAGGAGCCTCGGTGCTGCTCCTAGCATGCCGACCGCCAAGTTTTCTTAGCTGGCAGTTTCAGGCTGATCTTAGTCATACATGGTCCGGTGTTTGCGCGACCGCAACGCCCCATTGCTGTCGTTCGTGCATCAGCAGCCAATGTCTACTGCGCAGCGATTGCTTCTGCTCATGGATGCATCGTGACCTTATCGATTCCCGATCCATTGTGGTCATTCGCGCACAAATGCTGGCCGCTTTCAAACGGTAGGTTTCAGGTAGGCAGCCGACATTGGTCGGCGTTTACGCTCCAGTTGAGTACCCGAGGTCAGCAATCAAAAATTGATACGGGTGGCCTTGAACGGGCTTCCGACAAAGCCATGTAGCCAGCATGGGTCATGCTCTAACAAATTAGAGACGACCGGTCTATTTTTATAATCACGTACATGATCCTCAGCAAAAAGGCCGAAGTGACACGTCAGCACATTCTCGATACCGGGTATCGATTGGTGCTGCACAAGGGCTTTGCAGGTCTGGGCCTGCTCGAAATTCTCAAAGCCTGCAACGTGCCCAAGGGTTCGTTCTACCACTACTTCTCGTCAAAGGAAGCCTTTGGCTGCGCGCTGCTACAGCAGTATGTGGAAGGCTACGGACAAAAGCTCAATGACTTGCTCGGAGAAGCCGGCAATGGCCGTGAGCGTCTGATGCGGTACTGGGATGCCTGGATTTCAGCACCCGGCAATCCCACGCTTGGATGGGCCGAGGAATGTCTTGTGGTGAAGCTCGCTGCCGAAGTGGCCGACCTCTCCGAAGACATGCGCTTGGTGCTCGACGCCGGCGTGCAGCGTCTGCTGGCGAGAATCGCCTCGCTGATCGACGAAGCCCGTGAAGATGGGTCCCTGCCCGCCGGCAAGCCGTCACCTGCGCTTGCCCGCGCGCTGTATCAAATGTGGTTGGGGGCAGCGCTTCTAGCCAAGTTGAGTCAAGACAAATTGCCGTTGCTGGAGGCACGCGACACCACCGAGCGCTTGCTCACTTGCACCTCTGCATACTGAATCATGGAAGCAAAGAGCCACTGTATTTCCGACACCTAAGGAGTCATTGATGAAAGTTCTGTTTGTACTCACGTCCCACGACAAGCTGGGCAGCACCGGTCACAAGACGGGGTTCTGGTTGGAGGAATTCGCGGCCCCCTACTACGCATTGAAAGATGCAGGAGCCATGATTACGCTGGCCTCGCCTGCTGGAGGTCAACCGCCACTGGACCCCAAAAGTAATGAGCCTGCAGCCCAAACTTCTGCCACCGAGCGGTTTCGCCAGGACACCGAAGCGCAGGCCGCTCTAGCTTCGACAGTACCTTTAAATCAGGTCAGCGCCACCGATTTCGATGCCGTGTTCTACCCTGGCGGCCATGGGCCCCTGTGGGACCTGGCCAACGATCCCAACTCCATTGCCCTGCTGGAGGCCTTCGCGCGTGCCGGCAAGCCACTCGCCCTCGTCTGCCATGCGCCAGGTGCTCTGATCAATGTCCGGGCTGCTGATGGACAACCATTGGTCGCCGGTCGTCATGTCACAGGCTTTACAAACAGCGAAGAAGCGGCGGTCGGCCTGACCACCGTCGTACCCTTTCTTATCGAAGACGTGTTCATGCGCTTGGGCGCTCGCTATGAGAAAGCGCCGGATTGGCAGGTGCATGTCGTCACGGATGGACGCCTGATCACGGGACAGAATCCGGCCAGCTCCGAGGGCGTGGCCCATGCCTTGTTGTCCATGCTCGCTCATCAGGAGAAATAAGTCATGCGCAGTGCTATCCATACCACTTTTGGCGAACCTTCCGAGGTTCTCGAGCTCATAGATCGTCCCATCCCACAACCGGGTCCCGGTGAAGTGCGCATCAAGACCTTGCTGGCGCCAATCCACAATCATGACCTCTGGACGATCCGCGGCAGCTATGGGTACAAGCCTGAACTTCCCGCTATTGGCGGCAGCGAGGCCGTGGGCATCGTCGATGCACTGGGTGAAGGCGCCTCAGGCGCGACAGTGGGACAGCGGGTCGCCGTCGCGGGAGTCCACAACACCTGGGCGGAATACTTTCTTGCGCCTGCCAATGTACTGGTGCCTATGCCGCCAGCTATTCCCGATGAAGCTGCAGCGCAAATTATTGCGATGCCACTGAGCGCATTAATGCTGCTGGAGTTTCTCAATGTCGAGTCGGGACAATGGATCGTGCAAAACACGGCGAATGGCGCGGTCGGAAAGACTTTGGCAATGCTGGCGAAAGCACGCGGTGTGCACGTCTTGAACCTGGTTCGGCGCGATGCTGGTGTACAGGAGCTTGCCGCCCTGGGCATCGGCAATGCCTTGTCCACTGCACAACCAGACTGGCAGGAACGCGCTCGCTCCATTCTTGGCGGCTCGCTGGCTAGTGCGGCCGTGGACTCCATTGGAGGCTTCGCCAGTGCATCCCTGCTCGCTCTATTGGGTGAGGGAGGAACCCTGGTTTCCTTTGGCACCATGGCCGGTGAGCCCATGCAGATCGACTCCGGATCTCTGATCTTCAAGCAAGCAACGGTGAAGGGCTTCTGGGGTAGCAAGGTCAGTCAAGCCATGACACCTGACAACAAACGGCGCTTGATTGGCGAACTGCTGCAGCGGGTATTGTCGGGTGAGCTCAAACTCCCGGCAGAAGCCATTTTCGATCTCAATGATGCTGCTCAAGCAGCAGCCGCAAGCTTGCAGCCGGGCCGCAAAGGGAAGGTCTTGCTAAGAGCCTAAGTGATTGTGATGCTGGCTCCTGACGCTAAGGAGCAAGCAAAATATACAACTGCTTATCGATTGCAGCGGCACAACTTTCTGCCATGGGAAGGGACAAGCCAATACAGCATTGAGGACATTGCTCAATGCCGATGGCCTGCCGCTTTTCCAAGTGCTGGTCCACCTCTCGTGGTGAAGCCCTGCCTACTATGCGTTCCTGGTAGCCTGACGACGCTGCTCAAACTGGGCTGCCCACTCGGCCACAGGCATAAAGCTCGGGTCTGTGCGCACGACCTGTTCAGTCTGCGCCCAAATGGCTTCATCACTCTGCTCTAGATCTAACGGATCTCCATGGGGCTGACTCACATACCAAGGCGTGTCCAGGTAAACCTCCACGGTGTTGTCCTCAGGGTCCATGCAGTAGATCGAAAGCGCATTGCCATGGTTCAGACCGCGCATCTTCGTTGCCCCCAAAGCCAGTGCCCGACGCCGCGCTTCGCGCAACTGGTCAATGGATTGGACCTTGAACGACAGTTGCATCACGGTGCTCGGCGAATCGGCACCGCGTCCTCCGGCCAACACCAATTGATGGTGTTGATCATTTCGCCCGCTCAGAAACACGATCTCGAAGCGAAAGGTCACGCCCACACCACGGTCGGTTTCTTGCATATCGAATACGCCCGTGTAGAAGGACTTCATCACTTCCAGATCGCGGCAAAAGATACCGAAGTGGGACAGGTTGGCGGTATAGGGTTGGTTCATGCTAGCGAGCTCCACGGAATCAGGGAATGAGGACGAGCTTGCCCAGAGTGCCACCGCTATCGAGCAGCTCGTGAGCCTGTCGAGCTTGTGCCAGCTGCATATGCATGGCACGTGGTGCACTCACAGAGCCGCTCGCCATAAGCCTGATGGCTTCCTCCATCAATCCTCGGCGTTGCTTGATGTCTGCATCTACCGCATGGATAGAGAAAGTGCGAATGGCCAAGCTTCTGGCTAGCAATTTGCGCAACTCGTCGAACATATCAGCAGACGGGGGGCCTGCCAGAATGTTGTACGACACCGCCATACCTGACGGGGCCAGAGAGCGCAGACAAGCGATAAAGAGATCGGCACCCACATGGTCGAAGGCCAAATCAACGCCTCGTCCAGCAGTGAGTTCCATCACCTGCTGAGGCAGTGTCTGTTGATTTCCACCCAGAAGTGACCCACTAGCCCCCGGTTTTTCCATCTCAATCTGACCCACGCATTAACCCTAGCCTGCTGCTTTCTTGTGCAGCAGGAGACCAGGAGTGATTGACGTGGCTACT